>NZ_QEOB01000001.1:0-705743 GCF_003096875.1 Paraburkholderia unamae
CAGTCGCTCACTCAAAGCTGACAGGTTCTGAATAAATTCAAAAACCTGACTTACTTTAGTGTGAGACTCTTGATACTTTCGCTACTCCCGACCTCGCTCCGAAGAACAAGGTCAGGCCACGTCACCGCATCAAGCGCCCACACTTATCGGCTGTAAATTTTTAAAGATCGATCGCGAAGTTGCCGTTAGAACTGCTTGACTACCGGCTTCTTTCTGCGTTGCTGCGTCAGCAGCAGAGAAACGAGATTATGAAGAATCTTTTCCGCTTCGTCAACCCCTTTTTTTCGCTTACCGCTTAAAAAGCTGTCGACTCCTGCGTCCGCCGGTTTCCGCGGCGGCCTTCGCAAACCCGGATGTCAGAGACATCGAACTGCGAAGGGGGCGAATCTTAACCCCGCCAGCGTCGCCCCGCAAGGGGGCGGCGCGAAAATTTCCTTACTTCCCGCCAAGCACCCCGAGCGGCACCGCGTTGGCCATCGCCGCGTAGCCCGAGTCGCTCGGGTGGATGTGGTCGCCGCTGTCATAGCCAGAGCGCAGGCGCACCGGATCGGCCGGGTCGCGCAGCGCGGCGTCGAAGTCCACCACGCCGTCGAAGGCCCCGCTCGTCCGGATCCACTGGTTCACCGCAGTGCGAATCGCCTCACGCTCGGGCGGCAGCGACGCCGGCGTCAGCGTCGCGCCGAGGATGCGCACACCGCGCCCGTGCGCCTGCGCGATCACGCGCCGATAGCCCGCAATCAGGTCGTTCGCGTCCACATGCGTATGAGGAAAGTCGCAATCGAGTCCCGAGCGCGCCGGCATCGCCTGGAAGTTGATGTCGTTGATGCCGATGAGCAGCACCACCGTCTTCACGCCCGCGTGGCCAAGCGCGTCGCGGCCAAAGCGCCGCTCGAGCGCCTCGCCATAGCAAGGGGAATCGCTCAGCAGGCGGTTCCCGCTGATGCCAAGGTCGATCACGGCGAGATCCGTGCGCGGCGACTGCGCGATACGGCGTGCCAACGCGTCCGGCCAGCGGCGGTTCTGATTGAGCGAGGAGCGCATGCCGTCGGTAATGGAATCGCCGATCGCCGCCACCGTCGACGCGCCCGGCGCCTCGACCGCCAGCCCCGTTACCCACGCGTACTGCGTAAAGCGCTCGGTGAACGCGCCAATCGACGGATCGGCGACATGATTGCCCGGGCGCGAGACATAGTTCACCTGGCTCGCCACCCGATGCCACGCCACCATCTTCTGCCCGGCTCCCATATAGGAGCTGATGGCGTACGGCGCCCCCGCCTTCAGGTCGATATGCACCGGGTCGCTGTCGAGCCCTTCGCCGGGCGGCACCGACACCGCGGCGCGGCCGCCGAATGTCACGCGCACCGTGCCCGACTCGCTCGCCGCAGCACCGCCAGCCGACGGCGCGATCGCCATCGCCTCGATCACGAGCGGCGTGCGCCCGTACAGGTTACTGATGTGCACGCGCGCGACCGTGCCGCCGAGCGTCGGGAAGACGATCTGCCGGACGGTGCGCCCCGCGACCTCCGGCGCGCGATAAAGCGCCGGCAGTGAATCACGTTGCGGGATCGACTGGAGCGCCGTGGCCCAGCTCGTAACCCAGGGGCCCGAAGCCTGATCGGCGAACGCCGGCGCGGTGGCGCCGAGCGAAACAAACAGCGCGGCGGCCGCCGCGAGAGGGGCAAAGGAAATCTTCATGCGTGAACCAGTGTGCAGGCAAACGGCCATTGTGCCCCATGGCTCGCGACACAACCTTCCATCCGCCTGACAATTCCGCGCCCCTGCCCGCCTCATCTCCCCGAGGCTTGAAATCCACGCATTTCGGCCGCCGATCCACTAAAACTCAATCGTCTCTCCGCCCCTTTTTGCGCCACCTCAAAAAATTCATTTACCGACCGGTCGGTTGGTTTATACTGCTCCCCGTACCCAAACCCGATCCCCAACTTCGACGAGAGCGTCTCCATGTACACGCAATCCCTCGACATCCCCGGCAACGTCGCCCCGCTCGACGCGGACGCTGCCTCGGCCGAGCAAGTGCAGTTCGACGCCATCATGGCCGCCGACGGCAAGATCGAGCCGCAGGACTGGATGCCCGAAGCCTATCGCAAGACGCTCGTGCGCCAGATCTCGCAACACGCGCACTCGGAAGTGGTCGGCATGCTGCCGGAAGGCAACTGGATTTCCCGCGCCCCGAGCCTGAAGCGCAAAGCGATCCTGCTCGCCAAGGTGCAGGACGAAGCGGGCCACGGCCTCTATCTGTATAGCGCGGCGGAAACGCTCGGCGTCTCGCGCGACCAGCTGATCGACGCGCTGCACGCCGGCAAGGCGAAATATTCGAGCATCTTCAACTACCCGACGCCCACCTGGGCGGACGTCGGCGTGATCGGCTGGCTCGTGGACGGCGCCGCGATCATGAACCAGATTCCGCTGTGCCGCTGCACCTATGGCCCGTACGCGCGCGCCATGATCCGCATCTGCAAGGAAGAGTCGTTCCACCAGCGCCAGGGCTTCGACGCCCTGCTCGCCATGATGCAAGGCACCGAAGCGCAGCGCGAGCTCGTGCAGCAATCCGTGAACCGCTGGTGGTGGCCGGTGCTGATGATGTTCGGCCCGAGCGACGCCGACTCCGTCCACAGCAACCAGTCGGCCAAATGGGGCATCAAGCGCATCTCGAACGACGACCTGCGCCAGAAGTTCGTCGACGCGACCGTCGAGCAAGCCAAGGTGCTGGGCGTGACGCTGCCCGATGCGGACCTCAAATGGAACGAAGCCCGTGGCCACTATGACTACGGCACGATCGACTGGGAAGAATTCTGGCGCGTCGTGAATGGCGACGGCCCGTGCAACCGCGAGCGTCTCGGCACACGCGTGAAGGCGCACAACGAAGGCGCGTGGGTGCGCGAAGCCGCCCTCGCCCATGCCGAAAAGCAGCGTCAGCGCGCCGAAAAGCACGCCGCGTGACCCACACAATCAGGAAGGAAGGAGATTCACGATGAACAAGGAATGGCCGATCTGGGAAGTGTTCGTGCGTAGCAAGCAGGGCCTCGACCACAAGCATTGCGGCAGCCTGCACGCCTGCGACGCGTCGATGGCGTTGCGCATGGCGCGCGACGTCTACACGCGCCGTCAGGAAGGCGTGAGCATCTGGGTGGTGCCGTCGTCGGCGATCACGGCGTCGGATCCGAACGAGAAGGCCGAGCTCTTCGAACCGGCCGGCGACAAGATCTATCGCCACCCGACGTTCTACACGCTGCCCGACGAAGTCAACCACATGTAAGAGCGCAACATGACGACGCCCACGCCTGAACAACTCGCGTACGTGCTGCGCCTTGCCGACTCGGCGCTGATCCTCGGTCAGCGCAATACGGAATGGTGCGGCCACGGCCCGATCCTCGAAGAAGACATCGCACTCGCCAACATGAGCCTCGACCTGATCGGTCAGGCGCGCCTGCTCTACACGCACGCCGCCACGCTCGAAAAGGCGCTCACCGGCCGCGAACGCACTGAAGACGATTACGCCTACTTCCGCGCCGAGCGCGAGTTCGCGAACTACACGCTCGTCGAACTGCCGCACTTCGGCCCGCTCGCCGGCACGACGCATTCGTCCAACGATTACGCCGTGACGATCGTGCGCAACTTCCTCTACGCCACGCTGATGGCGCATCTGTGGACTGCGCTGCTGCGCTCGGCCGACCCGCAGCTGGCCGCGATCGCCGAGCGCTCGATCAAGGAAACGCGCTACCACGTGCACCATGCGCGCGAGTGGCTGGTCCGTTTCGGCGACGGCACCGACGAATCGCACCGCCGCGCGCAGGCCGCGCTCGACTGGCTGATGCCCTACACGCGCGAGTTCTTCAGCACCGACGCCGTGGAAACGGCCGTGGCCGAAGCCGGCATCGCGCCGCTCGCGGCCCAGCTCGAAGCCGCGTGGCGCGCCGATGTGGAAGCCGCGCTCGAAGAAGCCACGCTCACGCTGCCCGCACCGGTGAAGCACATCACGACCGGCAAGCACGGCGAGCACTCGGAACACATGGGCTTCGTGCTCGCCGAGATGCAAAGCCTCGCGCGCCAGCATCCGGGCGCGCGCTGGTAAGCATCCCCACGCAGGAAACGAGGAAGTCACGATGCAAGCAACGGCAGATCACGCGCTCGAACGCGCCTGGGCAGTGCTGGAATCGGTGCCCGATCCGGAGATCCCGGTCGTGTCGATCCGCGAACTGGGCATCCTGCGCGACGTGCGCCGCGCCGACGACGGCCAGATCGAAGTGGTCATCACGCCCACCTACTCCGGCTGCCCGGCGATGTCGCAGATCGCGGAAGACGTCGCGCACGCGCTCGACGCCGCCGCCCTCGCCCCCTACCGCATCGCGACGACCCTCTCGCCCGCGTGGACCACCGACTGGATCACCGACGAAGCACGCGAGAAGCTGCGCGCCTACGGCATCGCGCCGCCCACCGGCAACTGCGGCGGCGGGGCGCAAAGCACGCGCGAACAGCCCATCACATTCATCCCGAAGTTGCCCGCGCCCGCCTGCCCGCACTGCGGCTCGAAGCACACCGAACGCCTCGCGCAGTTCGGCTCGACCGCGTGCAAGGCGCTGTACCGCTGCATCGACTGCCGCGAACCCTTCGACTACTTCAAACCGTACTGATATGGCCACTCCGCAATTCCATTCGCTGCGCATCCGTGAAGTGCGGCCCGAAACCGCGGACGCGGTCTCCGTCGCTTTCGAAGTCCCGCCCGAGCTGCGCGACGCGTATCGCTTCACCCAGGGTCAGTTCGTCACGCTCAAGACCCATATCGAAGGCGAGGAAACGCGCCGTTCGTACTCGATCTGCGTGGGCGTGACCGATTACGACCGCGACGGCGAACTGCGCATCGGCATCAAGCGCGTGCGCGGCGGGCGTTTCTCGAACTTCGCGTTCGACCAGCTTGCACCGGGCCACGAAATCGAAGTGATGACGCCCGACGGGCGCTTCTTCACGCACCTGAACGCCGACCACGGCAAGCATTACGTGGCGTTTTCGGGCGGCTCGGGCATCACGCCGGTGCTCGCGATCATCAAGACGACGCTCGAAACCGAGCCGCGCAGCGCGTTCACGCTGGTCTACGGCAACCGCAGCGTCGACGCCATCATGTTCGCCGAGGAGCTGGAAGACCTGAAGAACCGCTACATGAGCCGCTTCCGGCTCTATCACGTGCTCTCCGACGACCTCCAGGACGTCGAACTCTTCAACGGCGTGCTCGATCAGGCCAAGTGCGCGGCGTTCCTCGAAACGCTGCTGCCGGCCGAGGAGATCGACGAAGCCTTCATCTGCGGTCCCGGCCCGATGATGGACGCCGCGGAGGCCGCGCTCAAGGATGCGGGCGTGGTGCAACAAAAAGTGCACGTCGAGCGCTTTGGCTCGCCTCTGCCGCAGGCGGGCGTGCCGGCCGTCGAAATCACGGAAAGCACGCCGGCCGCCGATCTGGAGATCGTGATCGACGGCAAGAAGCGCAAGATGCGCCTGCCGTACGAGGGCGTGAGCCTGCTCGACGTCGGCCTGAAGGCGGGTCTGGCGCTGCCGTACGCCTGCAAGGGCGGCGTGTGCTGCACCTGCCGCGCCAAGGTGCTGGAAGGCGAAGTGAAGATGGACAAGAACTACACGCTCGAAGAGCAGGAGGTGAAGGACGGCTTCGTGCTCACCTGCCAATGCCATCCGGTGAGCGAGCGTGTGGTCGTGAGTTTCGACGAACGTTAAGGCGTTAGAGCAACAGCACGCTTTCGGCCTACAGGCGATCCGCTTACACTAGGGGCCGCCCGTCGGTGTTGCAGCGCAGCGCTGCACATCGGCGGGCGGCTCCTTTTGTGTTTTTGCGCGCTTTCGGGCATTCAGGCGTTCGTCGTGAACGCAACGAGTTGTCGATGACCACGATTCACCTCATTTACGGCGAGCCGGCAGCGGCGACGCTGCGCCAGGCTCTCGAAGGGGCAGGCCGCCCAGACCGCGTGATCGCCCTGCGCGACGACCTGACGGTGGGCCCGCTGCGCGACATCGACGAAGCCGGCGACCCCGGCGTGGCGCAGCGCGCCGCCTTCTGGGAACGCCTCGGCGACGTGTCGCCCGCGCTCGCGCGCGACGACTGCGCGGCGCTCGTCGCCCTCGAGGCCGACGACGCCCACGTGGTGATCTGGCATACGAACGACGCGGCACATCAGCTCGCGCTGCGGCGCGTCTGCTACCGGTTGCGCAACGTCCCGCAGCGGCTCAACGAAGTGCGCCTCGCCGCCGACGAAATTTCGGGTCCGAACGCTACGGCGCGCCTCGAAGCGCGGCTGCCCGACGCCGCCCCGATTTCGGTGTTGCGCATCACGCGCCTCGCGCTCGAATGGCAGGAGGCGAAGTTCGCCAACGGCGAAACGCGCCGCTGGCGCGACAACACGTTCACGAGCGGCACGTGGGGCGACCTCGACACGCTGATTCTCGACGTGCTCGACGCACACGAGGCCCGTCCGGCGGCCACCGCCTGGCTTGCGAGCGACGCGCTCGGCGCGGCGCTCACGCGCGGTGCGGGCTTCACGGTCGGCGAGCCCATCGTGCTGTGGCGCCTGCGCGAACTGGCCGCCGCCGAAGAACTCCGCCTGCGCGACGACATGTGCGCGGCCTGCGCGCCGCTGGCCGCCGCCGCCCGCGCGACGCGCGCCCCCCTGCCGCAAACCGCCGCGCATCTTTCCCTCCCCCGCTGAACCAACATGGCACGCACCCGAGCGCCCGACCACGAAACCCAACGCGACCAGATCCTCGAACTCGCCGCCGCCAAGTTCGCGCAGACGAGCTACCCGAGCACCTCGATGTCCGACCTCGCGGCCGCCAGCGGCACCTCGAAAGCACGCCTCTATCACTATTACGAGAGCAAGGAAGCGATCCTCTTCGACCTGCTCGACCGCTACACCAAGCGGCTCATGCTGATCATCGCGGAGGTGGAAGGCGCGAGCCAGCGGCGCGGACTCGACGAGCGCGAAAGCTTTGCCGAACTAATCCGCGCGTTTCTGGTGGAGTACGAGACCTCGCACAGCCGCCACGTGGCGCTCCTGAACGACGTCAAATACCTGGTGGACGCCCAGCGAGAGATCGTCCTGAACCGCCAGCGCGACGTCGTCGCCGCCTTTACCCGCCAGCTCGCGCGCGCCTACCCGGGCCGGGTGACGTCGGAAAACCAGACCGCGCTGACGATGATGGTGTTCGGCATGATCAACTGGACGTTCACGTGGCTCAAGCCCGGCGGCCGCATGGGGTATCGCGACTTCGCCGAACAGGTGATCGCCGTGGTCGATCACGGTCTGAAAGGCGCTTGAGTGGACCCAATTTTCGGGCCGGATTGCTGCGATGCGACATGACGTATCGCGGCAACAGTTGACACGTCAACCTACGCACTACGAATACACCTTAATAATCAACAGCTTGTGCCTATAATTTTATTAATTAGGCGCGACACTCAAATTTGCACTTCGGGTTTTCCCTAGAGTACACCCAGGGTTTCCGCTAGAATGCGTTCTGCGCTGCATCATGACGCAGACATTTTAAGGAGAACCCACCATGAACCCGCTTTCGACCCAAGCCAACGAGCCGATCCTGTCGTCCGTTCGCCCGCTGACGTCCGGTCATGCGCCCGTCATGGTGCGAGTGCTCACTTCGGCTGACCGTGATCGGCTGCTCGCGCACTTTCTCGCGCTCGACAGCGACGACCGCCTGCTGCGCTTCGGCCAGGCCGCGCCGGATCACGTGATCGAGAACTATGTCCGCTCGATGGACTTCACGCGCGACACCGTGTTCGGCGTGTTCGACCATCAACTGCAACTCGTGGGCGTCGGCCATCTCGCCTATCTGCCCGCGGACGGCAACGGCCGCACTGCCGAATTCGGCGTCTCCGTGCTGGAAAGCGCGCGCGGCCAGGGCATCGGCTCGAAGCTGTTCGGGCGCGCGTCCATCCGTAGCCGCAACACGCACGTCACCACGCTCTACATGCACTGCCTGTCGCGCAATTCGACGATGATGCACATCGCGAAGAAGTCGGGCATGAAGATCGAATACGCCTACGGCGAAGCCGACGCATACCTCTCGCTGGAACCGGCTGACCAGAGCAGCATCATCGCGGAAATGCTCCAGGAGCAAGCCGCCGTGTTCGACTACGCGCTCAAGCGCCAGGCGCGCCAGGCCAGCAAGCTGTTCGAGACGATCCTGCCGCAAGCAGTCGCGGCCTGACTCCTGCCCTTCGGGACAGACTGATGCATTGAAAAAAGCGGCTTCGGCCGCTTTTTTTGCGTCTGCGCGGCCTGGCGCGCGCTCAACACGATCAACGAATAGGCAGCGCCGTCGTTTCCTTGAAGGTTTCGAGCGAAAAGCTCGATTTCACGTCGACCACCGAGGGATGGTGCAGCAACTGGTCCTGCACGAAGCGCGAGAAGTGCGCCATGTCCTCCACCTGCACGCGCAGCAGAAAATCCATGTCGCCCGTCATGGCGTGGCAGGCCACCACTTCCGGCCAGGTCTGCACGGCCGCGCGAAACAGCTCCGCATGCGTCACGCCCTCGCGCCCCGCCGCCGTGGGTCCGCGCTTTTCCAGCCGCACGTTCACATAGGCGAGCAAGTCGAGCCCGAGCTTCTGGGCGTCGAGCAACGCCACATAGCCGCGTATCACGCCACCCTCTTCCAGCCGCCGGATGCGTCGCAGGCAAGGGCTGGGCGAGAGATTCACGCGCTCGGCGATCTCCTGGTTCGAGAGCCGGCCGTTCTCCTGAAGAATCCCCAGAATGCGCCTGTCGATCGCGTCTAATTCGATGGTTGCCATTTTCTGCCGTCCAAGCATTCACTCAAGGCAGTTTATAGCGCAAACAGATGACAACGCGACCCAACTCGCAAGTTTTCTCCCAATACGGCGGTCTACACTTTCCTCACGAAATTTGACCTACAGCAGTCAGGAGACAACCATGCAGGTCCCCACCTGGGAGAACCCCGTCGGCACCGACGGCTTCGAATTCATCGAATACACCGCACCGGACCCCAAGGCGCTCGGCAAGCTGTTCGAGCGCATGGGCTTCACGGCCATCGCACGCCATCGCCACAAGGATGTGACGCTTTACCGTCAGGGCGACATCAACTTCATCGTCAACGGCGAGCCCGACTCGTTCGCGCAACGCTTCGCGCGCCTGCACGGCCCGTCGATCTGCGCGATCGCGTTCCGCGTGCAGGACGCCGCCAAGGCGTACAAGCACGCGCTCGAACTGGGCGCATGGGGCTTCGACAACAAGACGGGCCCGATGGAGCTGAACATTCCGGCCATCAAGGGCATTGGCGATTCGCTGATCTATTTCGTCGACCGCTGGCGCGGCAAGAACGGCGCGGCGCCGGGCAGCATTGGCGACATCAGCATCTATGACGTCGACTTCGAACCGATTGCGGGCGCCGAGCAGAACCCGGTCGGCCACGGCCTCACCTATATCGACCACCTCACGCACAACGTCCATCGCGGCCGCATGAACGAATGGGCGGAGTTCTACGAACGCCTCTTCAACTTCCGCGAAATCCGCTACTTCGACATCGAAGGCAAGGTGACGGGCGTGAAGTCGAAGGCGATGACCTCGCCCTGCGGCAAGATCCGTATCCCGATCAACGAAGAAGGCGGCGAGACGGCGGGCCAGATCCAGGAATACCTCGACGCCTATCACGGCGAGGGCATCCAGCACATCGCGCTCGGCACGAACGACATCTACGGCACGGTGGATGGCCTGCGCGCCTCGAAGATCGCGCTGCTCGACACCATCGACACGTACTACGAGCTCGTGAACCGCCGCATCCCCGGCCACACCGAGCCGCTGGACGAGCTCAAGAAGCGCAAGATCCTGATCGACGGCTTGCCCGAAGACCTGCTGCTGCAAATCTTCACGGAAAACCAGATCGGGCCGATCTTCTTCGAGATCATCCAGCGCAAGGGCAATCAGGGCTTCGGCGAGGGCAACTTCAAGGCGCTGTTCGAGTCGATCGAACTCGACCAGATCCGCCGCGGCGTGGTGCAGGACAAGGCCTGATCCGCACAGGCCGCTTGGCGCAGCCAATCAGAGCGGCCAACTAAAACAGCCAACCAGGGCGACCAAATCCGGCCAACGCCAAACAAAAAGGGCGAAGATCACGCGATCTTCGCCCTTTTCACTTTTCGAATCCGCCGCCGCACACCTCGGCGGCGGATTCAGATGAATGGCAATGCTGCGCGGATCAGCGCGGCATCAGGATTTGCGCTCGGCCTTCACGGCCGGCATGACGTTCGTTTCAGCCTTGGCGCTCAGCGTGTACTGGGCACATCGGGTCGTCGCACTCTCGCCGCTCTTCGTGCTGGCGTTCGAATGCAGCGGCGCGCTCATGGCAAAGAACGCAGCCGAGACCGTCAGAAAGGTCTGGATATGTCGATTATTCATGCTGGACTCCTTTTTTTGGACTGCCTTTCGCAGTAGTACCCCTTTTAATAACTGTTAGCAGCCAGGGAAGCTGCGCGGTTCGCACAGGTGAGGGAGTTAGACAGGATATTCAAGACCGGTTCCGAGGTAGTGCAAGTTTTACACGTTGTTACTCCTCAGAGGAATTCGATACATCCTTTATTACACGGGCGTTTCAGCCTGCTTTCGCGACACGCTGACGCAGGCTGCGCAGCAGACTCAACCCCAGGCCCGAAAGATGCAGCGCAATGCGCTCTGCCCCACCCGCCGGCCAGAGCGGCGGGTTTGTCCGAGTGCTACTATCGAATAAAAGACGCCAATATGGCGACCCCGGCCAACGCATTCACAAGATGCCGAGGCCCTGAAGTTCTGGCGATCCCACAACGGATTGGTTGGATGGAGGAAGACACATAATGAATGCCCCGCTAGACGCAGGTCAGCGCGCTTCGCTCGAAGCCGCACTCGCTTCCGTCACGCTCGACGATAAATACACCCTCGAACGCGGCCGCGCGTACATGAGCGGCATCCAGGCGCTGGTCCGCCTGCCGATGCTGCAACAGGAACGCGACAAGGCCGCCGGTCTCAATACCGCGGGGTTCATCTCCGGCTATCGTGGTTCGCCGCTCGGCGGTCTCGATCAGTCCCTCTGGAAAGCGAAGCAGCATCTCGCCGCGCATCAGATCGTCTTTCAGCCCGGTGTGAACGAAGATCTCGCCGCGACCGCCGTCTGGGGCTCGCAGCAGGTCAACCTGTACCCGTCGGCGAAGTACGACGGCGTGTTTTCGATGTGGTACGGCAAGGGCCCCGGCGTCGATCGCAGCGGCGACGTGTTCAAGCACGGCAACTCGGCCGGTTCATCGCCGCACGGCGGCGTGCTCGTGCTCGCCGGCGACGACCATGCGGCCAAGTCGTCCACGCTCGCGCACCAGTCGGAGCACATTTTCAAGGCCTGCGGCCTGCCGGTGCTGTTCCCTTCGAACGTGCAGGAATACCTCGACTTCGGCCTGCACGGCTGGGCGATGAGCCGCTATTCCGGTCTCTGGGTCGCGATGAAGTGCGTGACCGACGTGGTCGAATCGTCGGCTTCGGTCGAGATCGACCCGCATCGCACGCGCATCATCCTGCCGGAAGACTTCGCGATGCCCGAGGGCGGCCTGAACATCCGCTGGCCCGATCCGCCGCTCGTGCAGGAAGCGCGTCTGCTCGACTACAAGTGGTACGCCGGTCTCGCCTACGTGCGCGCGAACAAGCTCGACCGGGTCGAGATCGACTCGCCGCACGCGCGCTTCGGCATCATGACGGGCGGCAAGGCGTATCTCGACGTGCGCCAGGCGCTCACCGACCTCGGTCTCGACGACGAAACCTGCTCGCGCATCGGTATCCGCCTCTACAAGGTGGGCTGCGTGTGGCCGCTCGAAGCGCAGGGCGCGCACGCGTTCGCGCGCGGGCTCGACGAGATTCTCGTAGTCGAGGAAAAGCGCCAGATCCTCGAATACGCGATCAAGGAAGAGTTGTACAACTGGCCCGACGCGCAGCGTCCGCGCGTGTACGGCAAGTTCGACGAGAAGGACGGCGCAGGCGGCGAATGGTCCGTGCCGATGGGCAACTGGCTCCTGCCCGCGCACTACGAGCTTTCGCCCGCGATCATCGCCAAGGCCATCGCCACGCGCCTGGACAAGTTCGAACTGCCCTCCGACGTGCGTGCGCGCATCGCCGCGCGCATGACCGTGATCGAGGCAAAGGAAAAGGCGCTCGCGAAGCCCCGCGTGCAGGTCGAGCGCAAGCCGTGGTTCTGCTCCGGCTGCCCGCACAACACGTCGACCAACGTGCCCGAAGGCTCGCGCGCGATGGCCGGCATCGGCTGCCACTACATGACCGTGTGGATGGACCGCAGCACGAGCACGTTCAGCCAGATGGGCGGCGAAGGCGTGGCGTGGGTCGGCCAGGCGCCGTTCACGAACGACAAACACGTGTTCGCAAATCTCGGCGACGGCACCTACTTCCATTCCGGGCTGCTCGCCATCCGGGCGGCGATCGCCTCGAAGGCGAACATCACCTACAAGATCCTCTATAACGACGCCGTTGCGATGACGGGCGGCCAGCCGGTGGACGGCACGCTCACCGTGCCGCAGATCACGCATCAGGTCGCCGCCGAAGGCGCGGCGAAGATCGCGATCGTCACCGACGAACCCGGGAAGTACGAAGGGGAACCGGCCACGAAGCTCGCGCCGGGCGTGACGATTCATCACCGCGACCAGCTCGACGCGATCCAGCGCGAACTGCGCGAGATTCCCGGCACGACGATCCTGATCTACGACCAGACCTGCGCGACCGAAAAGCGCCGCCGCCGCAAGCGCGGCGCGTATCCCGATCCGGCAAAGCGCGTGGTGATCAACGAGGCCGTGTGCGAAGGCTGCGGCGACTGCTCGGTGCAGTCGAACTGCCTGAGCGTCGAGCCGCTCGACACCGAATACGGCACGAAGCGGCAGATCAACCAGTCCACCTGCAACAAGGACTTCTCGTGCCTGAAGGGCTTCTGCCCGAGCTTCGTGACGGTGGAAGGCGGCCAGTTGCGCAAGCCGAAAGCGAACAGCGTGGCGCGCGAATCGATGCCGGGCGTGCCGACGCCTGACGTGCCCGCCATCGGCCGCCCGTATGGCGTGCTCGTGACGGGCGTGGGCGGCACGGGCGTCGTGACCATCGGCGCGCTGCTCGGCATGGCCGCGCACCTCGAAGCCAAGGGCGTGACGGTGCTCGACGTGACGGGCCTGGCGCAAAAAGGCGGCGCGGTGATGAGCCACGTGCAGATCGCCAACCGCCCCGACGACATCCACGCCACGCGCATCGCCATGGGCGAGGCGAACCTCGTGATCGGCTGCGACGCCATCGTCACGGCCGGCGACGACTGCGTCTCGCGCATGCAGGAAGGCGAAACGCACGTGGTGCTCAACAGCGCGCCCACGCCGACCGCCGAGTTCATCAAGAACCCGCAGTGGCAATTCCCGGGCTCGAACACCGAGGCCGACGTGCGCGCGGCGGCGGGCACGGACAACGTCGCGACCGTCGATGCGAACCGCTACGCGCTCGCGCTGCTCGGCGACGCGATCTACACGAACCCGTTCGTGCTCGGTTACGCATGGCAAAAGGGCTGGCTGCCGCTCACGCACGAGTCGCTCGTGCGCGCGATCGAGTTGAACGCCGTGCAGGTCGAGAAGAATCTCGCGGCATTCGAGTGGGGCCGCCGCGTGGCGCATGATCGCGCGGCTGTCGATCAACTGGTGAAGCGCCCGCTGCCCGAGCAAAACGCCGACGCTGCGGGCGCGAAGATCGTCTCGCTGCACACGCCCAAGGCGCTCGACACGCTCATCGAAAAGCGCGCGCAGTATCTCGCCGCGTATCAGAACGAGGCGTATGCGCAGCGCTATCGGGCATTCGTCGACGACGTGCGCCGGGCCGAGGCGAAGCTCGAACATCCGGACGGCCAGTCCCCGCTCACCGAAGCCGTGGCGAAGAACCTGCACAAGCTGATGGCCTACAAGGACGAGTATGAGGTCGCACGACTCTATGCCGATCCGGCGTTCGTCGAAAAGATCAGGGCAAGCTTCGAAGGCGACTGGAAGCTCAACTTCCATCTCGCGCCGCCCTCGTTCGCGAAGCACGACGACAAGGGCAAGCTCGTGAAGAAGCAGTACGGCCCGCGCATGCTCTCCGCCATGCGTATGCTCGCGAAGTTCAGGTTCCTGCGCGGCACGGCGCTCGATCCGTTTGGCCGCACGGAGGAACGCCGCCATGAGCGCGCGCTGATCGGCGAGTACGAAGCGTTGATGCGCGAGGTGATCGGCGGGCTTGGCGAGGCGAATCTGCCGCTCGCGGTGGAACTCGCGAACCTGCCCGACGCGATTCGCGGCTACGGCCACGTCAAGGAAAACAACCTCACGGCCACGCGTGCGAAGTGGGCGACGTTGCTCGCGAAGTGGCGCTCGCCGGAAAACGGCGCCGCGCGGCACGCGGCTTGAGGCCTGCTTGAAGCGGTAAAAACAAAGGGCGCTCCGTGCAACACGGAGCGCCCTTTTCACATCAGGCGATCATCCGGAGCGCGGCTTACTTCGCCGCCGCCTTCGCCACGTTGGCGTTGGCCGAAGCCACCGCCGTCATGTTGATGATGCGCCGCACGGTCGCCGCCGGCGTGAGGATGTGCACCGGCTTCGACGCGCCCAGCAGGAACGGACCGACCGTCACACCTTCGCCGCCAATCACCTTCAGCAGGTTGTAGGCGATGTTGGCCGCTTCCACGTTCGGCATGATCAGCAGGTTCGCTTCGCCCGTGAGCGTCGTGCCCGGGAACGACTGCTTGCGGATCAGTTCCGAAAGCGCCGCGTCGCCGTGCATTTCGCCGTCCACTTCGAGTTGCGGCGCGCGGGCGGCGATCAGTTCGCGTGCGGCCTGCATACGCTGCGAGGTCGACGAACGCACGCTGCCGAAGTTCGACGACGAGAGCAACGCGACCTTCGGCGTGATGCCGAATTTCTCGATTTCGCGCGAGGCGAGAATCGTCATGTCGGCGAGTTGCTCGGCGCTCGGCACTTCGTTCACGTAGGTGTCGCTGATGAAGATGTTGCGGCCCGGCAGCATCAGCAGGTTCATCGCCGCGTAGTTCTCGGATTCCTTGGCCTTGCCGAACACCTGATCGACGAACTTCAGGTGATAGTCGAAGCTGTTGAGCAGACCGCAGATCATGCCGTCGGCGTCGCCCAGATGCACGAGGATCGCGCCGATCAGCGTGTTGAACTTGCGCACCGACGCCTTCGCCACGTCGGGCGTGATGCCCTGGCGCGCGCCGAGTTCGTGATACGCCTGCCAGCTTTTCTGGAAGCGCGGATCGTCTTCGGGATCGACGATCTCGAAGTCGGTGCCCGGACGCAGCTTCGAGCCCATCTTCTTCAGGCGCATTTCCACGACCGAAGGACGGCCCACGATGATCGGCCTGGCGATCTTCTCGGTCAGCACGAACTGCGCGGCGCGCAGCACGCGCTCGTCTTCGCCCTCGGCGAACACGATGCGCGCGCAGTTGGCCTTGGCCGCCGCGAACACCGGACGCATCACCATGCCCGAGCGGTAGACCGTCGCGCCAAGCTGCTCGCGGTAGGCTTCCATGTCCTGGATCGGGCGCGTCGCCACGCCCGAATCCATCGCGGCCTGCGCCACAGCGGGCGCGATCTTGATGATGAGGCGCGGATCGAAAGGCTTCGGAATCAGGTACTCGGGGCCGAATTCGAGCGTGTGACCTTCATAAGCCTTCGCCACTTCGTCGCCCTGGTCGGTTTCCTCGGCCAGTTCGGCAATCGCGCGCACGCATGCGAGCTTCATCTCTTCCGTGATGGTCGTCGCGCCCACGTCCAGCGCGCCGCGGAAGATGAACGGGAAGCACAGCACGTTGTTGACCTGGTTCGGATAGTCCGAACGGCCCGTGGCGATGATCGCGTCCGGGCGCACCTTCTTCGCTTCTTCCGGGCGGATTTCCGGCTCCGGGTTGGCGAGCGCCAGGATCAGCGGCTTGTCGCCCATTTCCTTGACCATCTCGGGCTTGAGCACACCGGCGCTCGAGCAGCCGAGGAACACATCGGCGCCCTTGATGGCGTCGCCGAGCGCGCGCGCTTCGGTGTTGGCCGCATAGCGCGCCTTCGACGGATCGAGATTGCCGCGCCCTTCGTAGATCACGCCCTTCGAGTCAGTGACGAGGATGTTGTCTTTCTTGAGGCCCAGCTTCACGAGCAGGTCCAGACACGCAATCGCCGCCGCGCCCGCGCCCGAGCACACGAGCTTCACGCTGCCGAGTTCCTTGCCCACGACCTTCAGGCCGTTGAGGATCGCCGCCGACGCGATGATGGCCGTGCCGTGCTGGTCGTCGTGGAAGACGGGGATCTTCATGCGCTCGCGCAGCTTCTGCTCGATGTAGAAGCACTCGGGCGCCTTGATGTCTTCGAGGTTGATGCCGCCGAGCGTCGGCTCGAGCATCGCGATGGCGTCGACCAGCTTGTCCGGATCGAGTTCGTCGAGCTCGATGTCGAACACGTCGATGCCGGCGAACTTCTTGAAGAGGCAGCCCTTGCCTTCCATCACCGGCTTGGCCGCGAGCGGGCCGATGTTGCCGAGGCCGAGCACGGCCGTGCCGTTGGTCACGACGCCCACGAGATTGGCGCGCGAGGTGTACTTCTGCGCATCGAGCGGATCGGCGTGAATCGCCTCGCACGCGGCCGCGACGCCCGGCGAATACGCGAGCGACAGATCGAGCTGGTTCGACAACGGCTTGGTCGGCGTGACCGAAATCTTGCCGGGCCTCGGATTCTGGTGATACGCGAGGGCGCTTTGCTTCAGTTGTTCATCCATTTTCAGGCCTGCCTGGACGTGAGAGACGTGAGAGAGAGAATGTTTTATGTTCGTAAGCCCGCCGGCTGGCGCATCGGCGCATTGGCGTATCACGCCGCGCGAGCGTCCCAACGGGGCCGATTAGTGTACACCTCGTGCCCTACGCGTCCACGTGGGTCAAAGACTGATACCGGGAATTCGCCCGGCCGATCACGCGCCGTGCCGCCACGCGACGTGGCGCGCTCTTTCGTCTTATGTTTGAACGACGCTCAGTCGAGCGCGGCGCCCCGGCGTTCGGGAATCAGGAAGAGCGTGGCGAGGATGTCGAGCACGTAGATGGCGGCGAGCATGCCGAGCGCCGCCGTGAACGAATAACGCGCGGCCAGCGCGCCCACGGCGAGCGGCCCGAAGCCGCCCACGGCGCGGCCGATGTTGAAGAGCACGTTTTGCGCGGTGGCGCGCGCCGCGGTCGGGTACAGCTCGGAAATGAGCGCGCCATAGCCGCCGATCATTCCGTTCACGAACACACCCATCGCCGCGCCGCCGATCAGGAGCGCGAACGGCGTGGAAAGCTGCGCGTAGACGAACACCATGACCACGGCGCCCGCCTGATAAAACAGAAACGCGGGCCGGCGGCCGAACCGGTCGGCCGCGATGCCGAACAACCAGATGCCGAGCGCCATGCCGGCCACCGTTGCGGCGGTCCAGAGGCCGGACTTCGTGAGCGAATAGCCGAAGGCCTTCGAAAGGTACGCGGGCAGCCAGATCATCAGCCCGTAGTAGCCGAAGTTCTGCACCGAGCACAGTATCGCCACGCCGAGGCTCGCACGCGCGGTGCGCGCGTCGGCCACGAGCATGCGCAGCGCGCGCGGACGCTCGGCTTTGGCGGCCGCGGCCATGCGCTGCGCATGCTCGACGAAGAGTTCGGGCTCCTCCACGCGGCGTCGCACGACGAACGAGACGACGGCCGGCAAGAGCCCGATCGCGAACATGCCGCGCCAGCCGATCACGGGCAGCAGCAACGGCGTGAGCAGCGCCGCGGCCAGCACGCCCAGTTGCCAGCCGAGTCCGACATACGACGACGCCCGCGCGCGCAGCCGCGCGGGCCACGCCTCGGCGACGAGCGCCATGCCGATGCCGAACTCCCCGCCAAGCCCGATGCCCGCGATCGTGCGGTAGACGAGCAGGTCGGCATAGCCGCGCGCGAGCGCGCACATGCCGGTGAAGACCGCGAACAGCAGAATGGTCCACGTGAGCACGCGCACGCGCCCGTAGCGGTCGCTCAGGAGCCCGAAGACGATGCCGCCCACGACCGCGCCAACCAGCGTCCACGTGACGAGCGCACCGGCCTGCGCGCCGCTCAAATGGAGATCGGCGCTGATCGCGGGCAGCATGAAGCCGAGCATCAGCAGATCGAAGCCGTCCATCGCATAGCCGAGCACGGAGGCGACGAGCGCACGCAGGGCGTGGCCACGCGCGGCGGCGGCTGAGGTGGCGGGCGGGGAAACGACGGTCATGGGGGCGATCCTGAGGAACGGGCGCGCATGCGGGAACGCGACCCGGCGTGAGTGTAAAGGCGCTGCACAGGCGTCACAACCGCGAAACAAAGCGGGAAACCAGGTGGAAAAGTTAGCGGCAAGCAGCCGGAAAACAAGCGCGACGCCCGGCTGGCAATGCCGCCCGGCGTTCGCGCCCCACATAGCCGCCGATGGTTGCCGGCGACGACTCGTCGGCGGCCGTCAAGTCGGGTAAAATACCGGCCTACGCGCGCAAGAGAAGCCGTCCGGACCGAGCGAGTCAGTCTGACAGAACGTCGGATGAAGTCAGACGATCCACGCCCCCGGACCGCGCACCGCAGGCGCCGAAGCCATGCTTCGCGCCGGCCGTGCCAGCGCCACCGGGCCACGCGCCCACCCTCCTCCCGCACTCATACCCAAGGATTCGCCCATGACAGGCTACGATCGCCAGACGATCTCGGACGCAACCGCGAAAATGCTGCTCGAAGTGAAGGCCGTGCACTTCAACGCCGAAAAGCCCTTCATCTTCACCTCCGGCTGGGCGAGCCCGGTCTATATCGACTGCCGCAAGCTGATCTCGTATCCGCGCGTGCGCCGCGGCCTGATGGAAATGGCCGAAGCCACGATCCTGCGCGACGTCGGCTACGAGCAGATCGACGCCGTGGCCGGCGGCGAAACCGCGGGCATCCCGTTCGCGGCATGGCTCTCCGACCGCCTGATGGTGCCCATGCAGTACGTGCGCAAGAAGCCGAAGGGTTTCGGCCGCAACGCGCAGATCGAAGGTCTGCTCACCGAAGGCCAGCGCGTGCTGCTCGTCGAAGACCTGACCACCGACAGCCGCAGCAAGATCAACTTCATCAACGCGCTGCGCACGGCCGGCGCGCAGGTGAACCACTGCTTCGTGCTGTTCCACTACAACATCTTCAAGGAAAGCGTCTCGGTCCTGAAGGACATCGACGTCGACCTGCATGCGCTCGCCACGTGGTGGGACGTGCTGCGCGTCGCCAAGGAGTCGGGCTACTTCGAAACGAAGACGCTCGACGAAGTCGAGAAGTTCCTGCACGCACCGGCCGAGTGGTCGGCCGCGCACGGCGGCGCGACGTCGGCACCGCAATAAACAGGAGTCTGCGCGCGCGCTTTCACGCGCGCAGCAAAAAGGCCATCTGCCTCAAAAGCAGATGGCCTTTTTTTCGGCCTGCGCACGACGTCAGTGCGGCCAGATCAATGCGTGGTTTCCGCTTCGCCGCCCTCGTCGGGTGCATGCGAGGAGAGATTGAGCAGACCATTACTCTGCGCATATTGAAACAGCTCGGAATCGCGATCGAGTCCCAGCTTTCTCATTGCCGTATTCTTTTGTGTACTAATTGTCTTGATACTACGGCTAAGTTTTTCGGATATTTCTTTAATCGTCATTCCTGAAACAAAGAGTCTTACGACTTCAAGTTCGCGTTTTGAGAGAATGACTTCATCCGTTTTACCGCCGCTATTGATGCGCAACTGATCGAGCGCCGTCTTCACCTGCGGACTCAAGTATTCGATATTCCGGCTCACGTGCTGCACGGCGAGCCCGATATGGCTAAGGTCGTCGGACTTGTGCACGACCGCGATCACGCCGAGCTCGCTCAGGCGTTTGAGCAGCGCGGCGTTTTCGAGCATCGTCAGGACGACGATGGGAATGTTCGGAAAATTGCGCCGTAGATAACCAATGAGCGGCAAACCGTCGCCGTACTGGCCTCCCGGCATGGCAAGGTCGGTCACGAGCACATCGCAGGGACCGGACTGCAACGCCTTGACCAGCTCGGTGGACTGGCGCGCACGACCAACAACCTGAATACCGGGGAAATTGAGCAGTGCGTGTTCGGCACCAAACAAGATCACCGGATGATCGTCGGCGACTACGACCCTGATTGGCTGCTGCATTACCCCTCCGTGTAGGCAAACCTGTTTCTCTTCCGGCGCGCGGCCAGCCCCTGTTTCGCTTCTTCTTTCTGGCGCCCTACAACCCCACCTGCCCCGAGCAGGGTAATGTAAGACTATAGCGGAATCCTCACGAATAATCTGTACGCATGCAGGCGAAACGTAACTTATTAATACCGCTATATTGAAGCAAATTCGGTCCGGAGCACAAATCAAACATTTCCTTCAGGACTCTGTGGACCGGATTTGACAAACATACAGGAGAACTCGCTAATGCGTACTCCCTATGCCTTCGGGCCGAGTTGCTTTCGTCATGCGTTTGCGCTGGCCGGCGTTGTCATGACGTGCGTCATGATGCCGGCGGCCTTATCCCATGCAGGCGAAAATTTCAGGCTATCCAGCCCCAGCTTCGTTGAAGGCGGAACGGTCGGTCCGAGCCAGATCTTCAACGATGCCGGTTGCAATGGGCCGAATCATTCACCTGGCTTGATGTGGCGCAATGCTCCGGCGGGCACACGAAGTTTCGCCATCACGATTTTCGATCGCGACGCACCGGGACGCGGGTGGTGGCACTGGGCCGTCGCCAACATTCCGGCAAACGTCACGAGCCTGCCGGAAAACGCGAGCGCATCGGGCGAATTGCGCAAGTTCGGCGCGATCGAGGCGCGCAACGACTTCAACGTCGACGGCTATGGCGGCCCCTGTCCGCCGCCGGGCAATCCGCATCGTTATGTCGTCACCGTTTATGCGCTTCGCGTCGAAACGCTGCCACTCGCGCAGGGGCGCCCCGCCGCGCTATTCGATCGCGAGATCAGCGGCTTGTCGCTCGGCAGCGCGCAAATCACCGTGACCTACGGCCGCTGACCAGGCCCGCGCGGGCGGCGTGAGATTGCTTCGCGCGAAGAAAAAGAGTCGTTCCGCACGGCGCGCGTCACACGGCGCGTGAGGCGGCATGGATGTGATTAAGATGATGCGTCGCGCGCCGGGCCGAGGCGCTGGCAGCGGCGCGGCGCATTGTCCCCTCCCTTGAATGGAGTCGTCCATGTCCAGAATCGTCATTGCGTATCACAGCGGCTACGGCCATACGAAGAAACTTGCGGAAAGCGTGCTCGCGGGCCTGCTGGGCGCGGGCGCCGATGGGAAGTTGATAGCGGTCAATGAAATCGACGATGCGGGCTGGGCCGACCTCGACGCCGCCGACGCGATCGTGTTCGGCGCGCCGACCTACATGGGCGGTCCGTCCGCCGACTTCAAGAAGTTCGCCGATGCAAGCTCGAAGGCCTGGTTCACGCAGAAGTGGAAAGACAAGATCGCGGCGGGCTTCACCAACTCGGCGACGATGAACGGCGACAAGTTCTCGACGATCCAGTATTTCGTCACGCTGGCGATGCAGCACGGCATGGTCTGGACCGGCACCGGCATGCTGCCCGCGAACACGAAGGCCGCCACGCGCAACGACGTGAACTTCGTGGGCGGCTTCACGGGGCTGCTCGCGCAGTCGCCGGCCGACGCCACGCCCGAGGAAGCGCCGCCCGCCGGCGACCTCGAAACCGCCCGCGCCTTCGGCGTGCGTGTCGCCACCGTGACGGACCGCTGGCTGGCCGGCCGCGCGGCGAACGCCTGAGCGCGAGCCGCCACTCCGTTCGCTCCCCGAAGCAATCGCACGCCGCCGTGCGAAGCCGGCCTGCGGGCCGCGCGCGGCGGCGCACCACGGCTTCACAGACAAGCCCTCGGGTAAGCCCCGATTTTTTTCCCGGCACGGTCACACGTGTGCCCGCCTGACGTCTTAAAATACCGTTCCGGCGGCGCATTGCCGAACCGGCCCTTGCAACCCGCAGTGTTTGCGACCCCGAATTCCCGCGTTCAGAGAGATCGAGATGAGCACGAAAGTTTTTGTCGACGGACAGGAAGGCACGACCGGCCTGAAGATTTTTGAATACCTGTCGCCGCGCACCGACGTCGAGATCCTGCGTATCGACGATGCGAAGCGCAAGGACGTCGAGGAACGCCGCCGTCTCATCAACGCTTCGGACGTGACGTTCCTGTGCCTGCCCGACGTCGCCTCGCGCGAGTCGGCCTCGCTCGTCGAGAACGATCGCACGGTGCTGATCGACGCGAGCACGGCGTTCCGCACCCAGGCCGACTGGGCCTACGGCCTGCCCGAGCTCACGAAGGCGCAGCGCGAGAAGGTGCGCCAGTCGAAGCGCATCGCGGTGCCGGGCTGCCACGCGTCGGCATTCATCCTGGCGATGCGCCCGCTCGTCGAGGCGGGCCTCGTCGCGCCGGACTTCGCCGCGCACAGCTACTCGCTCACGGGCTACAGCGGCGGCGGCAAGAAGATGATTGCGGAGTACGAAGCCGGCGGCAACGCGAAGCTCGCGAGCCCGCGCCCGTACGCACTCGGCCTCACGCACAAGCATCTGCCGGAAATGGCGGTGCATGGCGGCCTGAAGTCGGCGCCGGTCTTCACGCCGATCGTCGGCCCGTTCTACAAGGGTCTCGCCGTCACGACCTACTTCTCGCCGAAGCAGCTCACGCGCCATGCGAAGCCGCAAGACGTGCAGGCGCTGTTCGCCGAGTACTACGCGGGCGAGCAGTTCGTGCGCGTGGCGCCCTTCAACGCCGATGAGAACCTCGATGCCGGCATGTTCGATGTGCAGGCGAACAACGATACAAACCGCGTCGACCTGTTCGTGTTCGGCAACGACGAGCAGTTCGTGACCGTCGCGCGCCTCGACAACCTGGGCAAGGGCGCCTCGGGCGCGGCGATCCAGTGCATGAACCTCGCGATCGGCGCGGCCGAGAACACCGGCCTGAACGGCTGAAGCGCTCCGCGAAGCGCGGCGCAAACAAAAAACCGGCTCAAGGAGCCGGTTTTTTTACGCCTTGCCGCCCTGCAAAACGCACGGGCAAAAAAAAGCCCGCCAATGGTTGGCGGGCTGAATCCATATCAGAGGAGACATGGAGGAGACAAGAACCAGTATAGCGACTAGCGTGATGCAATGCAACATGTAAAGTAGTGCGCACCCTGAATGTTGCGTCACAACAACATGTTTGTCACGGGCCTGTCATCGAGAGAATGAACATCAGTTGATCGAGCCCCACCGGCCGCACGAGATGCACGTCGAAGCCCGCTGCAAGCGCCTCCTCGCGGTGGCGCGACTCGCCCCAGCCGCCCAGCCCGATCAGGAGCGGCGCGCGCTCGCCGCTCACCGCACGCAGTCGTCGCACGAGAACTACGGGTTCGTCCTGGGCGAGGGAAAGCGCCACGATCGCCACGGCGGGCGCATCGCGGGCCGCGACCGTGAGCGCTTCGTCAAGCGTGCGGGCCACGGACACGCCGTAGCCCAGGTCGGTCAGCAAGGTGCTGAGCCCGTCCAGCGATTTTTCGTCGTTATCGGCGATCAGGATGTGTGTGTCCATTCGCCGTCTCCTGCCCTGAAATGGACCCGGCAGCCCCTTCCGCGCCGTTGGTCGGTCGTTGGGTCAGTCTCGAGCCCTGCCATCGTCACCGGTTCCCCGTCCCTGCATCCGTGATGCGGCGCCGCGAATCAATCCGGCCGCCGTCCGTTGCGATGCGCCACATTGTCCCTGGCCCGCGCGCGGGTATTTGTGCGTCACCGCGCGCTCCACTGAAGATTTTGATCGGCAAAGCGGCGAGAACGTTCGCCGCGCCCCACTTCATCCGGCGAATCAGCCGCCCTGCTCCCCGCGCCCCGCGCGGCGCGCCGCCACCTTGCCGAGCACGGCGAAGTCGCGTTCGCCGTCGCCGTGCGCGAGCGCTTCGAGCAGGCTGTCGCGCAGCACGCTGGCCACCGGCATGGGCGTCGCCACGGCGTCGGCAGCGGCGAGCGCGAGCCGCACGTCCTTGAGGCCAAGGCGCGCCTTGAAAAGCGCGGGCTCGTAGCGCCGCTGTGCGATCATGCCGCCGTAGCCCGTGTACACCGGGCCGGGAAACGGTCCGCTCGTCACGACGTCGAGAAAGTCGCGCATCGCAACGCCGTAGCCGTCGAGTAGCGCCGCCGCCTCGCCGAGCGATTCCACGGCCGACGCCAGCATGAAGTTCGCCGCGAGCTTCATTACGTTCGCCTGCTGCGGCACGGCGCCGACGCGCCACGTCTTCTGCCCGATCACATCGAAAAGCGGCTGCACGCGGTCGATCGCCTCGGCCGGGCCCGCGGCCATGATGGTGAGCTTCGCCGCCTGCGCGGCATCGGGCCGCCCGAGCACCGGCGCAGCCACGTAATGCAGCCCGCGCCCGGCGTGCGCCTGGGCGAGCGATTCGGCGAGCGCCACCGAAATCGTCGCCATGTTCACGTGCACGAGCCCTTGCGGCGCGTGGTCGAGCAGCGTCGCGTCGAACACTTCGCGCAGCGCCGCGTCGTCGGCGAGCATCGAGATGGCGGCGTCGCCGCCGAACGCCTCGCCCGGCGCGCCGACGATGCGAGCGCCCGCCGCGGCGAGCGCCTGAGCCTTGCCCGCCGTGCGGTTCCACACGCGCACCGTGTGGCCCGCCTTCAGCAGATTGCCGACCATCGCGCCGCCCATTTCGCCAAGACCAATAAAACCGATGTCCATCGCATGCTCCTTCCACTCAGAATCGATCGGGGGAAACCCGGGGAAAGCGCCAAGTACAGCACAAGGCGGCCCTGGCTGCCGGCGCGGAGTCGGCAGACGCGTCCGGGGCAATCGCGCGCAAGCCGACGCACGCGGTGCGATACTGCTTCGCATGGTCACCGCCACCTTCCGCTTCTATGAGGAGCTGAACGACTTTCTTGCGCGGCCGCTGCGCAGGCGCGCGTTCAGTTGCGCCTGCGCGCGCAACGCCACGGCCAAGCACATGATCGAGGCGCTGGGCGTGCCGCACACCGAAGTGGAGCTGATCCTCGTGAACGGCGAGTCGGTCGGCTTCGAGCATCCTCTCGCGGACGGCGACCGCGTGGCGGTCTATCCGAAGTTCGAGGCGCTCGACATCCGGCCCTTGCTGCGCGTGCGCGACGCGCCGCTGCGCGAATTGCGCTTCGTCGCCGACGCGCATCTGGGCGGTCTCGCCCAACTGCTGCGCCTCGCGGGCTTCGACACGCTCTACGACAACCACTTCCCCGACGACGAAATCGAGGCGCTGGCCGCCGCCGAGCATCGCATCGTGCTCACGCGCGATCGCGAACTGCTCAAGCGGCGCACCATCACGCACGGTTGCTACGTGCGCGCGCTCAAGCCGCGCGCGCAGGTACACGAGATTTTCGAGCGGCTGGATCTCGCGGCGAGCGCCCGGCCGTTCCGGCTATGCCTCACCTGCAACGCGCCGCTGCGGCCCATCGAGCGGGCCGACGTGCGCGAGCGCGTGCCAGAGGGTGTGTTCGAGCGGCAAGCGCGCTTTGTCACCTGCGACGTGTGCGAGCGCGTGTTCTGGGAGGGCTCGCACTGGCAGCGCATGCGCACGCTGATGGACGCGCTGACGCGCCGGCCGGACGATACCCGCGAAAGGCACGACGACCGCGACAGACACAACGGTCACGCGCCGCCACCCGGCGCCGCAGCGGAATGACGCGTGGCGATGCATCCAGCAGCATTCAGGCACATAGCGGCGATGGACGCGCGCGGGCGTTTGCGTACAATGCGCGCCACCGCCCAACACCGGAGCACGACAGATGGCCATGAAGAAAACCGACCTTGAAAAGAACAAGGCGCTGAAACTGATGCAGGCGACCAGCAAGGCTGGCCCCGAGCGCTTCGGCAAAGCCTCGGCGCAGCCGACGCTGGACCGCCGCGAGCAGCGCAAGCTGGACCAGGCGCAAGGCCTCGTGCCGTTCGCGTGCAAGCTGAACGCCGAACTCGTCGCGAAGCTGAAAGCGCGCGCCGAAACCCATCCGGAAGGCCTCAACGGCCTCCTCACCGAGCTGCTGGAAGCCGGGCTCGCGCGCGAAGCGTCCTGAGCGCCGCAGTCGCCCCGCGCCACAGGTGAAAAAAAAGCCAGAGCAAATGCTCTGGCTTTTTCATGGCTGGGGATGCACGCGATGTCGCCATCACGCGCGTCCCGGCCGAGCAGGCGATTTAGTTCGCCTGGCCCTTGTCGGAGGTACCGGCAGCCGATGCGCCTTCCGACACAGCAGCGCGCTTGCCGTGGTGCTTGAGTTGCTTGTGTTGCTTCTTGGCCTTTGCCGGCGCGCTGGCTGCCGGTGCGGTTGCAGCGGGAGCCGAAGCGTCTTGTGCAAATGCCTGAGCCGAAATCAGTGCGACGGATGCTGCGATGAGCGAGGCGAGAATCTTTTTCATCTGTTGTTCCCCAAACCTGACAAATAATGACCGGCACGTTGTGAATTAGAACAGCAAAAAACTGCGAAACGATCCGCTTGCCGATCTGGGCGGGCGTTTCGCGCGAAGCAGTATTACGCAGCGTAGGGCGTTTGTCATCCGCAAATAGCCGGGTGTATTTTCCGGGAGACAATTCCCTTTCAATTCGGATACGATCGGCATTTACGCGTTCGTTTTCCGGAAGGTCGCGGTCTTTTCACGTAATGCGTTGAATCGACCGGAGCCGCGCCTCGTCGCCGTCAAATTCGTGCCAGATTCAGATGGAATCGCGATAAACGATGCGGCCCGACTCACGGCCCCATTTCGAAAACGCTGTCGCGTCTGTTCCACGCAAAAAGAGATTCTCCCCTTGCAATCCGCCGCCCGTCTCCACCTGCGCGCCAATCTGCTGATGCTCGCAGCCGCCCTGATCTGGGGCTCGGCGTTCGTCGCCCAGCGCCTGAGCCTCGATGCCATTGGCCCGTTCCTGTTCACCGGCCTGCGCTTTCTGCTGGGCGCGGGCGTGGTCACGGCGTTCGTACTCGTGCGCCGCCGCGTGGCTGTTCGTCCGGCTTCGGACAGCGTGGCGGCCCCGGCGCTCTTCAACGGCGCGCTGCTGCGTTCCGGCGCGGTGCTCGGCATCGTGCTGGCCGTCGCCATCTCGCTTCAGCAGATCGGTCTCGGCTACACCAAAATCGCCAACGCCGGCTTCATCAGCTCGCTCTACGTCGTGATCGTGCCGATGCTCGGCATACTGTTGCGCCACCGCACGGGCGTCGGCACCTGGCTCGGCGCGGCGCTCGCGGCGGTCGGACTCTACTTCCTCAGCATCAACGAACACTTCTCGGTGATGTACGGCGACTGGTACCAGCTCGGCTGTGCGCTCGTGATCTCGATCCAGGTGATGCTCGTGGGCCACTACGCGCCGCGCCACGATCCGCTCGCGCTTTCCATCGTGCAGTTCGTCGCCTGCGGCGTGGTGTGTCTCGCGATCGGGCTCGTCTGCGAGCCGCTGAGCGCCGCCGCCATCGTGCGCGCCGCGCCCACCATCCTCTACGGCGGCGCGCTCTCGGTGGGCGTCGGCTACACGCTCCAGGTCGTCGCGCAACGCGACGCCGCGCCCGCCCACGCCGCCGTGATCTTCAGCATGGAAGGCGTGTTCGCCGCGCTCGCCGGCTGGGCCGCGCTCGGCGAAACGCTCACGCCGCGCGCCCTCGCAGGCTGCGCGCTCATGCTGACCGGCTTGCTTGCCTGTCAACTGGTGCCGGCCTGGCAGGCCCGCGTGCTCGCTCGCCAGCGCGCGGCCACACAGCCTGCCGAGACCGCGTAAAACCCCGCAGATAGCGCTTTTACCTGAAGTGGTATGACCGGCCGCATCCTTCGGCCGCCGCGCTCTGCCCGCGCACGATCGAAATCCTCCAGCGCATTCCCGCCGTGAAGGCCGCGATGTTCGCGATGCTGCCCGCCGACGGCTCGCTCAATCCGCACCGCGATCCGTTTGCCGGGTCGCTGCGCTATCACCTCGGCCTCAGCACGCCGAACGACGACCGTTGCGCGATCATCGTCGACGACATTCCCGACTCCTGGCGTGACGGCGAGGACGTCGTGTTCGATGAAACCTGTCTGCATCACGCGCAGAACAAGACGCGTCAGGATCGCCTCATCCTCTTCGAACGAAACCGGCGACCGCACGGGGGGCCTCAATGGCGCGTTCCGCTATGTGTATTCGGTGCGCCTCGCGGGCAAGCGCCTGACGGCATGGAATCGCAGCGTTTATTACGTCGTCAAACGGGTGTTGTTCGGCGGCATCGCGCTAGCGATTTTCTGGCGCTGACCCGTCACTTCACGTCTTTCTCGACGAATGGCGTCGCCTCTGGGCGGCGCTATTTTTTTGCATGTGGATAACGTGTGATTGCATGACGGCCACGCCAGGTTATCCACGCCCACCTCTGGACAACCTGGGGATGACCTGGCGAACGACCTGTGGACCACTTCTTGATAACCCGGCGCGCAGTGAAACCGCTTGAAAAGTTATCCCGGAAGCGCGCGATGCGTTCAGGGTTTTTCCGCATGGCTATCCGTTTCGCATCGATATGAGCCAACAGGCAATTTCTCTGTTGTCCACAGTCAACGCCAGTACTTGTTAACTATTACTACATATAAATATAAATACTGATATGAATATGGAGAAACCGCGCGACGCTCGCTGCGCTCGCGTGCTGCGCATTCGCGCAAGGTCGTCATCGCCTCCTTTTCAACGTCAACCTCAACGCGCAAGAACACGATCGACGAAACGCGGCAAGCCGAGCAGCGCGCGCCGCGCGATCGATCGGCGAATCTCGTGACGCCTGCCTGAAAAGCCGACCGTCTCGCTGACACAAAGCACCCGCCCGTTGTCGATACATGCCCACGCGAAGCAATGCGTCACGGTGGAAACTGCGTCGTCCTCTTCGTCCTCTGCGTGCGCGAGCAAGCCGATGCTCGCCAGCGCAACGCTTGCGCTGCCCCGTCGCCCACCGCCCTTGATCAGCGCGCCTTCGGCGGCTTCGCGCGCGACGGCCTCGCTGACCAGCCCGTCACGTTCGATCGTCGGCGCGCGCACGCCCGGCAGCGCCGCGATTGCCGTTGCCGCATGCGCGACATAGCCTAGATCGAGACATCCCGCCGCGCCGCGCTGATCGGCGAGCATCGCGCCGATCGCGCCGGCCGTGCAGGTCTCGACGCTCACGAGCACGAGTGCGCGCGTCTTCAGATAGCCGACGATCTGCTTCGAAATGTTCATGGCGACAACGCAGGTAAACGAAAACGCGAGTGTCGCACGCGTGCCCTGCACGAATCCCACACACGAATCCGCCACAATCCGCGCAACGAAAAAGGGCGTGCATCCTGAGGATGCACGCCCTTTGCATGAGTGCGCGGAAACGCTGCCGCGCGGCTAGCCGCCCGTCATCATCCGTTCGATGGCCGGTTCGAGATGCAGCAAGCCGGTCGTCGCGGGCTCGGCCTCCACGACGCCAAAGCAGTCCGTGCGCCGCGGCGCCGGGTCGACGAGAAAGTTGCGCTCGTAGCGCCCGCAGCGTTCAGGCGGCAGCAGGCGCTCGGGCGGAATCACCTCGAACGCCGTGCCCACTGCGAGAAAGAGATCGTCCGGCGTCATGTCGCGCTGGATGTTCCAAAGCGTCTCGTACTCGGGGGCGGCTTCATTGAAGAACACCACGCCCGGCTTCACCCCCTCCACCTGCCCGCAAGACGGGCAAGCGGCCTGCGGGTCGAGCCCCTTGCCGGAGGCCGGAAAGCGATACTCGCAGTCGGTGCACAGGAGCGAAATCATGTCGCCGTGCAGGTGCGTGACCTGGCGCGCGCCGGCCTGCTCGAGCATGTCGTCGATGTTTTGCGTGACGAGATGCACACGTTCCGTGCCCCAGGCGTCCTGCCATTGCGCGAGCAAGCGATGGGCGCCGTTCGGGCGCGCGTCGCCGCATTCGGCAATGCGCTGGTTGTAAAAGCGGAACACCGCCGGGCGGTTGCGGCGCCATGTGAGGTAGTTGCAGACCTCGTCGATGTTCGCATGGGACCAGATACCGTCGCCGGTGCGGAACGTGGAAATGCCGCTCTCCGCAGACAGGCCCGCACCGGAAAACACGAACAGGCGGGGCAGTCTGCCGGACTGCCGCGGTTGCAGGGATTGCGCCACTGTCATCTCCTTGATCGAACGGCGACATTATGATCGTCCAACGGACTTTCGGCTGGACCTTTCGGGGCGAAGTCGCGCGGATTGCACGCGATAGGCCTGCGGGCATGAAACGCACCCGTGGAGGCGACGCGGCGGCGCGCCGAGGGCCTAGGGCGCAAGCGATCCGTGCGAGCCGCCTGAGCGGCCTCTGAACGCCTCCTGCTGCGATCGGCAAAACAAAAAGGGGATGCCGCATGGGCATCCCCTTTCTCAAGACGTTCTCAGCGCGCCCGGCGGCCGCGCGAGAACAACCTCACTCCACCGTCACCGACTTCGCGAGATTGCGCGGCTTGTCCACATCGGTGCCGCGCGCGCAGGCCGTGTGATACGCGAGCATTTGCAGCGGCACGACGTGCAGGATCGGCGAAAGCAGCCCGTAGTGCTCCGGCATGCGGATCACGTGGATGCCGTCTTCGCTCGTGATGTGCGTGTCGGCGTCGGCGAATACGTAGAGCTGGCCGCCGCGCGCGCGCACTTCCTGCATGTTCGACTTGAGCTTTTCGAGCAGCGCGTCGTTGGGCGCCACCGTCACCACCGGCATCGCTTCGGTCACGAGCGCGAGCGGCCCGTGCTTGAGCTCGCCCGCCGGATAAGCCTCGGCGTGGATGTACGAGATTTCCTTGAGCTTGAGCGCACCTTCGAGCGCGATCGGGTAATGCAGCCCGCGCCCGAGGAACAAGGCGTTTTCCTTGCGTGCGAACTCGTCCGACCACGCGATGATCTGCGGCTCCAGCGCGAGCACGCCGTTGAGCGCGGCCGGCAGGTGGCGCAGCAGCTTCAGGTACGCGGCTTCCTGCCCGGCATTCACATGACCGCGCAGCTTGCCGAGCGTCACAGCGAGAATGAAAAGGCCCACGAGCTGCGTGGTGAAAGCCTTGGTCGACGCCACGCCGATCTCGCGCCCCGCGTGTGTGAGGAACTTGAGTTCGGTGAGGCGCACCATCGCGCTCGTCGCCACGTTGCACACCGCGAGCGTGTGCTCCATGCCAAGCGACTGCGCGTGCTTGAGCGCGGCGAGCGTATCGGCGGTTTCGCCCGACTGCGAGATGGTCACGACGAGCGAGCGCGGATTCGGCACCGACTCGCGGTAGCGGTATTCGCTTGCGATCTCGACATCGGTGCGGATCTTCGCCACCGTTTCGAGCCAGTACTTCGCCGTGAGGCCCGCGTAGTAGCTCGTGCCGCACGCGAGAATCAGGATGCTGTCGATGCCCTTGAACACCTCGCCCGCGTTCTCGCCGAAAAGCTCGGGCGTGAAGGCGTCGGTAGCGGGAATCGTGTCGGAGATCGCGCGCGGCTGCTCGAAGATTTCCTTCTGCATGTAGTGGCGATACGGGCCGAGGTCGACCGCGCCGCCGTATGCGCCGTAGGCCTGCACGTCACGCACTTCGCGGGTCACGATGTTGCCCGCGCGGTCGGCAATGCGCACGCCTTCCAGCGTGATCTCGCACACATCGCCTTCTTCCAGATAGCTGATGTGCTCGGCGCTGCCCGCAATGGCGAGTCCATCGGATGCGATGAAGTTCTCGCCCTTGCCATAGCCCACCACGAGCGGCGAACCGGCGCGCGCGCCCACCACCGTATGCGGCTGGCTCTTGTGCACCACGCCGATCGCATAGGCGCCCGCGAGTTGCTGCACAGCCTCGCGCACGGCGGCGAACAGGTCGCCTTGATAGAGGCTGTGGATCAGATGGGCGATGACTTCGGTGTCGGTCTGCGAGACGAACTCGTAGCCCTTCGCGCGCAGCATGTCGCGCAGCGACTCGTAGTTCTCGATGATGCCGTTATGCACGATCGCGAGCGTGTCGCGCGAGAAGATCGGGTGCGCATTGTTCACGGTGGGCGCGCCATGCGTGGCCCAGCGCGTGTGGGCGATGCCCGTCACACCTTCGAAATGCGCCTCGCGCACCTGCTCGTCGAGTTCGGCCACGCGTGCGACGCTGCGCACGCGCTGCGGGCCGTCGGCCGTCACAACGGCCACGCCGCACGAGTCGTAGCCGCGATATTCGAGGCGCCGCAGTCCTTCGATCAGGACGGGAACGATGTTACGAAGCGCTACCGCGCCGACAATGCCGCACATGGATTCGATCCTTTGCAATGAGAGGCGTGGGCGCCGCGCAGCTTTTGACGCGCGACGCCGGAATTCAACCGTTCACTTCTTTTTCTTCACCGGCCGAACGTAGCCGGTTTTCGCGATCTGCGATTTCTCGTTGAGCACGAGCGTGCCCTCGGGCACGTCCTTCCATACCGTCGTGCCCGCCGCGATGGTCACGCCGCGGCCCACGCGCACGGGCGCGACGAGCTGCGTATCGGAACCCACGAACACGTTGTCTTCGATGACCGTGCGATGCTTGTTCGCGCCGTCGTAATTGCAGGTGATGGTGCCCGCGCCGATGTTCACGCCCGCGCCCACGTCGGCGTCGCCCACGTAGCTCAGATGGTTCGCCTTCGAACCCACGCCGATGTTCGCGTTCTTCACTTCGACGAAGTTGCCCACGTGCACGTCGTCGGCGAGTGTTGCGCCGGGGCGCAGGCGCGCGTACGGCCCGAGCACCGCGTTCGCGCCGACTGCCGCGCTTTCGATGTGCGTGTAGGCGTCCACGCGCGTGCCCGCGCCGATCGACGCGCTGCGAATCACGCAGTTCGGGCCCACGCTCACGTTGTCCGCCAGCGTCACCTCGCCTTCGAACACGCAGTTCACGTCGATGAACACGTCGCGCCCGCAGGTGAGCGAGCCGCGCACGTCGATGCGCGCCGGGTCCGCGAGCGTGACGCCCGCCACGAGCAGCGCCTCGGCCACGTTGCGCTGATGCACGCGCTCCAGTTCGGCAAGCTGCTGCTTGCTGTTCACGCCGAGCGTTTCCCATTCTTCGTCGGGCTGCGCGGTCACGGCCGGGTGGGCGGAGGCGATCGCGGCTTCCACGACGTCGGTGAGGTAATACTCGCCCTGCGCGTTGTCGTTCTTCAGCGCGGCGAGCCAGCCCGCGAGCGGCGCGGTGGGCGTCACGACGATGCCCGTGTTGATCTCGGCGATCTTGCGCTGTGCTTCGCTCGCGTCCTTCTGCTCGACGATGCGCACGACCTTGCCCGCCGCGTCGCGCACGATGCGGCCGTAGCCGGTCGGGTCGTCGAGCGTGACAGTCAGGATGCCGTAACCGTTCTGGCCGGCGGCGTCGACAAGGCGCTCGAGCGTCGAGGCGCGCGTGAGCGGCACATCGCCGTAAAGCACGAGCGTGGGCACGCTCGTGTCGAGCAGCGGCAGCGCCTGCGCGAGCGCGTGGCCCGTGCCGAGCTGCTGCGCCTGCACGGCGAACTGGACGTCGGGCGCGCCAACGGCTTCGCGCACGGCTTCGCCGCCATGGCCGACCACCACCACGAGGCGGGTGGGCGAAAGCGTGCGAGCGGTGTCGATGACGTGCGAGAGAAGCGGCTTGCCGGCGAGCGGGTGAAGCACTTTGGGCAGCGCGGAGTGCATGCGTTTGCCCATGCCTGCCGCGAGGATCACGATGTTCATTGCATCGGTGACTGGATGAGGAAAGAAGCGTCCGATTCTAGCATGGGGGGTATCCCCAGGACGTTGACCTGGCGGGCATTCGCGCCCGGCCAAACACTCTTTTACAACCTCATTTCTGCGCGCCGGCCGGCCATGAAAAAACGCCCCGATGCGGGGTCGGAGCGTTTGAACACCATCGATTGCCGGCGCGGCTCAAAGATCGTCGAACGGCGTGAACTTGATCGTCGTGCCGTCGGCGGGCGCCGGGTCGGTCGAGCACGGCTCCTCGTCGAACGCGATGTCGCCCGCCGGATCGGCCACGCCCGTCGCGCGCAGGTCCGCGAAGTTGAACAGCTTCGTGTCCATGAGGTGCGAGGGCACCACGTTGCCGAGCGCGTTGAACATGTTCTCCACACGGCCAGGAAAGCGCTTGTCCCACTCGCGGATCAGCGCCTTCATTTCGGCGCGCTTCAGGTTCGGCTGGCTGCCGCACAGGTTGCACGGAATGATCGGGAATTCGCGCAGTTCCGCGTACTTTTCGAGATCGGTTTCCTTCACGTAGGCGAGCGGCCGGATCACCACGTTCTTGCCGTCGTCCGATTGCAGCTTGGGCGGCATGCCCTTGAGCTTGCCGCCGTAGAACAGGTTCAGCAGCAGCGTTTGCAGGATGTCGTCGCGATGATGGCCGAGCGCGATCTTGGTCGCGCCGAGCTCGCCCGCCACGCGGTACAGAATGCCGCGGCGCAGGCGCGAGCACAGCGAGCACGTGGTCTTGCCCTCGGGCACGAGGCGCTTGACGATGCTGTAGGTGTCCTGATTCTCGATGTGGTACGGCACGCCCACGCGGTCGAGATACTCGGGCAGCACGTGCTCGGGAAAGCCCGGCTGCTTCTGGTCGAGGTTCACGGCCACGATCTCGAAGTCGATCGGCGCGCGCTCGCGCAGGCGCAGGAGCACGTCGAGCATCGCGTAGCTGTCCTTGCCGCCCGACAGGCAAACCATCACCTTGTCGCCGTTCTCGATCATGTCGTAGTCGCCGATCGCCTGGCCGACCTGACGCGCGATGCGCTTGAACAACTTGTTGTTCTCGTAGGCTTCCTTCTGCTCGCGGCGCGTGAGCGCGCGGCGGCCGGATTCCTCGCTTTGCTCGGCGTTCGCGGTTTCGTCGTGCGTGGCGTCCTCGCCGACGGGGAGCGTTTCGGGGGCGTTCATGAATCAGTCCTCTTTGATGCGAAAGACCTCGACGCCCACCGCGTCGCAGTCCGGATAGACGTCGGGCTTCTCGGTCGAGACGCGCACCGCGCGCACGAGTTCGTGCGAGAGCAGCGCCGCGGCGAGATCGTCGCAGAGCGTCTCCTGCAAATGGATATGGCCCTTGCCCACGCGCTGCGCGACGGTCGCGCGCATGAAGTCGTAGTCCACGACTTCGCGCAGCTTGTCCTCGTGCGGCGTGGTCGAGGCGAGCGGCACGAACAGATCGACGTTGATGATGACGCGCTGCTCGCCGCGTTTTTCGAAGTCATGCACGCCGATGTTGATGTGCACTTCGTAGTCGCGCAGGAAAAGCCGGCGGCAGTCGGCGAGCCGGGGGTGAAGCAAAACGGTGGACATGTATCTTCCAGTCGATAAAAGCGTGCGTTCTCTCGCACGTAGGCGGGGCGCGGCGCGCCCGGCGGGTCATTCAGCCGGTCTGCAAAGCCGCTCGTGCGCGGCGGCTTGCATTCCTTTGTCTTCGTTAGCGCCGCTGGCCCGCAGTTCTGCGCGCAGCGTGCTATGCATTTAGTTGCGAAACTTGGCGCAACCGAGATGCGTCAAGCGCCGGGCTTCAGCCGCCCGTCAAAAACATCACGTCGCGCGGCAGCGGCACGAGGTGCTGGCCGCCATCCACGACGAGCGTCGTGCCGGTCACGCCCGAAGCCTTCGCGAGATACAGCGCGGCTTCCACGAGATCGGCGGGCCGCGACGCGCGTTTGAGCGGCGTAACCTGATGCGCGGCGGCAAAGCTTTCCGGCGTCTGGTCGCCCGACTGCAACGTCAGACCGGGCGCGAGCCCCACCACGCGCACCTTGGGCGCGAGCGCCTGGGCAAGCGCGACGGTGGCGTTCTGCAAGGCGGCCTTCGTCAGCGTGTACGACAGATAGTCGGGGTTCATGTTGTACAGCTTCTGGTCGAGCACGTTGATCACGCAGGTGCGCAAGGTTTCGTCGCTCGCGGCCGCCTCGGGCGTCGCCTCGTACAGCGTGCGCGCCAGCACGAGCGGTGCGCCCACGTTGATCGCCATGAGCTGCAACAGCTTCGCGTAGCCCACGTCGCGCGCGGTGTCTTCATCGAAGCGCGAGGCATTGTTGAGCACGCACGCGGGGCGGCCCAGCGCGGCCACGCAATCCGGCACGAGCCGCGCGACCTCGTCCTCATTGCCCAGATCGGCGTGCAGCGCCACGGCCCTGCGGCCCAGCGCCGCGATCTGCGCGACGACGTCGTCGGCGGCCTCGCGCGAGTCGCCGTAATGCACCGCGACGTCCCAGCCGCGCGCCGCAAAGCCGAGCGACAGCTCGCGGCCAATGCGGCGCGCTCCGCCCGTCACCAGCACCACAGGCGCCTGCATGGCGGCGTCAGAATTGGGGTGCGATACAGATTGCGGTTCGAGGACGGACGCGCCGCCGGCGTCAGCCGGGCGGATGCCGGGAGTTGCGCTCATTTACAATGCCGGGATGAATCCGAAAGCTCACGAACCCGATAGTTTACCTGTTCCCGAGCCGATCGCGCTCGCGCAGTCCGAGGCGCTCGCCGCCACGTTGCGCGCCGAGATCGCGTCGACGGGCGGCTGGCTGCCGTTCGACCGCTACATGGAGCGCGCGCTGTACGCGCCGGGACTCGGTTACTACGGTGGCGGCGCGCGCAAGTTCGGCCTGCTGGCCGCTGACGGCAGCGACTTCGTGACCGCGCCCGAGCTTTCGCCGCTGTTCGCCGCAACGCTCGCGCGCGCCGTGGGCGAAGCGCTGGCCGCCAGCGGCACGCGCCGCCTGATGGAGTTCGGCGCGGGCACGGGCCGGCTCGCCGCGGGCGTGATGCTCGCACTCGACGCCTTGGGCGTGCCGTTCGACTCCTACGCGATCGTCGATCTCTCGGGCGAGTTGCGCGAGCGCCAGCGCGAAACGATCGCGAAGCTCGCGCCCGCGCTCCTCGAACGCGTGACGTGGCTCGATGCGCTGCCCGCGCAATTCGAAGGCGTCGTGATCGGCAACGAAGTGCTCGACGCCATGCCGGTGCGCCTCTTCGCGCGCAAGGACGCCGTGTGGCACGAGCGCGGCGTGGGCGTGAACGCCGATGGCGCGTTCGTTTTCGCCGACCAGCCGGCCAACTCCGGGCGCGATGCGAACTGGCCCGAGGGCGTGCTTGCGGGCGTCGAAGGCAGCGAGGACTACCTGACCGAAACGCACGAGGCGGCGCTCGCGTTCACGCGCACCGTGTGCTCGATGCTCCAGCGCGGCGCGGCGTTTTTCATCGACTATGGGTTTCCGCGCCACGAGTTCTACCACCCGCAACGCGCACAAGGCACGCTGATGTGCCATTACCGGCACCGCGCGCACGGCGACCCGTTTCTCTATCCGGGGTTGCAGGACATCACCGCGCACGTGGAATTCACGGGCATTGCCGAAGCCGGCGTGGAAGCGGGCGCGGACCTGCTAGGCTTTACCTCGCAGGCGCGCTTTCTGATGAACGCCGGGATTACCGAAGTCCTCGGCGAGATCGATCCCGGCGACCCGCAGCGCTTCCTGCCCGCCGCAAACGCCGTGCAAAAACTCGTTTCCGAAGCGGAGATGGGCGAACTCTTCAAGGTGATCGCGTTTTCGCGCGGCATCGACGCCACCCTCACCGCGTTTGCCCGCGGCGACCGCAGCCACACTCTCTGAGCGCTCACGCCCACGCGACCATGATCCGCTGGTTCCTCACCACCTTCATCGCCGTGGCGATCCTCTCGGGTGCGCAGCCGTGGTTGCGCAAGCTCGGCATCGGACGGCTGCCCGGCGACGTCACGCTGCGCATTTTCGGCCGCGAGTATCCGCTGCCGTTCATGTCGACGCTCGTGCTTTCGATGGCGCTTTCGTTTCTCGTGCGCGCGCTCTGAGCGAGCGCGCAACCGCCAGGCTGCCCGGGTCGCTCAGGCCGCCGCCAGCGCGCCTTCCACCGCCGCGATGCGTGCCTCGTGCACGGCTTCCTTGATCTTCTCGGCCCCGCCGCGTTCGATCGACCGCGCAATCGCGCCGGCATCCACGCCGCGCGCCGCCACGAGGGCTACGCGCAGCCGCTCGGCCTGCGGATAAGGTGCATTCTCCCAGTTCAGCCGCCCGCGCAAATCCGACTCGCAGGCCTGGAGCGCTTCCGCGAAGCGCGCGGGCTTGCGAAGCGCGTCGCAGCGTTCGAGCATGCGCACGAGCGCGGCAGCGCCCATCTCCATCACGCGATGCATGTTGCCGTGCTCGCGCGCGACCAGCACCGCCAGCTCGCGGCAGTCGTTGGGCACGCGCAGACGGTCGCACAACGGCTTGAGCAGATCGACGCTGCGCCCCTCATGGCCGATATGGCGCGGCAGCACGTCTTCGGGCGTCGTGCCCTTGCCCAGGTCGTGCGTGAGCGCGGCGAAGCGCACCGGCAGCGTGTAGCCCTGCGCCGCCGCGTGGTCGATCACCATCATCACGTGCACGCCCGTATCGATTTCCGGGTGATAGTCGGCGCGCTGCGGCACGCCCCACAGCACGTCGACTTCGGGCAGCACGCGCGCGAGCGCGCCGCAATCGCGCAGCACCTCGAACATGCGCGAAGGCTTCGCCTCCATCAGGCCGCGTGAGATTTCCTGCCACACGCGCTCGGGCACGAGGGCGTCCACTTCGCCCGATGCCACCATCTCGCGCATGAGTTCGAGCGTTTCGGGCGCAACGGTGAAGTCGGCAAAGCGCGCGGCGAAGCGCGCAATGCGCAGAATACGCACGGGGTCTTCGAGGAACGCGTCGCTCACATGGCGAAACACGCGCGCTTGCAGATCACGCGCGCCGCCGAACGGATCGACTACCGGCCCGGTCAGCACGCCGCCCGGCTGCACTTCCTGCGCCATCGCGTTGATGGTGAGGTCGCGCCGCGCGAGGTCCTCTTCGAGCGTCACGTCGGGCGCGTAGAAGAACTGGAAGCCGTGATAGCCCGCCGCCGTCTTGCGCTCGGTGCGCGCGAGCGCGTACTCCTCGTGCGTTTCGGGATGCAGGAACACCGGAAAGTCCTTGCCCACCGGACGATAACCCTGTGCGGCCATCTGCTCGGGCGTCGCGCCCACCACGACATAGTCGCGATCGCGCACGGGCAGCCCGAGCATCGCGTCGCGAATCGCACCGCCTACGACATAGATCTTCATGCGTCGTCGCGCTCGTCGTCAGCGACGATGTGGGTTTCGCGGCGCGCGGCTGCCACCCATTCCGCGAGCGCGGGCAATGCGCTCACGCGCTGCGCGTACGCCGCGGCTTCGGGCGAGAGCTTCGGCTGGTAGCTGTTGAAGCGCATGACGACCGGCGCATACATGGCGTCTGCAATCGTGAACTCGCCGAACAGAAACGGCCCGCCGCTCGCGGCGAGGCACTCGCGCCAGAGCGCGTCGATGCGCGCGACATCGGCGAGCGCGCCCGGCGTCGCGCCCGCGCCCGGCTTCACCTTGCGGATATTCATCGGCATCTCGTTGCGCAGCTCGCCGAAGCCCGAATGCATCTCGGCGCTCACGCTGCGCGCGCGGGCCCGCGCGTTCGCGTCGCGCGGCCACAGCGGGTGCTGCGGGAAATGCTCGGCAAGCGTCTCGGCAATCGCGAGCGAATCCCACACGGCAAAACCGTCGTCGGCGACGAGGCACGGCACCTTGCCCGAGGCCGAGAACGCGAGGATCGACGACTTGGTGTTGGGTTCGTCGAGCTCGATCAGCACTTCCTCGAACGGGATGCCGAAGTGCTTGAGCAGCACCCACGGGCGCAGCGACCACGACGAATAGTTCTTGTCTCCGATGACGAGCTTCATGGTTCCAATGACCGTAGTGAGTTGAAAGAGTGCCGGCGGCCAGGCCGCTTTCGGCTAGCGCCCGGCGCTGGCCCGAAAGAGATTCAGCCGCGAGCGCAACGAGGCGTCGGCGAGATAGAGCGGCGCGATCGTCTCGATGCTGGCAGGCTCGATGTCGAGCTCCGGCGCGAGCGGCCCCGAAAGCACGCTGTCCACCTTCATCGAATCGAGATTATCGCGCGTGAGCACCGGCACGCCAGGCGCCATTTCGAAGGAAAGCGCCTGCAAGCGGCCGAACGCATCGGGCAGCCGCACGATGCGCGCGTGGCGGCCCACCACCTCGCCGCAATACTGGAACAACTGCTCGAGCGTGTAGACGGTCGGGCCGCCGAGCTCGTACGTGTGCCCGCTCGCGGCGTCCAGATCGAGAACGTTGACGATCGCCCTCGACACGTCGCCCACGAACACCGGCTGGAACTTCGCGTCCGGCATGGCGAGCGGAATCATGGGAAAAAGCCGCTGGAGGAGCGCGAAGCGGTTGAGAAACGTGTCCTCGGGGCCGAATACGACCGAGGGCCGGAATATCGTCGTGGCGAGCGCCGTGGCGGCGTGCACCGCCTTTTCGCCGTCGCCTTTCGAGCGCAGATACATGCTCGGCCCGCGCGGATCGGCGCCGATCGCGCTCATGTGGATGAGCCGGTGGACGCCCTTGCCCTCGCAGGCGGCAACGATCTTTGTCGGCAGTTCGACATGCAGCTTCGCAAAGCCCGGCCCGTAGGGATCGCCGCGCCCCCCATTGAGCGTGCCGACGAGATTGATGACCGCATCCATGCCCTCGACGAACGCGGCGAGCGCAACCGGGTCGGACACATCGGTCTCGACCACGTCGATGGGCAGCAGGGTGAGATGGCGGGCGTTGAAGCGGCGGCGGGTGGCGACCCGCACGTCCTTGCCCGCTTCGACGAGCGCGTTGACGAGATGGCTGCCGATGAATCCCGAACCGCCGATGACCGCAATGGCTTGATGTCTCATCTTCGACCTCCTCGGGCAGGCGGCGCCGCCGCGTACGAGGTCCGGTTCGTCCCGCGGCGCGCCCCGCATGAGGCGGCGCACGCCGCGTGCCGTGGCGTGACGGCGAGGCGCTTACGGCGAGATATAGCCGAGACGCGCCTTCAGCGATTGCGGACGGCCCTCGAACAGCGCCGCATAGTAGACCGTGTTCGACAACACGTTTTTCACGTAGTCGCGGGTTTCCTGGAACGGAATGGTCTCCGCGAAGATGGCGCCCTCGACGCCCCCCTGCAACGACTGGCGCCACGCGCGCGGGCGCCCCGGCCCGGCGTTGTAACCGGCGGTGGCGAGCACGGCGGAGCCATCGAACTGATTGTAGATCATCGACAAATAGTTCGTTCCGAGCAGGATGTTGGTGTCGAGATCGTTGAGCTGGTCGCGCGAGAGCGTGCCGAGGCCGATCTTCTTCGCGACCATCTGCGCCGTGGCCGGCATGATCTGCATGAGGCCGCTTGCGCCCACGCCCGACTTCGCGTTGAGAATGAAGCGCGACTCCTGGCGGATCAGGCCGTAGGCCCATTCCACGTCGAGGCCGTTGGTCTGCGCGTCGCGCTCCACCACGTCGCGGAACGGCGCGAGATAGCGCAGCGAGAAGTCGTGTTCGGTTTGCGTGCGGTCGGCCGTGTTGACGGTGCGGTCGAGCAACTGGATGCGTTTTGCGTATTCGGCGACGGCCAGCAGTTGCCGGTCGCTCATGCCGCGCAGCGGCCAGTTCCACTCGCGGTTGCCTTCGAGCCGCAGGTTCAGCGCGTAGAAACGCTGCGCGAGCGCGAAGCCCGGCGTTTGCGCGGCCTGGGCGATTTCGGCGTCGCTCACCGCGGTCTTGGGCGGAATCGTGATCTTCTGGCCGAGTTCTTCAGTGGCGAGCTGGCCGTAGAAGTTGTAGCCCTGCGAGATCGCCCCGAACTCCTGGCTTGCCTGCCCCGTTTCGCCCGCCTGCTTGAGCGCGCGGGCATGCCAGTAGACCCATGACGGCTGCGCGCGCAGATCGGCCGGCATCTGCTCGATCGACCAGCGCACCATGGTCCAGTCGCCGCCGAGGAGCGCCGCGCGCGTACGCCATTCGTAAGCCGCGTTCGAAAGCGGCGCGTTGACCGAGAGGCGATACCAGCCGAGCGCGGCGGGCAGGCGCTTGAGCGCGCCCTGATAGCCGATCGTGCCCCAGCCGATCGCGCGCTCGGGCGAACTGAGCTGCGGCGCGACGGTGGCGAACGTGGCCGCGGCCATGGACGGGTCGTTGCGCGCCATCACGGTGACGGCGAGCAGCGCGAGCTGGTGCGATTGCGGGTCGGCGGTGACGCCTTGCGCGAGCGTGAGCGGCGGCGTGCTCACGGCCTGGCTGAACGCGGTGGGATCGGGACGTTGCGCCAGGCCGTCGAGCAGCTTCGCGCCGGTGGAGGTCTGGTTCTGCTCGTAGGCGAGGCGGATCTGCTGCCACACGTCGTCGTTCGAGAACTGGCCTTTCATGGCGAGCGCAGTGATGAGATCGACGCAGCCGTCGCCGTAATAGCGCGGCTCGACGAGCAGCGCGCGCGCGTCGTTCGCGACGTTTTCGCCGCGCGCCGCGCGCGACTCCAGCGCGTAGCACTTCACCTGCGTGTCGTCGTTGAGCACGAAGCGCGGATATTGCTTGTCGAAGTTCGCCCAGTCGTGGCGCGCGCCCAGCACGAGCAGATAGTCGTTGCGCATGCGGTCGCCGATCGCCTGGCCGTCGTAGCGCTGCAAGAACGAGAGCACCGGCGCATCGGGCGCGTCGATGCGCGCGTGGCCCTGCGAATCGAAAAGCTGCGGCTTGAGCTGGAAGTATTCGAGATACGACGGCGCCGGGTAATCGGGAATCGTCGCAGCGAGCTGCGCGGCGCGCGCGGGGTCGTTGTTGCGCGCGGCTTCGCGAAGCTGGATGAAGGTCTGATCGTCGCTTGTGAGTGCCGCCCCGACGGGCAGTGCGACCGGTCGCACGGCGTCCGCCGTGCTGCATGCTACGAGTGCCGCGGCGGTCAGCGCGAGACCGACCACGCGATATACTCGGACAAGGCGTTTGGACATCGTTATTTCTGGAGCGCGAGGTGAACCCAAGCATAGCACGCAACCCCCATGCGGAATCCAAAAAGGACTGGCGTGCAAGGCTGCTTCCTCGGCGAATTGAGGCGTCTTCGGACGTGGCAATCGGCGCTGCGCTGACAGCTCGTCTCGACGCTCTCGTCTCGCAATTCCAGCCGCGTTCGATCGGGTTTTATTGGCCCTTGCGCGGCGAGTTCGACGCGCGCGCCTGGATCGCCGCCTGGATCGCCGCCGACACCTCGCGCCGCGCCGCCCTGCCCGCCATCGCCGAGCGCCACGCGCCGCTCGTCTTCCACGTATGGACCCCCGACGCGCCGATGCGCGAAGGCCATCACGGCATACCCGAGCCCGTGGCGCGCGAAGCGATCGCGCCCGAACTCCTGCTCGTGCCCTGCGTGGGTTTCGATCGCGACGGCTACCGGCTCGGTTACGGCGGCGGCTACTACGACCGCACGCTCGCCGCGTGGCCCGGCGCGGCCTTGCCCGTCACGGTGGGCGTCGCCTATGAAGCGTGCCGCATCGACGACGGCGTGCTCGCGCGCGAGGCGCACGACCTGCCGCTGGATGCCGTGGTCACCGAGTCCGACACGCACCTTGGCGCGCGGCGCCGCGTGCGCTAAGGTCGCCCCGGCGGTTGCGCGTATTCAGCGCTTTCAGCGCATCAAAGCGAAGCGGCGGCCCGCGCCGCCGTGTCATAGAGCCCTGAAGCATTGCGCATGAGCTGCGCGGCGTCGCCGATCTGCTGGTTCGTGAGGCCGCTTTCCTTGAGCGTGGCGATGAGGCAGCTCTCGCGCACGTCGCGATAGCGCAGGCACAGGTCGTGCCCCTCGGGCGTGACCGAAAAGAAGACTTCCTTGCCGGTCTTTTCGCTTTTTACGTACCCTCTGGAAACGAGCTTCTTCAACGCATACGTGGCGACGTGCGTGTCCTCGATGTTGAGCACGAAGCAGATGTCCGCGAGCTTCTTGCGCCGCTCGCGATGGCCGACGTGATGGAGCAGCGACACCTCGATCGGCGTCATGTCCTTCACGCCCGCCGCCGACATGCAGCGCACCATCCAGCGGTTGAACGCGTTGCTCGCCATGATGAGCGCGTACTCGAACTCGGAAAGCTCGGCGCTCGACTCGGAGACGAGATGCTCAGACGAAACGATCTTGGTCGGCTGGCGCGACATGGCAAAAACCTGTGGTCGGAGGACGAAGAGGGAACGAGGCGTGCCGTGAGTGTAATTGCAGCCCGCGTCGATGTGCGCCTGGCATAAACGCTTATTGATAATTTGTAGATAATTTATCGACAATGTACGCTAGCAAAGAACGGTGCCGGCCGTCCGCTGGTGTGTCTCCCTGTACTGATTTTTGACCGGTCGAACCGTCCCTTGATCGATCCAACATGCCGAATTCTGATCCCCGCATCTTTCCTCTTGGTGACGAAGCGCTCGTCTGCGAAGCGCCGCCGCCCGCCACGCTCGAAGTCCAGCGTCGCGTCTGGGCCGTCGCCGCGCTCGCGCGCGGCTGGGCGCCCGTACGCGAGGTGGTCCCCGGCATGAACAACCTGACGATCACGTTCGATCCGCTCGCCGCCGACGCCGCCGCCCTCGCGGGCGCGCTCAAGGAGGCCTGGCGCGACGCCGAGGTCACGAACGAAGCGGGCCGCGAGGTCGCGATTCCCGTGATCTATGGCGGCGCGGACGGCCCCGACCTCGAAACGGTCGCGCAGCATTGCGGCCTTGCCGCCGCCGACGTCGCCGCGCGCCACGCCGAAGGCGTCTACACCGTGTTCTTCCTCGGCTTTCAGCCCGGCTTCGCCTACCTCGGCGGGCTCGAGGCCGCGCTGCACACGCCGCGCCGCCGCGAGCCGCGCCTCGCCGTCCCGGCCGGGTCGGTGGGCATCGGCGGAGAGCAGACCGGCATCTATCCGGCCGCCTCGCCCGGTGGCTGGCAATTGATCGGCCGCACCGCCGAGAAGCTGTTCGACCCCGCGCGCAATCCGCCCACGCTGCTCATGCCCGGCGACCGCGTGCGCTTCACCATTGCGGAGCTCCACGCATGATCGAAGTCCTGCGCGCGGGCCTGCTCACCACGGTCCAGGATCTCGGCCGCCCCGGCTACCGGCATCTGGGCGTCGCCACCGGCGGCGCGCTCGATGCGCTGGCGCTCGAAGTGGGCAACCGCCTGGTCGGCAACCGGCCCGACGCAGCCGGCCTGGAAATCACCTTCGGCCCCGTGGCGCTGCGCTTTGCGCGCGCCACGCGCGTGGCCATCACCGGCACCGACTTCGGCGCCACGCTCGGCGGCAAGCCCGTGTGGTCATGGTGGAGCCTGCCCGTGGCCGCGGGCGAAGAACTCGTGCTAAACGGCTCGAAGCGCGGCATGCGCGCCTATCTATGCGTGGCGGGCGGCATCGACGTGCTGCCCATGCTCGGCTCGCGCAGCACCGACCTCGCGGCGGGTTTCGGCGGCCTCGCGGGGCGCGCGCTCAAGGACGGCGACCGCCTCGCCATCGGCGCGTCGTTCGCACCGGCCCGCGAGCGCGCCGCGCTCGATCCGGGCGCGCCCGCGTTCGGCGTGAAGGCGCCCGTGTGGTGCAACTTCGCGCTGGCCGACGAGCCGCATCACCGGCGCGGCCGACACCCGGACGGCATGGCCTGGGCCGTGCCCGTGCGCGTGCTGCGCGGCCCCGAGCACGACAGCTTCACGGCCGACGCGCAGCGCGCGTTCTGGTCCGACGAATGGCAGATCACGCCCAACAGTAACCGCATGGGCTTTCGCCTCACGGGCACGCCGCTCGCGCGCGAGGACGGGCGCGACCTGCTCTCGCACGCCGTGTTGCCCGGCACGATCCAGGTGCCGCCCAACGGCCAGCCCATCGTGCTGATGGCCGACGCACAGACCACGGGCGGTTATCCAAAGATCGGCTCGGTGATCCGCGCCGACCTCTGGAAGCTCGCGCAGGTGCGCCTCACGGGCGGCGTGCGCTTCGTGGAAGCCACACCCGCAGTGGCGCGCCGGGCGCTGGAAGAGGAACGGGCGTATTTGCGACAGATCGACGCCGCGATCGCCATGCACGACGAGCGCTACGCGAGCCGCCGCGCGAGCGCGTGAATTTCCGGCGCTCATCGTCGGGCGCCACCCTTACGCAATATCGATGCAACATCGGCAAGACAAGCAGCAAGAGGAATCCATCATGACCACCATCGATCTGAACGCCGATCTCGGCGAAGGCTGCGGCTCCGACGAGGCGCTGCTCGACCTCGTGAGTTCGGCCAACATCGCGTGCGGCTGGCACGCGGGCGGCGCCAACGCCATGCGCGAATGCGTGCGCTGGGCCGTGGAAAAAGGCGTGTCGATCGGCGCGCATCCGAGCTTCAACGACCCCGAGAACTTCGGCCGCAAGGAGATGAACCTGCCGCCCGAGGAAATCTACGCGGGCGTGCTCTACCAGCTCGGCGCGCTTTCCGCGATCGCCCAGGCCGAAGGCGGGCGCATCGCCCACGTGAAGCCGCACGGCGCGCTCTATAACCAGGCCGCGCGCGACCCGCAGATCGCCGCGGCGATCGTCTCCGCCGTGCACGACTTCGATCCGTCCGTGACGGTGTTCGCGCTCGCGGGCAGCGGGCTCGTCACGGCGGCGCGCGAAGCGGGGCTCGTGGCCGTCGAGGAGGTGTTCGCCGACCGCGGCTATCGCGCGGACGGCTCGCTCGTGCCGCGCAGCGAGCCGGGCGCCCTGCTCGACGACGAAGACATCGTGCTCGCACGCACGCTCGCGATGATCCGCGAGCAGCGCGTGCAGGCCGTGAACGGCGCATGGGTGCCGCTCAACGCGCAAACGATCTGCCTGCACGGCGACGGGCCGCATGCGCTCGCGTTCGCGCGGCGCATCCGCACGGCGCTCAACGACGCGGGCATCGGCGTGCGCGCGGCGGGCGCGGTCGAAGGCTAAACGGTGCGCGGCACGCGCCGCCCACGCAGGACATGATGACGGGAGCGCGCGCGGCCTTTTCGCGGCGCGCGCCGCTCCCGGCGCATCGCCACCGGTTTCACAAGGCAATTCCCCACCAGCAAGTGCAGTTGTTGTTCGCATCAGGTTCGTAGTTGTACGAACGGCCGCCAGAGCCGGAAAGACAACGCGGCCGCGCGCCCCCTGCTCCATCCGCAGCCGGGCGGGCCGGACCGTTTCGCCGCTATCCGCGGCAATCACGACAAGCCAATACGTTTGGAGATCCACATGCAGAGCACCATCAACTTATGGCCGCTGATAGGCGTGGCCGTCATCATCGCCGGCTTCCTGTTACGGTTTAATCCGATGCTGATCGTCGCCGCGGCGGCCGTCGTCACCGGCTTCGCCGGGGGCTTCGATACGACCAGGGTTCTCGCCGCCATCGGCACCGGCTTCATCAAGACGCGCAACATCCCGCTCATCATCCTGCTGCCGCTCGCGGTAATCGGCTTGCTGGAGCGCCACGGCCTGCGCGAGCGCGCGCAGATCTGGATCGGCAACATCAAGGCGGCCACCGCCGGGCGCCTCCTGATCGTCTATCTGCTCGTGCGCGAGTTGACCGCCGCGGTCGGCCTCACGGGCCTGGGCGGCCACCCGCAGATGGTGCGCCCGCTCATCGCGCCGATGGCCGAAGGCGCCACCGAGAACCGCTTCGGCAAGCTCTCCGACGCCGTGCGCTTCAAGCTGCGCGCGTACTCGGCCGCGACCGACAACGTGGGCCTTTTCTTCGGCGAAGACATTTTCGTGGCGTTCGGCGCGATCGTGCTGATGGTCACGCTGCTCAAGGAAGCGGGCGTGTCGGTCGAGCCGATTCACGTCGCGCTGTGGGGCATTCCCACGGCGATCTGCGCGTTCCTGATTCACGGCACGCGGCTCTGGCTGCTCGACCGCAAGCTGGAGCGGGAACTGGGCGGCGCACAGGCTGCAAAAGCGGCGAACACGCCTCGCCAGCAGGGAGACGAAGCATGACGCTCACGCTCAACTGGCTGTTCTGGCTGGTCGGCATCGTGCTGCTCGTCGTCGGCGGCATGATCGTCGTGGATCGCGAGCATCCGCGCCGCTTCACGGCGGGCGGCTTCTGGCTGCTCTACGCGCTGATCTTTCTGGTGGGCGACCGCCTGCCCGCCGAAGTCGTGGGCGTGCTCGTGCTCGCCATGGCGCTCATCGCGGGCTTCGGCGGCGTGACGGCGGGCAAGCCCAAGGTGCTCGCGCTCGAAACCCGCATCGCCAGCGCAAAACGTCTTGGCAACAAGCTGTTTGTGCCCGCGCTCACCATTCCCGCCGTCACCGTCATCCTCACGCTCGCGGCGAGCCATCTCGTGATCGGCGGCACGCCGCTCGTCGACCCGAAGAACGTCACGCTGATCGGCTTCGGCATGGGCTGCGTGATCGCGCTCGCCATTGCATGCCTCATCACGCGCGACAGCGTCGGCCAGTCGATGAAGGAAACGCGCCGCCTCGTCGACGCGCTCTCGTGGGCCGCCGTGCTGCCGCAGATGCTCGGCATGCTCGGCCTCGTGTTCTCGGACGCGGGCGTGGGCAAGGCCGTGGCGCACGTCACGACGTCCTACATCAACATGGACATCCGCTTCGTGGCCGTGGTCGTGTACTGCGTGGGCATGGCGCTTTTCACCATCATCATGGGCAACGGCTTCGCGGCGTTTCCGGTGATGACGGGCGGCGTGGGCGTGCCGGTGCTGGTGGGCGTGTTCCATGTGAACCCGGCGATGATGGCCGCCATCGGCATGTTCTCGGGCTACTGCGGCACGCTCATGACGCCGATGGCCGCGAACTTCAACATCGTGCCCGCCGCGCTGCTGGAACTGCCCGACAAGAACGCGGTGATCCGCGTGCAGGTGCCCACGGCGCTGGGCATTCTCGCGGCCAATATCGTGCTGCTGAACGTGTTCGGGTTTTGAGCGCGGCCGCAATCCGATGAAGCAAGCCGGCCTCGCGCCGGCTTTTTTCATGGCCTCAGCTTGCGCGCAGCGAGGCCGCGTCGAGCGCCTCGCAAAAGTGCGGATATTGCCGCGCGACGAGCACGTCGGGCAGCAGATACTGCGGAAAGCACTTCGACGTGTTGTGAGCATGCAGCACGTGCAGGCACAAGCCCACGTCGTCGGTGGGCAGCGCGATGCGCGCGCCGCGCGCGCGAGCGGCCGTCGCGAACATGCCGTCTTCGTTGAACGAGCGATGCTCGAAGGGCTGCGACGCCCACAAGCGTTTCGTGTACAGGTAGCTGAAGCCGTAGCCCAGATGGTTGTCCGCGAAAGCGGCGTTCTCGTGCGGGAAGTTGAGCGCCGTCATGGGCCGGTCGCTCCAGCAGAAGTGCAGCCCGCTCTTGCGCATCAGGTCCCAGTACGCGAACTGGCCATACACGCGGCTATAGAGGAAAAACGCGCCGAGCTTGACGAGTTGCGCCTCGTGCCGCCGCATCTGCCCGAGCATCGCGCCGAGGTAATCGGGCGCATAGATCTCGTCGTCGTCGAAGTGCGCGATGATCTCGCCGCGCGCAAGCTCGGCCGCGAGATTGCGCTTTTCGCCGATCGACAGGCGCGTGGGCAAATGCCGGTACACCACGCGCTCGTCGCGCAGGCTCGCCATGTAGGCGCTGGGCGCTTCGCTGTCGTCGATCACGATCCACTCCAGCGCGAGCGCGCGCTGCGACGCGAACGACCGGTACGCGAGCGGCAGGAACGCTTCGCGGTTCCAGGTGGGCGTGACGACACTCACACAGGGTGCGCTCGCCCCGGCGGCGGACGTAGGAGACATGGCGAGAACCTCGGCAGCGGAAAAATCCGCATGTTAGGTGCGCGTCCGGTGTCTCGATATCGAATACCGACTAAACGCGTGCGCGCTTGAGCAAGCGCAAGGTGGCGCGCGGCGCTGACAGCGCGGGCCAGGCGAGTCGCGCTCAGCCCGGCTCCACCGTGAAGCCGCGTTGGCGCAGCAACTGGAGCACACCCCGGCGCCCGCCCAGGTGCAGCGCGCCAATCGCGACGAACAGCGGCTTGTTGGGCGCGACGTACTGCTGCATGCGCGAAACGAAGCGCCGGTTGCGCTCGTAGACGATGCGGTTGTCGACCGAAGCCGCCACGCGCGCGTCGTGCGAGAGCTTCTCGGTGCGCGCCGCCTCCCATGCGGCGATGGCGTCGGCGTCGCCCACGCGCCACAGGCGCAGCAGCGTCTGCACGTCGGCCACGTTCTGGGCCGGCGTTTGCGCAAGGTCCTGCGCGAGCATCTCGCGCTGCTGCGCGAGGTTCAGGTTCGTGAAGGCGCGCATCTGCTCCGCTAGCGTCTCCAGCCCGACGATGCGGCGCCCCTTCCAGCGCAGGAACACGTTCTGCAATTGCGCCTCGGTGCCGTACTCGGTTTGCAGGCCCGCGCTCAGCGAGTCGTACGTTTCGACGAGCAGCGAGGCGAGCCACGGCCGCATCTTGCGGATCTCGGCCAGCGCCTCCGGATTGCCGCGCATGCGCGCCTCCAGCTTCTGCCAGAGCGGCTCGGGCAAGAGGCCCGGCAGGCAGGGATTCCTGCACACGCCGTATTTCGAGACGTCGTCCTGGGAAACGAGCAGGTCGTCGGGCGAAAGCTCAAGCGCGAGGATCGGCGAGGCGGCGAGCGCCGCGAGAATGGGCGGGCGAAACGGCTGCCCCGCCGGATAGTCGGCCGGGTCGCCCACGTGCAGCGTACCCAGCAGATAAATGGTGAGATTGCCGCGCGTGGCGAGGTAGAACGGCATGCGCGCGGGTTGCGTGCGCACGGGACCGCCAGCCGTGGTGCCCGAGGCATAGCTCGGCACGGCGGGCGCGGCGTGGAAGCCCGGAATGCCGCCACCCGCGGGCATCGGCACGCTCGGGCGGGCGCCGGGCGTGTTGGCGGCCGCGCCCGCCGCGAACGCGGCGGGCAGCGAACCGGGCCACGCGCCGGCCAGAAGCGCGAGCACGAGCGCGCGCAACAGCGCGGCCACGACCGCCACGGCAGGTGAAACGGTGGACAAAGCAGTACGAAAAACGGCGAAAAACACGGCGCGACGGCCGCCTCTTCGCTGGCAGCGCGCAACAATAAAACGACGCGCCGTCGTCGCTTCAGGCCGGCATGGGCCGCCCATCCTCTTCCCCCACCTCCTCTGCACGATGGCAGGATACCTGACGTCCATCCACTTCGCGTAGTGCCGGAACTTCCTTACGACACCGGTCGATCGCATATGGACAACGTTGGTGGAACGTGCAACCGGACGGCGGATTGAGCGGCGAAGGCAATTCGCCCTCCAGCTTGATCTTCACGTGCCGGTCCGCCTCGAAGATCGCGGGCGTGGCCGAGAGCAGCGAGCGCGTGTACGGATGGCGCGGCCGCGTGATCACCGTGTGCTTGTCGCCCAGTTCCGCCACGCCGCCCAGGTACATCACCATCACGTCGTCGGCGATGTGCTCGACCACGGCCAGGTTGTGCGAGATGAACACGTAGCTCGTGCGGAACTGCTCCTGCAAGTCCATGAACAGATTGAGAATCTGCGCCTGGATCGAGACGTCGAGCGCGGACACCGGCTCGTCGGCCACGACGATCTGCGGGTCGAGAATCATCGCGCGCGCAATCGCCACGCGCTGGCGCTGGCCGCCCGAGAACATGTGCGGATAGCGCTTGGCGTGCTCGGGCCGCAGGCCCACGATGCGCATCATGTGCGCGATACGGTCCGCACGCTCGCTGGCCGTGAGCCGCGTGTTGATGGCGAGCGGCTCGCCGAGCGTCTGCTCCACGGTCTTGCGCGGGTTGAGCGAGGCGAACGGGTTCTGGAACACCATCTGCACGCGGCGGCGCAGCGCGGCGATCTTCGCCGTGTTGGCGTGCGCAACGTCTTCGCCGTCGATGGTGAGCTTGCCCGCCGTGGGCGGCTCGATCATCGTGAGCTGGCGAGCCAGCGTCGATTTGCCGCAGCCCGACTCGCCCACCACGGCGAGCGTGCGCCCGCGCGTGAGCGAGAACGACACGCCGTTGAGCGCCTTCACGGTACCCGTGCCGAACATGCCGCGCTTGACGGTGTAGTGCTTCTTGAGATCTTCCGCGACCAGAACCTTGTCGTCTTTGTGGTCCTCACGAGCCGCGTGTTGCTGGACTGCGTTCATCGCGCGCCTCCGTTGGAAAGATTCACCGCCGCGTTCAGCGGCTTGATGCAGCGCACCTGCGCGTAGCCGCTTTCATCGGCAACCGCGTCGAGCGCGGGCCGCGCCTTCATGCAGTCGTCCACCACGTACTTGCAGCGCGGCGCGAACAAGCAGCCGCTCGGCCGGTCGTCGCGGCCGGGCACCATGCCGGGCAGCGCGGCAAGACGCATCGCCCCCTTGTTGTGCTCGGGGATCGCCGCGAGCAGCGCTTCCGTGTACGGGTGATGCGGGCGCGAGAAGATGTCCGGCACACGGTTCGTCTCGATGATCTCGCCCGCGTACATCACGGCCACGCGCTGCGCGACTTCCGAAACCACGGCCAGATCGTGCGAAATCAGCACGAGCGCCATGCCGCGCTCTTTCTGCAAGCGCACGAGCAGTTCCATGATCTGCGCCTGGATCGTCACGTCGAGCGCCGTGGTGGGCTCGTCGGCAATCAGAAGCTTCGGGTTGCAGGCCACGGCCATCGCAATCATCACGCGCTGGTTCATGCCGCCCGACATCTGGTGCGGGAAGTTGTCGATGCGGTTCTTCGCATCGGGAATGCCCACCTGGTCGAGCAGTTCCAGCGCGCGCGCATGCAGCGCGGAACCGCGCAAGCCTTCGTGCAGCTTGAGCACTTCCTTGATCTGATAGCCGACGGTATAGCTCGGGTTCAGGCTCGTGAGCGCGTCCTGGAACACCATGGCGATGTCCTTGCCGACGATGCGGCGACGGGCCTTGCCCGTGGCGCCCAGCAGATCGCGTCCGTCGAACGTGATCGAATCCGCCGTCACCTTGCCGGGCGCGTCGATCAAGCCCATGAGCGCCATCATCGTCACGCTCTTGCCCGAGCCCGATTCGCCGACGATGCCGAGCACTTCGCCCGGCGCCACGGAAAGATTCACGCGGTCGACGGCGGGCAGGCCGTTGAAGTTCACCGCCAGATTACGGATGGTCAAAAGGTCTTGAGTCATGATCAGGCCATCCGCTTGAGCTTGGGATCGAGTGCGTCGCGCAGCCCGTCGCCGAGCAGATTGATTGCGAGCACCGAAACGAGGATGGACAGACCGGGCATCGTGACGATCCACCATGCGCTGTCGATGTAGTCGCGCGCGGAGGCGAGCATCGCGCCCCACTCCGCCCGCGGCGGCTGCACACCGAGGCCGAGGAAGCCGAGCGCGGCGGCGTCGAGAATCGCCGAGCTAAAGCCGAGCGTGGCCTGCACGATGAGCGGCGCGGTGCAGTTGGGCAGCACCTGCGAGAACATCAGCCGCATCGTGCCGGCGCCGGCCACGCGCGAAGCGGTCACGTACTCCTTGTGCAGTTCGCCCAAAGCCGAGCCGCGCGTGAGACGCACGTAACCGGGCAACGCCACGATCGCGATGGCGAGCATGGTGTTGGTGAGACCCGGACCGATGATCGCGACCACGGCCACGGCGAGGAGCAGCGAAGGCAGCGCGAGCAGCACGTCCATGAGACGCATGATCGGCGTGTCGGCCCACTTCTCGAAGAACGCGGCCACGAGCCCGAGCACGATGCCCGGAATCAGCGCGAGCACGACCGACACGCAGCCGATCCACAGCGACAGGCGCGCGCCGTACATGAGACGCGAGAGGATGTCGCGGCCCGCTTCGTCGGTGCCGAGGATGAACTTCCAGTTGCCGCCGTCGAGCCAGGCGGGCGGAATCTTCACGAAGTCGCGGTACTGCTCGATAGGGCTGTGCGGTGCGATCAGCGGCGCGAAGATCGCGATGAAGATCAGCGCGAGCACGATGATCCCGGCGCCCGCGGCGCCTTTGTTGCGCGAGAAGTTCGCCCAGAATTCGCGCAGCACGAGCGCGCGGCCCGAAGGCGGCGTGACGGCGCGAGGCACGGTGTTCTGAATGTCAGCCATCATGCCTCCTGCGTTTGATTGTGATGTTGTGGGGTGTGCATTGTCATGGCTCGCTTACCTCGTATGTCGAATGCGCGGGTTGAGCACGCCGTACAGCAGATCGACGAACAGGTTCACGAGGATCACGAGCGTCGCGATCATGAGAATGCCGCCCTGCACCACCGGGTAGTCGCGCCGGCTGATCGCGTCGATCAGCCATTTGCCGATGCCGGGCCAGGAGAACAACGTTTCGGTGAGCACGGCGCCCGCAAGCAGCGTGCCGACCTGAAGGCCGATCACCGTCACCACGGGAATGAGCGCGTTGCGCAGCGCGTGCACGACGATCACGCGCAAGGGCGACAGGCCCTTGGCGCGCGCGGTGCGGATGTAGTCCTCGCGCAGCACTTCGAGCATGGAAGAGCGCGTCATGCGCGCGATCACGGCGAGCGGGATCGTGCCGAGCACGATGGCGGGCAGGATCAGGTGGCTCAAGGCGGAGCGGAACGAGCCTTCGTCGGTGCCGGGCAGGAGCGAGTCGATCAGCATGAAGCCCGTGACGTGCGGAATGTCGAATTCCACGGCGATGCGGCCCGACACGGGCGTCCAGCCGAGCTTCGACGAGAACACCATGATGAGAATGAGCCCCCACCAGAAGATCGGCATGGAATAGCCGGTGAGCGCGGTGCCCATCACGCCGTGGTCGACGGCGGTGCCGCGCCTCAGCGCCGCGAACACGCCGGCCGGCAAGCCGATCACCAGCGCGAAGAGGAGCGCACAAATGGAGAGTTCGACGGTGGCGGGAAAGCGCGCGAGAAATTCGCCCATCACGCTCGTATTGGTGATGATCGAAGTGCCGAGATTGCCGTGAACAGCGTGCCACACGTAGTGGAGATACTGCATCGGCAGAGGCTCGTCGAGCCCCAGGCGGTGCATCGCCTCGGCGTGCATTTGCGGATCGACGCCGCGCTCGCCCATCATCACTTCGATGGGGTCGCCCGGAATCAGGTGGATGAGTGCGAACGCGAGGATCGTGATACCGATGAACGTGGGTATCACCATGCCGATGCGGCGCAATACGAAGCGGAACATGTGGTGTTCCCCCGAAAGCTTGAAATGAAACGCAACCGGCGACGGGGGCTCGTGACCCCGGTCGCCGGACCATATTCCGCCCGCTTTCCGATCAGGTGAAAGCCGGGCGAAAGCTACCGATCAACGTTACTGCATGCCCACGCCGTCGAAGCGCGCGTAGCCGAGCGGTTCGATGCGCATGTCGATCACCTTCTTGCTGACCGGCTGATAGACGGTCGAGTGCGCGATCGGCGAGAACGGCAGTTGCTTCGCGAAGATCTGCTGCGCTTCCTGGTAGAACTTCGTGCGCTGCGCCACATCCGACGTCTGGCGGCCCTTCTGGACCAGGTCGTCGAACGGCTTGTAGCACCACTTGCCGAAGTTGTTGCCGTTCACGGCCTCGCAGCCGAGCAGCGTGCCGAGCCAGTTGTCGGGGTCGCCGTTGTCGCCCGTCCAGCCGATCAGCATCGAGTCGTCCTCGCCCGCGTGCGCGCGCTTGATGTACTCGCCCCACTCATACGTGACGATCTTCGCCTTCACGCCGATCTTGGCCCAGTCGGACTGGATCATTTCGGCCATCAAGCGTGCGTTCGGGTTGTAGGCGCGCTGCACGGGCATGGCCCACAGCGTGATCTCGAAACCGTTCGACAGACCCGCCTTGGCGAGCAGCGCCTTGGCCTTCGCCGGATCGTATGCGTTGGCCGGCAGGTTCTTCACGTAGGACCACTGGGTCGGCGGCATCGGGTTGGTGGCGAGCTGGCCCGCGCCCTGGTACACCGAGTCGATGATCGCCTTCTTGTTGATCGCCATGTCGAGCGCGTGGCGCACGTCCACGTTGTCGAGCGGCTTGTGCGTGACGTTGTACGACAGGTAGCCCAGGTTGAAGCCCGGCTGCGACGGCATCGCGATGTTCGCCTCGGCCTTCAGCGGCGCGATGTCGGCGGGACGCGGGTAGCTCATCACCTGGCACTCGTCGCGCTTGATCTTCTGCACGCGCACGCTGGCGTCCGGCGTGATCGAGAAGATCAGCTTGGCGAGCTTCACGGCGCCCGGCTTCCAGTAGTCGGGATTGCCGTCGAAACGGATGGTCGCGTCCTTCGTGTAGCTCTTGAAGATGAACGGACCCGTGCCGACCGGGTACTGGTTGATGTCGGCGGCCTTGCCGGCCTTCATCAGTTGATCCGCGTATTCAGCCGAGAGGACCGAGGCGAATTCCATCGCCATGTTCTGGATGAACGGCGCGTTCGGCTCGTTCAGCGTGAACTTGACGGTGTACGGATCGACCTTCTCGACCTTCGCGATCAGCTTGTCGAGGCCCATGTCGGTGAAGTACGGGAACGACACCGGGTACGCCTTGCGGAACGCGTTGTTCGGGTTGAGCATGCGGTCGAACGTGAACACGACGTCGTCCGCGTTGAATTCGCGCGAGGGCTTGAAGAACGAGGTGGTCTGGAACTTCACGTCATGACGCAGATGGAACGTGTAGGTCTTGCCGTCCGGGGAAACGTCCCACGATTGCGCGAGCCCCGGTTCGACCTTGGTGCCGCCGCGTTCGAATTCGACGAGACGGTTATAGACGGTGAACGTGTTCGCGGTGAAATCGACGCCGGTCGTGTATTGGGCCGGGTCGAAGCCGGCGGGGCTGCCTTCCGAGCAGTAGACAAGCGTCTTGTTCGGAATGCTTTGCGCGGCGTGCGCGAGCGGGGCTCCAGCAATCGATGCCGCTGCGAGCGCCACGAGAGACGTCATTCGTGCAGCACGCAACAGTTTGTTTTCTTTCATGTTTCCTCCAGTTCAGTGCCGGCTTGCGCCAGCGTAGCGCGATCTTACTTGAGCACGTGCCGCAGTCACAAGCAAGCCAAAAGTCCCGTCGCCTGTGGAAAACGCCGGGTTGACAGGCGTCACCGTTGCCGCATGCTGCGGCGCAACGTACGCTTGTCCCCGTTTTTTGTTGTCGCTTCCTTGCTGTTTGCTTGCGGTTTCCGCGCGGTTTCCTGGTTCGTTTCTCTTGATTGCCTTGTAGAACAGGAACATAGCGCGCCGAATTGCCGCGCGCCGCGACGGGGGCGACGCTCAAGCGGCGAGTGGCGATACTTCTTCGCACCAGGCGCGCCACATCTGCCGGAATGCGGCCTCCATGGCGCGCGCGAAGCGCGGCGCGTCCATGAGCGGCGAGGCCAGCATGCGCTCGCGCAAGCCCGCACGCAGCGCGGCGAGACGCGGCAGATCGCGGGCGAGATCGCTCACGATGGCGACGTAGCGCGCGTCGCTGTGCGCGGCCAGATCGGTCAGGCCGAGGTTCGCGAGCAGAGAGAGGGCACCGCGGCTCGCGGCCGAACGGCCCGCGCGCGTGGGCACCGGCACCCCCATCCAGAACGCATCGAGGCTCGTGGTGTGGCCGTTGTACGGGAAGGTGTCGAGGGCGATGTCGATTTGCGCGTAGGTGCGCAGGTAATCGAGCCGGTTCTGGTAACCCACGAACGTGACGCGCGCGGGATCGATGCCATGCCCGGCGAAGCGCTTCTTCAACCGGTCCCGCACCATGCCTGATGCGGCGAGCAACATCAGACGCGCGTCGGGCAGCGCCTCGAACACGCCGGACCAGAGCGCGAGCGTGGCGTCGGTGAGCTTGCAGGGATTATTCAGGCAGCCGAACGTGATGTGGCCCGCAGCCAGCGCGGGCAGCGAGCCGGGCTGCGCGGTGCGGTCGGCATCGTAGAACGGGGCATAGCACCAGAATGTGTCCGGCAGGCGCAGGGATCGTTCGGTGTACTGCGCGTCGACCTCGGGCGCGCCTTCGGGGTCCAGACGCGGGTCGGTGAGCCGCCAGCCCATTGCAGGGCTGCCGGTGGTGCCCGGGTAGGCCAGCCACGCGACCTGCACCGGCGCGGGCCGCATGGCGAAGAGACGCCGCCGCGCGCTCGCCATGTGCATCGTCAGGTCGACGAGGATGTCGATGCCATCGTGGCGAATCTGCTGCGCGAGCTGCGCGTCGTCGAGCGCGTGCACGTCGCGCCAGACATCGGCATGGCTCGCGATGCGCCGCGTGACCACGTCGGGCCGCGCCACGCTCGCATAGCAGAAGATCTCGTACGCGGCGTGGTCGTGGTGAGCCAGGAGCGGCAACGTGAAAAGCGACTGGCAATGGTTGAGAAAATCGGGGGAAACGTAACCGATGCGCAGGCGCCGCGCCGGGTCGCGCACATTGGCGTGCCACGCCGGCACGGCCATCAGCGGCGCCTCGTGCCGCCGGCTGAACGCTTCGGCCTCGGCGCGGATGGCGTGGCCGTCGTCGGTCACGAACATCGTGGCGTAGGCCAGGTCGCTGTGCGCGCAAACGTCGGCGGGATCGTCCGCCACCGCGTGGCGCAACTCCCCGATGGCCGCGGCCGTCTCGCCCGCGCTCATGAGCAACGCGGCAAGCAGGACGCGGGGGCGGGCAAAGCCGGGCGCGAGATCGATCGCGCGCCGGTATGCCTCGATCGCCTCGCCCTTGCGGTCGGTTGCCATGAACACGTTGGCGAGATTGCGCCAGGCTCCGGCGAAGTCGGGGCGCACGGCCAGCGCGTGCTCCAGCAGCGGTTGCGCCTCGGCGTAGCGGCCGTTCTGCGCAATCAGACTAGCCAGGTTGCTCAACACCTCGGGATCATCGGGCGCGAGTTCGGCGGCGCGCCGGAACGCGGCCTCGCTCTGCGCGACGTCGCCCTGGTCGCGCAGCAGGTTGCCCCGGTCGAACCAGGCGCGGGCGTCCTCCGGCTCGCCGGTGGCCGCCGTGGCGCACCACGCGCCCCACATCTGCCGGTAGGCGCCCTCGACGGCGCGCGCAAAGCGCGCGCCGTCCATGAGCGGCGAGGCCGTCATGCGCTCGCGCAAGCCCGCGCGCAGCGCCGCGAGCCGCGGCAGGTCGCGCGCCAGCGCCGTGACGATGGCGACGTATTCGGCGTCGCTGTGCGCGGCCAGATCCCGCAAGCCAAGGTTGGCGAGCAGCGAAAGACCGGCGCGCCCGGCAACCGCGCGACCCACCCGCGTGGGGACGGGCACGCCCATCCAGAACGCGTCGAGACTCGTCGTATGGCCGTTGTACGGCACGGTGTCGAGCGCGATGTCGATCTGCGACCAGGTGCGCAAATAGTCCTCGCGCGCCTGCATGCCGACGAAGCGCACGTGCGCCGCCTGCACGCCGTGCGAGGCGAGCCGCGCGGCGAGTTTCGTCCGCGCCTCGCCCTCGGGCGCGAGGAGCACGAGCCGCGCATCGGGCAGCGCCGCGAACACGCCGGACCAGAGCGCGAGCGTCGCGTCAGTGAGCTTGCAGGGATTGTTCAGGCAGCCGAACGTGACATGGCCCACGGCAAGCGCGGGCAGCGCGCTGACCTCGACGCCGGGGGCCTGCGCGTCGTAGCACCAGAACGAATCGGGCAGACGCAGCGAGCGTTCGGTGTACTGGGCATCGACGCCCGGCACGCCCGGCGGATCGAGCCACGGATCGGTGAGCCGCCAGCCGATCGCGGCGCTGCCCGTGGTGCCCGGATACGCAAGCCACGCGACCTGCACGGGCGCGGGCCGGCGCGCGAACACGAGTCGCCGCGCGCCGTCCATGTGCATGGTCAGGTCGACGAGGATGTCGATACCGTCGTCGCGAATCTGCCGGGCGAGCCGTTCGTCGTCGAACTCGCGCACGTCGCGCCAGAGGTCCGCATAGCTTGCGAGACGGCGCGTGACATCGTCGGGCCGCGACGTGGTCGAGTAGCAGACGATCTCGAACGCCCGATGGTCGTGATGCGCGAGCAGCGGCGTCATGAAAAGCGCCTGGCAGTGCTGGCGAAAATCCGGCGACACGTAGCCGATGCGCAGCCGCCGCGCACGTTCGGGCGAGTTGGCGTGCGTCACCGCCTGCGCGAGCCACGGCGCTTCGTGACGCGCGCTGTAGGCCTCGGCCTCGGCGCGGATCGTGGCGGCGTCGTCCGTCGCGAATGTGAGCGCATAGGCGAGATTGGCGTGCATGGCTCGATTGCCGGGATCGCACGCCAACGCACTGCGGTACCCGCTGATGGCCGCCTCGATATCGCCCGCCGCCTTGAGCACCGAGGCCAGATTGCCGTGCGCGTCGGCGTAGCCGGGGCGCAGCTCGATGGCGCGCACAAACGCCGGTCGTGCCTTGTCCAGTTGGCCCAGATCGTAGAAAAGCGCGCCCAGGTAATTCCAGGGCGAGGCATTGTGCGGCTCCATCTCCACCGCCCGCGCAAGCGTTGCATGCGCTTCGGCGTGACGGCCAAGAAGGCTGTACAGAATGCCCACGGTCATGAGAATGTCCGCCGACGCCGGTAGCACCGAGCAGGCGTGAGTCAGCAGCACCAGCGCCTCCGAAAACCGGTTCAGCCCGATCAGCGCACTCGCGAGGTTATTCCACGCGTTTGCATACGCGGGGTCTAGTTCGACAGCACGGCGCAGTGACACTTCCGCCCGCCCCGCCGCCCCATTGGTGAGCAACAGGCTGCCGTAGTTGTAGTGGGCAAGCGCATTGTCGGGCTGTATCGAGAGCAGGCGCTCGAAGCAGGCGAGCGAGCGCCCGAGTTCGCCGCGCTCACCATAGAGATTCGCGAGATTGTTGAGCGCATGCGTGGATTGCGGATTCAGTTCGAGCGCGCGCTCGAGCAGCGCCTCGCGCTGTGCGGTTTCAGCGGCGTCGTACGTCAGCGCGAGGTTCACGAGCACGTCGGCGTCTTCACGCACGGCCAGCGCCCGGCCGAGCAGCGTACGCGCCATGCCCTGGTCCCGCCCGATGTGAAGCACGCCGGCGAGTTGCAGAACATCGGCGTTATGCGGGTCGGCGGCTAGCAGTTGCGTACAGCTTGCGAGCGCCTCGTCGTGTGCGCCGGCTTGCCAGGCATCCAGGGCTTGCGTGTAGGACCAGGCTGGATGCTCTGCGTCAGGGTTGGCGATGGTAGAGAGAGTCATGGCGAAGATGCCGGCCTGGTGCTGCTCGCGGTGCGTCCTGCCGCAGGCCGGAAAACGAAAAAGTTTTGATTCTCGTCATGTCTCAAATTGTCGAGCCTGATCTGCATCAGCCCGCCGCGTGAACTAATACACCCACACTCTGTCCCCAAAGAAAAAACCGCGTGGGCCGCCAAAGCGGCACCACGCGGTTTTCTGGATGGCATGCCCTACGCGGGTACGCGACCCGCGCGGCGTTGACGTCAGTACCCCAGGCGCTGGCAGATCGTCCGGGTGGCCGCCGCCGAATTGAGCGTGTAGAAGTGGATGCCCGGCACGCCCGCCTCGACGAGGCGGCGGCACAGGTCCGTCACCACGTCGAGGCCGAACGCGCGAATCGACTCGCGGTCGTCGCCGAAGCTCTCCAGGCGCTTCGCGACCCAGCGCGGCACTTCCGCGCCGCACATTTCCGAAAAGCGCATGAGCTGCGAGTAGTTCGTGATCGGCATGATGCCGGGCACGATGGGAATGTCCACGCCCAGCTTCTTCGCGTCTTCGACGAAGCGGAAGTACGCATCGGCGTTGAAGAAGTACTGCGTGATCGCCGAATTGGCGCCCGCTTTCACCTTCTGCGCGAACGCTTCGAGGTCGTGGCGCGGCGAGCGCGCCTGCGGGTGGTACTCGGGATACGCGGCCACTTCGATGTGAAACGCGTCGCCGGTTTCCTCGCGGATGAAGGCGACGAGTTCCGACGCGTAGCGCAACTCGCCCACCGCGCCCATGCCCGAAGGCAGGTCGCCGCGCAGCGCCACGATGTGACGGATGCCGTGCGAGCGGTACTCGCCGAGAATCGCGCGCAGGCTCTCTTTCGAGGAGCCGATGCACGAGAGGTGCGGCGCCGCTTCGACGCCTTCCTTCGCGATATCGACGACGGTGTCGAGCGTGCCCTGTTGTGTGGAGCCGCCCGCGCCGAACGTCACCGAGACGAACTTCGGCTTGAGCGTCGCGAGCTCGGCGCGCGTGGCGCGCAGCTTCTCGATGCCGTCCGGAGTCTTCGGCGGGAAGAATTCGAATGAGAGTTCGATCGGTTTCATGTTGATGAGGCCAGTGAGGCCTTTTCCGGCATCAGCCGAGGCTGCGGTTGCCGAAGATCAGCGCCGAAAGCAGCCAGGACACGATGCTGTACAGGATCGAGCCGAAGAAGGCCGACCAGAAGCCCGACACCTCGAAGCCCTTGAGGAGCGACGCCGCCAGCCAGAAACACAGCGCGTTCACCACGAGGATGAAGAGGCCGAGCGTGAGGATCGTCACGGGCAGCGTGAGCACGATCAACAGCGGGCGCAGCACGGCGTTGATGAGGCCGAGCACGATCGCGACGATGAGCGCGGTGCCGAAGCTGCGAATGTGGATCGACGGAACGAGCCAGGTGATGATCAGGAGCGCGAGCGCGTTGATCAGCCAGGTCAGCAGCACGGTCATAAGGACTCCTTTTGCGTCGTTGCTTTTGTGTCGCCAGGTGCCGGCGGCGGATGCCGCCCGCGGTCCCCGCATGGGGCGCGGGGATTAGGGGCAGCATCCGCCTGACCGCTTAAAGCGGGCTTAAAACCGCAGCCCACTTTGTATCGCGATGTATCGCTTTAGTAGCGATAGTGGTTCGGCTTGAACGGACCGTTCTTGTCGACGCCGATGTACGCAGCCTGGTCGTCGGACAGCACGGAGAGGTTCGCGCCGATGCGCGCGAGGTGCAGGCGCGCGACCTTCTCGTCCAGATGCTTCGGCAGCACGTACACCTTGTTCTCGTACTTCTGGCCTTCCACGAACAGTTCGATCTGCGCGAGCGTCTGGTTCGTGAACGAGTTCGACATCACGAACGACGGGTGGCCCGTGGCGCAGCCCAGGTTCACGAGGCGGCCTTCGGCCAGCAGGATCACGCGCTTGCCGTCCGGGAAGATGATGTGGTCGACTTGCGGCTTGATGTTGTCCCACTGGTACTGGCGCGTGGAAGCGACGTCGATTTCCGAGTCGAAGTGGCCGATGTTGCAGACGATCGCGTTGTGGCGCATCGCCTTCATGTGGTCATGGCCGATCACGTGGTAATTGCCCGTGGCCGTCACGAAGATGTCGGCCTTGTCGGCGGCATATTCCATCGTCACGACGCGGTAGCCTTCCATCGCGGCTTGCAGCGCGCAGATCGGATCGATTTCCGTGACCCACACCGTGGCGCCCAGACCGCGCAGCGATTGCGCGCAGCCCTTGCCCACGTCGCCGTAACCGGCCACGACAGCGATCTTGCCCGCGATCATGACGTCGGTCGCGCGCTTGATGCCGTCGACGAGCGACTCGCGGCAGCCGTACAGGTTGTCGAACTTCGACTTCGTGACCGAGTCGTTGACGTTGATGGCCGGGAACGGCAGACGGCCTTCCTTTTCCATCTGGTACAGGCGGTGCACGCCCGTCGTGGTTTCTTCGGTCACGCCCTTGATGTGCGCGAGGCGCTTCGAGTACCACGTCGGGTCGATGTCGAGGTGCGCGGCAATCGACTTGTACAGCGCGACTTCTTCTTCGTTCGTCGGCTTGGCGATGACCGAGCGGTCCTTTTCAGCCTTCGAGCCGAGGATCAGCAGGAGCGTGGCATCGCCGCCGTCGTCGAGAATCATGTTGGCGAACTCGCCGTTCGGCCATTCGAAGATGCGGTGCGAGAACTCCCAGTATTCGTCGAGCGATTCGCCCTTGAACGCGAACACCGGCGTGCCGCCCGCAGCGATGGCGGCAGCAGCGTGGTCTTGCGTCGAGAAGATGTTGCACGAGGCCCAGCGCACGTCGGCGCCCAGTGCCGTGAGCGTTTCGATCAGCACGCCCGTCTGGATGGTCATGTGCAGCGAACCGGCGATGCGCGCGCCCTTGAGCGGCTGCTGCGCCTTGTATTCTTCGCGGGTTTGCACGAGGCCCGGCATTTCGGTCTCGGCAATGTCGAGTTCCTTGCGGCCCCAGGCTGCGAGCGACATGTCGGCGACGATGAAATCTTTGGCTTGATCTTGCGGAACTGCGGCGTTCATCACGCCCTCCTTTCTAAAAGTGACTAGAAATTAAAGACGTGAGCGCCGTTTCAGTGCGGCGGATTCAGGGAGTCCGCCGTATTGAGCACCTTCGAGCCTGGCGGATTACAGAAAACCCGTCGCAACGCTCCTCGAAGACGAGGCGTGATTGTAGCAAATCGAGATGGCGGCTGCGCGACGAGATGGGTGCGGCGATTTGCGGCTCAATCGGTGCCGCAACCGGTGCTGCAACCGGTGCCGCCCTCGCACGCGCCTCATCAAGCCGCGTGCCTCACGCTGAGTCCGCGTGTTTGCTGCACGCTCGCCATCGCCGCGGCGAGAAAGGCCCGCGATGCGCGCAGCGTCTCGTCCTGCGTGGCCACCGGCACGTCGCTCAGGCCGAGCTGGATGCTCAGATAGTGTTCCGCGTAGGTGCCCGCCTGGTAGTGCAGGCGCACCCGCTTCGCGTCGATCAGGCGGCGCTGTCCGAATGCCTCATGGAGCGCCCACGCAAGCGCGCCGTCTTCACCGCCATAGCGGCGAAAGGTTTCGTCCATGGGAAAGCCGCCCAGCGCGAGAAAGGCGCCGCGCCGGATCACGAGACTGCTCGGCACCGTATTGCTGAGCGCTTCGGTATGCCTGGCGAAATCGGGGTGCGTGGTGAACCGCTCTGGGAAGCCGTCGTAATCGACATCGAGGCGAATCGCCGCTTCGTGCGGATGCTGCACCAGGTGCGCATGAGCGGCGGCCAGCGCCCCCGGCAGGTATTCGTCGCGGACTTCGAGGAATGCGAGGTACGGCGTGGTGGCTTGCAACGCACCCCAGTTGCGCGCGCGGGCCGCGCCGCCGGTGCCTGGCATCTGCACGAGCCGCACGCGCGGTTCGCGCATCGCGTAGATGCGTGCGATGTTGGCGGAGGCGTCGGTCGAGCCGTCGTCGACGACGAGAATGCGTTCGGCTTCGCCCTGCGCGATCGCGCTGTCGAGCGCGCGGGCAAGCGTGGTCGCGCCGTTGTGGCACGCGACGATGATGGTGATGGGTTGCATGAAACGAGGTGATGGTGACCGGAAACGCGCAAGCCGCTATCCCAGCGGCTTACGCGACAATGCGGCGAATCCTACCCGCGTCGGAAAAAAGCCCATCCCGATAAAGTCCGGGCGCGGCCACGCCACGCGCCCGTCCCGGTCAAATCGGCAAGAACCCCAGCGCGGGCGCGAGCAGCACCATCACCACGCCCGCGATCATCATCGTGAGGCTCGCGACCACGCCTTCTTCGCTGCCCAGTTCGCGCGCCTTCGCCGTGCCCACGCCGTGGGCCGCCGCGCCAAAGAGCGCGCCGCGCGCAAGCCGCGTGCGCAGCGGCACGAGGCCGAGCACCAGTTCGCCGAACAGCATGCCGCACACGCCCGTGGCGATCACGAACAGCGCGGTGAGGTCGCGCGGCGCGTGGATCTTGTCGGACACGGCGAGCGCGAACGGCGTGGAGATCGAGCGCGTCATCAGGCTGCGCTGGAGTTCGGGCGAGAGATGCAGCAGCTTGGCAAGCGCGAGCGAGCCGCCCACCGCCACGACGATGCCCACCGTCACGCCCACGGCGAGCGAGATCCAGTGGCGCTTGAGCAGGTCGCGGTATTCGTAGATCGGCACCGCGAAGGCCACCGTGGCCGGGCCGAGCAGCCACATGAGCCAGCGCGTGTCCTGGAAGTAGACGGGATACGGAATATGGAGCGCGAGCACGAGCACGCCGAGCACCACGGGCACCGCGACGAGCGGCGTGAGCCAGGGCGAGCGATAACGCGCATAGAGCGCCTTCGCGGCGAAATAGAGCGCGACCGTGAGGATGAAGCAGCCGGCGGCGATGAGCCGCGCCGCGTCGTCGGCGAACAGGGACGAATAGAACGCGTTCATGACGCCATCACCCTCACTCTCGATTCAGAACGTTGGACCTCAGGCCCGCGCCAGATGGCGCGTATGACGCACGCGGCGCAGCGCGAGGCGCCGCTCCAGTCGCGCGGCCTGTTCGACGGCGAACGCCACGGCCACCATCACCATGAGCGTGCCGCCCACCACGACGAGCGCGAGGCGCCAGCCGTCGGCGCGAAAGAGGCCGCCGTACTTCACGGCCGCCACGGCGGCCGGAATGAAGAACAGCAGCATGTCGGAGAGCAGCCAGTCGGCGCCCGCCTTCACCCAGCGCGGCGTGACGCCGCCGCAAAAGAGCAGCGCGAGCAGCAAAACGAGGCCGACCACGCCGCCGGGCACCGGCAGGTGCGCGAGACGCGTGAGCATGTCGGCGACATACCAGAGCCCCGCGAGCAACGCCGACTGCACCGCGATACGGCCGATGCGGCGGCTCACGGCCGCCATCCCGCCCGTGCCGGGCGCGGCGCTTTCGGAGACTGTTGCGGACGTGTTCGGCGCAGTCATGGCAAACCCTAAGTGACACTGGAGTGGAAGTCAGTATAGGGTGCAGCGCAGCATAAACATAATGACTTAGGATCATTTTGCTCATTCCATATTGGAATGCACCAGCCTGGCGTCCCGTTTAGGGTTTTTTCTGCACACTTCTGGAGTCCCGATCGTGGAACTGCGCGCGCTTCGCTATTTCATCGAGGTGGTGCGGCAAAAAAGCTTCACCGCCGCGGCCGAGAAACTGCACGTCACGCAGCCGACCATCAGCAAGATGGTGAAGGCGCTCGAAGACGAAACCGGCACGCAGTTGCTCCTGCGCGACGCGCGCCAGATGGTGCTCACCGACGCGGGCCGCATCGTCTATCAGCGCGGCCAGGACGTGCTGGCCGCGCAGGCGCAGTTGCAGGCCGAACTCGCGGATCTCGGCACGCTCGGGCGCGGCGAGCTCACCATCGGCATCCCGCCGATGGGCGGCTCGCTTTTCACGCCCGCCATCGCGACCTTCCGCCAGCGCTATCCGAAGATCGAGCTCAAGCTTTTCGAGCAGGGTTCGCGCGCGATCGAGGCCGCGCTGATCTCGGGCGAGCTGGAGCTGGGCGGCGTGCTGCTGCCCGTGGACCCGGCGCTCATCGACGTTCTGCCGATCGCGCACGAGCTGCTGTGGCTCGTCGCGCGGCGCGGCTCGCGCTGGGACAACAAGCTGGCCGTGCCGCTCGCGGAGCTGGCCGCCGAGCCGTTCGTGTTCTACGGCGAAAGCCTCGCGCTCAATGACGTCGTGCTGAACGCCTGCCGCACGGCCGGCTTCGTGCCGCAGGTGGTGGGGCGCAGCGGCCACTGGGATCTGATGGCCGCGCTCGTGCTCGCGGGCGTGGGCATTGCGCTCCTGCCCGCGCCGTACGTGCGCCGCCTCGACGCCGAGCGCTTCACCTGCCTGCCCGTGAGCGAGCCGCAAATCACCTGGGACATGGCGATTGGCTGGAAGCGCAGCGGCTATCTCTCTCACGCGGCGCGCGCGTGGCTCGACGTCGCGCGTGCGGAGTATGGCAAGCCGTTCACGTTTCTCGATGACTTCGTGCACCCGCCGGGGCTGGAAAAGCGGCCGGGGCAATCGTCCTGAAGCGGGACAGCGCAAAACAAAAAGCCGCCCGGCTCGCGCCGGACGGCTTCCTGCATCACTGCCGCATTACTGCCGCATCACACCGCGCCCTTACTGCTTCGCGATGAACTCGATACGGCGGTTGTGGAAGCGGCCGCTTTCCGTGTCGTTGCTTTCCACCGGATTGACGTCGCCGTAGCCTTGCGCCGTGAGCCGGCTGAGCGGCACGCCCTGCGACGCCAGGTAAGTGCGCACCGCGAGCGCGCGCTGCTTCGAAAGCGCGAGGTTCGCCGCCTTGTCGCCCACGTTGTCCGAGTAGCCTGCCACTTCGAGCGAGACCGGCTGGCCGCGCTTCGAGCACGCGATGAGCGCCCGCGCCGACTGGCGCAGATCGTCCGCGGCGGAGGCCGGCACGATCGAGCTGCCCGTCTTGAAGTTCACCACTTGCAGGTTGAGCACCTTCGCCACATCGGCGCCCGCGCACGAAGCGTCGGTGGCGAACAGGCCCTTCACCGCGTCGCGGAACGACTGCGTGGCGTCGGCCACGGCCTTCTGCACGTTGAACACGCCGATGTCGAAGCCCGAGCCGAACAACGCCTTGAGCTTGTCGAGCCAGCCCGCCTTCGCGTCGGCGGCCGCGCCGCTCAGTTCGACGTGCGTGCCGTCGATCTTCACTTCCGCGCCGGGCAGCGCCATCAGCGGCAGCAGGCCGTCGAGGTGGGCGAGCCATTCGGCGGGCTTCGTCGCCGCGTCGACGTTCACGTTGGCCGTGAACTTGCCTGCGCCGAACTTTTTCGTGAGCGCGTCCATGAGTTGCTGCTTCTCGGCTTCCGTGCCCACCGTCGCGGTGATCGTCGGCACGCCGGATTTGTCGACCGTGAACGAGAGGTGCGAGTCCTGGGTCGGCGCCGGTGCGGCGTCGCTCGCAGCCACGGCGGCCACCGCGCCCGAAGCGACCGTGCCCGAGGCCGCGACCGCAGCGGAAGCACTGTTCGCTTGCGAAGCGGCTTGAGCTGCCGATTGCGCCGCTGCATCGGAAGCCGCGTCGGACGCCGCAACCGCCGCCGGCGGCGCGCTTGCCGCCGCTTCCGGAGCGGCTTGCTCGTCGTGCTGGCACGAACGCAGCGCGAAGAACGCGATGATCAGCGCAAGCGCGGCAAGCAGCCACCACAGCCAGTGGTGACGGCGCTTTTCCTCGACGATGGGCGGCGTGGACATGCCAACGGTTTGCGGCGGCACCGAAGCGGGCACCGGACGCACCACCGGCTGCGGATGATCGAGATGCGCGGAAACATCCTTCAGGCGGCTCAGGATCGAGCCCGCGAAGGCGGCGGCGCTGCCGAGGCCCACGGCGCCTGCGAGACGGTCGGTGAGGCTCGCGTTGACCGACGACAGTTGATGACCGAGCAGCGTCGGCAGTTGCCCGACGAAGCCCTGGGAAGCCGTGAAGTGGTGCTTCAGAATCCCCATCATCGCCGCGCCCACCACGCCGGCCAGCGAAAAGGCCGTGGATTGCGGCGTGCCCGTTTGCGCCGCGACGGCGTCGGAAAGGGCGCCGACATTCGCGCCCGTCGCCTTCTGCACGAGTTCGCGGCCGGTGGCTTCGAGCTGGCTCAGGCCCGCCGTGCTCGTGAGCAGGTCGGGCAACTGCTTGCCGATCTGCGCATTGACCTCGGGCGACATGATCGTGGAGAACAGGCTGCGCGCACCCTCGGGCGTCGTTCCGCGATGCATGATGGCGGCCATGATCGCCGGCGCCGCGGCACCCGAGATCTTGCGCGTGAGTTCGGGCGTGAGCCCGTAGCGCGCGCCGAGCGATTTGACGACCTGCTCGCTCAAAACGGTTTCCAGCAGATGAAAGACATTGATGCTCATCGAGGCGGACCCTCCAGTTCGCGGACGCGCCACCTGACACGCCCAAATGCGAGCGCGATTATAGGGAGTGCGAAATCTCGAAATTGCGCGTAACCGGCCGACCGAACATTCTTTGACGAAAAACCTATAAAACTCGGATTATTCGCGGCGTTCGAGTGGAAACGAGGCGACAGTGCGCCCCGTTGCGCAAGCCGCAATGAGTCAGCGAAAAGCAAGAAACAACGAAGTAGCGCGTCAGACAGTGACGCGTTGGATATCGGCAGCGCGCCCGAGACGCGCATGCGCGACGAAGTCGGCGGCGCGCTCGCCGATCATCACGCTCGGCGCATTCGTGTTGCCGCCGATGAGCGTGGGCATCACGGAGGCGTCCGCGATGCGCAATCCCTCCACGCCGCGCACGCGCAATTGCGCGTCGACGACCGAGCGCGCGTCGCCGCCCATGCGGCAGGTCGCGACGGGGTGGTAGATCGTGTCGGCGTGCAAGGCGATCGTCTCGCGCAGTTGCGCGTCGCTCTGTCCCGCATGCGTGTAGAGCTCGCGGCCGCCCATTTTCGCGAGCGCGGGCGCGTCGAGGATGCGCCGCGCCATGCGTGCGCCGTCGACGAGCAGATCGAGGTCGCGCGCATCGGAGAGAAAGCGCGGGTCGATCACGGGCGCCACGCGCGCGTCGGCGCTCGCGAGCGTGACCGTGCCGCGGCTCGCCGGGCGCAGCACGCACACGTGCAGCGAATAGCCGTGTCCCCAGTGCAGCCGCCTGCTGTGATCGTCGACGATGGCCGTGCAGAAGTGCAGTTGCAGGTCGGGCCGCGCCAGCTCCGCGCGGCTCTTCAGGAAGCCGCCCGCCTCCGCGACGTTGGTCGTGAGCATGCCGCGCCGCCCGTGCAGATACTTCGCGAGACCCGCCGTCATGCGCGCGGCGCCGCGCAGCGAATAGCCCACGGTCTCGCTCGAATGCACGCGCTTGTTGAAGGTGAAGTCGATGTGGTCGAGCAGATTGCGGCCCACTTCGGGCGCGTCGTGGCGCACCGGTATGCCTAGCGCGCGGAGTTCGTCGGCGGGACCGATGCCCGAGCACATCAGCAGTTGCGGCGAGTTGAATGCGCCCGCCGCGAGTATCACTTCGGCGCGCGCACGCAGCGTTTCGACCGCCCCGCCGCGCGCAAGCTCGACACCGCTCGCGCGCGCGCCGTCGAAGCTCACGCGCAGGACCGTCGCCCCCGCGATCAAATGCAGGTTCGGCCGCTCGCGGCCATACAAATACGCGCGTGCCACCGTGCAGCGCTCGCCGCCGCGCTGCGTCACCTGATAGAAGCCGACGCCCTCCTGCTGCTCGCCGTTGAAGTCGTCGTTCAGGCGAAAACCCGCCTCGCGCGCGGCCTCGACGAAGCGCGCCGCCACCGGATTGCGCTCGCGCAGATCGGCCACGGCGAGCGGGCCGCCCACGCCGTGCCAGGCGCTCGCGCCGCGCGCATTGTCCTCGGCGCGCAGGAAGTACGGCAGCACGTCGCGCCACGCCCAGCCGGCGCAGCCCAGTTGCGCCCATTCGTCGTAGTCGAGCGGATGGCCGCGCGTGTAGATCATCGCGTTGATGGCGCCGGAGCCGCCGAAGCCGCGGCCGCGCGGCTGATAGCCGCGCCGACCGGCGAGTCCCGCTTGCGGCACGGTTTCGTAGGCGTAATTGTTTTTCGTGCGGAACGGCACGAGCGCGGCGACGCCCAGCGGCATGTTGACGAACGGATTGCGCGCCGTGTGCGGACCGGCTTCGATGAGCGCGATGCTCGCGCCGGGACAGCGCTCGGCCAGACGGCCCGCCAGCGCCGCGCCACCCGAGCCGCCGCCTACGATGATGTAGTCGTATTGCATCGTCTCCCTCTGTCCGGCGCGCTATTTGCACGCTCGTTCGTTTCCGGCTTTAATGGCGCATTGTAGGAAGCGTCCGATGCCGGGGTCAGCTTTTATGTCAGAGCATCCCCTCTAAACCGGGAAACGCGTAGCCGCCTATGATGAAAGGCGGTTCAGCCGAGCGCGCTGAAAACCGCGAGGTTCCGGCAAGCGGCACGGAGAACCCCGGAGATGCACAGGGAGCGGTGGAGCGCCCGCGCATCGCTCAGGTGACGGACGCGACGCACACAGCGGCCGCTTTGCAGCGGCCTGCTTGCCACGACAGCGAACACAATACGAATGGCAGCGCATCATGCACGCCGCCGCGCCTTTGCATGGGAGACACGCAGATGAACCCGACGGAACTCACGCATCGCCCCGGCACGACCCACGAAGTCACGAATCAGGCGCCGCCGCTCGTCGACTACAACCTTTTCACGACCGACGCCGCGCTCGGCGAAGCGCTTGCGCGCGCGGGCGCCGACTGGCACCGCGAAGCGCTCGCGCGCCACGGCGAGGCGCTCGGCAGAGCCGAAACGCTTGCGCTCGCCGATCTCGCCAACCGCCACGAGCCGGAACTGCACACGCACAGCCCGCGCGGCGAGCGCATCGACGCGATCGAATTCCACCCCGCCTGGCATCAGTTGCTGGCGCTGCTGCGCGAGCAAGGCCTGCACGCGCTGCCTTACTCGGACCCGCGTCCGGGAGCGATGGCCGCGCGCTGCGCGGGCTATTTCCTGCACGCGCAACTGGAATCGGGGTCGCTGTGCCCGCTCACCATGACGTTCGCGAGCATTCCCGTGCTCCAGCGCGAGCCCGCCCTGTTCGAGGCGCTGCGCGAGCCGCTCTACACGCGCGAGCACGACGCGCGCGACCTGCCGCTCGCGCAAAAGCGCTCGATGATGATCGGCATGGGCATGACCGAGAAACAAGGCGGCTCGGACGTGCGCAGCAACCGCACGGAGGCGCGCGCCGCCGGAATCGAAACGGGGCGCGGCGCGGCGTATCGGCTCACCGGCCACAAGTGGTTTTTCTCCGCGCCGCAGTGCGACGCGCATCTGGTGCTCGCGCGCACCACGGAGCACGACGGTCTCTCGTGCTTCTTCGTGCCGCGCTACCGGCCCGACGGCACGAAAAACGCCGTCAACGTGCAGCGCCTGAAAAACAAGCTCGGCAACCGCTCGAACGCGAGCAGCGAGGTCGAGTTCTTCGACGCCTACGGCGTGATGATCGGCGACGAAGGCCGCGGCGTGCCCACCATCATCGAGATGGCGAACTACACGCGGCTCGACTGCGTGATCGGCAGCGCGGCGCTCATGCGCGCCGCGCTCGTGCAGGCGATCCACCATGCGCGCCACCGCAGCGCCTTCGGCCGCGTGCTCGCCGAACAACCGCTCATGCAGAACGTGCTGGCCGATCTCGCGCTCGAATCGGAAGCGGCGACGGCGCTCTTCATGCGTCTTGCGCGCGCGTTCGAGAACAACGCCGAGGCCACAGCGGGCGATGCGAACGCAAACAGCGACCTGGCGTCGCTCGAAGCGCGCGCCTGGCGGCGCATCGTCACGCCCGCGGCGAAGTTCTGGGTCTGCAAGCGCGCGCTCGCGTTCACGGGCGAGGCCATGGAAGTCTGGGGCGGCAACGGCTACGTCGAAGAAGGGCCGATGGCGCGCTTTTACCGCGAGGCGCCCGTCAACTCGATCTGGGAAGGCTCGGGCAACGTGATGTGCCTCGACGTGCTGCGCGCGCTGGAGCGCGAAGCCGACGCCGCGCAGGCGCTCTTTCTCGCGTGGCGGCGCGACGCGCAAACGCACCCCGTGCTCAACGCCGCGCTCGACCGGCTCTCGGTGCTGCTCAACGGCGCGCCCGGCACGCGCGAGGCGAGCGCGCGGCGCATCGCGCAGCAGATCGTGCTGATCGCGCAGGCCATGCTGCTGCGCGAAGGGCCGCAGGTCATGGCCGATGCATTCATCGCCACGCGTCTCGACGAACACGACGCCGACTGCGACCGCGTGTTCGGCACGCTGCCCGCGCGCTTCGACCACGCGGCAATCATCGAGCGGGCGTTCGCCTCGCACTAAGGAGCCCCGAGAGGACCGACCATGAAGCAGGATTTGCCCGAACATCTCGCGCCTCACGCAGCCGAAGCACACAGCACACACGAAGGCGACGCGCGCGCCCCGCTCGCCGCCCTGCTCGCCGCGCAGCGCGACGCCTTCCTGCGCGAGCCGTTCCCCGCCTGGGATGCGCGCGCGCGCAACCTGAAGGCGCTGCGCGACGTGCTGTTCGCGCACCGCGACGCGCTCGCCGAAGCGATGAACGCCGACTTCGGCCAGCGCTCGAAGGCGGAGGTCGCGCTCGCGGAGTTCGTCGTCCTCAAGCAGGAAATCGATGCGGCGCTCAGGCACGGCGCGCGCTGGATGAAGCCGCAGCGGCGCGCCGTGGGCAAGTGGCTGCTGCCGGGCCGCGCGAAGGTGGTGCCGCAGCCGCTCGGCGTGGCGGGCATCGTCGTGCCGTGGAACTATCCGCTGCTGCTCGCCGCGAGCCCGCTCGTGTGCGCGCTCGCGGCGGGCAACCGCGCGATGATCAAGATGTCGGAGCTGACGCCGCGCACCTCGGCACTCTTCGCGGAACTGATCGGCAAGACCTTCGCGCGCGACCACGTGGCGGTCGTGAACGGCGACGCGGCGGTTGGCGCCGCCTTTAGCGCGCTGCCGTTCGACCACCTGCTTTTCACGGGGTCGACGCGCGTGGGGCACGAGGTCATGCGCGCGGCCGCCGCGAACCTCACGCCGGTCACGCTCGAACTGGGCGGCAAGTCGCCCGTCATCATCGGCGAGCATGCACGGCTCGATGACGCGGTCGACAGCCTGCTGCTCGGCAAGACGCTCAACGCCGGCCAAACCTGCATCGCGCCCGATTACGTGCTGCTGCCGCGCGGCCAGGAAGACGCCTTCATCGCGCGCGCGCGCACGCGTTTTGCGCAGCTTTATCCCGACTTCGCCAACAACCGCGACTACACCTCGATCATCTCGGCGCGCCACTTCGAGCGCCTGCAACGCCTCGCCGACGAAGCCGGAGCGGGCGGCGCGCAACTCCACGCGCTCGGCACGCACGACGCGGCCACGCGGCGCTTCGCGCCCGTCATCGTGACGAACGCGCCTGCGCAAACTGCGCTCATGGAGGAGGAAATTTTCGGACCGATCCTGCCGCTCGTGCCCTACGACACGCTCGACGAAGCGCTGCGCTACGTGAACGCGCGAGCGCGCCCGCTCGCGCTCTACCTCTACGCGGACGACGCCCGCACGGTCGAGCGCGTGACGCGCGAAACGGTGGCGGGCGGCATGGCGGTCAACGAAACGCTCATGCACATCGCGGCCGAGGGGCTGCCGTTCGGCGGTGTCGGCGCGAGCGGCATGGGCGCGTATCACGGCTACGAGGGCTTCGTCACGTTCTCGAAGATGAAGCCCGTGTTCACCCAGGCGCGGCTGAACGCGCGCGGGCTCATCGCGCCGCCTTACGGCCGGTTGTTCGGCCTGCTGATCAAGTTGATGTTGAAGGCTTGAAGGGCAGCGCGGGGCGGCCGCCGTGCGCTCCGCCGATCGCGCGGATCTCGTGGATGCTGCGTCCTGCTGCGTTTGCGTTTGCGGCGGCGGCCTTGGCGTCTTGCGCTTCGGCGGCGCTCTCGGGCTTCGCCTCGTCCTGCGCTTCGAGGCGATGCAGCCACGCGAGCAGTTCGGCCACTGCCTGATAAAGCTGTGGCGGAATCTTCGCGTCGAGGTCCACGCGCATCAGCAGCGAGACCATCTCCGGCGCTTCGTGCACGTAGAGGCCCGCCTCCTTCGCGCGCTGCACGATCATCTCCGCGACGAGGCCGTAGCCCTTCGCGACCACGCGCGGCGCGCCGTCCGCCTCGGGCGCGTCGTAGGCGAGCGCGGCGGCGCTCTTGCGGTGCGTGCGGCTCATCACAGTTCCCAGTCCTGATCGTTCGCGCCCGCGGCGTCGCGAGTGCCTGATTTTTCCGGCGTGCCCGGCCCGTTCTGGCCATTCGGCCCATTCGGCGCGTGCGATGCACCCGCCGCGGCGCTCGCCGGCTCCGTTTGCGCCGCGTAGGCGCTCGCGGCGCGTGCCGCCTCGGCGGCGTTCGTCGTAACGCCGCTGCCGATCTCGCGAATCGACAAGCCCGCGAGCGTGAGGCCGAGCGCTTCGAGCCGCCCGCGCAGCGCCTCGCTCTCGGCGTTCAGGCGCGCGGCGCCGCCCGTGCTCGCCTGCACGCGCACCGCGAGCGTCGCGCCGGTGAGCGTGAGTTCCGCGTCCACGGTGCCGAGCTTCGGCAGCGCGAGCGTGAGGCGCGTGCGCCATGGGATGTCGTCGCCGTCCGCGCCGCTGCCGTGGCGCGGGTCGCGCGCCTCGTACTCGTCTTGCTGGATGCTCCAGTCCACCCGCACGCCGGGCCACGCCTCGCCGTTCCAGCGAAACTCGCCAGTCGCGAGCAGATCGAGCTGCTGGCGCACAAGCGGAATCACCGACGCATGCACCGACGCGCCCAAGGATTGCGCGGTGGCGTCGTGCATGGCGGGCAGCAGCGTATCGGCGAGCAGGACGCCCGCGCGCGCCTGGGCCTGGCCCGGCAGCTGTGCCATCAGCGCTTCGGCGTGCGCCTCGGGCAGCGCGGAGAACGCGCGCGCGAGGCCCGCGTCGGCAGGGTTCGGCATATTTGGCGCGTTCGGCACATTCGGCGTGTTCGCGGCATTGCCCGCTTCGCCGCGCGCACTGCCTTGGGCGTCGCTCGCCGTGCCGGAGAGCAATTCGGTCCACTGCACGTCGTCGATATCGTCCGAGGCGTGGGCCCAGTCGAGCGAAAGTTGCGCGTTGGCGGTAAAGAGCCGGTTCTGCGGTTCGTCGGCGAGATCGGCGGGCGCGCGCTGGCCGCGCAGCCACTGCGCGAGATGCGCCTCGTAGAACAGTCCGCTCGTACTCACGGTCCGCGCGAGCGAAGCCGCGAGCGCGGCCACCGGGCCCGTCTGCGCGGCAGCGGCGGTCTGGGCGGCGTGGGCGGTTTGCGCCGTCTGTGGTGTCTGGGTTGTCGGCGCGCTCTGGCCGGTTTGCGGGGCCGAAGGCGCTTGCGCGGTCGGCCCTGACTGGGCGGGCGTGCCTTGTGCGGGTGGTCCCGCTTGCGTGCTGGCACTGCCGGCCGTATCGGGAAGGTCGGCCGCTGCCTCGCCCTGCACCGCGATCGCCACATCCGCGAGCAGCGCGGCGGCGGCGGCTTCGGCTTGCGAGCCCGCGGTGCCGCCTGGCGGCAAGGGCAGCGGCAACGACGCCGCGCCGCCTGGCGCGCCCGTCTGCGCGTCGGCTTCGGGACTGGCCCAGAGCGGCGCGCGGCCGACCACGGCAGGCGTCGCTTCGCCGCCCGAGCGGATGATGGCGTCGAGCGCGAGCGCAACCGCCGAGAGCACGGTCTGCGCCGAGTCCTGCGAGGCGCTCGTGCCCGCCTGGGTGTCGGCGAGCGCGGCGGTGCCTGTCGCGAGCGCGGAGACGCCCGTTTGCGCCGCTCCGGCGCTGCCTTGCGAGCCAACCGGCGTCAGCGCCGCGATGCGGCTCGCGAGGAGCGCGGCGGCTCCCGTGTCGATTCCGTTCATGGTTTTCCGGATCTGCGCGCGAGCGCCGCGCTCACAGCTTCACGGCACTCACCGCGCTAGCGCGCCCCGTAGATTTCCTGCAAGACCCGCGCAGGCTGCGCGGTGCCGTAGAAAAGCGCCGAGAGTCGCGCCATGCAGGGACTCGCGAGGTCGCGAATGGCGGCGTCGTCGGAGAGTATCTGTCGAATCAGCTCGTACTTGCGCGAGCGTTCGGCGACCGTGAGCCGTACGATCCCTTCGGCGTCCTTCAGGGCATCGACGAGATGTCGATACTCCTCCTGCAAGCCGATCAGATCGTTCCAGTGTGCGTCGCGCGCGGCGCAGAGCATCTGCCCCGAGACGGCCGCGATCGCTTCGTAGCGCGCGAAGTAGTCTGCTTTTGAACTCATCTCGTCAATGAGCCGGGCGGTGGCGCGGACGACTGTTCGCCCATCCTCGCCACTTCCGGCCCGATCCCCACCCAGGCTTCCTCGAGCGTAGCCAGCAGACCGTCGACTTCGATCAGCATGGTCTCGCTCTGATTGATATTGGCTTCCAGCAGGCGCCGTGTCATGTAGCTGTACAGCGCGTTGAGGCGTTGGGCGATCTGCCCGCCCGCCTCCAGGTTCAGCGCGAGCTGGAGCCCGCTCTCGACAATCCGGATCGCCTTCGCGACCGCCTCGCAGCGCGGGCCGACATTGCCCGCCTGCAAATGCATACGCGCCAGCGCAATGGCTTGCCGCGCTCCCTGGTACAGGAGCGTGATCTGCTTGTGCGGGCTCGCACCCATGACCCCCGTTTCGACGCCTACGCGTGAATAGGCGTTGGCTCCAGAGTGGGCAGGGGAAAACATCGGCGCTTCTCCTCGATACGTTTGGCTGTGGGTGCACCCGCCCGGTGCGCCGCGAAGCTCGCGACACCGTGCGGTTCTAGCCGGGTTATCGGAACGTAGAGGGGGAAGCTTTAGCGCGCCGCGCGGACGAAGGCTTCAGCCACCGCTTCCGTCACCGCTTCTCTCACCGCTTCTTTCACCGATTCGGTCAGCCTCAGACCTGAATCTGCATGATGTCGGTGTAGGCCGTCACAAGCTTGTTGCGCACCTGAAGGCCGAACTGGAAGCCGATGTTGGCTTTCTGCATGTCCACCATCACGTCGTTGAGCGACACGTTGTTCGCGCCAAGTTCGAACGCCTGCGACTCGCCCACCGCCTTCTGCTGGTCGTCGCTGATCTTGTCCAGCGACGCCTTGAGCGCCGAGGCGAACCCGCCGGCCGTCGCCGCGCCCGACTTCTCGTCGGCTGCGGTGGGGCCGCCGGCCGCCTGCGTCGCCATCGACTGCATTTGCGCGAGGGCGGACGTGAGCGGAGATACTGGCACGGTCATGTTTGCTCCACGAAAAGGGGACACGCGGGAAATTCAGGGGGAGGAGCCCCTGGCCGGCTGCGGCGTTCGCTGCAATGCGGCAGCGCCGGAGCGGCACGGCGCGCTGACAGAGCGCCGAATCTGGAGGAGAGCATAGCAGCGGGCCCGTTCCGGCAGCCCCGAAAGTAGGGGGAAAACCCGGCTCTATTCGCGCAATCGGCTTGCCATGGGCTGCGGATAATGCCTGACGTGAAAGTCTCCGCCGTGCGCGGCGAGACCTGGAAGCCTCCGGAGAAACCCGTCGCATGGATTCGTCTGCCAACTCTTTGATCAACCCCGACGCCCGCATGGGCCTCGCCCCCTCTGGCGCGGGCGCCTCGCCCGGCGTCGGCGCGGGTGCAGGCGTGGGCGGCGCGGAAGACCTCGGCGGCGGCTTCGCGCAGCGCCTGGGCTCGCTCTCGTCGCTGCGCAACGTGCGCGGCAACCCGCGCGCGCCGCTGATCTTCGCCGTGGCGTTGCTCGTGGCCGTGGTCGCCGGCCTCGTGCTGTGGTCGCGCGCGCCCGACTACAAGGTGCTGTACAGCAACCTGTCGGACCGTGACGGCGGCGCGATCATTACCGCGCTCCAGGCCGCAAACGTTCCCTATAAGCTTTCCGACGGCAACGGCGCCATTCTCGTGCCCGCCGAGCAGGTCAACGAAATGCGCCTGCGCCTCGCCTCCCAGGGCCTGCCGAAGAACGGCTCGGTGGGCTTCGAGCTGATGGACAACCAGAAGTTCGGCATCAGCCAGTTCGCCGAGCAGATCAACTACCAGCGCGCGCTCGAAGGCGAGCTCGAGCAAACCATCCAGTCGATCGCGAGCGTGAAGTCCGCGCGCGTGCATCTGGCCATTCCGAAGCCTTCGGTGTTCGTGCGCGAGCGCGAAGCGCCTTCCGCCTCGGTGCTCGTGAACCTGTATCCGGGCCGCATCCTCGACGACGGCCAGGTCGCCGCCATCACGCACATGGTGGCTTCTGCCGTGCCGGACCTGCCCGTGCGCAACGTCACGGTGGTCGACCAGGACGGCAACCTGCTCACGCAAAGCGCGACGGGCGTGGGCCTCGACGCCTCGCAGCTCAAGTTCGTGCGCCAGGTCGAGCACGACACCCAGGCGCGCATCGACGCGATCCTCGCGCCCCTCTTCGGCGCCGGCAACGCGCGCTCGCAGGTGAGCGCCGACCTCGACTTCTCCAAGCTCGAACAGACCTCGGAAGCCTACGGCCCGAACGGCAACCAGCAGGCCGCCGCGATCCGCAGCCAGCAGCAGAACATCTCCACGGAGATGCAGCAAGGCGGCGCGGGCGGCGTGCCCGGCGCGCTCACGAACCAGCCGCCGCAGCCCGCTTCCGCGCCCGTGAGCGCCCCGGCGGGTGCGAACGGCGCCTCGGCCGCGGTGCCGGTTTCCGATCATCGCGACACCACCACGAACTACGAGCTCGACAAGACCGTGCGCCACTATCAACAGGCGCCGGGCGACGTCAAGCGCCTCTCGGTGGCCGTGATCGTGAACTATCAGCCGAAGGTCGACGCCAAGGGTCACGCCACCATGCAGCCGCTCGACGCGCAGAAGCTCGCGCAGGTCGAGCAGCTCGTGAAGGACGCGATGGGCTACGACGCGAAGCGCGGCGACTCGGTGAACGTGGTGAACGCCGCGTTCCAGCAGGAAGTCGACCCGAACGCGAACCTGCCGTGGTGGCGTCAGCCCGACATCATCGCGCTCGCCAAGCAGATCGCGACGTGGCTTGGCATTGGCGCGGTGGCACTGTTCCTCTACTTCGTGATGGTGAAGCCGGCGCTGCGCCGCGCGTTCCCGCCGCCCGAGCCGGTGGCGCCCGCGCTGCCCGGCATGGCCGACGGCGAGCCGCTGCTGCTCGACGGCATTCCCGAGTCCGCGCGCGCCGCCGCCGGCGAAGGCGAAGACGGCGCGGACAGCGAAGCCGCCCTGCTCGCCTTCGAAAACGAGAAGAACAAGTTCGAACGCAACCTGGAATACGCGCGCAACATCGCGCGCCAGGATCCGAAGATCGTCGCAACCGTCGTGAAGAGCTGGGTGAACGATGAACGCTGAAGGCGCAACCAAGAGCGCGCTGCTGCTCATGTCGATCGGCGAGCAGGAGGCCTCCGAGGTCTTCAAGTTCCTCGGTCCGCGCGAAGTGCAGAAAATCGGCGCCGCCATGGCGGCGCTCAAGAACGTCAAGCGCGAAGAAATCGAAGCCGTGTTGCAGGACTTCGTGAAGGAAGCCGAGCAGCACACGGCCTTCTCGCTCGACTCGAACGACTACATCCGCAACGTGCTCACGAAGGCGCTGGGCGAGGACAAGGCCGGTGCGATCATCGACCGCATCCTGCAAGGCGGCGACACGAGCGGCATCGAAGGCCTCAAGTGGATGGACTCGGGGTCGGTGGCGGAGCTCATCAAGAACGAGCACCCGCAGATCATCGCCACGATCCTCGTGCACCTCGACCGCGACCAGGCCTCGGAAATCGCCTCGTGCTTCGCCGAGCGCCTGCGCAACGACGTGCTGCTGCGTATCGCGACGCTCGACGGCATTCAGCCGCAGGCGCTGCGCGAGCTCGACGACGTGCTCACGAACCTGCTCTCGGGCAGCGACAACCTCAAGCGCAGCCCGATGGGCGGCATCCGCACGGCGGCCGAGATCCTCAACTTCATGACGAGCCAGCACGAAGAAGGCGTGCTCGAAAACGTGCGCCAGTACGACGCCGAACTCGCACAGAAGATCATCGACCAGATGTTCGTGTTCGAGAACCTGCTCGACCTCGAAGACCGCGCGATCCAGCTGCTGCTCAAGGAAGTCGAGTCGGAGTCGCTCATCATTTCGCTCAAGGGCGCGCCGCCCGCGCTGCGCACCAAGTTCCTCTCGAACATGTCGCAGCGCGCGGCCGAACTGCTCGCCGAAGACCTCGACGCGCGCGGTCCGGTGCGCGTCTCGGAAGTCGAGGCGCAACAGCGCCGCATCCTGCAAATCGTGCGCAATCTCGCCGAAAGCGGTCAGATCGTGATCGGCGGCAAGGCAGAAGACGCTTATGTCTGACACGACCTCCGCGAACGGCCATCGCTCGGCGTACCAGCGCTGGGAGATGGCGTCGTTCGATCCGCCGCCTCCCCCGCCGCCGCCGCCCACGCCCGACGAGACTGCCGCCTTCGAGGCGCAGCTCCAGAGCCTGCGCGACGCCGCGCACCAGGAAGGGCTGCGCTCGGGCCATGTGGCGGGCCAGGCGCTCGGCTACCAGGCCGGCCACGAACAGGGCCGCCAGCAGGGCTTCGAGCAGGGCCAGGCCGAGGCGCGCGCGCAAGCGGCGCAGCTCGCGGCGCTGGCGAGCCGCTTTAGCGACGCGCTCGAAACGGTGCAGGCGGGCGTGGCCGAAACGCTCGTCGAGCTCGCGCTCGACATCGCGCAGCAGGTCGTGCGCCAGCACGTGCAGCACGACCCCACGGCGCTCGTCGCGGTCGCGCGCGAAGTGCTGGCCGCCGAGCCGCAGCTCGTCGGCTCGCCGCAGCTCGTGGTGAGCCCGGCCGATCTGCCGATCGTCGAGGCCTACCTGATGGAAGACTTGCAGGCGCGCGGCTGGAGCGTGCGCACCGACCCGGCGATCGAGCGCGGCGGCTGCCGCGCGCAGGCCGCGACGGGCGAAACGGACGCCAGCGTCAACTCACGCTGGGAACGCGTGAGCGCGGCGCTCGGCAAGGCAAGGCCATGGTGAACCCGCCCACCCCGACGAGCCAAAAGACGATACACACGGGCGGCCTCACGCCGCTCGAGCAGGAACTCGCGCTCGCCTCATTCGGCCCGCACGCGCATGACCCCGCGCAAACCCGCGCGGTGCTCGTGGGCGGCGCCGGCTCCAAGGGCGCAAGCGGCTCAAGCGGCTCAAGCGGCTCAAGCGGCTCAAGCGGCTCAAGCGGCCGCAAGGCGCGCAAGGCACGCGAGATCGACGCCATCGACGCGATCAGCGCCGCGCTTGCGGCCGATGCAGTCGACTCTGCCGACTCTGGCGACGCGGCCGAAACCAACGCCGCGCCCGAGGCAGCCCCTTACACGCCGCCGGCGAATTACGACCCGGCCAACCCCCACCTCGTTTCCTGGAACACGGTCCTGAACCGCGTGCGCGAGCGCAATGCGCTTGCGCTGCCGCTGCGCGGCTGCGGGCGCCTCACACGGGCCGCGGGCCTCGTGCTCGAAGCGGTGGGGCTGCGGCTCGCCGTGGGCGCGGAGGTGATGATCGAACTGCCGCCGGGCAGCTCGCTGCCGATGGCCGAAGCCGAAGTGGTCGGCTTCGGCGGCGACAAACTCTTTCTGATGCCGACGACCCAGGTCGCGGGCCTCTTGCCCGGCGCGCGCGTCTGGCCGCTGGAAACCGCGCCCATCGCCGACCCGATGGCGGGCGCCAAGCGCCTGCCGGTGGGCTGGGGCATGCTCGGCCGCGTGGTCGACGCCTCGGGCAAGCCGCTCGACGGGCTCGGCGCGCTCAATACCGAGGCCGACGCACCGCTCACCGCGCCCGTCATCAATCCGCTGAACCGCGAGCCGATCCACAAGGTGCTCGACGTGGGCGTACGCGCGATCAACGCGCTCCTCACGGTCGGGCGCGGCCAGCGCATGGGCCTGTTCGCGGGCTCGGGCGTGGGTAAATCGGTGCTGCTCGGCACGATGGCGCGCGCCACCAGCGCCGAGGTGATCGTGATCGGCCTGATCGGCGAGCGGGGCCGCGAAGTGAAGGAATTCATCGAGCAGATCCTGGGCACGGAAGGCCTCGCGCGCTCGGTCGTCGTGGCCGCGCCCGCCGACGTGTCGCCGCTCCTGCGCATGCAGGCCGCCGCGTACACCACGTCGCTCGCCGAATATTTCCGCGACCAGGGCAAGCACGTGCTGCTGCTCATGGACTCGCTCACGCGCTATGCGATGGCGCAGCGCGAGATCGCGCTCGCCATCGGCGAGCCGCCCGCGACCAAGGGCTATCCGCCTTCGGTGTTCGCGAAGCTGCCGGCGCTCGTCGAGCGCACCGGCAACGGGCCCGAGGGCGGCGGCTCGATCACGGCGTTCTACACCGTGCTCACCGAAGGCGACGACCAGCAGGACCCGATCGCCGACTCGGCGCGCGCGATTCTCGACGGCCATATCGTGCTCTCCCGCGCGCTCGCCGAGGCCGGGCACTATCCGGCCATCGACATCGAAGCATCGATCAGCCGCGCGATGACCGCGCTCATCGACGACCGGCATCTGAACCAGACGCGCGCGTTCAAGCAGATGCTTTCGCGCTACCAGCGCAACCGCGACCTCATCAACGTGGGTGCATACGTGACCGGGCGCGACGCCGTGCTCGACCGCGCGATCGCGTTGTATCCGCGTATCGAGGCCTTTCTTCAGCAGGGTTTTCGCGAAACCGCGAACTATGATCAGAGCGTCGAGATGCTCGGCCAACTGATTGGAGCCAGATGATGACGAAGCAAACCGCGCTGCAAACCTTGATTGGCCTCGCTCAGGACGACGTGGACGCCGCGACGCAAAAGCTCGGCCGCGTGCAGCGCGAGCGCGGCGAGGTCGAAAAGCAGCTCGAGGCGCTCATCACGTACCGCGACGAGTATCACGCGCGCTTCACCGAATCGGCACGCAGCGGCATGGCCGCCGGCAACGTGCGCAATTTCCAGGCGTTCATCGACACGCTCGACGCCGCGATCGAGCAGCAGCGGCGCATTCTGGAGCAGGCGACGGCCCGCGTGGAAGCCGCCAAGCCCGAATGGCAGCGCAGCAAGCAGAAGCTCGGCTCGTACGAAGTGCTGCAAACGCGCCAGGATGAGGTGCAGGCCCGCAAGGACGCCCGCCGCGAACAACGCGACGCCGACGAGTACGCCGCCCGCGTGCTACGCATGCGCTCGTCGCAACACCCGTAACACGCATTCGAGGCCGCCAGCATGTCGCTCCTCTCCTCCGTCACCTCGCTTCTCGGGGCCGCCGCCGATGCCGTGTCGGGCAACAGCGCGTCGAACGCCGCCAGCCAGCCCGACTCGTCGACCCCCGATTTCGCGCAAGCGCTCCAGCAGCGCATCAGCGCGCAGAATTCGCAGGCCGCCATGAGCGCGGCGAGCTCACAGTCCACGCAGTCGTCGCAGGCATCGCAGTCGTCGCAAAGCTCACAGTCGGGACAATCGTCGCAATCGGCGCAGGCTTCGCAGTCCACACAAACTTCGCAGTCCGCGCAGACGTCGCAATCCACGCAAACGGCGCAGTCGTCGCAAAGCGCGCAGTCGAATGCCTACGGCCAGTCGGGCGCGAGCACGTCGGCGGGCAGCAGCGCGTCGCAAAACACGACGAGCAGCAGCGGCACCAGCAACACCGGCAACACCTCGCAAACTGCCGGCACGAGCGGCGGGCAAGGCACGCAGCACGCGTCCGGTGCCGATCATCGCGCCGACGCCGTGCGCACCCAGCAAAAGCAGGCCGAAGCGGCGGGCGCGCAGGCCGCCGCGGCCCTGGCGCAGCAAGCCCAGCAGGCGCAACAGGCCCAGCAAACGCAGCAAGCACAACAAGCGCAAACCGACACGACGAACGGCAGCGGCACGAGCCAGGCAAGCGGCGACAGCACGCTCGCGGGTGTCGCCTCGGCGGCGGCCGCCGCAGCGGCTACGGCCGCCACGACGGTCGCGGGCGCGAGCACGGCGGGCGACGGCTCGGCCACGGGCGGCAGCACGACCGCCACGCCGAAGTCGGTGCACGAAGCGCTCCAGGCCGCGCTCGCCACACTGCGCGGCGGCGCGGGCGTGCCCGCCACGCGCGTGACGAGCGCCGCCGCGACCGGCACGGACGCCACGAGCACAAGCACGGGCGCGGGCGCCGGTATTGCGAGCAGCTTCGCCTCGCACCTGAGCGCGCATGCGCAGGAGAAGGCCTTCGGCACGGCGGCCAGCAGCGGCGCGAGCGCCGACGCGGCGAAAAGCGCCACGGCAACGGCCGCCGACGCCGCGAAAACGGCCACCGACGCGCTCGCGGCGGCGGCGCAGCAACAGTCGGGTTCCGGCACGCAGGCCAGCGCCACGGCAGCCGATACGCTCGCCGCAAACGAGGCGGCAAACCAGGCCGCGGCCATCGCCGCCGCCACGTCTGCGCAGACCCAGGCCGCGCAGACGGCAAGCGCCGCCGCGAATCCCGTGGCCGCCGCGGCCGCCAGCGCCACGCTCGCGCCGCAGGTCGGCACGAGCGCCTGGGAAGACGCGCTCAGCCAGAAGGTCGTGTTCCTTTCGAGCGCGCACCAGCAGTCGGCCGAACTCACGCTCAATCCGAAGGATCTCGGACCGCTCCAGGTTGTGCTTCAGGTCACGCAAAGCCACGCGCACGCGCTCTTCGTCTCGCAGCACCAGCAGGTGCGCGAGGCCGTCGAGGCGGCCCTGCCGAAGCTGCGCGAGTCGATGGAGCAGAACGGCATTGGCCTTGGCAGCGCAAGCGTGAGCGACGGCTTCTCGCGGCAGATGAACCAGCAGGCGCAGCAGGACAGCAGCGGCTCGGGCGGCTCCGGCAGCCAGAGTTCGGGGTCGGGCACGAGCGGCACCGTGAGCGCCAGCACCGACGACACGGACACGAGCGCCACCAGCACCACACAGCGCAGCGTCGGCCTGATCGACACCTTCGCCTGACGCGCGGCAACCGCGGCGCAACAGACATGCAGCCGCGTCTTCCTCCCCTCACGCGCCGCCGTATGCCCCGCCATGCCCGCGCAGACGGGCGCGGCGGCGCGGCGCCTTTGGGCGCGCGGCTTCGCGCGGCGCGCAACAAAACCACGAGATAGCCGGAATTCCCCCGTCTATTCCTCCCATCGCTGAAAGGCAAAAGCCGGAACAATGCAAGCTGCCCGGACTGACCATCAGGTCGGTTCTCCGGACCTTCGCAAGCATCCAGGCTCTCTTTCCGACATGGCGACCACGACCGCATCCCAGCAAGCCGCGCCCCAGGGCGCGAAACCCGGACCGATGAAGCGCATCCTCGTGATCGCGCTCATTGCGATCCTCGCCGCAGCCGCGGCGGGCGGCGCGACGTGGTTCTTCATGTCGCGCCACGCGGCAAGCGCGCCGGCCGCGCCCGCCGCGGCGCCTGCGGCCGCGCCCGTCTACTACGCGCTCGAACCGATGACCGTCAACCTGCAATCCGACGACGGCGAATCGCACTACCTGCGCATCGGCCTGACGCTCAAGCTCGACAGCCAGGCCACCCAGGACGCGCTCGTCGCACGCATGCCCGAGATCCGCAGCCGCGTGCTGCTCGCGCTCTCGAACAAGCATCCGTCCGACCTCGCGCCGCTCGACGGCAAGCGTGCGCTCGCCACCGAGCTCGCCGTGCTGATCTCGCAGCCCTCGGGCCCGAACGAAAAGCCGATGCGCGTGGACGACGTGCTGTTCACCGAATTCGTCGTCCAGTGAGCGCGGCTGACATGTATCCCGCGATGGAGGGCCAGTCATCATGACGATGGGTCACGACGAGTTCATGTCCCAGGAGGAGGTCGACGCCCTCCTCAAGGGCGTCACCGGGGAAGTCGACCAGGATTCGAACCAGGCCGAGAAGCAGGGCGTACGTCCCTACAACATCGCGACGCAGGAACGGATTGTTCGCGGCCGCATGCCCGGCCTCGAAATCATCAACGAGCGCTTTGCGCGCCTGTTGCGCGTCGGCATCTTCAACTTCATGCGCCGCACCGCCGAAATCTCGGTGGGCCCGGTGCGCGTGCAGAAGTACAGCGAATTCACCCGCAACCTGCCGATCCCGACGAACCTGAACCTCGTGCACGTGAAGCCGCTGCGCGGCACGTCGCTGTTCGTGTTCGACCCGAACCTCGTGTTCTTCGTCGTGGACAACCTGTTCGGCGGTGACGGGCGCTTTCACACGCGTGTGGAAGGCCGCGACTTCACGCAGACCGAGCAGCGCATCATCAGCAAGCTGCTCAACCTCGTGTTCGAGCACTACACGACCGCCTGGAAAAGCGTGCGCCAGCTCAACTTCGAGTACGTGCGCTCCGAAATGCATACGCAGTTCGCAAACGTTGCCACGCCCAACGAGATCGTGATCGTCACGCAGTTCTCGATCGAATTCGGCCCGACCGGCGGCACGCTGCACATCTGCATGCCCTACTCGATGATCGAGCCGATTCGCGACGTGCTCGCCTCGCCGCTGCAAGGCGAAGTGCTCGACGTGGACCGCCGCTGGGTGCGCGTGCTCTCGCAGCAGGTGCAGGCCGCCGAAGTCGAGCTCACGGCCGATCTCGCGCAGATCCCCGTGACGTTCGAGCAGATCCTGAACATGAAGAAGGGCGACGTGCTGCCCATCAACATCGCGGAGCACATCGTCGCCAAGGTCGACGGCGTGCCGGTGATGGAGTGCGGCTACGGAATTTTCAATGGTCAATACGCGTTGCGGGTCCAGAAGATGATCAGCGCAGCCGACACGATGAAGGAAGGTGGATATGAGTGACGTAAACGGCACGAGCGGCACGAGCGGCACGAACGCAGACGAGCCGGTGCTCGACCCTGGCTTCGACGCCGCCGCGCAGGACGCGGGCGCCGACTCGATGGACGACTGGGCGAGCGCGCTCGCCGAGCAGAACGGCAACGAGGTGAGCGCCGCCGCCCCCACGACGGCCGGCGTGTTCCAGCCGCTCTCGAAGGTCGATTCCTCACGCACGGCCAACGACATCGACATGATTCTGGACATCCCCGTCCAGATGACCGTGGAGCTCGGGCGCACCAAGATTGCCATTCGCAACCTGCTGCAACTCGCGCAGGGCTCGGTGGTGGAGCTCGACGGCCTCGCCGGCGAGCCGATGGACGTGCTCGTGAACGGCTGCCTCATCGCCCAGGGCGAAGTGGTGGTCGTGAACGACAAGTTCGGCATTCGTCTCACCGACATCATCACGCCGTCCGAGCGGATCCGGAAGCTGAACCGATGAACCCCCAGGCTGTTCCCGGCGCGCGGCTGCTGCGATTTTCGTGGCGCCTCGCCGTGCACCTCTCGCTCGCCGGCGCCGCGCTGCTCGCCGTGGTGAGCGCGCGGGCCGCCGATCTCAAGGCCGTCAACGAAGCGACGCGCGCGGCCTCGGGCAGCGCCGGCGCTTCGGCCGTGATCGCCGGCAGCGCGGTGCCCGCGCTCGGCTTCGGCGCCGTCGTGCAGACGGTGCTGGGCCTCGCGCTCGTGATCGGCGTGGTATTCGGCTGCGCGTGGCTCGCGCGGCGTCTCGGCCTGCAAGGCGGCATGAAGAACGCGCTCGTGCGCACCGTGGGCGGCGCTTCGCTCGGCGGCAAGGAGCGCGTGGCCGTGGTCGAGATCGGCGACACCTGGCTCGTGCTGGGCGCCGCGCCCGGCAACGTACGGCTCCTGCACAGCATGCCCGCGGGCGAGCTGCCCGCCGGCGTCACGGGGCCCGCCACAGCCGGCCCCGCCCTCTCAGGCACCTTCGCCCAGCGCTTTCGTGACGCGCTGAAAAGCGAGTCCGACAAACGCTTCAAGACGCGTTTCACACGTCACGACGGCGGAGCGCAGTAAATGCACGGCAGTTCCCTCCCAGCGACGCCCGCAGGCGGTGAAGCCCGCGCGCGCCTCGACTCCCTCGCGAAGATCGCGCGCACGGCGCTGCCGTTCGCGCTGATGCTCGGCGCGGGCGCCCTCGCCTTCGCGCTGCCGCATATCGCGCATGCGCAGGCGGCACAAGCGGCGGGCCTGCCCGCCTTCAACACGAGCCCCGGTCCGAACGGCGGCACGACCTACTCGCTGAGCGTGCAGACGATGCTGCTGCTCACGATGCTGTCGTTCCTGCCCGCGATGGTGCTGATGATGACGAGCTTCACACGCATCATCATCGTGCTCTCGCTGTTGCGCCAGGCGATCGGCACGACGACCACGCCGCCCAACCAGGTGCTCGTGGGCCTCGCGCTCTTTCTCACGCTGTTCGTGATGTCGCCGGTGCTCGACAAAGCCTACAACGACGGCTACAAGCCGTTCGCGGCGGGCACGATTTCGATGGACGACGCCGTCGCGCGCGGCGTCGCGCCCTTCAAGACCTTCATGCTGCGTCAGACCCGCGAGTCCGATCTCGCGCTCTTCGCGCGCATCTCGCACGCGGCGCCCATGCAAGGCCCCGAGGACGTGCCGCTCACGCTGCTCGTGCCCTCGTTCGTCACGAGCGAGCTGAAGACGGGCTTCCAGATCGGCTTCACGGTCTTCATTCCGTTTCTCATCATCGACATGGTGGTGGCGAGCGTGCTGATGTCAATGGGTATGATGATGGTCTCGCCCGCGACCATTTCGCTGCCGTTCAAGCTCATGCTGTTCGTGCTCGTGGACGGCTGGCAGCTCATCATCGGCTCGCTCGCGCAGAGCTTCACCTGAGGAGACTGACATGACGCCAGAAATGGTCATGACGCTGGCGCACGATGCGATGTACGTCGCGCTGTTGCTTGCCGCGCCGCTCCTGCTCGTGTCGCTCGTGGTGGGTCTCGTGGTGAGCCTTTTCCAGGCGGCCACGCAGATCAACGAATCCACGCTCTCGTTCATCCCCAAGCTGATCGCCATTGCCGTCACGCTCGTGATCGCCGGGCCGTGGATGCTCACGAAGATGCTCGACTACATGCACCACATGTTCACGAGCATTCCGCAGATCGCGGGCTAGGCGCGCCTCGCGCGCCGCCTGCGGCTTCCGGCCCACCATGTTCACTGTCACCTACGCGCAGCTCAATGCCTGGCTCACGGCGTTCCTGTGGCCGTTCACGCGCATTCTCGCGCTCGTGGCGGTCGCGCCCGTGGTGGGCAACCGCTCGGTGCCCACGCGCGTGAAGATCGGCCTCGCGGGCTTCATCACGCTGATCGTCGCGCCCACGCTCGGCGCGATGCCGCAGGTCACGGTGTTCTCCGCCGAAGGCGTGTGGATACTCGTGAACCAGTTCCTCATCGGCGTCGCGCTCGGCTTCACCATGCAGCTCGTGTTCGCCGTGGTCACGACGGCCGGCGACCTGATGGGCCTCGGCATGGGTCTGGGCTTCGCAAGCTTCTTCGACCCGCAGGCCAACACCACCACGCCCGCGCTCTCCTCGTGGCTGAACATGATGGCGATGCTCGCCTTCCTCGCGTTCGACGGCCATCTGCAAATGATCGCGGCGCTCGTCGCCACGTTCCAGTCGGTGCCGGTCACGGCGAACGTGCTCGGCGCGAGCGCGTGGCGCTCGATCGCCAGCTACGGCGCGGTCGTGCTCTCCTCGGGACTGCTGCTCGCGCTGCCGGTGGTGGTGGCGCTCCTCATCACCAATCTGTCGCTCGGCATTCTCAATCGCGCGGCCCCGCAAATCGGCATTTTCCAGATCGGCTTCGCGCTCACCATGCTCGTGGGCCTGTTCCTCATCCAGATCATGATGCCGAACCTGATTCCTTACTTCGGCCGCCTGTTCGACAGCGGCATCGACCAGATGGGGCGCGTGGCCGGGGCGCTGCGCCCGCCCGGGTGAGCGTCGAACGAGACGCAAACGGTGCGTGGCGAACCAACAAAAAAGCGGACCGGAGTCCGCTTTTTTTTCGACCGTGCCGCGCGTTTGCGTCAGGGGTTGATGTACTGGAACAGCGACAGGTTCTGCGTGGCGGCGAAGCTCTTTTGCGAAGCCGTGAGCGCGTTCGAAAGCTGCTCGTACTGGCTGATCGCCGCCACCGTGTCGGTGCTCGTGAGGTCGGTGAGGTTCGAGGTGACCTGGAGCGAGTTGTTCGACGTGACCGTCTGCAACGCCTTGACTTCCTGCTCGCGGCCGCCCACGGAAGCCTGCACCGTGATGACGTTCGACAGCGAGTTGCCGATGCGCGTGAGGCCCGTGTTCAGCGCGTTGTTGAGGTTCGCGGCCGCGGCGGGCGAGCCGCTCGCGGGCGTATTCAGCGCGCTGATGATGTCGTCGATGGTGCCGAACACATCGGTGTTCTGCGACGCCGTGGCGGGCGACACGCCGAACGAATCGCCCACGGCGGGCGTGCCGGTGATCGTCACCTTCATGCCGGTGCCGAGGTCGATGGTGTCGCCGTCGGTAAAGTCCACAGGGCTCGAAGGCGTACCCGTGCCGTCCGTCACCGTATAGGCGAGCTTGTTCGTTGCCGTGTCGGTGACGAAGTTGATCGTGTACTTGTCGTTGTTGGTCGCTTGCGTCGGATCGGTCACCGTCACGGCGCTGATCACGCCCGTGCCCGTGTTCGGCGTACTCGCCGTACTGCCCGAAGGCACGATGTCCGAGCCCACGGCCTGCACGCTCTGGAACACCGTGGCGCCCGTGTCGCCCACCGAGATCGAGCGCGTGCTGGCCACCTGCATGACGCGCTGGCCCGAGTCGCCGTTGTAGGTCGCGCCGCCGGACGAATTGTTCGAGAACACCTGCGAGGTGCTCGTGAAGCCCGAGAAGATGTAGTTGCCCGCGCCGTCCGTGGTGTTGGCGAGCGTCATCAACTGGTCGCGGTAGCCCTGCATCTGCTTGGCGATCGCCTGGCGCGCGGTGTCGGTGAGCGAGCCGTTCTGCGCTTCGATGATGAGCGAGTTGATGCTCTGCATCGTGCTCGTCACGTTCGTGAGCGTCGTGTCTTCCAGTTGCAGCGCGGTGAGCGCCGTGCTCTGGTTCGACGCGTACTGCGTGAGCGTCGCGCTGGTGGCGGACAGCGTCACGGCCTGCGCGGCGCCGAGCGGATTGTCGGCGGGGTTCGAAATCGCCACGCCGCTTGCGATCTGCTGCTGGACCTGGAGAAGCTGGGACTGCTGGTTCTCCATCGTCGCCACGTTGGTGGAGAAAATCTGGGAAGTCGCGATACGCATGGGTCAGCGCCTTACTAAAAAATGCCGATCAAGGTCTGGAACAGCGAAGCCGCCGTCTGGATCACCTTGCTGTTGGCCTGATAGAGCTGCTGATATTGCAGCAGGTTCGCCGCTTCCTCGTCGAGGTTTACGCCCTGGACCGACTGCTGCTGCGAAGTGAGCTGCGTGACGAGCGACGCCTGCGACGTGCTTTGCGCCTTCAACTGGCTCGCGGTGTTGCCGATCGAGTTGACGTAGTTCGCGTACGCCGACGTCAGCGTGAGCGAACCGCTGAACGCCGTGCTCGACGTGAGGTTGGCGAGCGCGAGCGCGTTGCGGCCGTCCTGCGTGCCGCTCTTGTTGCCGTCGATGGTGAACGAGTCGTTGTTCGACGGCGTGCCCGACATCGTGAAGCTGATGTTGGTCGCGACGCCGTTGGCGCCTTTCGAATCCGTCAGGTTCGTGATCGTGTAGCTCGCGCCGTTGGTCGGGTCGTACGGCGGGTTCGTCGGAGGCGTCGTGGTGTTGTCGACCGTCACGGAGGTCGTGGCGCCACCCACCGTGACCTGCACGACCGTGCCGTTGGGCAGGCCGGTCAGCGTGCCTGCCGACGAGTCGTAGGTGAGTGTGGCCGGCAGGTTGGTGGTCGAATAGCCCGTGCCGACCGAGCCCTGCGTCACGTTGCCCGTGCCCGCGTTCGTCGTGGCGGCCGACACCACCACGGGCGTCGCCGCCGCGATCGCCGCAGGGTCGCTGGTCGCAACCGAGAAGGTCGAAAGCGGGTTGGCCGAGAGCGGCTGGATCGTGTACGAATCGTCCCCGGTCGGCGTGCTGGGAAGCGTGATCGAAAGACCGCCGATCGTGAACGGCGAGGTCGCGCCAGGCGTCGCGCTGTCGACCTTCGTGTTCGTCGTCGAGTCGGTCAGCGTCCAGGTGGACGAGGCGTTGTCGTAGCTGAGCGCATAGCTGTCGGTGAGCGTCAGCGCCGAGGTGTCGCCCGTGAGCTGCACGGACGGCGTGAGCGACGCGTCGGCGTTGCCCGAAGCCGCGGTGACGACCGGGCTGCCCACCGTGAAGAGATCGCCGCCGGCGCCACCCGAGAGCGTGAGCCCAAGCGCGTTTTGCGCATTCACCTGAGCGGCGAAGCTCGTGACGATCGCGCCCAGTTGCGCTTCGGCGGGATCGAGCGTGTCCTGCACGAACGAGACGAGACCGCCCACCGTGCCGCCTTGCAGCGCCGCCGAGTTCAACACCTGCGGCGTGCCGAGCGACGACGCGCTCGCGCCGTTCATACCCACCCACGTGACCGCCAGTTCCGACGAATTCGTGCTCGACGGCTGCGTGCCGAGGTTGTAGCTCTGGTTGCTCACCACGAGCGGCTGGCCGTTGCCGAGAAACACGCTGTAGCCGCTGCTGCCCTGCACGACCTGCACGCCGACCAGTTGCGAGAGGTTCGCGACCGCCTGGTCGCGCTGGTCGAGCAACTGGTTGGGCTGCTGGCCGGTCGCGCTCGCGCTCGTGATCTGCGCGTTGAGGTTGGCGATCTGCTGCGTGTAGCTGTTGATCTGCGTGACGGCGCTCGTGAGCTGCGTGTTCACGCTCTGGCGCATCGCGTCGTACTGCTGGCCAGCGGCGTTGATCTGCGTGGCGAGCGTCTGCGCGTCGGACAGCACGGTCTGGCGCGCGGCGGTGCTGGAAGGCGAATTCGAGACATTTTGCAGTCCCGAGAAGAAGTTCGTGACCGCCGTGGCGATGCCCGAGGTCGGGCTGCCCACGAGGTTCGAGAGCTGCGTGGCGAGCGTGTACGAAGCCGTGTACGAGCTGTTGGTCGACTGCGCGTTGTTGAGCGCCGTCGTGAGGTACTGGCTGTACGCGCGCTGCACGGTCGCGGTGGTGACGCCGCCGCCGATATAGCCGCTCGACGTGTACTGACCGGCCGACTCCTGGTACACCGGGGACTCGACGGTGTAGCCCGCCGTCGTCGAGTTGCTGATGTTCTCGCCGGTGGTCGCGATACCAATCTGTGCAGCCTGGAGGCCGCTCAGACCGATCGAGAAGATGTTGGACATGCGTGATCCTCGAAAACGGCCTGCCCCCTGGCAAACCGCGTGGGTGAACTCACGGTATAACGGCAGCGCGTTGCGAAAATTGAGCGCCCGATGAGGGCGAAAACGTTAGCGCGGGTGGGCTCGCGCTTCACGTCTGATGCCGGCGCAATGGGCGCAACGGGCGGGCGCACGCGCGCCCCTCGCCTCAAGCGCGCGCGAGCGCGCGACGCTTCATCTCGAGCTGCGTGATATAGCGCTGCAACGTGTTTTCGGACGCGCCGGGCAGCGCCTCGAAGCGAAAACCGAGGTGATAGCGGCGATCGCCATTGGGCAGGTCGATAAAGCGCAGCACCACGAGCGCGAGATCCACGCGCAGCTTGCCGTGCGCGCGCAGGTCGAGCTCGACGTCGGGCAGATGCAGGCCCATGTCGAGCACCGCGACGCGCTCGTCGGTCGTGCGCAGCCCGAGGCCGCCCAGCGACAAATCGTGCACCTCGTAGGCGAAGCGCTCGCCGCCGCTCGGCAGGTCGCCGCGGCAGATGCACGGTTCGAGCACGGGCGTGTCGACGCGGAAATACTCGCGCCGCTGCACGTAGAACAGCACTTCGGGGAAGTCGGCTTCGAACGCGGGGCGCCCTTCGAATTCGGTGCGGCGCGGCGTTGCCGTGGAGAACTCCACGCGCACGCCGTCGGGCGAGGCGTGGAACTGGCACTCGGGCGCGGCGAGCACGCCCGCGTTCTGCTCGGACATCGCGCCCCAGTCGAACACGAAGGTGCGCTCGCGTCCGTTGACGGCGAGAATGCGTGTGACGAGCTGCCCGCCGCGATACTGGAGCGTGAGGAAGTCGCCGCGGTTGACGAGGTTGCGTAGCTGGACGCCGATCTCAAGCGGATTGCGGCGCCCGAAATCGTGGGAGCCTTCCGCGCCCTCGCCTGCTTCCTGTGGATTCGACTGAACGGTATTCATCGGCCTGCCGGAAATTCGTGAACGTGCCGGCGCGCTGTCCGAGCTTGCCCGCGCGCGCCGTTCGGAGGGTATTTCCCCCCGGTCTGCTTTTTCATCTCGCCTGCATTAGCGGCAGTCCGGGCCAAAAATTTAGGGATTCGGCGTAAAAAAAACGCACCCTCGTCCGGTGCGCGGCGCGAGAGTGCGGCATTTTCCGGCTACGGCGCCGAAGCAACGTTTGCGCGGGGCGATCTTACGCCATCCGCTGCATGATGGTCAGAAGCTTCTTCGCGTAGTGCGGATCGGTCGCGTAGCCCGCGCGCTGCATGCCTTGCGCGAAGCCTTCGGCGCTCTTCGAGCCGTTGATCACCGACGCATAGCGCGGATTGCTCTTCAGCAGCGTGGCGTAGTCGGTCATCGCGTCCTCGTACGAGTCGTAGGCGCGGAATTTTTCCACCACGCGGTGCGGCTCGCCGTTCACGTATTCGGTCGTGAGTGTCGAGACGGTCTTGCCGGTCCAGTCCTTCGTCGCCTTGATGCCGAACACGTTGTGGCTCGTCGAGCCGTCGGCCTTCTTGATTTCACGCTTGCCCCAGCCCGATTCCAGCGCGGCCTGGCCGAGGATGAAGCGCGCCGGAATGCCGGTGCTGGAGCTGGCCTGCTGCGCGGCGTTGGCGAGCTTGTCGACGAAGGCATCCACCGAGGCGTCGCCGTTGCCCTTGACCGGCGGCGTGAGCGCGCTGTTGCCGCTGTAGCCCGAGCCGTTGGCGAGCGCGCCGTTGGCCGCCGCGTTGCCATAGGCGCGTCCGAGCGCGTTGAGCATCGCGAGGTTGCCCTCGCTCGCGTCGGAGCCCGACAGGCCCGAGATCGCGCCGGCCACGCCGCCCGCGCCATTCGCTCCGTTGGCGCCGCCCATGCTGCGCATGAGCTGCTTGAGCATGGCGTTCGCCACGCCGATGCCCTTGTTCGACATCTGCTGCGAGAGCTGCTGGTCGAGCATCGAGGTGAACTGCGCGCTGTCGTGCGAGTCGAGCGGGCCGTCGTCGGGCGTCGCGTCGCGCATGCTCTTGAGCATCATCTGCGTGAATACGGCGTCGAACTGCTTGGCGGCCATCTTCACGCCCTGCTGCGGCGAGGCGTTGGCGGCCGCGCGCATGGAGTCGAAACCCTGCACGTCGAGCGCGAAGCGGTTGGTCAGATCGAGGCTGCCGCCGATGTTCTTCGTGTTATCCAAGTTTCACCCCCTTAGATGATCTCGAGGTCGGCGCGCAGCGCGCCCGCCGCCTTCATCGCCTGAAGGATCGACATGAGGTCCGCCGGCGTCGCGCCGAGCGCATTGAGCGCCTTCACGACTTCAGCGAGATTGGCGCCCGCGGTCACGAGCTTGAGCGATCCGTTGTCCTGCTTTAGCTGGATTTGCGACTGGCGCGTCGCCACTGTCTGGCCGTTGGAGAACGCGCCGGGCTGGCTCACCGCCGTCTGCGTGTTCACGACCACGGAAAGATTGCCGTGCGCGACCGCGCAACTGTCGAGCGTGACCATCTGGTTCATCACGATCGAGCCGGTGCGCGCGTTCAGGATCACCTTGGCGGCCGGCTGGGCCGGGCTCACGTTGAGATCCTGGATCTGCGCGATGAAGCCCACCTGCGCCCCGGGGTCGGCCGGTCCGTGCACCTGGATCGTGCGGCCGTCGAGCGGCATGGCCGTGCCCTGGCCGAACATGTTGTTGACCGCCGAGACGATGCGCTGCGTGGTGTCGTAGTCCATGTCGTTGACGGTCATCGTGAGGATGCCGCCTTGCTGCGAGACCGGCGACACCACGGCGCGCTCGACGATCGCGCCGCCCGCGATGCGGCCCGCCGCGAGCTGGTTCACCTGCACCCGGCTGCCGTTGGCCGAGGCGCCCGCGCCGCCCACGGCCACGTTGCCCTGGGCGAGCGCGTAGACCTGGCCGTCGGCGCCCTTGAGCGGCGTGAGCAGCAGCGTGCCGCCGCGAATGCTCTTCGCGTTGGCGAGCGACGACACGGTGATGTCGATCTGCTCGCCGGGCCGCGCGAACGGCGGCAGCACGGCCGTGACCATGACCGCGGCCACGTTCTTCAACTGCATGTTGTTGAGCGTGGACGACGAACCCGAGGCCGTCGACGTGTTGTTGATCGAAATGCCCAGGTTCGCGAGCATGTTCGCGAGCGTTTGCGTCGTGAACGGCGCCTGGGTGGTCTGGTCGCCGGTGCCGTCCAGACCCACCACGAGGCCGTAGCCGATGAGCGGGTTGTCGCGCACGCCCTGGAACGTGGCCAGGTCTTTCACGCGCTCGGCGCGCGCGGGCGTGGCATAGGCGACGAGCGCGCCGCAGGCGAGCACGAAGCCGAACGCCACGCCGAAGGCGGCGAGCACGTCCTTCACGCGCGAGTGGCGCGAACGATGGAAGCGGATCTTCACCATGGCGCGATGTTCAGGAAAAAGCGTTGCAGCCAGCCCATCGTCTCGGCCTCGTCGATCACGCCCTTCGCGGAGTATTCGATCTTCGCGTCGGCGACGTCGGTGGAGAGCACGGAGTTGTCTCCGGCAACGGTGTTCGGATTGACGACGCCGGAAAGGCGCACGTATTCATTGCCCTGGTTGATGAGCATCTGCTTCTCGCCGGAGACGACGAGATTGCCGTTGGGCAGCACGTTCGTGACGGTCACGGTAATCACGCCCGTGAACGTGTTCGAGGCATTCGCGCCGCCCGTGGCGTCGAACTGGTTCGCACCCGACGCCGCGAGGTTGGCGCGCGAGAAGAAGCCCGGCGCGAAGCCGTAGGTCGGCACCTGGAAGCTCGTGCTGCCGCCGCGCTTGGTATTCGCGCCCGAGGACTTGGTCGCGTTGATGTTTTCGGAGATGACGATCGTGAGAATGTCGCCGATATTGCGCGGACGCTGGTCCTCGAACAGCGGCCTGCCTGCGTAGCCGGGGTTGTAGATCGCACCCGGCGAGTTGTTGACGGGCGGCGCGGGCGGCACCGCCGTCATGGGCTGCTGCGTGATCGGCTGCCTGTTCGGGATGTAGGCGCAGCCCGCGAGCAACGCGAGCGCCACGCCCGCCACGAGCGCGCGGGGGTGGCCCGGATGCGCCGCGCGGGTGCGAGGATGGGTTCGTACGGACTGCGACATGCTGATCACCGACTCGTTTAACTAAGGACCTGTCCTCAGACCGACATCTGGCTGAGGGTTTGCAGCATCTGGTCGGAAGTGGTGACCGCCTTGCTGTTGATTTCGTAGGCGCGCTGCGTCTCGATCATGTTCACGAGCTCCTGCACCACGTTCACGTTCGACGCTTCCACATAGCCCTGGTTGAGCGTGCCCGAGCCGTTCTGGCCCGGCGTGGACACCGTGGGCGCGCCCGACGAAGCCGTTTCCGACATCAGGTTCTGCCCGTTCGACTGAAGGCCGGCCGGGTTGATGAACATGGCGATCTGGAGCGAGCCGATGGTCGTGTTGTTGACCGAGCCCGGCGTCGTGACCGTGACCACGCCGTCGCTGCCGATGGTGAGCGAGGTGGCGTTGGCGGGCACCGTGATCGCCGGGATCACCTGGTAGCCGCTGGAGGTCACGAGCTGGCCCTGCGAGTTGGTCTGGAACGAGCCGTCGCGCGTGTAGGCCGTGGTGCCGTCGGGCATCTGCACCTGAAAGAAGCCCGCGCCGTTGATCGCCACGTCCTTCGAGTTGCCGGTCTGTTGCAGATTGCCTTGCGTGTAGAGACGCTCGGTCGCCACCTGCTGCACGCCGGTGCCCACCTGGCTGCCCGAGGGCAGTTCGGTTTCCTGGGTCGAGTTCGCACCCGGCTGGCGCAGCGTCTGGTACATGAGGTCCTCGAACACCGCGCGCGAGCCCTTGAAGCCGTTGGTGCTCACGTTCGCGAGGTTGTTCGAAATCACGTCCATCTGTGACTGCTGGGCCTGCATGCCGGTGGCGGCGATGTAAAGCGATCGGTTCACGGTGTCTTTCTCCCGGCCCGGCTTCGCGCGGCGCATGATGCGGCGCGAGCGGCCTTCAATGGCTTCGAAATGGCTTAGCTGCTGAAGTTGAGCAGCTGGTTCGCGCTCTGCTCGTTCTGGTCGGCGTTCTGCAAGAGCTTGGTCTGCATCTGGAACTGCCGCGCGTTGGCGATCATCGAGACCATCGCCGCCACGGGGTTCACGTTGCTGCCCTCGAGCGACTCGGTGGCGATCTGCACGGTCTGGTCCGCGTCGGCGGGGTTGCCGTCCGCCGTGCGAAAGAGGCCGTCGTCGCCGCGCGTGAGCGAGCCCGCGGGCGGGTTGACGAACTTGATCTGGTCGATCATGGCGATCGCCATCGGCGGGCTGCCCGGCGCGATGGCCGACACCGTGCCGTCCGTGCCGATCGTGACCGCCGAGCCCGGAGGCACCGCGATCGGGCCGCCGCCGCCGATCACCTGCTGGTTGCTGGCCGTGACGAGCTGGCCGTTTTCATCGACGTGCAGGTTGCCCGCACGCGTGTAGGCCTCGTTGCCGTCGGCCGTCTGCACGGCGATGAAACCCGCGCCCTGCACGGCGATGTCGAGCGGGTTGCCGGTGTGCGAGATCGCACCGGGCGTCATGTCCGAGCCTGGCGTCGACGAGAGCACGTAGGTGCGCGTGGTCTGGTCGTTCACCGTCGAGCCGTCGCCGAACGACATCGGCACGGCGCGAAAGTTGGCGAGCTGCGCGCGAAAGCCCGTGGTCGAGACGTTCGCAAGGTTGTTCGCGACGACGGCCTGCTGCTCGAGCGCCTGGCTCGCGCCCGTCATCGCGGTATAGATCAGTCGGTCCATGATGTGCCCGGTGCGTGGTTAGGCGCTTACATCTGCAACAGCGTCTGGTCGACGGTCTGCTGCGTCTTGATGGTCTGCGCGTTCGCCTGGTAGTTGCGCTGCGCCGTGATCAGGTCGACGAGCTGGTTGGTCAGATCCACGTTCGACGCTTCGAGCGCGCCGCCCGTGAGCGTGCCGTGGTTCGTGCTGCCCGGCGTCGAAACCTGCGCGACGCCCGAGGCGGCCGTCTGCTGGAACTGGTTGCCGCCCAGGTTCAGGAGGCCGTTCGGGTTGTTGAAGTTGGCGAGCACGATCTGGCCGAGCGCCATGGTCTGGCCGTTCGAGTAGTTGCCGGTGATGGTGCCGTCCGAGCCGATCGTGAAGTTCGACAGCGTGCCGCTCGCGTAGCCGTCCTGCGCGAGGTTGTTCACGCCCGAGGCGCCGCCGTATTGCGTCGTGCCGGTGAAGTTGAGGGTCAGGCTGAGCGGCGAGGCGCCGTCGTCGAGCTTGGTCGGGTCGGCCGTCGATGCGACGTTGAGCTTGAACTCGCCGAGCGCGGCGGTTGCGGTGCCCGTGGAGTCGGTCGTGGCCGTCAGCGCGCCCGACGAATCGAACGACATCGTGCCGAGATCGGTCGTCTGGCCGGCGGCGACGGCATAGACTTGAGCCGAGCCGGTTGCGTTCTGCACGAAATACAGGTTGACCTGCTGCGTGCCGCCGAGCGAGTCGTAGGCCGTGATCGACGTCGAGTAGTTGTAGCTGGTCGAGTCGGTCGGATCGAACGTCTTCGTCGTCGGCGCCGTGGCCTGCGCGTTCAGGTTCAGCTGCGCGGTGATGTTCGACGTCGGCAGCGGTGCGATGTTGGTGGTCGGCACCTTCAGCGCCACGGTTTGCGCCGAGTTGATCACGCCGTTCGAATCGGCGGCGTAACCCATCAGGTCGTTGCCCGCCGCGTCGGTGATGTAGCCGTTCTTGTCGAGCTGGAACACGCCGTTACGCGAGTACGTGATCGTGCCGTTGTTCGACATCTGGTAGAAGCCGTTGCCGTTGATGGCGACGTTCAGCGCCTGGCCCGTCGTGGTGATCGTGCCTTGCGAGAAGTCCTGCTGCACGGTCGAGAGTGCGGCGCCGAGGCCGATCTGGTTGCCCACCGCCGTCGCGACGGTGTTCGCGTACACGTCGGCGAACTGCGCCGTGCTTTGCTTGAAGCCGGTCGTGTTCGCGTTGGCGATGTTGTTGCCAATCACGTCGAGGTCGTTCGACGCCGCGGCGAGGCCGCTCAATCCTTGCTGGTAGCCCATGTTCGTCTACTCCGCGCTGTTTGCGTTGATTATCGTGTTCAGAGAATGGCGCCGACGCTCGAGAGCGCGACGGTCTTGCCGTTGGCGAGCGAGAGGCTCGCGGAGCCGTCCGACTGCTGGACCACGCCCTGCACCTGGCTCGCGACGAGCGCCGTGGCGGTGGCCGACTGACCGTTGGTCGTCGCGCTCGCGGTGATCGTGTAGGTGCCGTCGGCGACCGTGTTGCCCGAGGTGTCCTTGCCGTTCCAGGTGACCGGCACCGTGCCCGCCGACTGCGCGCCGAGGTCGAGCGTGTTGACGACCTGGCCTGCCGAGTTCGTGATCGTGAGCTTCACGTCCGACACCGCCGAAGGCAGCGTCACGCCGAGCTGCGGCGCCGTGCCGCTCGACACGGCGGCGCTGCTGCCGGGGGCGAGCACGGTCGAGCCGATCAGCAGCGCGGCCTGGGCGTTCTGGCCCGCCGAAAGCTGCGTGGAGAGCGACGAGAGCGACGTGTTGAGCTGCTGGATGCCCGAGACCGTATTGATCTGCGCGAGCTGCGACGTCATCTGCGAGCTGTCCATCGGATCGGTCGGATCCTGGTTCTGCAACTGCGCGACGAGCAGTTGCAGAAACGTGGTTTGCAGATCGCTCGCACTCGTGCCGCTCGTCGACGAGGACGAGCTGGAGCTCGTGCCGTTCATGGTGTCGAGCAGTTGCTGCGACACGGTGGCGGTGCTGCCGCCGATGGTTGTGTTGCTGGAACTCAACGCGTTCTCCTCGATTGCGCTTCGTGCTTGGCGTGTGGTGACGGGCGCTGGATGGTTTCGCGCCCGCTGGTCTCTGTGTTTGCTGCGTTATGCGTGCGGTGCCGATGGGGCCGCTTCACGTCCCTGCTTCAGGTCCCGCTTCACGTCCCGATCGTGAGCGTCTTGAGCATCAACTGCTTGGCCGTGTTCAGCGTTTCGACGTTGGCCTGGTACGAGCGCGACGCCGAGATCATGTTCACCATCTCCTGCACCGGATCGACGTTGGGCATCGTCACGTAGCCGTCCGCGTTGGCGGAGGGGTTGGACGGGTCGTAGGTCTGCTTCATGGGCGTGGGGTCGTCCACCACGCCCGTCACCTTCACGCCGCCCACCTGCTGGCCCGAGGCCGTGCGCGCGCCGCCGAGCGGATTGACCGCGAACACCACCTGTTTCGCCTTGTAGGGCTGGCCGTCGGGGCCGGTCGTGCTGTCGGCGTTGGCGAGATTGGACGCCGTCACGTTCAGTCGCTGCGATTCCGCCGTCATGGCGGAGCCCGCAACGCTGAAGATGTTCATCAGGGATGGCATGGTTTCGTTGACCTCACATCAGGTGCGCGCCGCTGCGCGCGTTGGTCGCTGCTTCATTCGTGTTCCGGGCGCGCCGCTCAGGTCGAGCCCGAGGTGATGGCGGAGAGCATCGTCTTGATCTGCTGCGAGACGACGGTCATGCCCGACTCGAAGTGCAGCGCGTTGTCGGCGAACTGCACGCGCTCGGTGTCGAGATCGACCGTGTTGCCGTCGAGCGCGGGCTGCATCGGCACGCGGTACATGAGCTGGCTCTTGTAGGTGTCGGCCGGGCCGCCCGTCGGGATCAGCTTCGCGTCGCCGGCCATGTGGCCCGGCGTCGTGGACGACATCTGCATGCCGCTCGTCACGCCTGCGGGCTGCGCCATGGCGAGCGGCTGGGCGTTGCCGCCCGCCGTGCCCGCCACCGCGGCAACCAGTCCCGTCGCGCCGGCTGCGGCGCCCGTGCCCGACTGCCGCAGCGCGCCCGCGAGCGAAGCCGCGAAGTCGACGTCGCGCGCCTGGTAGCCCGGCGTGTCGGCGTTCGCGATGTTCGACGAGATCAACGCCTGCCGCGTGGCGCGCACGTCGAGCGCTTCGCGCCCGAAGGCGAATTCGGCATCGAGTTTGTCCAGCATCGGGCGTTCTCCGTGACGCGAAAGGTGGATCGGCGTGAGCGCGGCGGCATCGCCAGCGGCGTGGAAACCGGCGCAAACGTTAAGCGCGCGGCCCGCAAGCCTTTGCGCATGGAGTGGAATCTTAGGCGGGGCTGGCAAGAACCAATCGGACGAATAGCCGGTAAAGCGCCCCTCTATTCGACGCAAGCTCGCGGGGGGCGCCGCCTAGAATGCGAGGCGTGTCAATGCATTCGATGGAGAACGACGATGCCGCAGACTGCCTCTTTCCGTGGGCCGCGCGCCGGCCTGGAACGGCGAGCGCGCGCCTTGTCGTGGGCGTTGCCAGGCGTTTTGCCGTGGGCCGCTTCATGCGCCTGCGCGCTCGCCTTCGTGCTGGGCGGCACGGCCGCGCACGCGCAGAGCGCGCCGCAGGGCGCGGGCGGCCAGGTCTTTATCGCGGGTAACGGCGACCGCGCAGGCACCGACGCCGCGCAGATGAGCGCGATGCTCGCGACGAACGCCACGAATGCCACGAATACGAAGCCGGCCAGTGCCGCCGCGAGTGCGCAAGCCGGTACGCCCGCGCCGCTGCGCGCGGCGAGCTACGCCGACCTCAACGCGCACGGCGTGCCCGAAGATGCGCGCGCCGGCGTCGATTCCGCCGGCATGATCACGATCCCCGGCCCCGGCGAGCGCACGTCGCAAGCCGACGCGCCGCGCATCGTCACGATTCCCGCGCCGGGCACGAGCGCGCAGCCTGCACGTGTGCCGCCCGCCAGCGTGAACAGCGCGACAAACAACGCGGCAAACAGCGCGGCAAACAGCGCGGGCGCGCTGCAACGCGTGAACGTCGCGAGCGCGGCGAACCGCGTGGCGCCCGTGGTGGTCGACGCCGCGAGCGCGAACGGCGCGCCCGCCGCGAAGCCGGTTGCGAGCGCAGGCGCAAACACAGGCACAAACGCCAGCGCGGTCGCCATGAACACCCAGGCCACACCGCCCGGCCAGCAGGACGGCGAATCGATCCGCGCCGCCGCGCTGGCCTTCCTTCAGCAGCAGTCGGCGGGGTTGCCCGGCCGCGTGACGGTCACGGTCTCGCCGGTGTTCCCGCGCGGCCTTGCGGCCTGCACTTCGCTCGAACCGTTCATGCCGCCGGGCGCGCGCACGTTCGGCCGCACGACCGTGGGCATGCGCTGCATCGGCGCGAAGCCGTGGACGCTCTACGTGGGCGCGCGCGTCGCCGTCGACATCACGTACTACGTGGCCGCCCGCCAGATCGGCGCGGGCGAGGCCCTCTCGGCCGCCGACTTCATGCCGCTCTCGGGCGACCTCGCGAGCCTGCCGCAGACCGTCGTCACCGACCCCAACCAGGCGAGCGGCGCCGTCGCCCGCATGCGCATCTCCGCCGGCCTGCCGCTGCGCACCGACATGCTGCGCAGCGCGGCGTCGGTCATCATCGGACAGACCGTCAAGGTGATCGCCGTGGGCACCAATTTCACGATCTCCGCCGAAGGCAGCGCGCTCAGCAACGCGGAGCCGGGCCAGCAGGTGCGCGTGCGCACGAGCGGGGGCCAGGTCATCACCGGCGTGGTCAAGGACGCCGGCACGGTGCAGATCCAGATTTAGGGCGGATTGGGATGAGACGGATCGAGCGTGTCTTGAACGGGCCTGGTTGCGCCCCGGTTGCGACTGTGTGCGCCAGCACACGTAACAGCGTGTAACGGCGGGACTTTCGCGCTAAAGTTCAGCCCGCCTCATGCCGTTATCAAGGTCAAATCGATCAGGAAGCCCATCGTGAAAGTTGACTCCTCCACCCGCAATGATCCGCGCGCGCTTCAAGATGGCGTCGCGCGTTCGCAAGGCGATTCGGCTGGCGCCGTGAGCGCCTCGAATACCGCGGCCACGTCCGGCGCCGCTGGCAGCGCGAGCGCCGCGAACGCGTCCGGCGCTTCACAAGGCGATGCGAACGTGAGCCTTTCTTCCCTCTCCTCCACGCTGCGCTCGCTCGCAGCGAGCGGCGCGGCCGATATCGACGTGGCGCACGTGCAGTCGATCAAGGACGCCATCAGCAACGGCACGTTGCAGATCGACGCCGGCAAGATCGCCGACGGCGTGCTCCAGACCGCGCGCGAGCTGATGAGGCCCGCGTCGGGCAACTGATGACGCCCGCGTGCTGCGCAAACACTGAATTTTCTGGTGCCCCTCGATGAAAGATGCCCTGCTAGCCACGCTGATCGACGAACACGCCACGGTTGAGGCGTTCGCGTCGCTGCTCGCCTATGAAGAAAAGGCGCTCGTGTCGGCCGACGGCATGGAGGCGCTGCCGCAGATCGTCGAGCAGAAGACCACGCTCACGCAGCGTCTGGCGGGCCTCGAAAAGGCGCGCGACGCGCAACTGGCGGGCCTTGGCCTGCCGGGCGGGCGCAAGGGCATCGAGATGGCCTGTGACGGCGACGCGCGCCTCACGAGCCAGTGGGCGCTGCTCAAGGGCTCGACCGAGCGCGCGCGCCGCAAGAACCTCACGATCGGCATGATGATCCGCACGCGCATGGAGCATAACCGGCGCGCGCTGGCGATCCTGCGCGGCGAGACGGGCAATGGCGCGATGCTGTACGGTCCCGACGGACGGCTGCCGGCGTTCGGGCTGTAGGCGGGCTGTAGGCGTTTGGGCGGTGCGTAAAAAAAGCCGGAGCGGGGACGCTTCGGCTTTTTTGTTGGTGCGAGCCTCTTTGCCCCAAAAAGAAGAGCCGAAGCGCTCCCGCACCCCGGCTCTCGCACTGCGCCCGGCCCGCGAACCGCACACGCGGGGCCGTCTATCGCCTCAATTCTCCGCGCTCGCCCACGACATCTCGCGCAGCCGCGTGCGCAGGCGCGCCACGGCCTGGCTGTGCAGCTGGCACACGCGCGACTCGCTCACCTCCATCACCGCGCCGATCTCGCGCAGGTTCATGCCACGCTCGTAGTAAAGCGACATCAGCAGCTTCTCGCGCTCGGGCAGGCGCTCGATCGCCTCGACGAGCGCGCCGCGCAGGCTGTCGTCGAGCAGCGCCGAAAGCGGGTCCGAGTGATCGACGCAGTAGCGGTCGAGAAACGGCTCGTCCTCGGCCGAGCGGTCGAAGTCTTCGTAGTAGATGAGCTGGCTGCCATGCAGGTCCTGCAACATCGACTGGTATTCGTCGAGCGGCATGTTCAGGTGATCGGCGACCTCGGTTTCGCTCGCCGAGCGGCCAAGACGCTGCTCCACCTGGTGCACCGCGCTCTCCACTTCGCGCGACGTACGGCGCAGGCTGCGCGGCAACCAGTCGTTGCTGCGCAGCTCGTCGAGCATCGCGCCGCGAATGCGCTGGCTCGCATAGGTCTCGAACTGCGCGCCCTGATCTTCCTTGTAGCGGTTCGCCGCGTCGAGCAGGCCGATCATGCCGGCCTGGATCAGATCGTCGAGGTCGACGCTCGCCGGCATTTTGGCGACGAGCTGCAACCCCAGCCGCCTCACGAGCGGCGCGTACTTCGCAAGCACGTCGGCCTGCGAAATTTTTCCTTGAGCGTTATACATCGTGCTCTCCACTTCTCATGTCCCTCGCTGCGTCGTGCGCACGTCAGACGTGCTGCGGCGACGGCCGCTGCGCGGGCGTCTCGGCCAGCCAGCCCACGTGGGCCGGCGCGGTCGCGGATGGTGCATCGGGTGCGGTATGCACACCCGTCACGGCCGCCACGAACGAATCTGCGTTCGCGGCGAGCGTGCTGTGTGCGGCGTGTCCTGCATGTGCTGCCTGTGCTGCGTTTGTCCCGTCGGCGGCTTGCGGCGCGCCGTCCGTGACATCCCTGCCGTGGGCGTCATGCCGGGCATGCGCGTCACGGGATTCCTGCGTGGCGAGGTCCGGCTGGTCCTCGAGTGCTTCAGTCGACGCGCCGACTTGCGGGTCGTCGGCGTCGATAGCCGCGAACGGCGCGCGCCCGCGCGCCGTGGCCGGCGAGCACGCCGAAACGGCGGGACGCATCGGCCAGTGCGGCAGCTCCGCGGCCACGTGGCGGAAGTCGCGCGCGGCGGCCGTGGACGGAAACGCATCGACGATGCAGCGCGCGAGCTTGAACGCCTGCGCCATATACGGGTCGGCGGCGACGTAGCCCGCGCTTTCGAGCGACACGCTCAGGTAGCGCCCCGCCACACCCGCGAGATTTTCGATGGCGGCTTGCGCGTCGGGCACGTTCGTCACGTGGTTCGCGAGCACGCGGAACTGTGCGATCGCATGCGCGAAGTGCAGCCGCTTCATGCACGCGTAGGCGTCGGTGATCGCCTGCGCGCCGATGCGCATCACGATCAGCACGTCGTGTGCGTGCATGGCGAGCGGCGAGAGCGCGCCTTCGGCGTCGAGCTGCGCGTCGATCAACACGATGTCGGCGGGGCCCGAGAGCACCTTTTGCAGTTGCGCGCTCGTGTACTGGGCGCGGTTGTCGCGCGAGGCGGCCAGCACGCCGAAACCGAGCGCGTGACGGCCGACGGCTTCTTCGAGCGTGCGCTCGCCGCGCATCACGGCGGCGAAGTTGCCCGCGCCGCGCACACCGCCCACGAGCGCGCACACGGAGCGCGGCCCCAGGCACTCGTCGACGATGAGCACATCCTTGCCCTGCGCGGTGAGCGCCGCCGCGAGATTGACCACGGCGGTCGTGCGCCCGGGCGCGCCAGCGCCGCCCGTCACCGCCACCACGCGCGAGCCTTCGCGCGCCAGCAGGCGCCGCAGCCCCTCTGCCTGATCGATCACGAACTTATCCAAACCTGACCTCGGGAGCCTGCGAATTCGAACGCGTCGAGAGTGCCGACAGCAGCGCGGGGATATCGTCTTCGTGCGGCACGAACGGCGAACTCTCTCGCGGAATGCAGAACGCGCTGCGGATCAGGAAGCGGCGCGTCGCCACGTAAAGGTTCTCGGGGACTTTCTGGCCCGTCGAAACGTAGTGGACCGGCAGCTTGTAGCGCAGCACCGTGTCGAGCGCGCTGCCGAGGTTGGTCGCCTCGTCGAGCTTGGTGAGGATGCAGCCCGTGAGCGGTGCGTTTTCGCTCTGGTAGGCCTGCACGACTTCGTTGAGCGTGTCGCCGTGGTTGGTCGCCGAGAGGAGCAGCAGGCGCTGCACCGGGCGGCCCGCGCCGCACAGCATGGCGATCTGGTCGGCCACGGCGCGGTCGCGCTGGCTCATGCCGATCGTGTCGATCAGCACGATGTGCTTGTTCTTGAGTTCCGTGAGCGCGAGTTGCAGGTCCGCGCCGTCGCGCACCGCGTGCACCGAAACGCCGAGGATCTTGCCGAAAATGCGCAGTTGCTCGTGGCCGCCGATACGGTAGCTGTCGGTGGTGAGCAGCGCGACCTTGCTCGCGCCGAAGCGCATCACGCAGCGCGCGGCGAGCTTGGCCGTGGTCGTGGTCTTGCCCACGCCCGTCGGGCCCATCAGCGCGAACACGCCGCCGCGCTCCATGAGCGCCTCTTCGTCTTCGAGCACGGGCAGGTTCGATTCGAGCATCGACTGGAGCCACTCCATGCCGGCTTCTTCGGTCTCGACCGCGGGCAGGCGGTCGATCATCATCTTTACGAGCTGCGCCGAGAAACCCGCGGCGAACAGCTGCTTGGTGAGCGCGCCTTGCACCGGGCTGCGGCGCTGGCGCTCGCCCCACAGGAGGCCCGCGAACTGCTCTTCCATCATGCCGCGCATCGAAGCGAGCTCGTTCATCACGGTCTCGTTGACCACCTGTTCGATGCGTGAGCGGATCGCTTCGCTCACCGTCTGCGCCGCGTTCGCGGGCGCGCCTTCGGCGGCCGCTTGCGCGTTGCGGTTGGCGGTGACGGGCGGCGGGCCCGCGGCGTCGGGGCTGTGGCCGAGACGCTGCGCTGCGCGGCGCGCGGCCGCGTGGGCCGCTTCGAGCGCCCAGTCGGGCGTGCTCGCGTCGATGTCGGGCGGGCGCACCGGGTCGGCGACACTGCCCATACCCCGCGCCGCCGCGGCCGAGGGCGTCATGCCCGGCTCGCGCACGCCGTTCTGCTGGTTCGCGATCCGGCGGGCGTGGTCGATGAGCCACGGGTTCGATTCGGCCATCGTGCGCGGCGCCGAAAGCGCTTCGGGCGAGGCGTGGGCGGCGGCCTGTTCGAGACGCGAGGCGGCTTCGCGGGCGGCGACGGGCGCGTCGGAGACCGTGGCGGCGTTGATCTGCATGCCGTTGGCGGCCGGGTTCACGCCCGGGGCAAACGATGGCGCGAACGTTGGCGCGATAGTCGGTGCGATGGTTGATGCGGTCGAAGCGGAAGCCGGCTCGCTCATGCCATGCAGCGGCGGCAGCAGCGAGGCGTGCGGATTCGGCATCGCCTGACGAGTGGGTTGCGGCGCGGCCTGCATGGTGGATTGCAGCGTCGGCGGCATCGGCGAGCGCGTGGCCTGCTGGCCCGCTGCGGCGCGCGACGAGGCCGGCGCGGCGTCCTGGCCGAGCGAAACGGCGGCGTCGGCGGCGTGATCGCTGTCGGCGTCGGCGTCTGCATCGGCGCTCGCGCCGTCACCTTCCGCGCCCACTTCGGGGCTCGCGCCGAACACCGACGAGAACACATCCGGCATGCCGCTCGCATAGGGGTTCGCACCCGTGGCCGCAGCGGCCGGGGCCGCGCCGCTCAACGGCGCGCCCAGCGCGGCGCGCGGCGTGCGAGGCATTTGCGTCGCGGCGGCGGACGGCTGCGCGAAGCCGCCGGCCTGAGCGCCTTGAGCGCCCTGCCCTTGCGCGGCGCCATCGGCGGGCGCGATTGCCGCGAGGTCGCGATCCGCGAGCGCGACGATTTCGACGCTGCCGTCATCGAGCGTGCGGTTCGACAACACGACGGCATCCGCACCCAGCGCTTCGCGTACGAGCCGTAACGCGTCGCGGCTGTTGCCACCGATGAATTTGCGAATGTTCAAGCTGAGCCCCTGATGAGGTGAGCGGCTTAGGCCGCCGCCGGACGTCTGTTGCTGGAATGGCGCGGAATAGCTGCTGGCCGCGCGTCACGCGCAAAGCCTTTTCCGATGTTGGAATTATTTCGAAGGCACGCCCTTCACGATCGATGGATCAGGGCGGGGAAATGTGGGCTATTCATGGAATCGGCGCGCGGAGGGCGCCGCGCGCCACCGTGACGCATGCCGTCGCCCGCAGGCGCCTAGATGACGTCGAGATGGTGGAACGCGTCGGGTTCCGCGCCCGCGACGACATCGTGAGCGTCAGCCTGAAGGTCTAAGAGTTGACGTTCGGCGCGAACGCGCCCGAAGATTGACGGCCGCGCGATGCGGCCGTGCGCAAGCGATTACTGAACCGGAGAAGCGCGCGCAGCGCCTCAATTCCCGCCAATCACATTCACCACCTTCACATTGCGCGTGTCCGGCACTTCGGCGTACGACAGCACCTTGAGCTGCGGCAGGCTGCGGCGCAGGAAGCGCGAGAGCATCGGCCGCAGCGCGTGCTGCACGAGCATCACGGGGGCGAGGCCCAGCGCCTGCTGACGCCCCATCGCCTGCTCGGTCTGCGTGAGCAGCGTGTGCGCGAGGCCGGGTTCGAGGCCTGGGTTCGGACCCGAGGTGAGCGTTTGCGACAGCACGCGCTCCAGGTTCGCGTCGAGGCCCATCACCTGCATGTCCGCGTTGCCGGGGAACCATTGCTGCGTGATCGCGCGGCCAAGCGAGATGCGCACCACCGCCGTGAGATCGTGCGCGTCGCTCAGGCGCGGCGTGTGCTCCGCGAGCGACTCCATGATCGTGCGCATGTCGCGAATCGGCACGCCTTCTTCCAGCAGGTTCTGCAAGACCTTTTGCAGCGTCGTGACCGGCAGCACCTTCGGCACGAGGTCGTCCACGAGCGAGGGCGTGTCCTTCTGCACGCGTTCGAGCAGCGCCTGCACCTCGCGCCGCCCGAGCAGCTCGGCGGCGTGCATCACGACGAGGTGGTTCAGGTGCGTCGCCACGACCGTGCTCGAATCGACCACGGTATAGCCGAACACCTGCGCCTGTTCGCGCACGTTCGAATCGATCCACACGGCGGGCAGGCCGAACGCCGGGTCCGTGGTCGGCGTGCCCGGCAGCACCGCGCTCACCTGGCCCGGGTTGATCGCGAGCCACTGGCCCGGATACGCCTCGCCCGTGCCCACTTCCACGCCCTTGAGCGCAATGCGGTAGGCGTTCGGGCGCAGCTCCAGGTTGTCGCGAATATGGATGACCGGCGGCAGGAAGCCGATTTCCTGCGCGAACTTCTTGCGGATGCTCTTGATGCGCTTGAGCAGCTCGCCATCGGTGTTCTTGTCGACGAGCGGAATGATGCGGTAACCCACTTCGAGGCCGAGCGTGTCGATGAGCGCCACGTCGTCCCAGGTCGCCTCGGCGCTTTCCGTCGGCGTGAGGGCTGCCGGCACGGCGTCGGCAATCACGGCGCTCGCGTTCTTCGCTTCGGTCTTCTTCTTCATTACCCGGCCAAGCTGGATCGCGCCGCCGCCGAGCAGCAGAAACGCGAAGTGCGGCATGCCCGGAATCAGGCCCATGATGACGATGATCGTGCCCGTGATCATCAGCACGCGCGGGTTCGTGAAGAGCTGGCTGGTGAGCTGCGTGCCGATGTCCTCGTTGGTCGCCACGCGCGAGACGATCACGCCCGCCGCGGTGGAGATGACGAGCGACGGAATCTGCGCGACCAGACCGTCACCGATGGTGAGCAGCGTGTAGGTCTCGCCCGCCGAGGCGAGCGGCATGCCGTGCTGCACGACGCCCACGATCAGTCCGCCCACGATGTTGATCACCATGATGAGCAGGCCCGCGATGGCGTCGCCGCGCACGAACTTGCTCGCGCCGTCCATCGAACCGTAGAACTCGGCTTCCTGGGAGATTTCGCTACGGCGCTTGCGCGCGGCGTCCTCGTTGATGAGGCCCGCGTTCAGGTCGGCGTCGATCGCCATCTGCTTGCCGGGCATCGCGTCGAGCGTGAAGCGCGCGGACACTTCGGCGATACGGCCCGCGCCCTTCGTGATCACCATGAAGTTGATGACCATGAGGATCACGAACACCACGATACCCACGGCGAAATTGCCGCCCACGAGGAAGTGGCCGAACGACTCGATCACCTGGCCCGCCGCCCCCGGCCCCGAGTGGCCGTCGAGCAGCACGATACGCGTGGAGGCCACGTTCAGCGAAAGCCGCAGCAGCGTGGAGAACAGCAGCACGCTCGGGAAGGCCGCGAAGTCGAGCGGCTTCGTGGTGTACATGCTGACGAGCAGCACCATCACCGAAAGCGCGATGTTGAACGTGAACAGCAGATCCAGCAGGAACGGCGGCAACGGCAGGATCATCATGCCGAGGATCATGCAGATCAGGATCGGTCCCGCCAGCGCGCGCAGATTCGTGCTTTGCAGCATCTCCGGGCGCCGCGCGAGGAAACCGGTGCGGGCGTTCATTCTGTTGCTCCTTCAGTGCCGTCGCGCGGCGCATTGGTATCGGCGCGACCGGCGGTGTTCGATGCGTTGGCCGCGTTGCCTGCATTCGCGGTGTTTGCCGCATTCGCCGCGTTCGCGGCGTTTGCGCTATTCGTGCGGTTGGCCGCCGCGGCGCGCTCCTCGGGCGTGAGCGCGTCGTCGGCTTCCTCGGCTTCGTCTTCCGCGCTCATCGCGCCCTTGTCGAGTTCGGGCGGCACGTCGAGGTCGGTCGGCGCCATCGGCACGTCGCCGCCATGTTCGCGAAAGCGCTTGAGCTGGTAGACCCACGCGAGCACCTGCGCGACCGCGCCGTAGAGCGGTCCCGGAATTTCGCGGTTGAGGTCGACGTTGTAATAGAGCGCGCGAGCGAGCGGCGGTGCTTCGAGCAGCGGCACGTTGTGCTCGGTGGCGAGCTCGCGAATGCGCGTGGCCACGAGGTTCACGCCCTTGGCGACCACCTTGGGCGCGCGCATCTCGCCGTCGGCGTACTTGATCGCGACCGCGAAGTGCGTCGGGTTGGTCACCACCACGTCGGCCTTGGGCACCTGGGTCATCATGCGGCGGCGGGCGATGGCGCGCTGCTGCTGGCGAATGCGGCCCTTCACGTGCGGGTCGCCCTCGTTCTCGCGGTGCTCGCGCTTGACCTCTTCCTTGGTCATGCGCAGCTTGCGGTAGTACGACCAGAGCTGATACGGCACGTCGAGCGCGGCCACCACGAACATGCCGGCCACGGTCGTGCCGCAGCAAACCGCGATCAGATGCATGGAGTCGGCAAACGCGCGCGACGCGGGCTGCATGGCGAGCCCGAGGATCTCGTCGCGCCGGACCCACAGCGCGGAGCCGCCGATCACGCCCACCACCAGCGTTTTGGCGAGCGACATGCCGAGCTGGATCGGACCGTTCACGGAGAAAATGCGCCCGAGGCCCGATATCGGGTTGAGCCGGCCGAAGTTCGGCTGAAGCGCCTTCGTCGAGATGAGCCAGCCGCCGAGCGCCATGGGCGCGAGCAGCGCGGCGATGCCCGTGAGCGCGAGCACCGGCAACAGCGCCATGAGACCTTCGCGCGCGGCCACGCCCGCGCCGATCAGCATGCGCCGCGTTTCGAACGCGCCCGCGTGGTTGAACGTGAACGCGCCGCGCATCATGGCCTGCAAGTGCTCGCTGATGGTGCCCGAAAGCATCCACGCGCCATAGAAGCCCGCCGAGAGCAGCGCGAACGTGGAAAGCTCCCGGGAACGCGGAACCTGCCCCTCCTCCCGCGCCTTGCCGATGCGCTTGGGAGTGGCTGATTCGGTTTTCTCGAGGTCGCTGTCCTCAGCCACGCATGCTCCGGTCGCGGGCACGCGCCGCTCGTCGCGGCTGCGCGGCTGGCGCGCGCCCTTTTTCAGTGAGAGCGATTATTGCCGCGCAAGCCAGGCACTGATTGACGGAGTAAGGCGGGGAAACCGGGGTATTTCGGTGGATGGAAACGGGGTGCCATCACTGCGGGCGAGCGATGGCGCGCGCCGCGCTCAAGGCTCGAGGCGGGCGGTCCGAAGCCGCCCGCCTTGCCTCACGCCGTGTGAGCCAGGCGTCAGAAGGCGACGAAGGGCGCCTTGCCGCCGCTCGCGGTCATGTCCTGACCGTAGTAGACATAGCGGCCGTAGAAGAACGGCAGCCCCAGGTCGAGGCTTGCCGACGAGCCGAACTGCCCGCCCAGGTTGTTGGCCGCGTAGTTCTGGCCGTTGCCGATCAGCGTGTTCGCGTTGGCGATGTTGAAGCTCGCGGTGCCCGACGCGCCCGAGCCATTGGGGATGAGCGTTGCGCTGAAACCCTGCGTGGTGGACGGGCAGTAGAACGTGCCGAGGTTGCCGCCGCACTGCGCAAGCCCGCTGTCGGCGAAGAAGAACGCGTTCGAGCCCGAGTCGAGGAAGGCCTGGAGCGTGCGGCCGTTGAAGGTCGCGCTCAGGTTGCCCCACGAGTCGGTGGCGAAGGTTTGCGAGGCGCTCATCGCATTGTTCGACTGCGTGCCGATGCCGAACACGAGCGTGCCGGTGGCGCTCGGCGCGCCGCTGTCGGACACGGGCGCCATCTGCAAGATCACGCCGTTGTTGTCGGTGGCGAAGTGCGGCACGGGGTTGGCCACCTGCTGCGCGAGGGTGACCGCCGTTTTGGCGCAGTTCGCGCCCGACGGGCAGGCGTAGTAGCTGCTGTTCGCCGCGACGGTGCAGGCCGAGCCGCAATCATGGGGGGCAACGCCGATGCCGAGAATGCCGTTTGCGCCCAGGTCCTGCACGGTGTTCTGCGCGGCCCCGAAGTTCGCGCAGGCCGTGGGCACCGTGCTGGAAGCGAGGTCGCCGATCAACTGGATCGGAATGGCCGAGGCGGTTTCGCCGCTGAGCTTGACGTCGGCGGAGCGCACGGTCCCCCAGGTATAGCCGTCGGCGAAGGCCGTGCACTCGGCGAGCGTGCTGCCGTTGCCGGCGGCGGCCACGGGCAGCGCGCTCACGAACGACGCCGGCAGTGACGACGCGAGCAGGCGCAAGCCGAACGACGCCGTGTCCACCTGCACGTTGTTGACGGTCTGGCAGTTGCTCGTGCCCGCCACGCACACCGTGACACTCACGGTGGGAATGTTCGGCAGCGAGCCGGTCAGCCCGCTATTCACCGTCACCGGCACCGTATTCGCGGCGGTGGCCGCGGTGGGCTGCTGGTTGGGGCTCGCGGACGGCGAGCCGCCGCCGCTGCTACCGCTGTTGCCACTGTTGCCGCTATTGCCGCCCGTACTGCTACTGGTGCTGCCGCCACTGCCGCCCCCGCCTCCGCAGGCGGCGATGAGCGAAACCAGGACAGCGATCGAAAGGAACCGGAAAGGGCGCAGCCAGCAAACGCTGCGGAGGTTGCGTGATGTCAGCACGTTGGGCCTCCGCTCGTCATTGGATATCGGTGGCGCTGACGCCGGCAGGCAGCGCCTGCGGCAACCACGCCTGACCGGAGAAGGCGCCCATGTGGCCGCCCGAATGCACGACGACGTTCGAGTTTTCGACCACGCCCGGCCCGCGCACGAGGCCGGCCGCGTGGCTCGCCTTCACGCCGGCCGTGTATTGGGGAAAGTAGCTGCCTAGCAGCGTGGCGAGATCGGGCGGCTGCGGGCCGCTCCACGCGACGCCGAACACGGTGCCCGCCTGCGTGAGGTACTCGCGCACAACGGTGCCGTTGGCGAGCGTGGTTTGCTGGACGGTGTAGGCGGAGGACGCACTCGAAGCGCTTGAAGCACCGGAAGCCGCGCTTTGCACGGCCTGGCGGGCGACGGCGGACGCGTTGCCTTGCGCGGCCGCGGCCGAAGCGGCGGAAAGCGTGCTGGTGGTCGCGCCCGCGGGCGTGGTCATCGGCGCGCCGCCCAGCGCGGCGCACGCCGGGCGCGCCGCGAGCAGCGTGGCGACAAGCGCCGCGCCGAGCGCGCAGGCAAGCGCGGCGCGGCGCGTGCTGGCGCGCGCGGCGGTGCCGGAAAACGGGGTGTGCGGGTACACGGCGGCTCCTCCCTCTTTCGATGGCGCGTTGCGCCATGCGCTGTCGGGCCGCGGACACACGTCGCGGCGGGGCGAAGCAGCGGGACTGGGCAACGGCCGGCTACGCTTCGTTGCACCGCCGCGACGGGCGTCGCGGCAGGGCACGAGCGAATGAGCAGTAGTATGCCCGCCCTGAATGACAAGCGACAGTTGGCCAAACGGCCAATGGTTTGTTAGCGCTCAAAAACCGAGGCTGGCGAGCAGATCGTCAACCTGCGCCTGGTCCTGCACGACGTCGGTCTTGCCTTCCGGATTGATCTGCGGGCCGTTGAGCAGCCCTTCGGGACTGCCGGTGCTGCTCTGCGTTTCGGCCAGCGCCGCCGCCGTCGCCGCGAACTGCTCGCGCCGTTCGGGCGCGATGTTCTCGACCAGCACGGTGAGCAACTGCTGCTCGATCAGGTAGACCACATCCATGATCTTCTTGATCACCTGCCCCGTCAGGTCCTGGAAGTCCTGCGCGAGCATGATTTCGAGCAACTGCTGGTTGGTGGCCGTGGTCGCCTGCGGCACGCCTTCCAGAAAGGCGCGCGTGTCGCCCATCAACTGGCGCACTTCCTCGCGGCCGATCGGCGCGTCGTACCACGTCGCCCAGCGGCTCGACAGCTCCTTCGCGTCGCGTTCGAGCGTCTCTTGCAGCGGCTTGGCGATGTCGATCGACGACAGCACGCGCTCCGCGGCCTGCTCGGTCATGTTCGCGACGTAGCGCAAGCGGTCGCGCGCGTCGGGCACCGCCTCGGCGGCGCGCTCGACATGCTTGTCGAGACCGAGCTCGCGCATCGAGTCGCGCAGGCTGCGCGTGAGCTGGCCGATGCGCGCGAGGATGCGGTCCGTCGCGAGCTCGCCCGCCTCGCCTGCGGCGGGCGCGGCAGCGGCGAGCGCAGCGAGTTCCGCCAGCTCGGCGACCTGCGCGGCGCGCTCGGCTTCCGGCGACTCATTGCGATGAGCGTCGGATTGCGCACTGATGGGCTCGTTCACGTCAGCTCCCTGTCTTGGCCATCTTCTCGAGAATCTTGTTGAGCTTCTCGTCGAGCGTGGCGGCCGTGAACGGCTTGACCACATAGCCGCTCGCACCGGCCTGCGCCGCCGCGATGATGTTCTCCTTCTTCGACTCGGCCGTCACCATCAGCACCGGCAGATGCGTGAGGTTCGCGTCGGCGCGGATTTCCTTGAGCATGGCGAGACCGTCGAGGTTCGGCATGTTCCAGTCGGAAATCACGAAGTCGTAGTTGCCACCGCGCAGGCGCGCGAGGCCCGCTGCACCGTCTTCGGCTTCGTCGACGTTCGAGTAGCCCAGTTCCTTGAGCAGGTTGCGGACGATCCGGCGCATCGTCGGAAAGTCGTCCACCACCAGAATCTTCATTCCCTTATCCATCTCGTTCCATTCCTCCAGGCGAAAACCCGGGCAATTATCCAGAGAAGCGCAGTGCCTATCCAGATAAATTAATCGTGAGCGATCGTGCAAGCGCGAACTGCCGGCACGATATCTCTATATCGGTTGTTCATCAAACGCGCTGAACCCGCTCGCCCATCGAGGCAAGACGGGTCATCACGCGTCGGCTCATATCGGAGAGCGAAGCGATTTCGTCGGCGGCGCCGAGCGCAATCGCCTCGCGCGGCATGCCGAACACGATGCAGCTCGCCTCGTCCTGCGCGAGCGTGAACGCGCCGGCGCGGCGCATTTCGAGCAGCCCGGCCGCGCCGTCGCGGCCCATGCCCGTGAGAATCACGCCGATGGCGTTCTTGCCCGCGTGCAGCGCCGCCGAGCGAAACAGCACGTCAACCGACGGACGATGCCGGTTCACCGGCGGGTCGTCGGACAGATTCGCGATGTAGTTCGCCCCGCTGCGCGCGAGCAAGAGGTGAGCGTGGCCCGGCGCGATATAGGCATGGCCGGGCAGCACGCGTTCGCCGTGCTCCGCTTCCTTGACGGTGATGCGGCACAGCCCGTTCAGGCGCTGCGCGAACGACTTGGTGAAGCCGGGCGGCATGTGCTGCGCGATCAGGACCGCGGGCGCGTCGGGCGGCAGCGGCTGGAGCACTTCGCGAATCGCCTCGGTGCCGCCCGTCGACGCGCCGACGATGATGAGCTTCTCGGTCGAGACGAGCGGGTTGTTGATCATCGGCGCCGGGCTCGCCGCAGGCGCGGCGGCGTGGCCGTGGGCGCCCGGCGCATGCGCGGCCGCGCTCGCTGCCGGCGCGCTCGGCGCGTGGTGGGCGCGCACGCGCGCGCGCGCGGCGGCGCGCACCTTGTCGGCGAGCTTTTCCGAGTATTCGAGCATGCCGTCGCGAATGCCGACCTTCGGCTTGGTCACGAAGTCGACCGCGCCGAGTTCGAGCGCGCGCAGCGTGATTTCGTTGCCGCGCTCGGTGAGCGACGACACCATCACGACCGGCATGGGGCGCAGGCGCATCAACTTCTCGAGGAAGTCGAGGCCGTCCATGCGCGGCATTTCCACGTCGAGCGTGAGCACGTCGGGGTTGTGCTGCTTGATCAGCTCGCGCGCGACGAGCGGATCCGGCGCTGTCGCGACGACCGTCATGTCGGGCTGGCTGTTGATGATTTCCGTCATCAGACTACGGATCAGCGCCGAATCGTCGACGCAGAGAACCTTGATTTTTTGCACAGCGTTCACGCCTCCTCTACTGTCCTGGCGTTGTCTTGACCGGATGCGCGCAGCGCCGACGCTCCGCCCGAGCCGAACAGCTCGATACGGGGGCGCGCGGGCTGCGGCTGGGATTGGAAATTCGGTTGTGCCGGCGTGGCTTGCGAAACCGCGCCCGCGCCTGCGCGCGTGGCGCTGCCCACGCCGAACAGCTCGACGCGCGCCCGCGCACGCGCGAGCCGCTCTGCGCGCGCTTCGGCGGTTTGCGCGGCGAGTTGCTGCTCGCGCTCGGCCACGCTCGCGTCCTGCGACAGGCGCAGCTTCTTGACCATCACCTGGCCCGTGCGCGGCAGGAACGCCACTTTGCGCGGGTGCGAGCCTTGCAGGTCCTCGGCCACGATGCGGATATTTTCGGTCGCGAGATAGCGGCGCACGAACGCGGCGTTGCGATCGCCGATGTTCATCGTCGTCATGCCCGCCAGCACGGCCGCGCCGCCAAACACCTTGGCTTCGAAGCGCTCGCGGCGGCCGCCCGCCTTGATGAGCTCGTTGATGAGCACTTCCATCGCGTACGCGCCGTAGCGCATCGAGTCGGAAGCGGCGGTGAGCGCATGGGCGGAGTCCGCGCCGTCGTCGGGCAGCATGAAGTGGTTCATGCCGCCAATGCCGGCGGTGCGGTCCTGAATGCAGGCGGCCACGCACGAGCCGAGCACGGTGACGAGCACCATGTCTTCGCTCGTCGTGTAGAACTCGTTGGGCAGCAGCTTCACGCCGGGGCGCTGGAAGTGCGTATCGAAATAGCGATTCGTCGCGATCGGGAGGCGGCCGCTCATGCTGGCACTCCAAGCGAATCGCTGGCGCGGCGCGGCGCCTGCGCGGCGTCGGCGGCACGGCCGCGCGTGAGTTCGTACACGGTCTGGCCGCGCAGGCGGAAGGCCTGCGTGACGTAGGTGAAGTTCTCCGAGTGGCCCGCGAACAGCAGGCCGTCCGGCTTCATGAGCGGCTCGAAGCGCGTGAGCACCTGCGCCTGGGTCGGCTTGTCGAAGTAGATCATCACGTTGCGGCAGAAGATCGCGTCGAAGGTCGTGCGCAATCCGTAGTCCGCGTCGGTGAGGTTGAGCTGCTCGAACTTGATCATCGCGCGCAGCTCGGGGCGCACCTTCACGAGCCCGGCGTGGGAGCCGGTGCCCTTGAAGAAGAAGCGCTTGAGGCGCTCGGGCGAGAGATGCTTCACCTGGTCGTAGGCGTACACGCCCGCTTCGGCCTTGGCGAGCACCTGGGTGTCGAGGTCGGTGGCGAGCACGCGCGCCTCGCGCGCGGCGCGATCGCCGAGCGCTTCGATGAGCGTCATCGCGATCGAGTAAGGCTCCTCGCCCGTCGAGGCCGCCGAGCACCATACCGAAACCGGCTGGGTGCGGCGTTTCACGAAGTCCGCGAGGATCGGGAAGTGATGCGCCTCGCGAAAGAACGCCGTGAGGTTGGTGGTGAGCGCGTTGGTGAACGCCTCCCATTCGCTCGCGTCGTTGCGCGCTTCGAGCTGGTCGAGGTAGTCGCGAAAGCTGTCGAGGCCGAGCGCGCGCAGGCGCCGGGCAAGCCGGCTGTACGCCATATCGCGCTTGTGGTCCGAAAGCGAGATGCCCGCGCGGCGGTGAATCAGCGCGCGAATGCGTTCGAAGTCCGCCGAGGTGAACTCGAAATCGCGGCCGGTTTCGCCACCGCCGCCGCCCGTGCCGGGCGACGCGCCGCGCGCGGGCTCGCCCGCGTCGTGGCGCGACAATCGCAGCGCTTTCATGCTCGTGCTCCTTCGCATTGCGCGCCGCCCGCTGCATGGACGGCCGTGGCGAACGTCACCCGTTCGCCGCGCCCGCCCGCTTGCAATGCGTGCGGCGCATGGGCGACCCGCGCCGCGCACGTAGCCCGGCGGGCGGTGCGCGGCAGGTCATGCCGTTGTGTAGCGCTCATGTGCATTGCAGTTGCTCGTCGTGTTCAGTGCTTCACTACGCTTTCATGCCGCGTTCGATCAGAACGTTTCCCAGTCCGAATCGTCCGTGGCGGAGGCCACCGGGCTCACGTGCGACTCCGCGCGCGCCGTGGCGGCCGGTCTCGCCGGCGCCTTTGCCGCGGGTTTCGCCGCCGCTTGCGGCGTCGACTGCGCGGCCGCCTCGACCGCTGCCGGCGCACTGACGGCCGGCGACCTCGGCGCCGCCGAAGCCACCGAAGACATCGTGCGTTTAGCCTTGGCCACCGGCAGGCTCGCCGGCGTCACCCGCGCCGGGCTCGCACCGGCGCCCATGCCGCGCGCCTGCGCGCCGCCCGTGCGCCACGTGCCGAGCACGCCTTGCAGCTGGCGCGTCTGCTCTTCGAGCGACGCCGCGGCGGCGGCCGCCTGCTCGACGAGCGCGGCGTTCTGCTGCGTGACGGTATCCATCTGCGTGACCGCGCGGTTGACCTGCTCGATGCCGCCCGATTGTTCCTCGGACGCCGCGCTGATCTCACCCATGATGTCGGTCACACGGCGCACGGCCTGAAGGATGTCTTCCATCGTCGTGCCGGCGCGGCCCACCAGTTGCGAGCCGCTTTGCACCTTCTGCGCCGAATCGTTGATGAGTTCCTTGATTTCCTTCGCCGCGCTCGCGCTGCGTTGCGCGAGGCTGCGCACTTCGCCCGCCACCACCGCGAAGCCGCGGCCCTGCTCGCCCGCGCGCGCCGCTTCCACGGCGGCATTCAGCGCGAGGATGTTGGTCTGGAAGGCAATGCCCTCGATCACGCTAATGATGTCCACGACCTTCGCCGAACTCACGGCGATGTCCTGCATCGTGCTCACGACTTCGCCGACCACCTCGCCGCCGCGCGTCGCGATGTCCGACGCGTTCACGGCGAGCTGGCTCGCCTGGCGCGCGTTCTCGGCGTTCTGACGCACGGTGCCGGTGAGCTGCTCCATGCTCGAAGCCGTTTCCTGGAGCGAGGCGGCCTGCTGCTCGGTGCGCTGCGAAAGATCGGTGTTGCCCATCGCGATCTCGCGCGCGCCCACGTCGATCGAGCTTGCGCCCGTGTTCACCGCGCTCACGAGCGTGACGAGGCTTTCCTGCATGCGCTTGATGCCGCCGAACAACCGCCCGATCTCGTTGTTGCTGTAGACGACGACCGGCTGCGAGAGATCGCCCTGGGCGATGCGCTCGAAGCACGTCACGGCGTCGGCGAGCGGCTGCACGATCAGGCCGCGCATGGCGAAGCGGATCACCACCACGAGCACGAGCGCCAGCACGATCACGGCGCCGATCAGCACGCGCATCACGCCGATCTTCTCGCGCGCATTCGCCTCGCGGGCCTGCGCGCCGTCCTGGAGCGACTGGGCGAGCGGCGCGGAGACGCTGTCGTAGTCCACGAACATCGGGCTGATCTTCGTGTCGGCGATCGCGTGATAGGCCGCCTGGTCGTTCGCGCGCAAGGCCGCGAATTCGGGCTGGACGCCGTCTTGCAGCAGCGTCGCGCGTTTGGCCGCGAGCGAGTCGAGCACGGCGGCGTCGAGGCCGCCCTTGGGTGCGCCCTGGAACGCCTGCCACGCTTCGTTGGACTTGCCGAGCAGTTGCTCGGCGCGATCGATCGCCTTCTTCGCGTCGTCGGCCTGGCCCGCCGCCGTGAGCGCGCTCGCGCGGTCGATCGCGACGCGCGAGCGCAGCAGATACGACGACGTGTCGTTGAGCGCGCGCATCGCGACGAGATCGCCGCGCGCCATCGTGCCGAGCGCGTCGGTCGCGCGGTCGAGCGCGAAGAGCCCGAGCCCGCCGACCAGCACGGTCAGCGCAACCAGAATGACCCCGACGCCCGTGAGCGTCGTGCGGATCGACCATTTTTGCAGCATCTCGTTTGCTCCTGTCCTGTGCGAAACGGGGCGGCTCACCGGACCGGGCGCGGCGGCTTCGCAGCCCAGGCACGCGGCGCGCGCGAGAACGAAGGCGGCTTGCCGCTTCTTTGCGGCGGCTTGTCCGCTCTCTCTCACGCTGGCCTCGCGGCCCCCCCGGTTTGTGTCGCGACGCGTTAGACCAGCGCCTCGATCAATGCCATTTCGCGGCTCGTCATCAGCTTTTCGATGTCCATCAGGATCAGCATGCGGCCTTCCACGGTGCCGAGACCCGTGAGGTACTCGGTCGTGAGCGTCGCGCCGAACTCGGGCGCGGGCATGATCTGCTCCGTTTGCAGCGTGAGCACGTCCGAGACGCCGTCCACCACCATGCCGACCACGCGATGCGCGACGTTCAGGATGATGACGACCGTCTGGTGGTCGTACTCGACGCGGCCCAGATGGAACTTGATGCGCATGTCGACGATCGGCACGATGATGCCGCGCAGGTTAATGACGCCCTTGATGAAGTCGGGCGCGTTCGCGATGCGCGTCACGCTGTCGTAGCCGCGGATTTCCTGCACCTTCAGGATGTCGATGCCGTACTCTTCCGCGCCGAGGGTGAAGACGAGGAATTCCTGACCGCCTGCGTCGGCCTGCTGCGCGTCGCGGCGTTGCGCGCCGGCGAGCGCCACGCTTTGCGCGCCGCCGCCTTGAATCGATTGGACTTCTGCCACGTTAGCCCCTGAACGGTTGGGAGATGATGGGTTGAGTGCGTCCGGACTTCACAACGTCTTACGCGAATTCGGCGAACGCACCCGAATTTGCGCTGGCGCTCACTCCGTGCGAGGCGCGTGTTTCGCGATTGAGCGCGGCCACGTCGACGATCAGCGCGACGCTGCCGTCGCCGAGGATGGTCGCCGCCGAAATGCCGTGCACCTTGCGGTAATTCGTTTCGAGGTTCTTCACCACGACCTGCTGCTGGCCGACCAGCTCGTCGATCAGCATGGCGAAGCGACGGCCCTCGGTTTCCATGATGGTGACGATGCCTTGCGTCGGGTCCGTGCGCGCGCCTTCCACGTTGAACGCCTTGTGCAGCGCCACCAGCGGCAGGTACTCGCCGCGCACGCGCACCACGCGGTCGCCGTTGGTGACCGTGTAGATGTCTTCGTGGCGCGGCTGGAGCGACTCCATCACGAAGTTCAGCGGCAAGATGAAGATCTCTTCGCCGACCTTCACCGACATGCCGTCGAGAATCGCCAGCGTGAGCGGCAGCACGATGCGCGTGGTGGTGCCCTTGCCCGCGTGCGAGGTGATCTCCACGTGGCCGCCCATCGACTGGATGTTGCGCTTGACCACGTCCATGCCCACGCCGCGGCCGGAAACGTCGGTGACCTGCTCGGCGGTCGAGAAGCCCGGCATGAAGATGAGGTTCCACACCTCGTCGTCGCTCATGCTCTCGCTCACCTGCATGCCCTGCTTGATCGCCTTGGCGAGAATCTTGTCGCGGCGCAGGCCCGCGCCGTCGTCGCTCACCTCGATCACGATGTTGCCGCCGTGGTGCGCGGCGGAAAGCACGAGCTGGCCCGTGCCGTCCTTGCCCGCGGCGCGGCGCGCCTCCACGGTTTCGATGCCGTGGTCGAGCGAGTTGCGCACGAGGTGGGTGAGCGGGTCGATGATGCGCTCGATCAGGCTCTTGTCGAGCTCGGTCGCCTGACCGAACGTGACGAGCTCCACTTCCTTGCCGAGCTTCGAGGCCAGGTCGCGCACGAGACGCGGGAAGCGGCTGAACACGTAATCCATCGGCATCATGCGGATCGACATCACCGCTTCCTGCAAGTCGCGCGCGTTGCGCTCGAGCTGCGCCATGCCGTTGAAGAGGCGGTCGTGCAGGGCCGGGTCGAAGGTGCTGGTGGTTTCCGCGAGCATGGCCTGCGTGATGACCAGTTCGCCCACGAGGTTGATCAGTTGATCGACCTTCTCCACGCCCACGCGAATCGAGCTGCCTTCCGCTGATGCGGCGGCGGCGGCCGGGCGCGCCTTGCGCTCGCCTTCGGCATGCGCGGGCGCACTCGCGGCGGCGCGCGGCGCGTCGTGGTCGGCGTGAGGCGCGGCGCTCGCTGCCGGCACAACCGCTGCGGCGGGTGCGCTCGCGGCGGCAACCGGCGCGGGAGCCGCTGCGGCGACCGGAGCCGCGGGCGCTGCGGGCGCGGGTGCGTGTACCTCTGCTGCTGCGGGCGCGGCTTCGGCGGCCGGTTGCGCGTCGTCCTGGGGCGCTGCACCCCGGCCGATCGAGATCTGCTTTTCGTCGATCACGAAGCAGCAGACCGCGATGATGTCGTCGGACGGCACATCGGTTTCGAGCCACAGCGTGAGGTCATCGCCGGTCTTCACCTGGCCGAGAATGCGGCCGAGATTGCCTAGCTCCTCGACGAGCAGCTCCTGATCCTTCGCGTCGACGGCGCGCAGCGTGATGCGCAGGTGCGGCCCTTCGCCACCCGCCGCGCCGTCCGCCGTGCCACCCGCCTGAGCGCTCACGCCGGCGGCGTCGATCGCCTCGTTCACGACGTGCTCGGGCGCGCCTGACGCCCCCGCGGCGAGCGTGCTGTGCGCTTCGAAGGCGGCTTCGAGGTCTTCTTCCGAATCGGCGGCGCTCGCTTGCGCGGCCGGTGCCGGTGCGGCTACGGGAGCAGCGGCGGCCACGGGAGCCGGAGCGGCTTCGGGCGCGGGCAGGCCACGGCTTTCCGCGTAGAGCCGCTCGAGCTTGCCGCGCACGGCGGCGGCGGCCGCCGCGTCGGGCTCGGCGCTCGCGCGGTACGCGCCGAGCTGGTCGGAAAGCACGTCCTTCGTTTCGAGGAACGTGTCGATCATGTCCTTGCGCAGCACGAGTTCGTTGTTGCGCGCGCGGTCGAGCAGCGATTCGAGAATGTGGGTCGTCTCGGTCAGGGCCGTGAAGCCGAACGTCGCCGCGCCGCCCTTGATCGAATGGGCCGCACGGAAGATCGCGGCCAGATCCTCGGGATCCGGGCGACCGACGTCCAGGTTCAGGAGAAGCTGCTCCATCTGCGCGAGCAGCTCGTCCGCCTCGTCGAAGAACGTCTGATAGAACTGAGTGATGTCGAGAGTCATTGCTCTTTCACCGCGAAAAATGCCGGGTTGGCAGGCGCGCCGCGCCTCATGGGTTGGCCTCGCCGAGCGCGCTCGCCAGATCGACGAGCAGCTCGGGGTCAACCGGTTTTTCGATCCAGCCGGTCGCGCCTGCGTCGCGTACGGCTGCCTTGAAGCCTTCGTCCGATTCCGTGGTCAGCACCAGGATGGGCGTCGCGAGGTACGAAGGATTCGCCCGCAACTGCTTGATCAGGTCGAGTCCGCCCATGCGCGGCATGTAAAGGTCGGTGAGCACGAGGTCGAAGCGCTGGGCGAGCGCATGCTCGAGCCCTTCTTCGCCGTCGCTCGCCACCGTCACCGCGTAGCCGGCCGAACCCAGCGCCGCACGCAGGATCTCCCGCATGGACACCGAATCGTCGATCGCCAGAATGTTCCTGATCATCCGTTCCTCGTTGTCATTGCGCTTCTGTTGACGCCGCCGCCGGGGGCGGCGTCACGACGGGCGCCGCTTGCGCAGCCGTGGCCGTCACCGGCTCCGCCTTCACCACGACCTTCGGCGTCGTCGCCGGCGCCGTCGAGGGCGAAAGCAAAGGCGGAAGCCCAGGCGCGACCCGCACCGGAGCCGGCGCGGCCTTGCCCGGCACCAGGTCGGGCGTGAGCGCGGGCAGGCTCTTGCCCGAGCCCGCAGCGTCGTCGGAGAGCGTGGTGGTGGTCGAGTCGTCGTGCATGAGCGCGTCTTCGGACTTCCTGTTCAACACGATGATGCTGATGCGGCGGTTCTCCGGGTCGAGCGGATCGGCCTTGTTCAGGTTCTGCGTCGAAGCCAGACCGAGCACGCGCAACACCTTCGATTCGTCCATGCCGCCCGCGATCAGCTCGCGGCGCGAGGCGTTCGCGCGGTCGGCGGAAAGCTCCCAGTTGCTATAGCCCTTCTCGCCGCCCGCGTAGGGCACGGCGTCGGTGTGGCCCTGCACGACGATACGGTTGGGCACGTCATTGAGCGTCTTGCCGATCGCCTGCAAGATGTCGCGCATGTACGGCTCGACCACGTCGCGGGCGGTGGCGAACATCGGCCGCTTCTGCGAGTCGACGATCTCGATGCGCAGGCCCTGCAACGTGGAGTCGATGCGGATCTGCTGCTTGAACTGGCGCAGCACGGGATTCGCCTCGATCGCCGCCATCAGCTTCACTTGCAGGTCGTGCAGGCGCACCTGCTCCTTGCGTTCGAGCGAGCCTTCGAGCTGCTTGGTGGCGTCGTCGTCGTTGTGCTTCGACTGGGTGCGCTCCGAGCGCTCGGTCGCGCCGTCGCTGCGGCGCGTGATGCCCTGCTCGGGCGAGGAAATGTCGCGGCCGCCGCCCTTGAGGATGCTCGAGTCTTCGGCGCTGCGGTCGCCGCCCCAGAGCGTGATCTTCAGCGGCTGGTTGAAGTAGTCGGCAATCCCGCGCAACTGCACCGTCGAGGCCGACGAAAGCAGCCACATCAGCAGGAAGAACGCCATCATCGCGGTCATGAAGTCCGCGTAGGCGAGCTTCCAGGCGCCGCCGTGGTGGCCCGCCTTCTTCGGCGCGGCGCGCTTGACGACGATCGCGCGGTCCTTGTTGTTGCTCATGGCCGGATCCTTACTTCGCCTTCACGCGGCGCACGTGCTCTTCGAGCTCCGTGAACGACGGGCGCTCGGTCGAGAACAGCACCTTGCGGCCGAACTCCACGGCGATCGCCGGGGCATAGCCGTTCAGGCTCGCGAGGATCGTCACCTTGATGCACTGGAACATCTTGGTCGACTCGGTCACGCGCTGCTCCGCGAGGCTCGCGAGCGGGCCGATCAGGCCATACGAAAGCAGAATGCCGAGGAAGGTGCCCACCAGCGCCTGGGCGATCATCTCGCCGAGGACCGCGGGCGGCTTGTCGGCGGAAGCCATGGTGTGCACGACGCCCATCACGGCCGCGACGATACCGAACGCCGGCATCGCGTCGCCCACCTTCGAGAGCGCGTGCGCAGGCGCTTCGCCTTCGGCGTGGTGCGTTTCGATTTCCTCGTCCATGAGGCTTTCGATCTCGAAGGCGTTCATGTTGCCGCCCACCATGAGACGCAGGTAGTCGGTGAGGAATTCGACGATGTGGTGGTCGGCCAGGATCTTCGGGTACTGCGTGAAGATCGGGCTCTTCTGCGGATCGTCGATATCAGCTTCCAGCGTGAGCGTGCCTTCCTTGCGCGCCTTGGCGAGCAGGACATAGAGCAGTGCGAGCAGCTCCATGTACACGTCCTTGTTGTACTTGGCGCCCTTGAACAGCGCCGGAAGAACGCGCAGCGTGGCCTTGATCGTCTTGATGCCGTTGCCGAGGACAAAGGCGCCAACGCCCGCTCCGCCGATCATGAGCAGCTCCATGGGCTGCATCAGGGCGCCCAGATGGCCGCCTTCCAATGCGTAGCCGCCGAAGACGGACAAGATCGTCACGAGTGTTCCCACGATAATCAGCACTGCCGGGTCCTCACTAGAAATGCGCCGCGAACCGCCGTCGGCCCGCGCCCTTAGCTGGGTTTACGGCATCGGCGCGAAAAACTTTGGGATTGGGTGAGTGCGGACCGCCGGTGCGGTGGCCCGCGCGTTGTTTGCGGCTTGTTTGTGGCTTGTTTGCGAGTTTCACGATGCCCGCGGAAAGGGCAGAACAGATTTGGGGCCGATTCGCCGGGCGTTGCGCAGCCTGGGTTCGCACCGACACGCTGATACGCGCGGCGAGCCCCGGCTCGGCGGCGGCACGCAGGCCGGGCCGGGTTTATCCGGATTCGCCGGCCCGCTCGCCGGAATCAGGCCACCGTCAGCCCACCATCAAGCCAACATCAGGCCGCGATCTGCGCAGCGAGCGCGTTGCGCCGGGTGCGGCCCGCCCGCGAAGGCGGCTGGCACAACCCGCACACGAAGCCGCGCTGCGGATCGTGCGCATGGGCCACATAGCGCCCGCCGCAGCGGCTGCACGGCGTCATCTGCAACAGGCCCGAGGCGAAATAGCGCACGAGCGTCCAGGCGCGCGTGAGGCTCAGCGCGGGCGTTTCGTCATGCAGCCGCAGGTGCTCGAGGTAGAGCCGGTAGCTCTTCACGATGGCGTGAATGGGCTCGCAACGCGCCTGGCCGCTCATGAACAGGAACGTGTTGTAAAACAGCGAGGAATGGACGTTGGGCTGCCAGGTCATGAACCAGTCGGTCGAAAACGGCAGCATGCCCTTGGGCGGCGATTCGCCCTTCACTTCCTTGTAAAGCCGGATGAGCCGGTCGCGCGAGAGCGAGGTCTCCGCTTCGAGCAGTTGCAGACGCGCCCCCAGCTCGATCAGTTCGATCGCCAGAGCGATCTCCTTCACCTCCTGAACCACACTCTTGGTCGCCATAGACACCCGTTGGAAGCCGCAAAGGAATGCGCTCGGCCCCGGCGGCCGCCTGGCGGGCCGCTCGAGTGCGATGCGCTGCCGCGCGCTGCGGCGCGGAGCTGGATCAGCCGATCTGCTCGATGTCCTGGCCGGCCATGATGATGGCCGTATGGGTCAGCGCGGTTTTGCCCTTGTCGGCAAGCGCGCTCAAGATCGCGTGGTCGTCGAAACGGAAGCGGCAAAGCAACTGGTTCGATGCCGCAAGACGGACGGTTTGCGCGAAAGAGAGATTCGCGAGCACTTCGGCGGACTGCTCCGAAATGCCCATGCGGAACATGCCGGTCGGCTTGTCCTCGCGCAAAAGCCGTTGCGCGAGCAACAAATACGACAGATTGACTTCCTTGATCTCACCCAGCATGTCGCTGTGCGTCGTCGCGCTCATGGATTCCCCCGAATCAAAACGCGGCGGCTGGTCAATCCGCCTGCGGAAAACGTTTGCTCGTCCGGATGCATACGTGTGCAGCCAAACGGCCTGTTTATGGTCGTGCTCGCATTGTGGCTGGGGCGGGAACAAATGGAAATCGGACGGATGCCGCGACGCGTTGCGAGAAAAACTTTCGCAAGCGTGTAGGAATTTTTCTGACAAGAGGCGAGGAGAAGCGGCGGGGCGCGGGGTGCGTCATGTCATGAGCATAAGCCGCTCAATTGTCTGTAGATTACAGGATTTTTCATTCCTGCGACATATTCGCACAGCATACCCCCTCATCCGGGCACGGCGCTTGCGCATCGCGCGGCCATGCCGCGTCACGCTTTGCAATGGCCTTTTACACGCGCTGTATCCCGCTGTAACAACATTAAGCGTTTGCAAAAGCGCGTGTGTCGCCCGGCAAAATGGCCATAATCGGACTCAGGGATAACCCGATAGCGCTGTATCCGCCGCAGTGCCGCATCCCGTTTTTGCACACACGCGGCCAATGCCCATGGAGATCGAAGAATGCGAATCGCACAAATTGCGCCACTTTACGAAGCCGTTCCGCCCAAGCTTTATGGCGGTACCGAGCGCGTCGTGTCCTACCTGACCGAAGCGCTGGTCGACCTCGGCCACGACGTGACGCTGTTCGCCAGCGGCGATTCGGTCACTTCGGCAAATCTCGAAGCCGCCTGGCCGCGCGCGTTGCGCCTCGACCCGACCGTGCGCGACGCGCTGGCGCCGCACATGGTCCTGCTGGAGCGGGTGCGCCGCGTCGCGCACGAGTTCGACGTGCTGCACTTCCACCTCGATTACCTGCCGTTCCCGCTGTTCTCGACCATGGACTCGCCGTTCGTGACGACGCTGCACGGCCGTCTCGACCTGCCCGAGCTGCAACCGGTGTTCGAGCAGTTCCCGAACGCCCCGGTGATCTCGATTTCGGACTCGCAGCGCCAGCCGCTGCCGCAGGCCGCGTGGCAGAACACGATCTATCACGGCCTGCCGAAGAATCTGCTCACGCCGCAAACCGACCGCAAGCCCGAGTACCTCGCGTTCCTCGGCCGCATCTGCCCGGAAAAGCGCGTGGACACGGCCATTCGCATCGCCGCGCTGTCGGGCCTGCCGCTGAAGATCGCCGCCAAGGTCGACAAGGTCGACCAGGAATACTTCAAGACCGAGATCGAGCCGCTGCTCTCGCAGGCGCACGTGGAGTTCGTCGGCGAGATCAACGAGGAGCAGAAGCCCGCGTTCCTCTCGGGCGCGAAAGCGCTGCTGTTCCCGATCGACTGGTCGGAGCCGTTCGGCCTCGTGATGATCGAAGCGATGGCGTGCGGCACGCCGGTGATCGCCTTCAACCGCGGTTCGGTGCCCGAAGTGATCGACCAGGGTGTAACCGGCTATATCGTCGAGGACGTGCAAAGCGCGGTGGCGGCGCTCCAGAATATCGATTCGCTTTCACGCGAAGCGATTCGCACTCAATTCGAAAGCCGATTCACTTCGCACATCATGGCGCGCAATTATGTCGACACTTATACCGCGCTCAACGAAGCCGCACAGCGTCCGGTACTGCGCCGTGTGGCCGCAGGCTGAATACGATCGCGTGCGACTTTCGAGATAAATCCAGACAAATGTGCGGCGTGAATCGTTTGCGTCAGATCGAATAGCGTAATTACGCCCGAGGTGAAAAAAAGAGCCGCATGGATCATGCGGCTCTTTTATTGGAATTGCGATGGCGCCGCTGGGGCGCCATCGTGCTTTCCGGCGTCTTTGCGACGCTCTCCAGCATGCGCGGACGCGTGCGCGCGTCAGGCGATCAGGTAGCGCTCGCGGTTCTTGCCCGCGATCCACTTGGGCGGCTTGCCGCGCCCGCTCCAGGTCGCGCCGGTCTTCGGATCCTGATAGCGCGGGGGCAGCGGCGCCTTCTTCGGCGGACGCCCGCGACGCGCGGCCTCGGCGAACCCCAGGTCCTGGGCGGAGAGACCGTACTCGGCGATCTTCTCCCTGATCGTGGTGATGACGTCTGCGATCTCCGTACGCCGCGCATCTTCCGCCTGAGCCTGGAGTCTCGCGATCTGCGCCTTGAGTTCTGAATATTGCGACATTTCTATCCCCCCTTCATTGTCCGTCTAACCGACTCGATCGGAGATTAGACGTAAATAACGGAATTCGCAATCGCTATTAATACTGCTTTATCACGTAATTCCACGATTTAACGTTCTATCGTTCCGACAACTATTCGAGGTACATCAATCGCAATAATTCCTTCAATTACGTCAAAATTGACAATCCTTGACACCTCACCAAAGGGCGACTGCCTAGAATCTGGCATTTCCAGGTGCCGGTGCTTTTCGCGGCCCCTTCAAAAATCGACTTTTCGAGGTGTCACTCCATGCACTTGTCCAAACGACTCACCGCCGAACTCATCGGCACATTCTGGCTGGTCCTCGGCGGTTGCGGCAGCGCCGTCCTCGCCGCCAATTTCGCGGGCCCGGTTCATGGGCTCGGCATCGGCTTCGTGGGCGTGGCGTTCGCGTTCGGCCTGACCGTGCTCACCATGGCGTTTGCGATCGGCCACATCTCGGGCTGCCATCTGAATCCCGCCGTGAGCGTCGGCCTCATGGTGGCCGGCCGCTTCCCGGCGCGCGACCTCGTGCCCTATATCGTCGCCCAGGTGGTGGGCGCGGTCATCGGCGCGTTCGTGCTCTCGCTCATCGCCACGGGCAAGCCGGGCTTCGACCTCGTGGCAAGCGGCTTCGCGACCAACGGCTACGGCGAGCACTCGCCGGGCCACTATTCGATGGGCGCGGCCTTCGTCTGCGAAGTCGTCATGACCGCCTTCTTCCTGTTCGTGATCCTCGGCGCCACCGACAAGCGCGCGCCGGCCGGCCTCGCGCCGATCGCCATCGGCCTGTGCCTCACGCTGATCCACCTGATCTCGATTCCGGTCACCAACACCTCGGTGAATCCGGCGCGCTCCACCGGCCCGGCGCTGTTCGTGGGCGGCGAGGCAATCTCGCAGTTGTGGCTGTTCTGGGTCGCACCGATTGTCGGCGCGATCATCGCAGGCATCGTGTATCCGGCGGTGGCGGGGCGGCGCGAAGCGCTCGCAACCGTTGCCGTGCGCGAAGCTGCCTGAGGCGTCGCGACGGTTCGAGCCGGGCGAAGCCTGGCTCGACTATTTTCCGGATTCTGGAGAGGGATTGGCAAACGGGCGCTGCGGCGCCCGTTTGCCTTGGCGGGTGCAGCATGCCCATTGCGGGTGCACTGCTAGAATCGGGCAACAGTTCCATCCTGTTGCAATCGTACGCCACCTCGACTCCCTCGCCACCGCATGAAGCGCTCACGAACCCGGCCGTCCCGGCTTACCCCGACGCTCGCCTCGATGCTGGCCGCATGCCTTGGCGCAGTGCTTTGCGCTTGCGCGCCGCTGCCGCAGGCGGGTGGCACTAGCGAGGCGACTCCCGCACCCGTGCGCGCTCACCAAGCCGCGAGCCGTACGAACAGCACGAGCCAGGCTCGCGACATCGAGACGCTCGTTTTCGTGAGGCACGGCGAAAAGCCCGCGGAAGGACTCGGCCAGCTGAACTGCAAAGGCCTGAATCGCGCGCTTGCGCTGCCGGCGGTGATCGCGGCCAAGTACGGCAAACCGGACGCCATCTACGCGCCCGACCCCGGCGAACAGAAGAACGACAACGGCCGTCCGTACTATTACGTGCGCCCGCTCGCCACCATCGAGCCGACCGCGATCCAGTTCGGCATGCCGATCCAGACGCCATACGGCCACTCGCAAATCGATTCGCTGCAAGCCGCGTTCATCGATCCGCAGTGGCGCGGGCGTACCGTGGTCGTCGCCTGGGAGCATCGCGAAATCGAGTCGTTCGTGCGGCGTGTCGTCGCCGCGCATGGCGGCAACGCGAGCGATGTGCCGCACTGGGAAAGCGCGGACTTCGACAGCATTTACGTGGTTCGCATCGACTGGAGCGGCAACGTTGCGCGCGCGCATTTCTCGCACGAGCGCGAAGGGCTGGACGGGCGCTCCGACGACTGCCCGTGCGCGCAACTGCCTGCTGCGCAGTAGCGCGCAGGCACGCTCAGGCAGAAAGCGCGGGCGCGATGACGACGCGCCTCGCGTGGCATCCGCCGCTTGTCACGCTTGCTACGCTTGTCAGGACGCGATTTCGTCGTTGAGCGCGAACAGCTTGCGCAGGTGATGGGCGACACCGGCCTCGAAGTTATTGCCGATGCGCGGCACCGAAGGCAGCCGTTTGACGAGATCGGGATTGGCGTTGTTCATCATGAACGGATGGCCCGCCGTTTCGAGCAGGTCGATGTCGTTCATGTTGTCGCCGAACGCGACACAACCCGTCGCATCCATGCCGAGCCGCTCCAGCACCACGCGCAGCGCGCGGCCCTTCGACACGCCGGCCACCATCACTTCGAGACAATCGGGCAGCGAGTAGGTGACATAGAGCGCGTCGCCAAACTCGCGCGCGAGATTCTGGGCGACGTGCGCGAGATCCGCCGGCTCGCCGATATACAGCGCCTTGGCGATGCCCGCGCCCGCATAGGTGCGCAGCTCCGCCACACGATACTCGAAGCCCGAGTCCTGGTGATACGCGAGCAACTCCGGCGCGTGACGGTCGATGAGCCACGCGTCGTCGGTATAAATGCTCACGATCACGCGGCCATGCGCCCCAACGGTGTCGGGCGCCACGAGGCGCTCGACGACGGGCGCGGACAGATTGCTTGCGTGGATGAGCGTGTCGTCGGGTGCGTGCACGCGCGCGCCGTTCGCGGTGATCAGATACGGGCGGATGCCCAGCACGTCGCGAATGCCGGCCACGTCGCAATAGTGGCGGCCGGTGGCGATGACGAACGGCAGACCCTGCGCGTCGAGCGCGCCCAGCGTGGCAACCGTGAACGGATCGACCTGATGGTCGCTGTTGAGCAGCGTTCCGTCGAGATCGGTTGCAATGACCTTGTACATGGTGATCGGACAGCTAGCGGGAAACCCTGAATCGTAGCATCTGCGGCGGGGCATTGCCCTTGACCTACGTGCCGTGCGCGTTGCCGGTGTCGCCGCCCGATCTCCGTGCATTGGCCTCGCAATGCATCGCATTCGACCCTTAAGCGAAGCGACGATTGAAGGAAACGATGGCTAGCCGCCCGCCAGCCTGCGGGCTTCCTGTTGCGCGAGCCGCAGCGCGCCGCTGGTGGAATCGGCGAGCGGGGCGCGCAGGCGATCGCGCACGGCCTGCGGCACCCATTCGCGCAGCGGCTGGCCAAGCCCGCCCGACAACGCCACCGGCAAGCGGGCCGACGGATCGAGCGCGGTGATGAGCTTCGCGATCTCCACGCCCGCCTCGGCCAGCAGCTTCGCGACGAACGGATGCTCGCGATGCGCGAGCACGACCGGCGCGAGGCGCGCGTAGGCCGTCTGGTTGGCCGCGCACTGCCACACGATCAGGCTTTCGCGGTCGCTCGCATGAACGTGCGCGAGCAGCGCCCGCGCGAAGTCGTCCATGGGCGCGCGCGCGTCGAGCGCCTGCTGCGCCCAGGCGATTGCGCGCAGGCCGAACCACGCGCCGCTGGCTTCGTCGCCCGAAGGAAAGCCGAAGCCGCCGGCTATGCGGCACTGACCGTGCTCGTCCAGCGCGGCCGCGATGCTGCCGGTGCCGAGCGCAACCGCCACGCCCTGCGCCCCGGCATGCGCGCCTAGCACCGTGGTGTAGACGTCGCTCTCCACGGCGAGTCCGGCGACCGGCGGCGCAGCGGCGCGAAACGCCGCCTGCCAGTCCGGATTGTTCACGCCCGCAAGCCCGCAACCGAGCACGCATTGCGACCAGTCGAACGCAAGGCCCGCTTGCGCGAATGCCGCGCCGCAGGCTTCCTCGATCGACTGCCAGGCGCGCTCGATGCCGAGCCCGAGCCCCGACGGCCCCGCCGAGGCGCGCGCGAGTTCAGCGCCGTTCGTGTCGCCAAGCGCGACGCGCGTGCCGGTGCCGCCACCGTCCACGCCGATCAACCAAGTGTATTTCTGCATGATGTCTGCCGCGCCTCGCGCGCGTGTGAGTCGGGTTCGATTGGTCCGATAACCAGGGGAAGGCCAAAAAGCGACCCTGGCCGGGCTGAATATCGCTTCGTGCCGCAGAGACTAACGGCTTCACTGCGTTCGCACAATCGGCCATCCGGCCAGGGTGGCGGGGCGCCCCCGATCCGCTATGCTTGCGTGGCCTGAACGACGTCTCGCAAGGAGAACTCACCGTGACACACCGCTGCAACTGGGTATCGGCCAGCGCGTCGCCGCAGTACGTCCAATATCACGACGAGGAGTGGGGCGTGCCCTCGCGCGACGACCAGCATCTGTTCGAAATGCTCGTGCTCGAAGGCGCGCAGGCCGGGCTCTCGTGGTCCACGATCCTCAACAAGCGCGAGGGCTATCGTCGCGCCTTTGCGGGCTTCGACATCGCCAAGGTCGCGCGCTTCACGCCTGCGAAAGTGGAAACGCTCATGCAGGACGCCTCCATCGTGCGCAACCGCGCCAAGATCGAGGCCGCCATCGCCAACGCGCGCGCGGTGCAGCAGATCCAGGCCGAGCACGGCTCGCTCGCGAAGTTCGTCTGGTCCTTCGTGAACGACACGCCTATCCAGAACGACTGGGCCTCGTATCGCGACGCGCCGGCTTCCACCGAAATCTCGGACGCGCTCAGCAAGGCGCTCAAGAAGTGCGGCTGCAAATTCGTTGGCACGACGATCTGTTATGCCTTCATGCAGGCAGTCGGCATGGTCAACGACCACGAACACGACTGCATGTGCCGCGCCGCTTGCACCGCGCAAGGGAAAAAGAAGCGCCGCGCCTGAGCGGCTGGAACGGCCCGCGCGGCACGCATGAACGCAGCCGTGCAAGCACCGGGCTGCGGCGTCAAGGCAACAGTCCAGCCACCGGGCGCCGGTCGTCCGGGAAAGTCCCAAGCCTCTGCCTCGATACGCCGCGAATCCTTGTCCACCAAGGCTTTGCGCAGATTTCACGGTCACCCGCGCACTTCGGTCCGAGGCATTTTCGTGTCGCCACGGTGCGCAGCCCCACGTTCGTTTTCCGGCGTGCCGCTATAACTGAAAGTGAGTGCAGGCGTGTCAGGGGAACGCTTGAAATAGCCGGCGGGAAGGCCGGCGGCGCCGCATTCGCTGGGAATTAACCGCTGTGCCCGGCAGTTGGGCAGCAGGGGGCTGAAATGAAAAACGTCCACTTCCTGACGCATCAGGAGATCTTCGACCGCGCGGTGGCGCATCTTCTTGGCCAAGGGTGCGCGGCACTGCTTCCGCATGGCGGCGGCGCCTACCGGGGCGGCGGCTGCGGCGGGGGGCACAGCTATGGCGGCTGCCCGGTCGGCAGCTTCATCCGGCCGCGCGACTACATGAGCGCCATGGAAGGCATACCGGTGCGTTACGTCGGCCGCGAGGCGGGCGACGTGCCGCTCTACATGGACGTCGGCGTGGCAGCGCTGAAAAAGGCGCTGCTGCGCGCCCATCTCAACATCTACGACCCCGCCACAATCAAGCTGCTCAGTTGCCTGCAAAACGTCCACGACGTGTTCGGCGTGTGGGAGTGGCGCGAGCGGCTTTGCGCGATCGCCGCGCAGTTCGGGCTATCGCCCGCGCGCCTGAAGGACGCGGCCTGATCGCGTGAAGCACGGCGTGGCCCGCGCCCAATCGTCAATCGTGCGGCACCAATGCAAACGGCGGTGCAGCTTCTTTCGAAGCATGCACCGCCGTTTGGCGGAACAGCAAAAAGCGCGAAAAAGCTTAGTGGAGCTTCTTCGGCAGCATCTGGCTGCGCAGGCGCTTGTGCAGGCGCTTCACAGCAGCTGCCTTTTTGCGCTTGCGAACTGCCGTCGGCTTTTCGTAAGACTGGCGCTCACGCAGCTCGGCGATCAGGCCGTTCTTTTCGATTGCACGGCGGAAGCGGCGAATAGCCACTTCGAACGGCTCGTTTTCCTTCAGAAGAATCGTCGTCATGTATTTCCTAACTCAAATCGCTTGATACGGTTCAATTGCGCGAGCGCCAAAGTCGCTCACGCCCCGGCCCTCCGGTCGTTCGCCACACTGGGGCTGAACGAGAGGCAAGGCGGCCACGGAGGCCGGAAAAGAGAAGTAGGGGGTTCACAGCGGAACGCGATCAGGTAGACCTTGCTGCAACACACCTGATCGCCGGTTTGCGGCCGCCAACAGTAACGAACACGGCAACAAAACAGGCAAAGATCTCAATTCACTCTCAATGATATCAGGAAACGATCTGCGCGACCAGGGTTTCTTGATTCTACTCAGTGACTTGCGCGACCGCCCACGGCCGTCGCGCTCGCCGCATCGTTTAGGACACCTGGATTAACACCGACTCGCGCGCTTTTGCCCTGACTTTGTCCCCGTTTTGCGTCGTTTTGAGCAGTTTTACGCTCAGGCGCTCGCGTCGTTCAGCGCCTGGACATCGGCTGGATCGAGCTTCAGGCGCACCGCCGCCGCGAGGCTTTCCAGCTGATCGAGCGAAGTTGCGCTCGCGATCGGCGCGGTGATGCTCGGACGGGCGATCAGCCACGCAAGCGCGACGGCCGCAAGTGTGCTGCCGTGGCGTTCGGCCACGTAGTCGAGCGCCGCGAGAATGCGGATGCCGCGGTGATCGAGATACTTCTCCACGCGCGAGCCGCGCGCGCTCTTCGCGAGATCCTCGCGCGAGCGATATTTGCCCGAAAGAAAGCCGCTCGCGAGGCTGTAATAGGGCACGACCGCGAGCTTCTGCGCCATGGCGACCGGTTCGAGATCGGCCTCGTAGTGGGCGCGATCGTACAGGTTGTACTCGGGCTGGATGATCTGATACGCGGGCAGTCCCGAGGTCTTCGCGACCGCGAGCGCCTCCTCGATGCGCGCGCCCGTGTAGTTCGACGCGCCGACCACGCGCACCTTGCCCGCCTCGATCAGGCGTTGGTAGGCGCCGAGCGTTTCTTCGAGCGGCACCTTCTGGTCGTCCTCGTGCGAGAAGTAGACGTCGATGTAATCGGTTTGCAGGCGGCGCAGCGAATCTTCCACGGCCGCCGCGATGTTGGCGGCGGAGAGGCCGGGACGGCGTGAATCCTTCGCGACTTTGGTTGCGATCACCACCTTGTCGCGCTTGCCGCTTTTCGCGATCCACTTGCCGATGATCGTCTCCGATTCGCCGCCGTGATTGCCGGGCACCCAGGCGGAGTAGACATCGGCGGTGTCGATGAAGTTGAGACCGGCGTCGGTGAACGCGTCGAGGATCGAGAACGAGGTGGCTTCGTCGGCCGTCCAGCCGAAGACGTTGCCGCCGAACATGAGCGGGGCGACCTGCAAGGCGGAAGTGCCGATCCTGCGTAGTTCCATGATGGCTCCAGGGTTGAGTGGTCGGGTGGTGCGGGCGAGCCCGGGACCGTTGAGCATACGCCGCATCCCACGAGGTTGCAGGCGAGCACGGCAGGCGAGCCGCATGCCGCGCGCCCGGTTGCAGTGGGTCGCGCCCGGTCGCGGTCGAGCGCAATCGATTCAGCATGCAAAAGAGGTCGTAATAGCTTGCGCCCCTTTTGCCGGAACACGTCGCCGTTATTCGTAATTGACGGTCGTTTTGGCGTTAGCTCGGCGCTTAGGGCCCGCGGAGCGCCCCGCATAATGGCACGCTCCGCCTCCTCGCCATCTATGCGTGAATTCGACATGTCCACTGCCGCTACTTCAACCGCCGCCCCCGAGCGCGAACCACAGCTGGAGCAGGACATTGCCGTCGTCATGCAAGCGGCGTTCGAGCATCACCGCAGGCAGGAATTCGACGAGGCGGCTTCGCTCTACACCGCGATTCTCGACGCGATTCGCGATCACGCCGGCGCGCACCATCATCTGGGGCTGCTGCTCGTGCAATCGGGCCGCCAGGCCGAGGCGTGGCCGCATTTCGAAGCCGCACTCGATCGCGAGCCGAACAACGGCCCGTATTGGGTCGGCTATATCAACGCCCTGATCGAGAGCGGCCAGACCGAAGCGGCGCGGGCCACATGCGACCTGGCGCAGCAACTCGGCGTGCGCGAGCCGGCCTTCGCCACGCTGATCGCCCGCATGCCGTCGAGCGATACGCGTCGCGCGAGCGTCGAGGAGCTCAACGAGCACGCGGCCCTGTTCAGCCAGGGAGAGATCGAGGCTTCGCTCAAAGCCGCCCTGCGCCTGACGACGCATTACCCGTCGCACGGAGAAGGCTGGCGGGCGCTCGCGCTCTCGCAGCAGCGTCTCGCGCAGTACGCCGAATCCGTGGCCACCGCGCAGCACGCGGTGCGGTTGCTCCCCCAGGATCTGGTTTCCCACATGCTGCTGGCGAGCGCACTGTGCGCCATTGCCGACTGGCCGCGCGCCGAGGCCGCATGCCGCGAGGCGCTCAAGCAGTTTCCCCGCTACGCCGAACTGCATCGCATGCTGGCAAACAGCCTGACGGGGACGCACCGCTACACCGAAAGCATCGCCAGTTGCCGCCGCGCGGCGGCGCTCGCGCCCGGCCATGCCGACATCTACGGCACGCTCGGCACCGCCCTGCTCGGGCACGGCCAGAACGAGGAGGCGGAAACCGCCTATCGCCGCGCCCTCGAATTGACGCCGATGGACGCCAGCGCGTACACCGCTTTGCTGCACTGCCTGATGCACAAGGTCGATCGCGACATGGCGATGTTCCGGGCCGAGGCGCGCGAGTTCGCGCAGCGCCACGAAGCGCCGCTGCGCGCGCAGTGGCCGGACCATGCGAACCCGCGCGATCCGTCGCGGCGACTGCGCATCGGCTTCGTTTCGGGCGATCTGGTGGATCACCCCGTGACGTCGTTTCTGTTGCCCGCCGTCGAGCATCTCGCGCAGGACAACGGCCTCTCGCTGCACTTCTATTCGAACAATCCGGCTCGCGACAGCGTCACGGCCCGGCTCCTCACGTTCGCCGGCGGATGGCGTGACGTATTCGGTCTCACCGACGCCGCGCTCGCGCAGCAGATCCGCGCGGACGGCATCGACATCCTCATCGACCTCGCGGGCCATTCGGGCCGCAACCGGCTTGCGGCGTTCGCGCACAAACCGGCGCCCGTGCAGGTCGGCTGGATCGGCAATCCGGCCACGACCGGACTCGCGTCCATCGACTATTACCTTACCGACCGTTTCGTCACGCCGCTCGAACGGTTCGCCGACAAGTTCACGGAAAAACTCGTGTTCCTGCCCGCGCTCGCGCCATTCCGGGCGCCGGAGCACGCGCCGCCCGTGAACGCGCTGCCCGCGGCGCGCAACGGCTTTCTGACGTTCGGCAGTTTCAGCCGGATGAGCAAGATCGGACCGGCGGTCGTCGCGCTGTGGGCGCGCGTGCTGCGCGAAGTGCCGGATGCGCGTCTGGCCATCGGTTCGATTTCCGGTCAGGACGAGATGGACAAGCTGACCGCGCTGTTCGCGGCCGAAGGCATCGACGCGGCGCGCCTCGCCTTTCTGCCGCGCAAGGGCATGCGGGAGTATCTGGAGCAGCACCACCAGATCGACGTCATTCTCGACGCGTTTCCGTTCGGCGGCTCGACCACGACGCTGCAAGCCTTGTGGATGGGCGTGCCTACGGTGACGCTGCCCGGCGACTCGATGGCGAGCCGCAGCAGCACGGGCTGGCTCTCGCTGCTCGGACTCGACGCGCCCTTCGTCGCGCAGGACAAGGACGACTATGTGCGCAAGTGCGTGACGCTCGCCGCCGACGTCGAGGCGCTCGCGACGCTGCGCCACGAGCTGCGCCCGCACTGCGCGCAGTCGAACGTGTTCCGTGCGCAGCCGGTCGCGCAAGCCGCATCACGCGCGCTGCGCATCATGTGGCAGCGCTGGTGCGACGGGCTCGCGCCCGAGCATTTCGACGTCGCCGCACCGGTTCCGGCCGAAGCCGTCGCGCCGACCGTCGCGGCGCAACCCGAACGCGAGATCGCCGCGGCGGATGCCGCGCCCCCGGCAAAAAGCGATGGCCGGCGCGCGAACGCCAAGGAGATGCGCCAGTACACCGATCTCTTCGCCAGCGGAAAAATCGAGGCGGCGCTCAAGACCGCGCAGCGCTTGACGCAGCAATACCCGTCGCACGGCGAATGCTGGCTCGCGCTCGCGTGCGCGTGGCAACGCCTGGGCAAGCACACGGAGTTCGCGAGCGCCGCCGAGCGCGCCGCCGCCCTGCTGCCCGACACCCTCTCCGCGCAAACCCTGCTCGCCGACGCGCTGAAAATCACGCACCAGTTAGAGCAAGCCGTAGCGCACTGCCACCAGGCGCTCGAACGCCATCCCGAGAGCGCGGCGCTGCATCACAGCCTGGGCGTCGTCTTGCAGGCGATGGGCCGTCACGCCGAAAGCATCGACTGTTTCCGCCGCGCCGTGGCGCTCACGCCGGACAACGCGCTCGCGCACGACGCCCTGGGCGTCGCGCTGCTCGAATATGGCGATAGCAAGGCGGCCGAACCTGCCTTGCGTCGCGCACTCGAATTGGCGCCGATGCAGGCGCAGGTGCACAGCAACCTGCTGTTCTGCCTGATGCACAAGTACGGTCTCGACGCAGCGAGCACCTTCGCGCAGTACCGCGAATTCGCGACGCGCCACGAGGCGCCCCTGCGCGCGCGCCGGCCAAAGCATGCCAATGATCGCGATGCGTCGCGGCGTCTGCGCATCGGCTTCGTTTCGGGCGACCTGTTGAATCATCCGATCGCCTATTTCCTGCTGTCGATCGTCGAGCATCTGGCGCGCGACACAAGCCTCGCCCTGCACTTCTACTCGAACCACACGGTCAGCGACGGCTACACCGGGCAGATTCGCGCCCACGCCCAGGGCTGGCATCTGGTTGCCGGGATGAGCGACGCGGCGCTCGCGGAAAAGATCCGCGCCGACGGCATCGATATCCTCATCGATCTGTCCGGCCATACCGGCCGCAACCGGCTCGTGACCTTCGCGCACAAACCGGCGCCGGTGCAGGCGAGCTGGATCGGCAATCCGTCGACGACGGGTTTGACGGCCATCGACTATTACCTGTCGGACCGCTTCGTCACGCCGCTTGCGCAGTTCGCCGGGCAGTTCTCCGAAAAGCTCGTGTTCCTGCCGGCGCTCGCGCCGTTCAAGCCGCACCCGCTCGCGCCCGAAGTCAACGCCTTGCCCGCCCTGAAGAACGGCTTCGTGACCTTCGGCAGCTTCAGCAAGATGCTCAAGATCGGGCCGGAAGTCGTCGCGCTGTGGGCGCGCGTGTTGCGCGAGGTGCCGCACTCGCGCATGGTCATCGGGGCGATTGTCGCGCCGGAGCAGATCGGCAAGGTGAGCGCGCTGTTCGCGAACGAAGGGATCGACGGCAGCCGCATCGGCTTCTTGCCGCGCGTGGACATGGCGGGTTATCTGGAGCAGCACCATCAGGTCGATGTGTGCCTCGACGCCTTTCCGTTCGCAGGCTCGACCACGACCATGCACGCGCTGTGGATGGGCGTGCCGACCGTGACCCTGCCCGGTGTCTCGATGGCGAGCCGCGGCAGCACGGGCTGGCTCTCGCACCTGGGCATCGACGAGGCATTCGTCGCGCGCGACGAGGACGACTTCGTGAGCAAGTGCGTCGCGCTGGCCGCCGACCCGGAAGCGCTCGCGATGGTGCGCGGCGAGCTTCGGGCGCATTGCGCGCAGTCCTCGCTCATCAGCGCGGAAACGATCGCCGACGCCGCTTCGCGCGCGCTGCGCACGATGTGGCAACGCTGGTGCGACGGGCTCGAACCCGTCCACTTCGAGGTGGCGGCGCGCGACAAGCATGCGCTGGCGCAGCCGGCCGCGGCGCGGGAAGTCGACGCGCAACCCGCCGCCAGAGCGGCGGCCACGCCGGTCGCGACGAGCGACAACGTCGACAACACTCCCGCGGCACTCAAGCCGATCCGTCTGGTCTGCGGCACGCGGAGCAGCCGCGAGCAGTTCTGGACCGAAACCGCACTGGGCCGCACGCTCAAGCCGTACGCGAACCAGCCGGACATCCAGCTTCAACTGTTCGCGAGCAACTCGCGCGGGCTCTCCACCATCTACAACGAGGCCATCGAGCAGGCAAAGCACGACCCGGCGATTCTCGTCTTCATTCACGACGACATCTGGCTCAGCGACTTCTTCTGGAACCTGCGCGTGCGCCGGTCGCTCACGCAATTCGACGTAGTGGGCCTCGCCGGCAACCTGCGCCGCCTGCCGAAGCAGCCGTCATGGATCTTCGCAACGCCCGATCTGCGCTGGGACGAGCGCCGCTACCTGAGCGGAACGGTCGGCCACGGCAAGGGATTCCCGTGCCATGACGTGTCGAACTTCGGCCCGGTCGCACAGGAATGCAAGCTGCTCGACGGCCTCCTGCTGATTGCCGACAGTGAAACGCTGGTGAGCCGCGACGTGCGATTCGACGAGCAGTTCAAGTTCCACTTCTACGACATGGATTTTTGCCGCCAGGCCGAACTCAAAGGCCTGCGCATGGGCACCTGGCCGTTGAGCGTGGTGCACGAAAGCGGAGGGGCGTTCGGGTCGCCGGGTTGGCGTGAGGGGTACGAGCGGTATCTGGGGAAATACGGGGAGTAGCGCAATGCAAGCCGGAGTCCCGCCGGACTCCGGCGAGCGCAGCCTGACATGAGCGGAAACGAAGCCGATGCCGGAAGGCTGCGCTAGCTTCGTTGTGTTTCGCGGCGTCTGCGGCCCCCAAAAAGCGGGGGCGGCACGCCCTGCTCTATTTTTCTACGGCAAGCCGGCGATCGACAATGCGGGCGGCCGCGCGCAGCGCCTCATGGACGAAAACCGGTTCCGTCGACGAGGCGCGCACATCCTCGAACGCCCTGAGATAGGACCAGGCCGGCACGTTCACCGATTCGGCAATGCGAACCTGGCTCCCCATCGTGCAATGGCTGCCGATTTTCGCGTAACGATCGACGAACACCGCGGAGCCGAAGTAGGCGTTCTTGCCCACTTCCGTACCCTGACCGAAGAAACACTTTGCCCCGACGATGACGTTGTCGCCGATCTGCACGCCGTATTGCGCGATGACGCCTTCGAGCACCAGGCTGTGTTCACCGATGACAACACCCGCGCCGAGTTGCGCCGAAGGACTGACGTACGAAGCCAGTCGATAACCCTGCTGGCGGGCGGTTTCGGCGATTTCGGCGCGCGCGGCGTTCTGCCTCGCGTGCTCCAGCGCGACGAACACCTCGTACTCGTGCGGCGGATGGCTCTGCGCCAGCGCCTCGAACGGCACGAAAGGCAAATCGCCCTGCTCGTCCTGCGGGATGAAACGCTGATGCGCCGTACGCACAACCGCGTCGGCGCCGCTGTCCGCGAACAACGAGCAGACCATGCGCGAGAAAGGGCCAACGCCAAATACGATGATCTTGCGACTCATGAAATACCGTTCTCGTATCGTGATTAGGCGTGGTTATGCGCCGATGTCGACACCAGCGCGCGTCATGGCGGCGACGTAGGCGCTGTCGAAATTGATGATCTTGTCTTCACGCTTGCCCAATGCCGCATGGCGCCGCACCGACGCAATGCCGCGCTGGCTGGATTCGACCGCCTCGATGTCCTCGTTGAACACGCGCAGGCCGCTGAGCGCCAGGTGATACAGGACATCCGGCGTGATTTTGGACTGGCCGTCTTTCTGGCGACCCGGAACCACCCACACATCGATTTCCGTCGAAGACTCCGAAGTCGGACGATAACGCACGATGTTGTACCAAAGGCCCTGCACCGAGGTAATGATGACGTTGGGCCACAGCGCCAGATGCATGTAGTGGTCGAACGCAAATTCCCGATTCGCCAGGCGGCCTTCGAATATCGCCGCATTACGCGCCAGCGCCTCTTGCGTCATCATCACCTTGAGCAACGCATGGCGTTTGCCGTAACCCTCGGGAATGCGTTCGCCGGCGGCGTCGAAAGGATGGGACAACCACTCGGCGCCGGTGTAGTCGCGCGTATCCAGCGACGACACCGGGTGCACGAACTGCGCGTGGATGTCGTCGTAGCCGTTGTGCATCAGGAATTTCCAGTTACACGCGGCATGGATACGGGTGCGAAAGCTGATGTCGTCGAGCGCGTTGCCGATACTCGACAGCAAACCGGCGTGCTCGCCCAACTGCGTACGCAAGTCAGCGTCCGGTGCGGCCGACACGAACACGAGGTTGCCCAACGCCGCATGCGAAAAGGACTTCGCAGCCAGACATTTGGCCTCCTCCACGCTAACGGGATAGAACGCCTCGTTGTGCGGAATGCCGACCGGCACGCCGGACGGGTCATAAACCCAGCCGTGATACGGGCAATGCAGGCCGCGATTGCCGCGTTCCGCCGGCTGCAACGGTGCCGCGCGATGCGAGCACACGTTATGCAAGGCACCGAGACGGCCGCGGAAATTCTGCAACACGAATGGCTGCCTGCCGACATTGCCGGTCACAAAATCCTTGTCGTCGCGGACGTCGGTCCCGAGGCAGGCAAATTGCCAGGTTCTCTCGAACAGGACCGACTGCTCGGCGGCAAAGATAGCCGGATCGGAGAAGCATCGCGGCGGAAGCTTCGATTCAATAGCCATGTCGAAGGGCTTCCTATTGCGCCCGCGTCAGCGGCGCCCAGTCATCGCGCGGCGAAGCATAGATGATGCTGTCGTAGAAGAAGCTGTAGTGATGACGCAAGTTCAGGCGATGGCCAGGGACGATCTCGCGCAGCGTATCAGCCACGTCGAGCAGGTCGTTCGCGTAGTGGTAGGAGGCGATCGCCATTCTCGGCTTTGCCCGCGCGATCAACTGCGCCGCGCCGCGCAAGGCGCGCGCCTCGAAACCTTCGACGTCCATCTTGATGAAGGTAGCGTCTTCCACCCGATCGTCGAGCTTCACGCAAGGCACCTCGACTCCGCCGCTCGCGCTGACATGGCTGCCCATCGTGCCGGTTTCGTGGAAACGCAGGGTCTCGTTACGGTCGGACACCGCACAGTGATGCGCGTTCATGAAAGGCAGCGGATAGGGCATCAGCTTGTTCAACGCCTCATAGTTCTTCGCATCCGGCTCGAACGCGTGCACGCTCTCCACCTTCCAGTCGGTCGCGCCCAGCAGCTTGGCGACGACCGTGCCGGTATGCGCTCCGCAATCGACGAAGTGCTCACGGGTACCGATCGCGAAGGTTTCGCTATGTGCGCTGCCCACGCCGAAATATTCGTCATGAGGGCTGGTCAGGATCGAATCCAGCGCGTGGCGATCGAATTCCAGGCGCTGGAGCAGCACGGCATAGAGCGTTTCGCGGCTGCGCTCGTCTTCGAGGCTTTCGGCGAAAGCGAGCCAGTCGTCGGCACGCTCTTTGGTGCGCGCCCGATACTGCAACACCGGCTCGTAGACGCCCGGGCAATCATAGGCCGCAAGCAATTCCACGAGATCGTGCATCGGCAGGTCCAGATGCTGCGCGAGCGCGCGAAAGCGCGCCTGCCCATAGCGGCTCTGCGTGAAATCGACGGCCTTGACCGGCGTGCCCTTCGGCACGCGCCGCGCCAGTTCGGCAGCCAACTGCCCGGACGTGCACACCGGAATGCCGGCGACTTCGTCCACGCGCGACCAGTCGTCCACCGCCAGCACCACGTTCGCCCCGCGCGCGAGCAAGCTCGGCAGATGAATCGACGCGAGGAATGAGCCGGGACCGCAGACGACCAGCGCCACGTCCTTCAGACTGGCGGCGGCGCGCGCGGGCGCCGTATCGTCGGCAAAGGCGCGCAGCAGCCGCTCGCGCAGGGATGAGGATGCGTTCGTCATTTATCTTGTCTGTTCAGTGAAATAGCGATCCAGTCCGGCGTGGTCAAGCAGACTGTCTCCGAACAAGGTCGTTTTGACCAGTTCACGGGCTTGTTCCAGGTCGTAGCGAAAGCACGCGCGCAGCGTGTCGAACTTCCTGTCACGGAAATCCGGCTTGGGTTCTTCGAGCTCGATGTTTTCGATCGAGAAAGACAGCGGCACGTCAGGCGTATCGACGTCCTGCTCGAACACCTCGCGAACGAAGTGGCGGCGTCGATCGGGGTCGGCAAGCTGATTGACGGAGATCACCGCGATATCTTGCGGCAGGTATTTTTCCAGCAGCATGCGAATCGGGCGGTAATAAAACCCGCCGGCAAGCACCGAGCAGAACGGCCACTGCTGCCGTGAGAGATAAAAACCCATTTCGTACTCGACGCGTTCGAGAAAGCTATGGGTGCGGATATGCTCCATTTCCTTCTCGACGTATCCCTTGAACACGCCGTGTAGACGCCGCGGAAAGTAACGCTCGACGATTTCGAAAAAAGTCCGGCGCTTGATCTCGTCCGCCCCCCGCTTTTCCAGCGGCGAAAGGAAATAGCTGTCGAGTTCGGCGCCGCTTCTTTCGTAGACCTTCAGCATCTTGTACAAGGACCACGACCGGTCGAGCTGATTGCGCCAGCAAATGACAATCCGGGTGTCGTGCTCGGGCAGCAAGCCAATGTATTCGGCGCTCTTGGAATAGGCCACGGTCGCGTCCAGCAGCGGACGCCCTTCGGGAAGGCGGAATTTGCCGGGATGCGGTTCATCGCTGACATACAGCGCGGGTTCCTTCACACCCGGCACCCTGTCTTCGGCCAGATCGTTCGCGACCACCCATTCGGACAGCGCGGTCGTGCCGCACTTGTCCATACCGGCGATGAAGATGTTACTGATTGCCATGCTTTTCCTTGCTCGCCGGCTCAGTAAAAGTACAGGCAGGTATCCCACCGGTCTTCGGTGTGGTGACGCAGGCCGATCCGGTAACCCGGCTCGATGGAATCGACGAATGCCGGGAGATCCAGCAAATCCGTGGCGCGGTGATAAGCCGAAATGGCCATCTTCGGATGTCCGGCCTGGATCGATTTCACGCTGCCCTTGAGCGCCGGCAGCTCGAACCCTTCGATGTCCATCTTGATGAAGGTAGGCGCGTCGTCGATGATCTCGTCGACAGGGCGAAGCTCGACCATCCCCGAGGGCTTTTCGTCGCCGCCAGGGAGAATCGATCCGCCGTGCCCGCCCACATGGTTGAACGGCACCATCGCGCGGCTCTCGCCAACGGCATAAGGATGCAGGCTGACCTTGCGTTCCACGTCCGTACCTTCAAAACGTCGCAGGAATTGCTTGAGCGTCTTGATGTTGAGGTTATCCGGCTCGATCATCCATGCGCGATCGAACTTGCCTTGCGTCGTTCCGATCAAGCCCGTCGTGGACTCCGCAATGGAAGCGCCGCAATCGACGAATTTTTCGTGATCGGTGAACGACAACAGGCCCGAGCGGAAATACAAGGTGCAATACGGCCGGGCGACGTTCAGATACCACTCCGGGTCGCATGTCAGATGAAACGAGAGCACGCGCCAGAGCGTTTCCTGCGAATAGCTGTCCGCGAGGCGCTTCGACAACGCAACGAACCCGTCGGCACGGTCTGCAATGACCTGCGCCCAGTCCGCCACGCGATAGTCGAGCGACGAATTCAGGTCGAGAACACGCACCGCCTGCTCGAAATTCAGGCAGGGAATCTCGTGGCGACGGCACAGATCGTCGAAGAAGCGCTTGGAATGGTCATAGCGACAGGAATTGATCGCGACGATGGCGGGGTCTTTCTTGACCAGATCGAGGAAGACGTCGGTGGAAATGATATCCACGCCCCAGAACTGCTCGCCGCGATGGCATTTGAAGTCGTCCACGACATGCAGCGCGCGGCCCTTCTCGCCCAGTGCGGCGATAAACTGCGCGCCGAAATCCTTCGTGCCGAGCACGACGTATTTCGTTTCCTTGCCGTATTTCCCGATTACCTTGCGCGCATTGTCGGGGACGAAGCAGGCCGCATCTTCCCGATACTGCTCCAACAGACGATAAAACGATTCTTCCGCAGTTTTTCCCGCGATATCAACGGCACTCATTCCTGTCCTTCAATGGGTTGGGCTGCAACATAGGCCTGCTGAAAATGACGAACGCGGTCTTCGATTCCCTCGCCGAGAACAGCCAGCTTCGTCGCCTGGCGCACGCCCGCCTGCACCTTGGCGCAAATCGCGCCGTCTTCCGCAAACACCTTCTTCGTGAAGGCGTGCCCGTCGGCGTAGATGTGCTCCATCATCTTTTTCCCGGCCTCCGTGGCGCCTTCGAATTTCACGCCGACCGTGCGCGAATGCACCGTCGTGGATTCCGCCGAGGTCGGGTCGAAACGCTGCACGTGAAAGCTGTAGCCCATGAAGGACGTCACGGTCAGGTTCGGGAAAATGTGATGGTGCGTGTAATGCTCGAAACGCCACGGCCAGCTGCCGATCTTCGATTCCATGCGCTTGAAGCGGGCGACCCAGTCGGCGTTGGCGTCGTGTTCCAGGTGGCTGTGCCGAGCGTCGTCGAAGAAAAAGCGCGGCGCTTCTTTCTCGCGGCTCATGCCGTCGACTTCCATGAACGTGCCGGAATGCACCGAGGGAACGTGATAGCCCTCGAGCGCGTTTTCGATCACGACTTTCCAGTTGGCGCCGACCTCTTCGCGGAATTCGTCCTGCACCGCGTCCAAGCCAACGCTGGCGTGTTCGAGGAAGTCATATTGCGAACCGAGATAGTCGCGCAGGCTCGGGCCGTCTTGCGCGAGGCGCACGAAGATGAATTCCCCTGCCGCCTCGCACGCGAACTCCTGCAAACGGAAGTTCTCCGGCTGAGCGACGACTTGAGGAAACGCCTGCTTTTGCGGCACGCTCAGCGGCACGCCGCACTTGTCGTAGACCCAGCTGTGGTACGGACAACGCACGAAGCCGCGATGCTTGCCGGGCTCGCACAAGCGGGCATGACGATGTGAGCAGACATTCAGAAACGCGCGCGGCTTGCCCGCCTCGTCGCATTGCAGAACGATTTCCGTATTGCCGAGGCGCACGCCCTGATGCGAGTTGCCTTGCAGTTCCAGTTTCAGGCCGGCGAAAAGCCAGGACTGACGAAACAAGCCATTCAACTCGTTTTCGTGCTGGACAGAATCGGCGTAAGCGCGGGGCGGGATCTGTTGAGTCGACATAAAATCAGCGGAAAGAAAAGCGTTTGGCCGGATTGCCCAGGACCGTGATGCCTGCCGGAATTCGGCCGATGACAACGCTGCCCGGCGCGACTGTCGCGCCGTCGCCAATGACGGCGCGGCTCGTAATCACGCAGTTGGGATGAATCGTGACGAAGTTGCCGATACGCGCGCCGCCTGCGATCGTGCAGTGGCTGTTGATCTGGCTCCACCCGCCAATGCGCGCATCGTGACCGACAACCGTGTATTCCTGAATGCAGGTAAATGCGCCGACGTGCGTGTCGACCGAAATGCCGACACCGGGGCCGATGATGCAGCCGTGCGCCAGATGCGCGTGCTTGCTGACATTGGCGCGCGGATGCACGACCGTCGCGAAATCGACGTGATGAACGTCGCGCAGCGTGGCGGTGTACTTGAAGCGCTGCTGCGGGTCGCCGAGCGCGGCCATGAACGCCTCGTTCGGCAACGGCTGGTACGTCAGCGGATCGCCGACGATCGGCACGTCGCGCGGCGTTGCGTCGAGCGCGTGAGGACGGCCGTCGAGAAAGCCTTTCACCTTGAATAAGGGATTGTCGTCCTCGACGTAGGCCAATACTTCGCGGCCGAGCCCTCCGGCCCCGACGATCAGCAGGTTGCGATGAGCGTTCGACATGTCAGCTGATGGTCAAGCCGCCGTCCATCACCATCGTCGTGCCGGTGATCCAGCGGCTCGCGTTCGACAACAGGAAAATCGCGGCATTGGCCACGTCTTCCGGCTTGCCGAAGCCGAGCGGGTAGTTGTTTCGCTCCTGCTCCATCGAGCCCACCATGGTGGCGGTCGCCTCCAGCAACGGTGTTTCGACGAGGGCCGGCGAAAGGCAGTTGGCGCGAATACGGCGCTTGACCACTTCCATCGCAAGGCAGCGCGTCATGGCGATCAGGGCGGCCTTCGTGCCCGAATAAGCCGCGACGCCGGCCACGCCGATGTGCGCCGCAATCGAGGCGACGAATACCAGCGACCCTTCCTGTGCGACCAGATTGCGCTTGAGCAGCGCCTGCGTCAGCAACATGGGCGCGTCGACGTTGATGGCCTGCACTTCGCGCAAATGCTGCTCCGTGAACATGCGCACCGGGCTGAGCCGCGAGATGCCGGCGCTATGCACGACGCCATTCAACGCAACGCCGCCCAGTTCCGCGATCAATGCGTCACGATCGGATGCATTGGTCAGCTCGGCTTGTATTGCCTGATGTCCTGCCAGCGCCGACTTGTCGAGCATCTCGAGCGTCTGTTTCAGACGCTCGCGGTCGCGACCCGTGATGACGACTTGCGCGCCCATCTGCGAGCAGGAGATCGCGATCTGGCGGCCAATGCCGGACGACGCGCCCGTGACCAGGATGCGCTTGCCGGAAAGCGAAAACGGATTGTCCATGTTCATGACTCGATCAATGCCGGAAGCTTCGCGCCTTCGATATCCATGATGACCGTGCCCCACGACAGGCCAATGCCAAAGCCGCTCAACAGCAAGCGATGGCGGGCCTGGCCCAGCACGTCGTGCAAGCGGGCCGTCATCGTCACAGGCAACGATGCACCGCTCGTATTGCCGAAATCCGGCAAGGTCGACGGCACCTTCTCCACCGGCAAGCCCAGTTTCTTGCGGATGGTTTCGTTGATCATCTTGTTGGCCTGATGGAAGACGAAATAGTCGATGTCGTCCTTGCTCATGCCGGTTCTTTCCAGAATCTTTTCGACGGCGGGCGGTACGCGCTGCGTGGAAAAACTCAGCACGGCAGGGCCATCGAGCGTCAAGTCCAGCCCGGAATGGAAAAAGCCGCCTTCGTCGCGAGTCGGGATCAGATGGTGGATGCCGACCGGTTCGCGATGGCCGCCGACCGGCAGGCAAATGGCCTTGTAGCCGCTGCCGTCGCTGTTGAGGTCGAAGTGCATGGGCGGCGCGTTCTCGTCGAATTCGAGCGCCGTCGCCGTGCCGGCATCGGAGAACAAGGGGTCGCGAAGATTGCCCGAGCGATCGCCGATCAGCAGCAGCGCCTTCTTGATCGCGCCGGCGGCAATCATGCTGCCCAGCAAATGCAAACCGAAGGGATAACCGGAGCAGCCCAGGTTCACGTCATAGGCAATCGTCGCCTGCGACAGCTTCAGGCGATCCTGCAAGATGATCGCCGTCGACGGAATCGGGTAGTCCGGCGACTGCGTCACGACGATCAGCGCATCGATCTCTTCCCGGTCCCACTCCAGCTCGGCCAGCAACTTCTCGGTCGCGTCGAAAGCCAGGTCGGAAAAGCACTGCCACTCCGGGCAAAGGCGTCGCGTCTTGATGCCGATATTGCGCACCAGGCGCTCGCGCTCCGAACGGATTTGCGGCGGAGCGTCGAGGACGTTGTCATAGACACGTCTGGGCACACATGTCGCCATGCCTGCGAAGCGCACGTTGCGCAGAGTGGAAAAAGCCATGTTCTTACCCGAGCAGTTTGTAGAGGTCGGTGATCGTTGCGCACTTCTTCAGGTCTTCACCCGTGATCGCCTTGCCGTATTCCGTGTCGAACATCACGATCACGCCCAGCGCGGCGAGCGAATCCCACTCGTCCAGGCTGCTCAATTCCGTTTCCGGGGTCACTTCCACCGGATTCTGGAAGTCCGTGACGACCAGAAAGTTTTCGATGAACTGCTCGATGGTGGGGGTTTGGTAATCGGTAGTCATGTAATGTCTCGAATCAGTGCTGCAATGTTTTCGACCTCATCGTCAGTGAGGTTCGGATAAATCGGCAGGCAAATCACATCCGTGGCGACTTTCGCCGCCACGGGCAAATTGCTGCGCGAAGCCCCTGGCATGCCGCGATACATCGGGAACTCGGTAATCAGTGGATAGAAATACCGGCGGCCGTGAATTCCCTTTTTCCGCAAGTGCTCGAACAGCGCGTCCCGGCTGACCGGATACTCCGGCCCAACGAGGATCGGGTAGTACGAATAGTTCGTGCCGTTGCCTTCCCGTTGCTGGACGCATTCGATGCCGGGCACGTTCTTCAACAGGTCGCCGTACTTCTCGCCGATCTCGCGGCGGCGGGCCAGCGCCTTGTCGATGTGTTGCAGTTGCAACAAGCCGAAGGCCGCATTGACCTCGGCCATCTTGCCGTTGATGCCCGGCGCGACGACGGTGGTTTCATCGACAATCCCGAAATTCTTGAGGTTGTCGATGCGCTGTTTGGTCTTTTTGTCCGGGCAAATGATTGCGCCGCCCTCGAAGGTCGTAAACACCTTGGTGGCGTGAAAGCTCAGTACGGAGAGGTCGCCGTGGCGCAGGATGCTGCCGCCTGCATCGCGCACCCCGAAGGCGTGCGCGGCGTCGTAGATCACCTTCAGGTTATAGGTGTCGGCGATTTTCTCGATGGCCTCCACCTTGCACGGGTTGCCATAGCAATGCACCGGCAGGATCGCCGTGGTCTTGGGCGTGATGGCCGCTTCGATCTTCGTGGGGTCGAGATTGAGCGTCACCGGGTCGATGTCGACGAACACCGGCTCGATGCCGTTCCAGCGCAGGGCGTGCGCCGTGGCGATGAAGGAGTACGGCGTCGTGATGACTTCGCCAGCAATGCGCAAGGCTTGCAGGGCCGTGACCAGCGCCAGGGTGCCGTTGGAAAAGAGCGCGATGTGCTCGACGCCGAGATACTCCGCGAGCGCATGCTCGAGCTGCTCGTGCATCGGCCCATGATTGGTCAGCCGCCGCGAGTCCCAGATCTTCTCCAGGTAGGGGATGAAGTCCTCCAGCGGTGGCATGTACGGCTGGGTGACGTAGATGGGCTCGGGGCCGGGCAATTTCATGATCAATCGCGATGAGTCGTTCCCGAGATTTTGAGGTTCGGGCCGCCATTTCAGTCTGGGGAACTAAGGGGCTTTTCCCCCTCACTACGCCTCATTGGCGTCGAGCTGCGCGAGGGGCATGTCAGGCCCCGCCGTCTCGCCGTATTTGCGCAGATACCGGTTGTAGCCTTCGTGCCATGCCGCAGTGCCGTAGCGCCGTCCACCCTCGTGAATCACGCTGAGCGCCCACGTTCCCATGCGCAGGCCGGCCAGTTCGGCCTGCCGGCAGAAGTCCAGATCGTGGAAGTCGAACGCAAAACGCTCGTCGAAGCGCACCCCGCTGGCCAGCAGCGTTTCGCTGTCGGCGATGAGCATGAGGCCGTCGAGGAGCTTGCACGCCTGCTCCGATGGGCCATACAGCTTCACTTCGTCGCAGGGCATACCCCGGCCGCGGCCGAGGCTTCCGCTCAGATGATCCGTGTCCGGTTCGAAGGCGAGCGTCGTCGAATGCCAGGCCGGCTGGCCCGGCACCCGCCGTGTATTGCCGGCGATACCGACCACGTCGAAATGGTCCACGGCGCCGTGGATGCGCGCCTGCCAGAAAAAATCGGCGAGCCAGACGTCGTCGTGGATAAAGACGAGGATCGCCGGATCAGTGGCCGCCGCTTCGATCGCGGCGTTGTAGATGGCAGGCAAGCCCTGCGTGTTGTTGATCGTCAGGCGGATATCCACGTCGTCTTCACGCCCGGAAGCGCCATACAGCCGCAATGAGCGGCCGAGCGCGGTTTCGGTCATGAACTGCGCCTGGCTTCCCCGCGTGGCGCAAACGAGCCGCACGCGCTTGCGCTTCTTTGCCGACGCCACCGCGCGCGCGTGAGCGATGCCGTCGAGGAACCGGGGCGACTCGGGCAGCTCGCGGGGCGGCATGCGCCCCAGTTCGTCCAGGCTTTGCCGCAGCGGCTCCAGCCCCAACAGGCCGCGCTGCTCGATGGCAAAGCGGTAAACCTCGTCCAGCCGCTCGCGCGCCTTGTCGAGCGACGCCGCGCCGATGGTCCCGGCAGCCGCCTCGCCGCGCACGATGATTTCCCATTCGAAAAAGCCCGCCGCGAGCCACGGGTTCGCAACGCCGGAGTTTTGTGTCGCGTGCCGCCGGAAACAGCTGTGGTAGCCGCCGGCGATGACGACCGGCCCCAACTGGGCCATGTTCAGGTACATCGTGACATCGGTCAGATAGATGAACGCGTGCTCCCGGTACTTCATCATGGCGCGGACATCGACCCGCTCGCGCACGAGCATGACGTTGCTGGGCTCACCGACGAAGTTGTTGGCGCTCACCACCATGTTCTCGACCAGAAACGCGCGATCGAGCAGCGCTGTCGCGCCGGGCTGGAGCAGCGCGGCCGGGACGTCGATCACCTTGTCGTCGGCGTCGATGACCACCCGCTGGTGAAAAGCCATGGCCGATTCTGGATGGCTTTCGAGCGCCGCCACCAGCGTGGCCACCGAAGTCGCCATCAAAAGATCGTCGTCGTAAAGCCACTTCACGTACTTTCCGGCCGCGCGCGCCCACAGTTCCTCCTGATTGCGCAGCCCGTCCTGGAATCCGTGGTGAAAGTAGCGGATCCGCGGATCGTTCACGCCTTCGACAATCTCGCGCAGGCTGGCGTCCGGGGTGTCGTCGCCGACCAGGATTTCGATGTCCGCATAGTTCTGCGCGCAGGCGCTCGCCAAAGTCCTGGCCAGGTAGGTCGGCTTGAACGCGGGAATAAGGATGCTGACGGTTGGCATACGACTGGCGGCGGAATTGGGCTAGCAGGCAGTGTATCGGCCGCCGCGAGCCCGCGATCCGGCAGACAAGCACGCTTTTCGCGCCCAATTCCTTCGATGCGCAGGCACCGGACATCCGCTTGCGGGCACCGCGCCCGATCCCGTCCCTGGATTTATTCTGTCCCCATTTGACTTTTTTTGTCGATTCCTCCCTTAAAGTTTTCCCGGTGGGGACCGTTATCACAAACAAGGCGGCCAACTCACTTACCGCTGCCGCTTTTTGGGATCGGGCCGTTGCCCTACTCGGAGAATTGAAATGCTCGGAATTAATACCAATATCAACTCGCTCGTGTCGCAGCAGAACCTGAGTGGTTCGGGCAGCGCGCTGTCGCAAGCGATCACGCGTCTGTCGTCGGGCAAGCGCATCAACAGCGCAGCGGACGACGCAGCAGGCCTCGCGATCTCGAACATCATGCAGACCCAGATCAACGGTCTGAACCAGGGCGTGTCGAACTCGAACGACGGCACGTCGATGGTGCAAACGGCATCGAGCGGCCTGTCCTCGCTGACGAGCAGCCTGCAACGTATCCGCCAGCTGGCCACGCAAGCAGCGAACGGCTCGATGACCGACGACGACCGCGCGGCGCTCCAGCAGGAAGTCACGCAACAGATTTCGGAAGTGAACCGTATTGCGTCGCAAACGACGTACAACGGCATGAACCTGCTCAACGGTTCGATGGGCAACGTGTCGTTCCAGGTCGGCGCTAACGTCGGCCAGACGATCAGCCTGAGCCTCACGCAAGACATGTCGGCTGCCAAGCTCGGCACCGGCAACGTGCAAGCCGGCAACACGCTCGGTTCGTTCAGCGGCCTGTCGCTGGACAACAGCGGCGCTTCGGTTGCTTCGGGCGCCACGATCACGTCCATCAACGTGATCTCGGACGGCAAGGGCGGCTACACGCTGACCGACCAGAACAACGAAGCCCTGTCGCTCTCCGCAGCCCAGGCCATCTTCGGCACCACCAACGTGGCGACCGACGCCAACGGCAACACCGCCATCAGCGCCGCCAATGCTTCGGGCATCGGCTCAGCTGGCGCCACGAAGCTGGATACCCTCACCAGCGGCACGACTGCGACTTCGAACGACACGGTCGGCAAGACGATCGACGCGCTGAACACGCCGTCGGACGTGGCAAGCATCAACATCAGCAGCCAGAGCGGCGCCAGCATGGCGATGGAGTCGATCGACAACGCGCTGACCACGCTGAACAACCTGCAAGCAACGCTTGGCGCGGCACAAAACCGCTTCACCGCCATCGGCTCGACGCAGCAAGCTCAAGCGACCGACCTGTCGAGCGCCCAGTCGTCGATCCAGGACGCGGACTTCGCACAGGAAACCGCCAACCTGAGCAAGGCACAGGTTCTGCAACAAGCCGGTATCTCGGTGCTGGCACAAGCGAACTCGCAGCCGCAGCAGATCCTGAAGCTTCTCCAGTAAGACGCTTCCGGCCTCTGGCCTCCGGCGCGCAGCGCATCGCGCGCCGGTCGCAAATCCGTCGGGAGGCTTGCCTCCCGATTGTCGTTTCCAGCGTTAAATCGCGCATTCGACCGTACGCTCAAGCGCACGTTCAACCACGCATTCAACCGTTTTAACCGGCCTTGCCGACGCACGGAGCCCCCTCATGTCCACCGTAACCGGATCTACGACTGCTGCGATCGCGAGCGCAGTTGCGACCACGACCGCCGCCGCCCAAGCCTCGGTGCAGGCAGCCGCCCAGTCGATCATCAGCGGCTCGACCAATTCGTCAATGGACACGAGCTCGCTCGTCACCGCGCTCGTCAACAGCAAGACCGCCGGCCAGGCCGCGACCATCGCCGCCGAACAGACCGCCGACAACACGCTGATCTCGGCATACGGCACGCTCTCCGCGGCACTCTCCGCGTTGCAGGCAGCCGTCCTGCCGCTCAGCGACGGCGACACGCTCAGTACGTTCTCGACCACCCTGAGCGGCACCGGCGTCACCGCCTCGGCCGCAACCGGCGCGGTGGCGGGTTCGTACGCGCTCAATGTCTCGCAGGTCGCCACGTCGCAGGTGCTCACTTCGGCGGGCTACGACGCGTCGACCGCCCTGGCCACCGGCGCGGCCACGATGACCCTGTCGGTCAACGGCCAGAGCGCCACGATTTCGCTGAACAGCTCGAACAGCACGATTGCCGGCATTGCCTCGGCGATCAACTCGTCGAACAACAATCCCGGCGTCACCGCGACCGTGGTGACCGGCTCGGACGGCGCCCACCTCGTGCTGCAATCGACCACGACGGGCGCGTCGAGCGGCATCAGCATCCAGATCAGCGACACGAATACGACCAACGGCAAGGCCGACGCGCTGAACGATCTCGCGGTGACGACCACGCCGGGCAAGACGATCAGCAGCTCGAGCGACCTCACCGCCACCGATAGCAGCAACAACACGTACAACCCCAGCCAGTCGACCATCAGCGGCTCGGGCTGGACCCAGACTCAGGCCGCCCAGAATTCGTACTTCACGCTCGGCGGCGTGGGCGTGTCCAGCACCACGAACTCCGTGACGACGGCCCTCTCCGGCGTGACGCTGAACCTCACGTCTGCGGCGGTCGGCACCACGCAAACGCTCACGATCGCGCAGGACACGAGCGCCGAGAGCTCGGCGATCGACACGTTCGTGACGCTCTACAACACGCTCGTCACGACGATGGGCTCGCTCACGGCGTTCAACGCGAACTCGACGTCGCAAGGCGTGCTGATCGGCGACTCCACGTTGAGCACGATCCAGAACCAGCTCGCCAAGATTGTGGGCAGCGGCGTGGGCAGCGGCACCTCCAAGACGACGCTTGCCGCGATCGGCATCACGCTCCAGTCGGACGGCACGCTGTCGGTCGACGACTCGACGCTCAGCAGCGCGCTCCAGAACAACCAGTCGGTCGTGGCGTCGCTGTTCAACCCGGTGAACGGCATTGCCGCGCAACTGGACGACAGCATCACGAACTACACGTCGACTGGCGGCATCATCCAGAACCGCACGGACGCGATCAACGCCGACCTGACGAGCCTGTCGAACCAGCAGACGACGCTGACGAACTGGCAAGCCCAGCTCACCAGCATGTACACGGCGCAGTTCACGGCGCTCGACACGCTGATGGCGACGATGAACAGCAACTCGCAATACCTCACGCAACTGTTCGGCGGCACCAGCAGCGCAGGCGCGCTCGCCACGAACAAGGGCTGAGCGCCGCCAGGAGCGAACCATGCAAAACGTAGCCCCGATCGAGCACATCTGGTCGATGACGAAAGACCTCGAACAGGCCGTCGCGGTCGGCGAGTGGGAGCGGGCCGCGCAGCTCGCGGACGCGCGCTCGCCGCTCCTCGCTTCGCTCGGCGCGCAGCCGCCGCAGGAAGTCATGGCGCGGCTGCGGTCGATTTACGAGATCGACAACCGCATCGTCGAGGTCGCGCGGGCCGCCCGGCAGGCGCTGGGGGCCGAGTATCAGTCGAACATGCAGGCGAGCCGCAACGCCGGGCAGTACTTGAGCATGGCGCGCAGGTGAAGCGGCGACCACGATTACGGTCGCTGTGAATTGAAGAAAGCCGGCCCGCCTTGTGCGGGCTTTTTCTTTTTGATGGGATTATCTGATTGGGCCCCAATTATCGGATCGGTAGATCAGGGCCTCGTGCGAGGTCGAACGCGAACAGGCGCTGAGAACAGGTGCTGAGATACGCGTGTACCGCGTAATCGAAACCGCTTGGAGGAAGATCGGGCGGAAACCCTTGTCAGACTTGGCGCGCCCGGCTGGGATCGAACCAGCAACCCCTGCCTTCGGAGGGCAGTACTCTATCCATTGAGCTACGGGCGCATTGACTTGCTGGCGCCGCCATCGGACCGTGGAACACGGGGACGACAGCACCGAAGAGAGACCGAGAGAATACCCGGTTTCGGTTAAACCGTCCACCGCACGGGCCCGTGGGGACGGCGCAACGATCATGCGGGTCGACGGCGCCATGAACCAGGACGCCAGCCAGAACGCCAGCGGCCCGCGCTCCGGGTAAACGCCCGCTGAACTCCCCCCGCGCGCGCCAACCCGCCGCAAACCCTTCCGACTATAATCGTCGGTGTTTGATCCGACGCATGGCCATTGCCGTCCTGCTGTACCGCTCACCAAAAAACCAACGGGAGACGAGACAAGCATGAGCGAAGCACCCCACGGAGCCCCGATCAAAACGCCCGGCCAGCTGATCGCCGCTGTCATCGCCGGGTTTGCCGTCCCCATCGTCATCATCATTCTGCTCGCCTACTACGTCGACAACACGACGCGCACCGGCGCGGGCACCGAGGAACTCTCCGACCAGCAGGTCTCCGCGCGCATCGCGCCGATCGCGCAGCTCAACCTGCGCGACGCCAACGCGCCGCGCGTCTTCAAGACCGGCGAGCAGGTTTATCAAGCCGTGTGCTCGGCCTGCCACGCGGCGGGCACAGCGGGCGCGCCGAAGTTCGGCAACGCGGGCGACTGGGCGCCGCGCATCGCGCAGGGCTACGACACGCTCTGGAAAACGGCGCTCTCCGGCAAGGGGGCGATGCCCCCGCGCGGCGGCACGAGCCCCGACGACTACAGCGACTACGAAATCGGCCTCGCCGTTGCCTACATGGCGAACCACGGCGGCGCGACCTTCCAGGACCCGCCCAAGCCCGCGCCCGGCGCGGCCAATGCCGCCAATGCGGCTGCGGGCGCGGCCGCTCCGGCTTCGGGTGCGGCCGATGCGAACGCCGCCCAGGCGCAAGCCGCCGCAGCGGCCATCGCGGCCCTTCCGCAAGCGTCGTCGGCCCCGGCGGCCGGTGGCGGCACGCAAAGCGCCGACGCCTCGCAAGCAGGCAAGGCGCTCTACGAGCAGGTCTGCCAGGCGTGTCACGCCGCGGGCGTGCTGGGCGCGCCGAAGTTCGGCAACAAGGCCGACTGGGCGCCGCGCCTGAAGGATTCGATGGACACCGTCTACAACTACGCGCTGCATGGCAAGGGCCAGATGCCGCCCAAGGGCGGCTCGACCGCTTCGGATGCCGACGTGAAGGCCGCGGTGGATTACATGGTGAGCGCCGCGAAGTAAGGTGCCGCAACCGCACGCCCATCCCCGCCCGTAGCGATACGGCGCGGGGATTTTTACTTCCGCAGACGAGCAAGCGTTCGCGCGTCAGTGCGCCGGTCGCGAGAATGCGCGAGCGAAGGCGAGCCCGCCCGAAGCCTCGTCGGCCAGCGCGCCGTAACGCGCGGCGAGATCGGCGGGGGCGAGCCACGGATAGCTCAAGCCCTCTTGCAAGCGCGCGAGCCGCGCGCCGTCCGGGTCGTCGATCACGTCCATGCGCGCAATATGAATGTGGAATTGCGCCACGCGCGGGGCGGCCTCATTGGCGTCGAAGGTCCAGCGATACGTGCCGTTGCCGATGCGCAGCACGCCCGCCGCCGCCTCGCGCATCACGACGAGCCACGGCAGCGCGTCGATCACGCGGTCATGCGCCGCCAGCGCTTGCGCTTCGCAAAGGTAGTAGGTGCGGCAGCATGAATAACGCTCGCCGAAATCGCTCACCAGCGTCTTCGCGATCGCCTCGGCGCCGACGCTGCGCGACGGAAACGTGATGTTCGGCGTCGCCAGCGAAAACGTCAGCACCGCATCGGGCACGAACGCTTCGTGGATGCGCGCGGGCTTCGTGTTGTCCTTCGCGTCGATATAGGTTTCGAGCGCGTGACGGTAATGCGCAAGCAATGAATCCATCAGGTATCGGCCGGGAGTGAAACAAGGTCGTTCACTCTACTGCGCGGCGCATCCCGAAATTGCAAACACGCGCCGCGCGCAAGGTCATCAGCCCTTTTGCAGCAGCGCCTTGAGACTCGCCAGCCGGTCCTTCGGCGTCATCGGCGCTTCCTCGGCGGTGGGCGGCGGCGCTTCGTCCAGTTCCATCTCGGGGATGAAGCGCGACGCCTCGCACACCACCGTCTCGCGCGCCCGCTTGCGCTTCTTGCACCAGTTCAGATGCAGGCTGCGCTGCGCGCGCGTGATCGCCACGTACATGAGGCGGCGTTCTTCCTCGATGCGCGAGTCGTCGATCACGTCGTCTTCCGAACCGCCACGGTGCGGCATGATCCCTTCTTCCACACCCACCAGGAACACGTGCGGATACTCCAGCCCCTTCGAGGCATGCACGGTGGACAGGCGCACCGCGTCCGGGTCCTCTTCCTTGCCTTCGAGCATCGACATCAGCGCGACGGTTTGAATCAGGCCCATGAGGTTCTTGCCGGTGTCCGCGAGGCCGTCGGCATTGTCGTAGCCCGTGGCCTCGCTCTCCTCGCCGATTTCCTGCTCCGGCTTCGTGCCCTTGCGCTTGAGCCACTCCAGGAATTCGAGCACGTTCTGCCACTTCGACTGCGCCTGGCGCTCGTCGAACGCGTCGTAGAGATACGCCTCGTAGTGGATCGCGTCCATGAGGTCGTCGAGCACGACCGTCGCCGGATCTTTATGCGCGCGCTCGGCGAGGCGCTGCATGAAGTCGCAGAACACGCGCATCGGCTCGACCTGGCGCGCCGACAGCCGCGCCTCGATGCCGCCCATGTACACCGCCTCGAACAGCGACACCTTCGCCTGCCCGGCAAACGAGCCGAGCGCTTCGAGCGTGGTGTTGCCCACGCCACGGCGCGGCGTGGTGATCGCGCGGATGAACGCGGGATCGTCGTCGTGGTTGGCGATCAGGCGCAGGTACGCGCAGATGTCCTTGATCTCGGCCTTGTCGAAGAACGACTGGCCGCCCGAGAGCACGTAGGGAATGCGCTCGCGGCGCAGCACCTGCTCGAAGATGCGCGCCTGAAAGTTGCCGCGATAGAGAATCGCGTAGTCGCGGAATTGCGCGCGCCGCTCGAACTTGTGCGCGGAAAGGCGGAACACCACCGACTCGGCTTCGTGCTCTTCATCGTTGCAGGGCGTGACGGTGATGGTGTCGCCCATGCCGTGCTCGGACCAGAGCTTCTTTTCGAAGAGCTTCGGATTGTTCGCGATGACGTTGTTCGCCGCCGTGAGAATGCGCACCGTCGAGCGGTAGTTCTGCTCCAGCTTGATGACGTGCAGCTTCGGGTAGTCCTTGCCGAGCTGCGCGAGATTTTCGATCGTGGCGCCGCGCCAGCCGTAGATGGCCTGGTCGTCGTCGCCCACGGCCGTGAACGCGGCGCGCGGGCCCGCCAGCAGCTTGAGCAGCTCGTACTGGCAGGTGTTGGTGTCCTGGTACTCGTCGACCAGCAGGTAGCGCAGCTTGTTCTGCCAGCGCTCGCGCACCGGCTCGTTCTTCGCGAACAATTCGGCAGGCAGGCGGATCAGGTCGTCGAAGTCCACGGCCTGATAAGCATGCAGCGTCGCCATGTAGTTGCGATAGACGATGGCGGCCTGGTGCTCGTCCTCGTTCGACGCGGTCGCGAGCGCCTGCTCGGGCATCACGAGGCCGTTCTTCCAGAGCGAGATGATCGACTGGATCTTGCGGATAAAGCCCTTGTCGGTCGAGCCCACCTGCTCCTGGATCATGGCGAAGCAGTCGTCGGAATCCATGATCGAGAACTGGGGCTTGAGGCTCAGATGCTCGGCTTCCTGGCGCAGGATCTGCACGCCCAGCGAGTGGAACGTGCAAACCGTGAGCTGGTTGGTCGGCACCTTGCGGCCTTCCTTGCCGGGCGTCGTGAGCGTCTTGCCTTCGAGCAGCTTGCCCACGCGCTCGCGCATTTCGGCGGCGGCCTTGTTGGTGAAGGTGACGGCGGCGATATGGCGCGGCTCGAAGCCTTTCGCTTCGATGAGGTGCGCGATCTTCTGGGTGATCACGCGCGTCTTGCCGCTGCCCGCGCCCGCGAGCACGAGACAGGGACCGTCGAGATAGCGCACCGCTTCGCTTTGGGCGGGATTCAGGCCTGCGGACATCGTTGCTGGATTGGAAAAACGGGTGGTACGGCTGGGATGCGTGCGGGCGTTGCGCCTCTCGTGACGCCGCCGCTTCGGGCAATAACCGCCAAAGCGCGGCGCACCGCACGGCGCGAGGCGCGCGAACATCGCGGCGGCCTCTCACGCGGGAGGTGCGATGTTAACACGTCGCGCGGTGCGCCGATGTTGCCCCGAGTTGTCCGCAGTTGCCTCCGCGTTGCCCCGCAGTTGCCCCCACATTGCCCCAGCCCGCGCGGCGGGCCCGCGGCGCATCCGTCCCTCGACGCGCTCCGCACGCGTGGGCGACCGTGCCACAATAACGGGCTCCCGCCACCCTGCTGGAAAAAGGACGCGCCTCATGACTGCACCGCAGACTGCACCGCTGCAAATCGGCCTGATGGGCTACGGCTTCGCCGGCCAGACCTTCCACGCCCCCGTGATCGCGCACAGCGGCGCGGCGCAACTCGCCGCCATCGCGACGAGCCAGGGCGAGCGCGCCCAGGCCGACTATCCGGACGCCGCGATCGTGCCCGACCTCGACGCCCTGCTTTCGCTCGACGCGATCGAATGCGTCGTGATCGCCACGCCCAACGACACGCACTACGATCTCGCGCGCCGCACGCTCGAGCGCGGCAAGCACGTGCTGGTGGACAAGCCGGTCACGCTCACTTCCGAGGAAGCGCGCACGCTCGCGGCCATCGCGAAGCAGCGCGGCCTCGTGTTCGCGCCCTTCCACAACCGCCGCTGGGACGGCGACTTCCTCACCGTTCGCGACCTGATCGCAGGCGGCCAACTCGGGCGCGTCACGCACTACGAGTCGCACTTCGACCGCTTCCGCCCGCAGGTGCGCCAGCGCTGGCGCGAGGACGCCACGCGCGGCGGCGGCCTGCTCTACGACCTCGGGCCGCATCTGATCGACCAGACGCTCGCGCTTTTCGGCGCGCCCGAATCGATCACCGCGTTCGTCCACACGCGCCGCGAGCACGCGAGCGCGCCGGACTACGCGCACCTCGTGCTGCGCTACCCGCACCACGACGCCGTGCTGCACGCAAGCGCCCTCGCCGCGTACGCGCCGCGCTTCGCGATTCACGGCACGCGCGGCAGCTATCTGAAGAACGGGCTCGACACCCAGGAAGATCAGCTCAAGGACGGGCTGCGTCCCGGTCAGCCCGGCTTCGGCGCGGGCAACGAGGCGGGCCGCCTGCACGTGCTGAAAGACGACGGCCAGGAAGCCGATCTCGAAGTGCCCAACGCCGCGGGCAATTACGCCGATCTGTATCGCGCGCTCGCCGCCGCGATCCGCGAAGGCCAGGCGTTCCCGGTGAGCCCCCAGGACGCCATCGACGTCATGACGCTCATCGAGCTGGCGATGCAAAGCGCGAAAGAAGGCCGCACGTTGGCGTTCGTGCGCGAGTCCTGACGGCGCCGGCTCACGCCGCCGCTTTCGGATGTGGCGGCGTCGAGCTTGCATTGCGCCGACGCCGCTGAAAGGTCCGAACAATTGGTTACATCTGGTTGCCGCGGCCGGGTCATCACGCGGCAATCGCCAGACGTTTGTGGACATGCAAGACCAAAAAAGCAGCAACGACAAGACAAAGGAGAGTCTGAATGACCCGCTTTACCCACGCTCTACGCCTTGCCGCCGCCGGCGTGCTCGTCTCGACCCTCGCCGCGTGCGTGGTCAACCAGCCGGCGTCGCGCCCCGTTGCGCCGCCCCCGCCGGGCCCGAACCCGCATGAAGTCGCCGTCGATCGCCTGCATCAGGTCGACAGCCGCATCGACAATCTGGGCCACCGCATCGACATGCGCGTAAGCCAGGGCTACTACCCGCCGCCCCAGGGCGGCGCGCTGCATCATCGCCTCGACACGATCCGCGGCGAAGCGCACGACATGGCTGCGCAGCACGGCGGCGGCATTTCGGCCGACGAACAGCATGTGCTGAACCAGGAACTCGACACGGCCGCGCGCGCCATCGGCGAGTAAGCGTCCTCCAGGTGCGAGCCGCGCGGTCGCGGCTCGCACTGCCTTCCGGCCGCTATCCATACCGCCCCCGTTTTCCCCTGGCGCCGCGCCGCGTGCGCCCTCAATCTGCGCAATCCCGCACGCACCGACAGCCACCGGCCTTCCCGCCCGTTGCCCGCGCCGCGCGCCGAATTTTTCCGCATTGACATAGCCCCGAGGCGTCGCGCACAATCGCTGCGCGCGCCGGGAGAGCGTGCCGTTTGCCTTTCACCAGTGCAAGCGGCGCCGCCGAAGGGGCAACCCACAAACTCTCAGGCAAAAGGACCGTGCGCGCCGGACCGCTGATTCGCCTGTTTCGTGCTTTGGCGCGAGGCAAGCGAGACAGCAGACAAGTCCGTAACTCTGGAGAGCGGCAGTAGAACGGGCGGCGGCGGATCGTACCCCCACGCGTTCAGGCTGCCCACCGAAGGGGCGCGCGCCAGTCGCAGCAAGGCGCAATCTCTCAGGTACCGAGGACAGAGGGGCCATGCAAGAATCGACCACGGGCATCGTGCCTGCGGCGCTTCCTGCATGGCCTTTTTCGTTTTCGCGCGTATCTCGCTGAGGCCCCATGACCGAACTCAAACGCACCCCGCTGAATGACACGCACCGCGCGCTCAACGCCCGCATGGTCGACTTCGGCGGCTGGGACATGCCCGTCAACTACGGCTCGCAGATCGACGAGCATCGCGCCGTGCGCACCGACGCCGGCATGTTCGACGTCTCGCACATGTGCGTGGTCGACTTTGCGGGCCCGAAGGCGCGCGAGTTCTTCGCCCGTGCGCTCGCCAACAACGTCGCCAAGCTCACGACGCCCGGCAAGGCGCTCTACTCGTGCATGCTGAACCCAGAAGGCGGCGTGATCGACGACCTGATCGTCTACTTCTTCGCCGACGACCAGTTCCGCACCGTCGTCAACGCGGGCACGGCTGAAAAAGACATCGCCTGGTTCGAGAAGCTCAACGCCGAAGGCGGCTTCGGCCTCACCATCACGCCGCGCCGCGATCTGGCGATCGTGGCCGTACAAGGCCCGAACGCGCGCGAAAAGGTCTGGCAGGTCGCACCCTCGTCGCGCAGCGCCACCGAAGTGCTCAAACCCTTCAACGCCGCGAAGATCGAAGCCACGCCGTTCGGCGAACTGATGATTGCGCGCACCGGCTACACCGGCGAAGACGGCTTCGAGATCGTGGTGCCGGCCGCCGCCGTGTGCGAACTCTGGGACGCCCTGCAACGCCAGGGCGTGAAGCCCTGCGGTCTCGGCGCACGCGACACGCTGCGCCTCGAAGCAGGCATGAACCTCTACGGCCAGGACATGGACGACGGCGTCTCGCCGCTCGACGCGGGCCTCGCCTGGACCGTCGACATGAAGGAGCCGCGCGAGTTCGTCGGCCGCCCGGCGCTCGAAGCCAACGGCTCGCGCTCGGCCTTCGTCGGTCTGATCCTGCAAAAGGAAAACGGCAAGGCCGGCGGCGTGCTGCGCGCGCACCAGAAGGTGCTCACGCTGCACGGCGAGGGCGAGATCACGAGCGGCACCTTCTCGCCGAGCATGCAGGAATCCATCGCCTTCGCACGCGTGCCCCAGGGCGTGCAGCCGGGCGATGTCGTGCAGGTGCAGATCCGTGACAAAGCCCTTCCCGCAAGCGTGGTAAAACTGCCGTTCGTGCGCAACGGCAAGGTGCTCGTCGCCTGATCCGCAAGGATTCGAGCCGCGCACGCCCTCCCCTTTTCAAGCAACAAAAACCGAACCACGCACTGGAGCAACCATGAGCATCCCGGCCGATCTGAAATACACCGAATCGCACGAGTGGATCCGCACCGAAGCCGACGGCACGCTGACCGTCGGCATTACCGACCACGCGCAGGAAGCGCTGGGCGACATCGTCTTCCTCGAACTGCCTGACGCGGGCCGCGCGGTCGCCGCCGGCGACGCCGTGGCCGTGATCGAGTCGGTCAAGGCCGCCTCGGACATCTACGCGCCGGTTGCGGGCGAGATCGTCGAGTCGAACACGTCGCTCGTCGACACGCCCGACCAGGTGAACGGCGCGCCGTACGAATCGTGGCTCTTCAAGATCAAGCCCGCCGCCGACGCCAAGCTCGACTCGCTGATCGACGCTGCCGCGTACGAAAAGGCAATCGGCGCATAAGCTGGCAATCTCGCCTTAACCGCCATGGCGCGGCGGCGCGCTGACATCGCCGCCCGCGCCCGCAGGAACCCCTATGAAGCTCGAACACCCGGATCGTCTGATGAACTCCCCGCTCTCGCTTGCTGCGCTCGAAGCGCACGACGCTTTCGCCGCCCGCCACATCGGCCCCGACACGGCCGACCAGCAGGCGATGCTCGACGCGCTCGGCTTCGCCTCGCGCGCCGCGCTGATCGATGCGGTGATTCCGGCGAAGATCCGCCGCAACGAGACGCTGCCGCTCGGGCCGTTCTCGCAGCCGCGCTCGGAAGCCGAGGCGCTCGCCGCCCTGCGCGCGCTCGCGGACAAGAACCAGGTGTTCCGCTCGTACATCGGGCAGGGCTACTACGACACGCACACGCCGGCCGTCATCCTGCGCAACGTGCTCGAAAACCCGGCGTGGTACACCGCGTACACGCCGTACCAGCCGGAAATCTCGCAGGGCCGCCTCGAAGCCCTCTTGAACTTCCAGCAGATGATCACCGACTTGACGGGCCTCGCGATCTCGAACGCATCGCTGCTCGACGAAGCCACGGCCGCCGCCGAAGCCATGACGCTCGTGCAGCGCGTGGGCAAGTCGAAGTCGAACGTGTTCTTCGTCGCCGACGACGTGCTCGCGCAGACCCTCGAAGTGGTGAAGACGCGCGCGAAGCCGATCGGCATCGAGGTGAAGGTCGGCCCGGCCGCTGAAGCCGCTCAGGCGGGCGCCTTCGGCGTGCTGCTGCAATATCCGGGCGTCAACGGCGACGTGCGCGACTACCGCGAACTCGCCGCCGCCATCCACGCCGCAGGCGGCGCGGTGATCGCCGCCGCCGACCTGCTCGCGCTCACCGTGCTCACGCCGCCGGGCGAATGGGGCGCGGACGTGGCCGTGGGCAACTCGCAGCGCTTCGGCGTGCCGATGGGCTTCGGCGGCCCGCACGCCGCCTACCTCGCGGTCAAGGACGAATTCAAGCGCCAGATGCCGGGCCGTCTCGTCGGCGTGACCGTCGACGCGAATGGCAACTCCGCACTGCGCCTCGCGCTGCAAACGCGCGAGCAGCACATCCGTCGCGAAAAGGCCACCTCGAACGTCTGCACGGCGCAGGCGCTGCTCGCGATCATGGCGAGCATGTACGCCGTCTACCACGGCCCGCAAGGCCTGAAGCGCATCGCGCAGCGCGTGAACCGGGTCGCCGCGATCCTCGCCGCGGGCGCGAAGCAACTGGGCTACACGCTGGTGAACGACGCCTTCTTCGACACGCTCACGTTCGAAGCCGGCCCGCGCACGCAGGCGCTGCACGACGCGGCGCTCGCGCGCGGCATGAACTTGCGCCACGTGAGCGAAACGCGAGTTGGCGTGTCCGTCGATGAAACCACCACGCGCGCCGATCTGGCCGATCTGCTCGCCGTGTTCGCGCAAGCCGCGTTCGCGGGCGAAACGCCTTCGCTCGACAAGCTCGACGCCGAACTCACCGCCAGCGCCACCGTGTCGTTCCCGGCTGCGCTCGCGCGCGAAAGCGCGTACCTCACGCACCCGGTGTTCAACCGTCATCATTCGGAAACGGAAATGCTGCGCTACCTGCGCAGCCTCTCCGACAAGGACCTCGCGCTCGACCGCTCGATGATCCCGCTCGGCTCGTGCACGATGAAGCTCAACGCGACGTCGGAAATGCTGCCGGTCACGTGGCCCGAATTCGGCCGCATCCACCCGTTCGCGCCCGCCGAACAAACGGTCGGCTATCGCGAGATGGTCGATCAGCTCGAACAGATGCTCGTCGCCGCAACCGGCTACGCCGCCGTGTCGCTGCAACCGAACGCGGGCTCGCAGGGCGAGTACGCGGGCCTGCTGATCATCCAGGCGTACCACGCCTCGCGTGGCGAAGCGCATCGCAACGTCTGCCTGATTCCCGCTTCCGCGCACGGCACGAACCCCGCTTCGGCGCAGATGGCCGGCATGCAGGTGGTCGTGGTGGCGTGCGACGCGCAAGGCAACGTCGATCTCGACGACCTCAAGGCCAAGGCCGAACAGCACGCGGCCAGGCTCGCGGCGATCATGATCACCTACCCGTCCACGCACGGCGTGTTCGAGGCGAACGTGCGCGAAGTCTGCGAGATCGTGCACGCGGCGGGCGGCCAGGTGTATGTGGACGGCGCGAACATGAACGCCATGGTCGGCCTCGCCGCGCCGGGCCAGTTCGGCGGCGACGTCTCGCACCTGAACCTGCACAAGACCTTCTGCATTCCGCACGGCGGCGGCGGCCCCGGCGTGGGTCCGGTCGCGGTGGGCGCGCACCTCGCGCAGTTCCTGCCGAACCAGCTTTCGTCGGGCTACAAGCGCTCGACCGACAAGGGTCACGGCATCGGCGCGGTGAGCGCTGCGCCTTACGGCTCGGCCTCGATCCTGCCGATCTCGTGGATGTACATCGCCATGATGGGCGCGGACAACCTCACGGCCGCGACCGAGAACGCGATCCTCAACGCGAACTACGTGGCGAAGAAGCTCGCGCCGCACTTCCCGGTGCTCTACAGCGGCCCGGGCGGGCTGGTGGCGCACGAGTGCATTCTCGACCTGCGCCCCATCAAGGACGCGAGCGGCATCACCGTGGACGACGTGGCCAAGCGCCTGATGGACTACGGCTTCCATGCGCCGACCATGAGCTTCCCGGTGCCGGGCACGCTGATGGTCGAGCCGACCGAGTCGGAGTCGAAGGAGGAACTGGACCGCTTCATCGACGCGATGGTGGCAATCCGTGACGAAATCCGCGCTGTGGAAGAAGGCCGCGCGGACAAGGAAGACAACCCGCTGCGCCACGCGCCGCACACGGCCGCCGTGGTGGTCGCCGACGACTGGAAGCACGCCTACTCGCGCGAGCAGGCTGCGTACCCGGTCGCGTCGCTCGTCGCGCGCAAGTACTGGCCGCCGGTCGGCCGCGCCGACAACGCTTACGGCGACCGCAACCTGTTCTGCTCGTGCGTGCCGATGGCCGACTACGCCGATCAGACCGCCGGCGAGTAAGTCACCGCAAGCCAACGCGAGCCCCCGCCAGGCCGCTGCGTCACCTCCGGTTGACGCAGCGGCGGTCATTCCGCTCACATTTGCCGCCGCAAACCGCTAACATCACACACCTGTCAGCCTTGAATCAGGGAGTCGCGCATGGCGCGGAAGGTGCGAATGGTTCCAATGTGGGACTCACGGCGGGGCTTGCCGCAAGCCGCAACGCGCAATTCGGTCCGGCAGGCGCCTGGCGCATTGCAGCAAAGCGGTCCGCCGCGCCTTGCCGCCGCGTTGGCGCTCGCCTGCGCCGCCTTCACAGGCGCCTTCGCCGGCACGGCCCAGGCGGCCATGAATTTTTGCGCGGCTCCCGCGCTGCAATCGAGCGAACGCACCAACGCCGACCCCGGCGTGAAGGCGCTCGTGGCCGAAGTGGTGGCGCACGTCAACGATGTGCCGCGACCGCTCGCGAAGCTGCATACCGAGGGCACGCTGCCGCACGAAGGCATCTACGACGAGAGCGTCGAGGCCGCGAAGGAACTCGACCTCATGCGCAACGCCGCGCTCGCGTGGCGCGCGACGAGCGACGAGCGCTTTCTGCGGCTCGTGGACCGCTTTCTGCTCGCCTGGGTCACCACGTACAAGCCCAGCTTCAACCCCATCGACGAAACGCGCTTCGAGGGGCTGATCCTCGCCTACGACTTGACCGCGAGCGCGCTGCCCGTGAAAACGCGCAACGCGACCATGCAGTTCCTGAACAGCTTCGCGAATGGCTATATCGGGCAGATCGACGCGCAGCCGCGCCCGCTCAAGGGCACTTTCGCGAACAACTGGCAGAGCCATCGGGTCAAACTGATAGCGATGATCGCGTTCACGCTCGACAACCGGAAGATGATCGCGACGGCGCAGCGGCTCTTCCTCGAGCATATCGGCGACAACATCGCGCCCGACGGCTCGACGCTCGATTTCAGCGAGCGCGATGCGTTGCACTACGTCACCTACGATCTCCAGCCGCTCGTGACCGCCGCGCTCGCCGCGCGCCGTCACAACCGCAACTGGCTGCCCGAGCGCGCGGCCAATGGCGCGTCGCTCGCCGCCGCGCTCGACTGGCTCACGCCGTACGCGCTCGGCCAGAAAACGCACGAGGAATTCGTGCATTCGAACGTGCCGTTCGACGCGAAGCGGCGCGAAGCGGGCCTGCCCGGCTATTCCGGCCAGTGGGACCCGAAGAACGCCGCCGAGCTGTTTCACCTGGCGGCGCGACTCGACGGCCGTTTTGCGCCGGTCGCGCTGAAACTCGCGCCCACGCCGCCCGCGTGGCTCGCCGTTTGCCTGCCGTTGCCGGCGCGCTGAAAAGCGCGCGAGGGTTGCGGCGGCGGCACGGGAAAAACGATGTCGCATTAACGCAGCACCCCCACAAACCAACGTCAGACAAGCAGGAGCAGTACCCATGGCAGTGAGCGTTTTCGACCTCTTCAAAATCGGCATCGGGCCCTCCAGTTCGCACACGGTCGGGCCGATGCGCGCGGCGCTGATGTTCGCCGAAGGACTCGAGCGCGACGGCCTGCTCGCCAGCACGGCCGCCGTGAAAGTCGAGCTGTACGGCTCGCTCGGCGCGACCGGCAAGGGCCACGGCACCGACCGCGGCGTCATGCTCGGCCTGATGGGCGACGCGCCCGACACCGTCGATCCCGACACCATCAACGCTCGCCTCGAAGCCGTGCGCAAGGCGCGCCAGCTCGCGCTGCTCGGCCGTCATCCGATCACGTTCGTGCCGAAGGAGCACGTGGCGTTCTATCGCCAGGCGCTGCCCGAGCACCCGAACGGCATGAAGCTGCGCGCGCTCGACGCGGCCGGCGAGACGCTGCGCGAAAGCACCTATCTGTCGGTGGGCGGCGGCTTCGTCGTCACGGCGGGCGCGCCGAATACGAAAGTGCTCGCCGCCGCGCAGCAACTGCCCAATCCGTTTAGCACGGGGGCGCAGATGCTCGCGCTGTGCGCAGCGTCGGGCAAGAGCATCGCGCAGCTCATGCTGGAGAACGAGCGCGTCTGGCACAGCGACGATCAGATTCGCTCAGGTCTCCTGCGCATCTGGGACGTGATGCAATCGTGCGTCTCGCGCGGCTGCGGCATCAACAATCCCGACGCCGAAGGCACGCTGCCCGGCCCCTTCGCCGTGAAGCGCCGCGCGCCGCAACTCTATCGCGCGCTCACCGGCCACCCCGAGCGCGCGCTGCAAGACCCGCTCTCGATGATCGACTGGATCAACCTCTACGCGATCGCCGTGAACGAGGAGAACGCCGCGGGCGGCCGTGTGGTGACCGCGCCGACCAACGGCGCCGCGGGCATCATTCCCGCCGTGCTGCACTATTACGTGCGCTTCACGCCCGGCGCGAACGAACAGGGTGTGATCGACTTCCTGCTGACCGCCGCCGCCATCGGCATTCTCTACAAGCTCAACGCCTCGATTTCGGGCGCGGAAGTGGGCTGCCAGGGCGAAGTGGGCGTGGCCTGCTCGATGGCCGCGGGCGCGCTCGCCGCCGTGCTCGGTGGCACGCCGCTGCAAGTGGAAAACGCCGCCGAAATCGGCATGGAACACAACCTCGGCCTCACCTGCGACCCCGTGGGCGGCATGGTGCAGATTCCCTGCATCGAGCGCAACGCCATGGCGTCGGTGAAGGCCGTGAACGCCGCGCGCATGGCGCTGCGCGGCGACGGCGCGCATTATGTCTCGCTCGACTCCGTCATCAAGACGATGCGCGAGACCGGCGCCGACATGAAGACGAAGTACAAGGAGACCTCGCGCGGCGGCCTCGCGGTGAATATCGTCGAGTGCTGATCGTTTGACACGCTGTCGCCTTGCCCGAAGTATCTGCACGTCATCACGTAACGATTGAAGGAGACTTGACCGCCATGCAGCAGCCGAACGATTCCGCCACCACCGAAGCCACCACCACCGGGGCTCGCCTCGTCGTCGATGCGCTCGTCGCCAACGGCGTGGAGCGCGTGTTCTGCGTTCCCGGCGAGAGCTATCTCGCGGTGCTCGATTCGTTGTCCGACGAAACCTCGAAGATCGAAACCGTGGTGTGCCGTCACGAGGCGGCGGCCGCGAACATGGCGGAAGCGATCGGCAAGCTCACGGGCAAGCCGGGCGTGGCGCTCGTCACGCGCGGACCGGGCGCCACGCACGCCTCGATTGGCGTGCACACGGCGTTCCAGGACTCCACGCCGATGATCCTCCTGATCGGCCAGGTCGCGCGCGAGCAGATGGACCGCGAGGCGTTCCAGGAGATCGACTATCGCCGCATGTTCGGGCAGATGGCGAAGTGGGTCGCGCAGATCGACGACGCGCGTCGCGTGCCCGAATATCTGAGCCACGCGTTTCACGTCGCGATGTCGGGACGGCCCGGCCCGGTCGTGCTCGCGCTGCCCGAGGACATGCTGAGCGGCGCGATTGCGGCCGCCGAAGCGCAGCCCATCGCGCCGCCCGCGCAACGCGTGCAGGCCTCGCCTTCCGCCGCGCAGATGGAGCGCGTGCGCGAGTTGCTCGCGGGTGCGAAGAAGCCCTTTGTGATTGCGGGCGGTCATGGCTGGAACACGCAGGCATGCGCCGACTTCCAGCGCTTTGTCGAGAACTGGCAGTTGCCGGTGGGCCTCGCGTTCCGCTTCCAGGACACGCTCAACAACGAGCACCCGAACTACGCGGGCGACGTGGGCCTCGGCATCAACCCGGCGCTCGCCAAACGCATTCGCGAAGCCGATGTGCTGCTCGCGCTGGGGCCGCGTCTGGGCGAATCGACGACGGGCGGTTACACGCTCTTCGACATTCCCAAGACGAAGCAGACGCTCATTCACGTGCACCAGGGCGCCGAGGAACTCGGGCGCGTCTACGCGGCCGATCTGCCAATCGTTTCGGGTCTAGCCGAAATCGCGGCGCTGCTCGCAGAACTGCCCGCACCCGAGCAACCCGCGTGGGCGGGCAGCGCCGCCGAAGCGCACGAAGCCTGGCACGCATGGCGCAAGCCGCTGCCGATGCCCGGCGACGTGCAACTGGGCGAGGTGATGCAGCAACTGCGCGCACGCCTGCCCGACGACGCGATCGTCACGAACGGCGCAGGGAACTACGCCACCTGGCTGCATCGGCATTTCGCGTATCGCCACTTCCGCTCGCAACTCGCGCCGACGAGCGGCGCGATGGGCTACGGCGTACCCGCCGCGATCGCCGCGAAGTCGCTTTATCCTTCACGCACCGTGGTCGCGCTCGCGGGCGACGGCTGCTTCATGATGGCGTCGTCCGAACTCGCGACGGCCATGCAGTACGGCCTGAACGTCGTGTTCATCGTCGTGAACAACGCGCATTACGGCACGATCCGCATGCACCAGGAGCGCCACTATCCGAACCGGGTGCACGGCACGCAGCTCACGAACCCCGACTTCGCGGCGTTTGCGCAGTCGTTTGGCGCGCACGGTGAAGTCGTCACGGCGACCGCGCAATTCGCGCCCGCGCTGGAGCGCGCGCTCACGGCCGGAAAGCCGGCGCTGATCGAGATCCGCGTGCCGAAGGAAGCGAGCACGCCCGCCGCGACCCTCGAACAGATTCGCGAAGCGGGCAAGAAAATGCGCGCGCAGTGAGAGAAGAATGAGCGAAGAATGACTGAAAAGGAATCCTGAATAAGCTCACCTTTCGGTCCGGACAGGCAGTCTGAGCGCATAAACAAAAGCCCCGCAAGCCTCATGAGCTTGCGGGGCTTTTGACTTCAGCCGAACGTCGGGGGCTTACTTGCCGCCCACGCTTTGCAGCGTCGTCCACTTGCCGTCGACCACCTTGTACAGCGTGATGCCGCCGTTCTTCAGGTCGCCGCGCGAGTCGTACGCGAGTTCCGACGTCGTGACAGCCGGCATGCTGGTCTTCGCGAGGAACGGCAGGTACTTCGCCGGGTCCGTCGAGTTCGCCGCCTTCATGGCCTTGAACATCGCCATTGCGCCGTCATAGGCGTACGGCGAATAGGTCTGCACGTCTTCGCCGAAGCGCTTCTTGTACTTCTCGACGTAGTCCTTGCCACCCGGCATCTGGTCGAGCGGCAGGCCCGCGAGCGACGCCACCGTGCCGTTCGCCGCGTCACCCGCGATCTTCAGGAACGTCGGCGTGTGGACCATTTCGCCGCCCATCAGCGGCGCCTTGATGCCCAGCGACTTCATCTGCTTGACCATCGGCGCGGCCTGCGAATCGGCGCCGCCGAAGTAGACCAGGTCGGGGTTCATCGCCTTCGCCTTCGTCAGGACCGACTTGAAGTCGACGGCCTTGTCGTTGGTGTACTCGCGGTCGATGATGTTGCCGCCGGCAGCCTTCGCGGCCTTCGAGAACTCGTCGGCGAGACCCTGGCCGTAGGCCGTGCGGTCGTCGATCACGACGATCTTCTTCATGCCCAGGTTCTTCACCGCGAACGTGCCCGCGACCGAACCTTGCTGCGTGTCCGAGGTCATCATGCGGAACGTCGTCTTGAAGCCTTGCTGCGTGTATTCAGGCGCCGTCGCCATGGCGATCTGCGGGATGCCCGCGTTCGCGTAGATGCGCGAAGCCGGGATCGTCGTGCCCGAGTTGAAGTGACCGAGCATGCCCTTGATGCCGTCGTCGACGAGCTTCTGCGCGACCGTCGTGCCCGTGCGCGGGTCGGCCTGATCGTCAGCTGCGTCGAGCACGAAGTGCACCGGCTTGCCACCGATCACGGGCTTCGTTGCGTTCATGTCTTCAACGGCGAGCGTGATGCCGTTCTGGAAGTCCTTGCCGTAGTGCGCCTGCGCGCCCGTCATCGGACCGGCGAAACCGATCTTCACGTCATCGGCTTGTTGTGCGTGCGCAGTCCCCGCCAGCGACACGGCCGCAACAAGCGTCGCGCCTGCCAGCTGCTTCATGGTGTGTTGCATTGCTTCTCCTTGGTACCAGGTATCAAACGAGCGGCTTTAGGCGAGAGCCTTGCCGCTTCCTTGTCTTGAGACGACCGACAGTATGGCTTGTGCTTAACCGATCGTCATCAAATTCGCATTACCGCCCGCTGCTGCCGTATTCACGCTGACCGAACGTTCTGCAAGCAGGCGTTCGAGTGCGTAATCTTCATCGCCGTTGGCCAGCGCGTGCGCCGCCACGCCCTGCACCGAGACAATCGGGCCCGGACGTTTTGCCACTTCCTTCACGAGCGCGAGCAGCTCGTCGCTGTCGCCTTCGAAGAGCACCGCATCGAAGTCGGCGTCGGCCGTCTTCTTGATCGCCACGTGCGCTTTGAGCGACGCGGGCAACGCATTCACCAGCGCTTCGCCAGCCGCGCCCTGGAACAGCGCGCGGTTGCCCGTCGCCAGCGCAACGGCGAGTTGCGCGCGCGCACCCGTTGCCGTCGAAGGCACGCACAGCACCGTGCCGCGCGCCGACAGCGTGTACGTATTGCGCTCGCCCGTCGGGCCCGGCAGCACCGCCGTGGCGCCCGCGAGCACGTATTCGAGGTAGCCGTCGCAGCGCGCCGCGAGTGCGGGCTCGCGCTCGGCGATGAGCCAGTCGCGCAGCGTCGTGAGCGCGGCATGAGCCGACTGCGGCGCCGTCTCGCCTTGCGGCGCGTCCACGATCAGCGCATCGGCGAGCGACTTCGGCAAGCCGGCCGGGCGCTTGGCGAGCAGACGTGCGAGATACAGCGCGCCACCCGCCTTCGGACCCGTGCCCGACAGGCCTTCGCCGCCGAACGGCTGCACGCCCACCACTGCGCCGATCACGTTGCGGTTCACGTAGATGTTGCCCACGTGCGCGCGGCCGATCACATGCGCGATCGTTTCGTCGATACGCGTGTGGATGCCGAGCGTGAGGCCGTAACCCGTGGCGCGGATCTGCTCGAGCAGCTTGTCGAGCTGGCTGCGGCGATAGCGCACCACGTGCAGCACCGGGCCGAACACTTCGCGCTTGAGTTCGTCGAGGCTGTCTAGCTCGATCAGCGTCGGTGGCACGAACGTGCCTTGCGCGCAGGTGTCGGGCGTGGGCATCTGCTGGACCGTGCGGCCCTTTTCGCGCATGCCTGCCACGTGCGTATCGATGCCGCGCTTCGCGTCGACGTCGATCACGGGGCCCACGTCGGTCGAAAGGCGGTCGGGGTTGCCCACCGCGAGTTCCTTCATCGCGCCCGTGAGCATTTCGAGCGTGCGGTCCGCCACGTCGTCTTGCAGGCACAGCACGCGCAGCGCGGAGCAACGCTGACCGGCCGAGTCGAACGCACTTTGCAGCACGTCCGCGACCACCTGCTCTGCGAGCGCCGACGAATCGACGATCATCGCGTTCTGGCCGCCAGTTTCGGCGATCAGCGGAATCGGGCGGCCATCGGAGTCGAGGCGCTCGGACAGCGTCTTGTTGATGAGGCGCGCGACTTCGGTCGAGCCCGTGAACATCACGGCGCGCGTGCGTGCGTCGGCAACCAGCGCCGCGCCCACGGTTTCGCCGTCGCCCGGCAGCAGTTGCACCGCGCCAGCCGGCACGCCGGCTTCGCGCAGGATGCGCACGGCTTGCGCGGCGATCAGCGGCGTTTGTTCAGCGGGCTTCGCGAGCACCGTGTTGCCGGCCGCGAGCGCGGCGGCCACCTGACCCATGAAGATCGCGAGCGGGAAGTTCCACGGGCTGATACACACCACGGGGCCGAGCGGGCGATGCGTGTCGTTCGAGAACTCTTCGCGGATCTGCGTGGAGTAGTAGCGCAGGAAGTCGATTGCTTCGCGAATTTCGGCCACAGCGTTCGGCAGCGACTTGCCCGCTTCGCGCACGATCAGGCCCATGAGCGTGTGCATCTGCGCTTCGAGCAGGTCGGCGGCGCGCGCGAGGCAATCGGCGCGCGCTTCGACGGGCGTAGCCTGCCAGATCGGCGCGGCGGCCACGGCGTGCGAGAGCGCGGCGCTCACGTGCTCGCTCGTTGCTTCCACAACGGTCCCGACCAGATCGCGATGATCGGCCGGATTGCGCACGTCGCGCGCAGTGCCTTCCGCGAAATCGATATCGGCAAGCATCGGCGCGGCGCGCCACGGATGATGCGCGCTCGCCAGCAGCGCCGACGAAAGCGACGCGAGACGATGCTCGTTCGAGAGATCGAGGCCCATCGAGTTGAAGCGCTCGCTACCGAACAGCTCGCGCGGCAGCGGAATCTTCGTGTGCGGCGCGCCCAGCGGCACGACCTTCGCGGCTTCGTCGATGGGGTTCGAGACCAGTTCGGCGACCGGCACGGTTTCGTCGGCGATGCGGTTCACGAACGAGGTATTCGCGCCGTTTTCGAGCAGGCGGCGCACGAGATACGCGAGCAGCGTTTCGTGCGTGCCGACCGGCGCGTACACGCGGCACGGGCGGTTCAGCTTGCCTTGCGAGAGCGGACCCGTGACTTCTTCGTACAGCGGCTCGCCCATGCCGTGCAGGCACTGGAATTCGTACTGGCCGGGATAGTAGTTCTGACCCGCGAGGTGATAGATCGCCGAGAGCGTGTACGCGTTGTGCGTGGCGAACTGCGGATACACCGCATCCGGCGCGCCGAGCAGCTTCTTCGCGCAGGCGAGGTACGACACGTCCGTGTAGATCTTGCGCGTGTACACCGGGTAGCCTTCGAGGCCATCCACCTGCGCGCGCTTGATTTCCGTGTCCCAGTACGCGCCCTTGACGAGGCGCACCATGATGCGGTGACGGCTGCGGCGCGCGAGATCGACGATGTAGTCGATCACGAACGGGCAGCGCTTCTGGTAAGCCTGCACCACGAAGCCAATGCCGTTCCAGCCCGCGAGTTCCTGGTCGAAGCACAGCGCTTCGAGCAGGTCGAGCGAAAGCTCGAGCCGGTCGGCTTCTTCGGCGTCGATATTGAGGCCGATGTCATAGCGGCGCGCGAGGACGGCGAGTGCGCGCACGCGCGGCAGCAGTTCGTTCATCGTGCGTTCCTGCTGCGCGCGCGAGTAGCGCGGATGCAGCGCGGAGAGCTTGATCGAGATGCCCGGACCTTCGTAGATGCCACGGCCGCCCGCGGCCTTGCCGATGGCGTGGATCGCCTGCTCGTACGATGCGTAGTAGCGCTGAGCATCGGCTTCCGTCGTCGCGGCTTCGCCGAGCATGTCGTATGAGTAGCGGAAGCCGCGTGCTTCGAACTTGCGGCTGTTGGCGAGCGCTTCGGAGATGTTCTCGCCCGTCACGAACTGCTCGCCCATCAGGCGCATGGCCATGTCCACGCCCTTGCGGATCAGCGGCTCGCCGCCCTTGCCGATCATGCGCGTGAGCGCCGACGAGAGGCCGGTTTCGCTGTTCGTCGTGACGAGCTTGCCGGTGATCATGAGGCCCCAGGTCGCGGCGTTCACGAACAGCGACGGCGCGTGGCCCACGTGCGACTTCCAGTCGCCCTTGCTGATCTTGTCGCGAATGAGCGCGTCGCGGGTGGCGCGGTCGGGAATGCGCAGCAGCGCTTCGGCGAGGCACATCAGCGCCACGCCTTCCTGGCTGGAAAGCGAGAACTCGTGGATCAGGCCTTCCACGCCGCCGCCCGAGCGCTTGGCGCGCAGCGTTTCGACGAGCTTCGTGGCGAGCTTCGTGACGTCGCCCGTGAGGTTGGCCGGCAGGCGCGCTTCGCCGATCAGGAACGGCACGCACTCAGGCTCGGGGCGGCGGTAGGCGGCCGTGATGGCCGCGCGCAGCACCGACTGCGGTTGCACGTTCTGGGCGAATTCGAGGAACGGGTGCGATGCCGCTTCGTCGTCGTCGCCGGTAGCACCCTCGGCGAGATCGGTCGCACCCACGTGGCCGTTGAGTTCCGGGGGCAGCTGGCCGTGCTCGATTTTCTCGAGGTAGGCGAAGATCGCCTGCTTGATGAGCCAGTGCGGCGTGCGCTCGAGGCGTGTGGCGGCGTCCTTGAGACGGGAGCGCAGGAGATCGTCGACTTTGACGCCAAGTGTGGTGCTAGCCATGTTTCCTTCGTATGCCGGCTGACCCGCACCGGCGGTGACTAAAAAGTTGGCGAATCGTAACCCCACCAATAAAAAGGTGCAACCACTCTCTTGAAATGGTTGCACCACACTGAAAGCCTTGCGTGACGGGCGTTGCGGCGGACGGCCGCCGGCCGGGGCGCGAAGGTTGCGCTCGGTATTTTCCCTGGCTCTACAACACGCAGGACAACCCTAATCGATTCCGCGGCCGTGCCGTTATACAAACACAACGGGGGTTGTAGATCACAAGAAAGAGCAGCAAGAGCGAAGGGACCGGAAAATGGAAAAGATGCTGGTGATTGCAGGAATCTGGACGATGTGCGCCCTGTGCGCCGTGTTCTTCATGCGCGGCGCGACGGCGCCCGACGAGCGCCGCATGACCTTGAAGCGAGCGGCGCGAGCTCAGGTGGCCGACACCGCCGGCCAGTAAGCGGGAAGCGCAGGACGGGAAGACGGGGAAACTGCGCCGGGCTACGGCCCGGCGCGGTTTGATCGATCGCGGCCCGGCTAGATGTCGAGCGGATCGACCTCGAGATTCCAGCGCAGCACGCCGCGCAACGCGCGCAAGGCGGGCTGCCACGCGCGCAGCGTTGCCTGTAGCGCGGCTCGCGACTGGCTCTCCACGAGCAGTTGCGCGCGATGCACGTTCATCACCTTCACGATGGTGAGCGGCACCGCATCGTAGGCCATGACGCGCCCGGCGGCCGGGAGCGCCGTGAGCGCAGCCGCCGCCTGGGCGAGAAACGCCAGCGCGGCTTCCAGCGTGCGCCCTTCGGCGCGCAGCAACGCCTGATAGACGAACGGCGGCAGGTGCGCGTCGCGCCGCTCCGCGAGCGTCGTATTCGCAAATCCCACGTAGTCCTGGCGCGCCAGCGCGTGATAGAGCGGGTGGCGCGGATAGCGCGTCTGCACGAGCACCTCGCCGGGCAGCCCGGCCCGGCCCGCACGCCCGCTCACCTGCATCAGTTGCGCGAAAAGCCGCTCGCTGGCCCGAAAATCATGCGAAAAGAGCGCATTGTCGGCGTTCAGCACGCCAACCAGCGACACGCGCTGGAAGTCGTGCCCCTTCGCGATCATCTGCGTGCCCACCAGGATGTCGACGTCGCCCGCGTGCACGTCGGAGAAAAGCGCCTGCGCGCTGCCCTTGCGGCGCGTGCTGTCGGCGTCGATGCGCAGCACCCGCGCGCCCGGCACCGCGCTCGCGAGCGCCTCCTCGATGCGCTGCGTGCCGCGCCCCATCGGCGCGATATCGACGTTGCCGCACTCGGGGCACGAGTGCGGGATGCGCGACTCCCAGCCGCAGTGATGGCAGCGCAGCGCCCGCTCGGGCTTGTGCAGCACGACGTAGGCGCTACAGCGCGGACAGCCCGCCACCCAGCCGCAGGCGTCGCACGCGAGCGTGGGCGCGTAGCCGCGCCGGTTCAGGAACACGAGGCTCTGCTCGCCGCGCTCGAGGCGCGCCTTCATCGCCGCGACCAGCGGCCCCGAGAGCCCTTCGAACGACGCGCGGCCGCGCCGCCGCTCCTCTTCCAGATCGATGAGCTTGACCGTTGGCAGCACCGCCTCGGCAATCGCGCGGCGCGAAAGCGTGAGGCGCGTATAGCGGCCCTGCTCGGCCTGCCACCAGCTTTCGAGCGAAGGCGTGGCGGAACCCAGCACCACCGGCACGCCGAGCTGCTTCGCGCGCCACACGGCGAGATCGCGCGCCGAGTAGCGCAGCCCTTCCTGCTGCTTGTAGGCGGGATCGTGCTCCTCGTCCACCACGAGCATCGCGAGACGCGGCAGCGAAGCGAGCACGGCGAGCCGCGTGCCGAGCACGATGCGCGCGCGGCCCGTGTGCGCCGCGAGCCAGTTGCGGGCGCGCTCGCCTTCGGCAAGGCCGCTGTGGAGCGTGACGATGGCCTCGTCGGCGAGCGTGGCCGCGAAGCGCGTGCGAAACGCCGCCTCGAACTGCGGCGTGAGATTGATTTCGGGGACGAGCACGAGCGCCTGCGCATCCGGCTCGCGTTCGAGCAAGGCCGCGAGCGCGCGCAGATACACCTCGGTCTTGCCGCTGCCCGTCACGCCGTGCAGCAGGAACGGCGCGAAACCGCCCGCCGCGCCGATGGCCTCCACGGCCTCGGCCTGCTCGTCGCTCAGGCGCGGCACGGCGACTGCGGCGCCGGAACCAGAGGCGCCGTTCGAGGCGCTCCCTGCCGCGCCGAACTCGATGCTTTCGTGCTCCACCCAGCCCTCGTCGCGCCAGGCGTCCAGTGTCGCAATGGCCTTCGGGTGCAACGCGCGCGCCTCGGCCGCGTCGAGTTCGCCCGATTCGGCCAGCGCCTGCGCGAGGCGGCGCAGCGCCTGGGCGCGCACCGGCAAGGCATCGGGTAGCGCGGCGCGGCCCGCCGGCAGCAGGCGGTAGCGCTCCTCGGGCGCGAGCAGGCGCGCCCAGCGCGAGGGATCGCGCAACGCCTGCGGCAGCGCGGGCAGCGCAACTTCGCCGAGGCCCCGCTGGTAGTAGTCGGCGGCGAAACCGGCCAGCGCGAGCCATTGCAGGGAAAGCGGCGGGCAGGCGGCGCACACGGCAAGCACGTCGCGCAGCTTGTTGGCCGGCACGTCGCTGTGAGCGTTCACTTCGCAAATCAGGCCAACCACGTCGCGCCGCCCGAACGGCACGCGCACGAGCATGCCGGGCTCGGGCACACACGCGTCCAGCGAGTAGCGATAGTCGTAGAGCGCGTCCAGCGGATGATCCAGCGCCACGCGCACGTACGTTTCCGTCATGCCGCGCCCCCAGGGAAGTTCCGTAGAACGGCGCGCCGACACCCAAACCTCAAGTAAAACTTGAGATTCCACGCTAAGTTTTGGATTCCGCAGAACAATCGCGCCCCCGATCCTGCGCCTGTGGATAACTTTGTTGAGAACTCGCCGGGCGCCGCCACGGGGCGCCCGCGCCCGGCCGTTATGTGGGATACCGCACAGAGCGCCGTGGAGCGCCGAAACCCTTGTCTGTCAAGGGTCTGATTGATTCTGCTCAGACTCGCATGGCGATCTGCGGCAATCTTTCCCTCTTGCGCGCCGCAACGAGACAAGTGTGAATAAGTCAAGTCTTGACAGGACCGGATTGGCGTCTGGATGGCCTCTTGAGCCCGGTCATACCCTGGTAGCCGGAGCCCAGCTCGCTGCAACGCAACAAAAGCGTCACACTGTCGCAGCGCGAATCGTCCGGCTGTGACGATGCACTTCGTCCACGAGTTCGGCCACGTTTTCGGGCGGCGTGAACTGCGAAATGCCGTGGCCGAGATTGAACACGTGACCCGGATGCGCGCCGAAACTGTCCAGAACCGCGCGCGCCTGCTCACGGATTGCGGCCGGCGACGCGAACAGCACCGTGGGGTCCAGATTGCCCTGCAAGGCCACGCGATCGCCCACGCGCTCGCGTGCGCGGCCGAGGTTGACGGTCCAGTCGAGGCCCACCGCGTCCACGCCCGTATTGGCGATTTCGTCGAGCCACAGGCCACCGCCCTTCGTGAACGTGATGACCGGCACGCGCTCGCCGTCGTGCTCGCGCTTGAGCTGCGCCACGACCTGCGCGATGTAGGCAAGCGAGAAGCGCTGGTAGGCGCCGTCCGCGAGCGCGCCGCCCCACGTGTCGAAGATCATCACGGCCTGCGCGCCCGCTTCGATCTGCGCGTTCAGGTAGGCGGCCACGGCCTGCGCGTTGACTTCGAGAATGCGCTGCATGAGGTCGGGGCGCGCGTACAGCATCGACTTCACGGTGCGGAAGTCGTCCGAGCCGCCGCCTTCGACCATATAGCAGGCGAGCGTCCACGGGCTGCCCGAGAAGCCGATCAGCGGCACGCTCTGGCGTCCCTCGGCGTTGGTGAGCGCGCGGCGGATCTCGCGCACCGCGTCGGTCACATAGCCCAGCGTCGCGCCAATGTCAGGCACGGCGAGGCGCGCCACGTCGTCTTCGGTGCGCACGGGATGCGCGAACTTCGGCCCTTCGCCCGCCTGGAACGAGAGACCGAGGCCCATCGCGTCGGGAATCGTCAGGATGTCGGAGAACAGGATCGCGGCGTCGAGCGGATAGCGTTCGAGCGGTTGCAGCGTGACTTCGGTCGCGTAGTCGGGATTCTTGGCGAGACCGAGGAAGCTGCCCGCGCGGCTGCGCGTGGCGTTGTACTCCGGCAGATAGCGGCCCGCCTGGCGCATCAGCCAGATCGGCGTGTAGTCGGTCGGCTGACGCAGCAGCGCGCGCAGGAAGGTGTCGTTCAGGAGATTGTGTGCCACGTGCGGGATGCGCAAAGTCGCGCCTGGGTTCGGAAGCAAACAAGCATTTTACCGGAGCGGCCGCCGCGCCATGCCGCTGATGGGCGAGATTGGAAAGCGCCATGACGTCGCAACCCGCGCGCTGCCTACCCAGGTAAGTCCGCGCTTAACTGCCGCGCATACGCGGGCTATCATCAAGCGCCTTTCCGAAACATGACTTCAACAGAACCAGATCCTGCCGCGCATGCGGTATGGGACACAGGAGACACGATGAAAAAAGCCGCCCTCGCCCTGACCGCCGCGCTGCTGAGCGCCGGCGCGCTCGCCCAGTCCGCCGGCGCACCCGCCGCGGCCGCCGCGCCTTCGCGCCTCGACGAAATCATCGCGCGCGGCACGCTGCGCGCGTGCACGACCGGCGACTACAAGCCCTACTCGTTCTACAAGCAGGACGGCACGTTCGAAGGCATCGATATCGACATGACGGAGTCGCTCGCGAAGTCGCTCGGCGTGAAGGCCGAGTTCGTGAAGACCTCGTGGTCGAATCTCTTGAACGACTTCCTCGCGAAGTGCGATGTGGCGGTGGGCGGCGTGTCGACCACGCTCGATCGCCAGAAGCGCGCGTTCTTCACCGAGGCCTATCAGGTCGACGGCAAGACGCCGATCGTTCGCTGCGACGACGTGAACAAGTATCAGACCGTTGCGCAGATCGACCAGCCCACGGTGCGCGTGATCGTGAACCCCGGCGGCACGAACGAGCGCTTCGCGAAGCAGTTCTTTCCGCATGCGAATCTCATCACGTATCCCGACAACGTGACGATCTTCAAGCAGATCCTCGCGGGCAAGGCCGACGTGATGGTGACCGACGCTTCCGAGACCATGCTTCAGCAAAAGCTGAACCCCGGCTTGTGCTCGGTGCATCCGGACAAGCCATTCCAGTACGGCGAGAAAGCGTGGATGGTGCCGCGCGGCGACGTGGTGTTCCAGCAGTACGTCGACCAGTGGTTGCATCTTGCGCGCGCGAGCGGCGAATATCAGGCAATCTCCGACAAGTGGCTGAAGTGAGTGAGCGGTTCACGTGCGCATAACGCACACGTGAGCCGTTGAACGGACGCGGCGATATCGCGTGCCTCGTGCCGCGCTTCTCACTTCCCGCTTCTCGCCTGGCGTTTCGACCCTTGGAATTGCTACGGTGAGTTGCAAAGCGTATCCGCAATACGAGGCGCGCAATCCTTGCATTTCGCGCACACACCCGGCTGCCACGCATTGCGCATGCGTGCGCCCCATCAAGCCCATGCGCGCGATGCCACGGGCCCAATGCCCGCGCAGCGGGCCTTTCGTCATGCAATACGAATCCTGGTTCGCGACGACGCATTCAAGCTGTCTGACGCCGCGTGAAAGCCGCGGTAAAAATGACTTCCGCAAAACGCTCAGGATGGCAAAAAGTCCCGCGAAGCCTTATCCCACGGGCGTTACAACCTGAAACACTTTGTTACCGCGAAGCTACTCTAATTCGCCCACAATGCCTTCAACGGTTTCAACACGGATGTGGCTTGGTGCCAGTGTGAGCGGACACAAAACACCAGCCGGTCGGCCCTGTGCCGAAGCCCTCTCGAGGGGCATCCTTGCTGGAGCCGTGACCGGCGTCTACGACGTTTCATGACCCGGCTCCTCCTTTGGTCTCCTCGCGCTAACCCCGTAGCGTGTGGTTTTTAGCGGGCTCCAGGCCCGCTTTTTTTTCGTCCTCATTTTCCGCAGCGCCTGGCCGTTCTTCGCCGGTCATCGCACTGCGCACACTCCCTCCGCCGCCAGACGATTGTTCGGGTTCCCGAGCATTTTTTACGCGCCCGGTTTCACGCGCCTGGAAAAGCCGCGGCGGCGTGTTGCATCGTCCGCCGCGGCCGTCTCCGTCAAGCTGTCTTTTGCTCGCTGATCTTGAGTTCGTCGATCATGCGCGCGCGCATCACGAACTTCTGCACCTTGCCCGTCACCGTCATCGGCAGCTCGTCGACGAAGCGGATGTACTTCGGAATCTTGTAGTGCGCAATCTGCCCCTGGCAGAACGCCTGAATGTCCTCCGCCGTGGCCACTTCGCCCGGACGCAGCACGATCCACGCGCACACTTCCTCGCCGTACTTCGCATCGGGCACGCCGAACACCTGCGCCGACTGCACCTTCGGGTGGCGGAACAGAAACTCCTCGATCTCGCGCGGATAGATGTTCTCGCCGCCGCGAATGAGCATGTCCTTCAGGCGGCCGACGATGTTGCAGTAGCCTTCGGCGTCGATCGTGGCGAGGTCGCCCGTGTGCATCCAGCCATCGACGACCGATTCGGCCGTCTTCGCCTCGTCGCCCCAGTAGCCCTGCATCACCGAATAGCCCTTCGTGCACAGTTCGCCCGTCTCGCCCACCGGCACGATGTTGCCGAGCGCATCGACGATCTTCACTTCCAGATGCGGCTGGATGCGGCCAACGGTGGTCGTGCGCTTGTCGAGCGGGTCGGTGGTCGAGCTCTGGAACGACACCGGGCTCGTCTCCGTCATGCCGTAGGCGATCGTGATTTCGCCGAGATGCATCTTCGACACCACGCGCTTCATCGTCTCGATCGGACACGGCGAGCCGGCCATGATGCCCGTGCGCAGCTTCGAAAGATCGAAGCGCGCGAACTCGGGATGATCGAGCTCCGCGATGAACATCGTGGGCACGCCGTGCAGCGCCGTGCAGCCCTCTTCCGAAACGGCTTCGAGCGTTGCGCGCGGATCGAACGCCTCGCCGGGGAACACCATGTTCGCGCCCACCGACACGCAGGCGAGCACCGCGAGCACCATGCCGAAGCAGTGATAAAGCGGCACCGGAATGCACAGCGAATCCTGCTCGGTGAGGCGCATCGCCTGGGCGATGAAGCGCCCGTTGTTGAGCACGTTGCGGTGCGTGAGCGTCGCGCCCTTCGGGTTGCCGGTCGTGCCGCTCGTGAACTGGATGTTGATGGCGTCGTCGGGCGAGAGCGTCGCGTTGATCGCGTCGAGCCAGGCTGTGCCGTCGCGGGCAATGCGCTCGCGGCCCATCTCCACGAGTTCGCTAAAGCAGAGCATGCCGGGCGTGGCCGTGTCGCACATGCGCACGACCGCGCGCAGCTCGGGCAGCCGCGCCGCCTGCAACCGGCCGGGCTGGGCGCTCGCCAGCTCGGGCGCGAGCGTTTGCAGCATCTCCAGGTACTTCGACGTCTTGAAGCTCTCGGCGGAGACGATCGCCTTGCAACTGACCTTGTTCAACGCGTATTCGAGCTCGGAGAGCCGATACGCGGGGTTGATGTTGACGAGCACCGCGCCCATGCGTGCGGTGGCGAACTGGGTGAGCAGCCATTCGACACGATTGGGTGACCAGATGCCCACCCGGTCGCCCTTGACGATACCGATCTCGGCAAAGCCGGCGGCGAGCACGTCCACTTCGGCGGCGAACTCGCGCCAGTTCCAGCGGATGCCCTGCTCGCGAAACACCACGGCCGGGCGCTCCGGAAACCGGCTCGCGGTGTCGAGCAGGAACGTGCCGATGGTCGCGTCGCTGAGCGGCACCTCGGTCGTGCCCCGCACGTAGGAAAGCCCGTCTTTCGGCGCGATGAGCGCCTCATGTACACCGGGCGCGGCGCTCGCACCTGCTGCGTCGATTGCCATGATTGCCGTCTCCTGGGGAGCTTCACTCCCGCGTTTGAAATGAATTTGAAAACGATTGTGCCACCGGCCTGACCGGCGACGGCATCAAGTCTTACCCGCAGCACATGCCCCGGGTTCGGGTCCGTCGCCTCCTCCTGCGCCGGTCACGAAGGCATGATTTGGCATTACCTTTCCGTAAACGTCAAGTATGTCAGAGCGTTTTGGTCGACCTCCGTCGCTCACGCCATTTATGCCGTTTTTTTCATCACCATGCCATCCGGCGCGGCGTACGTTTTCGGCCGCCTGCGTGTGTTTTCCGGCCCCCAAATGCAAAAAGGCTCCCCACATGGGGAGCCTTTTCGCTTCGGACGCCGCGCCACGAGGGCACGCGCCGGAATCAGTGCTGATTCATCTTGCGCAGGCGCTGGATCGCCGCGAGTTGCGCGACCGCGTAGGCCAGTTCGGCCTGGGCGGTGGCGTACTCGAGGTTCGAGCCAGAGTTCTGCAACGCCTCTTCGGCGCGCTTGCGCGCTTCCGTGGCCTTCGCTTCGTCGAGATCCTTGCCGCGGATCGCGGTGTCGGCGAGCACCGTGACGGCGCCCGGCTGCACTTCGAGAATGCCGCCTGCGACGAACACGAATTCCTCGTTGCCGTCTTCCGCCACGATACGCACGGCACCCGGACGAATCCGCGTGATGAGCGGCGTGTGGCCCGGCAGAATGCCCAGCTCGCCCGCCTCGCCCGGAAGCGCGACGAACTTCGCCTGGCCGTCGAAGATGCTCTCTTCGGCGCTCACGACGTCTACCTTGATGGTTGCTGCCATATGTGTCGACTCCTGGGGTTAATCGGTTGCGGCGGCGAATAAGTAACGTGTTACTTATTCGCCCGTTGGCAACTCAACCCTTACTGGATCTTCTTGGCCTTTTCGAAGGCTTCGTCGATCGTGCCGACCATGTAGAACGCCTGCTCCGGCAGGTGATCGCATTCGCCGCCAACGATCATCTTGAAGCCGCGGATGGTTTCCTTCAGCGGCACGTACTTGCCCGGCGAGCCCGTGAAGACTTCCGCAACGTGGAACGGCTGCGAGAGGAAACGCTGGATCTTGCGTGCGCGGGCGACCGACAGCTTGTCTTCCGGCGACAGTTCGTCCATGCCCAGAATCGCGATAATGTCGCGCAGTTCCTTGTAGCGCTGGAGCGTCTGCTGCACGCCGCGCGTGATCGAGTAGTGCTCTTCGCCGATCACGTTCGGGTCGATCTGGCGCGAGGTCGAGTCGAGCGGATCGACTGCCGGGTAGATACCCAGCGAAGCGATGTCACGCGACAGCACGACGGTTGCGTCCAGGTGGCCGAAGGTCGTAGCCGGCGACGGGTCGGTCAAGTCGTCCGCAGGGACGTACACGGCCTGAACCGAGGTAATCGAGCCCTTCTTGGTCGACGTGATGCGCTCTTGCAGCTTGCCCATCTCTTCTGCCAGCGTCGGCTGATAGCCCACTGCCGACGGCATACGGCCGAGCAGTGCCGACACTTCCGTGCCAGCCAGCGTGAAACGGTAGATGTTGTCGACGAAGAACAGCACGTCGAGGCCTTCGTCACGGAAGTGCTCGGCCATCGTGAGACCCGTCAGCGCGACGCGCAGACGGTTGCCCGGCGGCTCGTTCATCTGGCCGTACACCAGCGCGACCTTGTCCAGAACGTTCGAGTCCTTCATTTCGTGGTAGAAGTCGTTGCCCTCACGGGTACGCTCGCCCACGCCCGCGAACACGGAGAAACCACCGTGTTCCTTCGCGATGTTGTTGATGAGCTCCATCATGTTGACGGTCTTGCCCACGCCAGCACCACCGAACAGGCCAACCTTACCGCCCTTTGCGAACGGGCAGATCAGGTCGATAACCTTGATGCCGGTTTCGAGCAGTTCCGCCGACGGCGACAGGTCTTCGAACGCCGGAGCCTTCTGGTGGATCGAGCGCGTCGTTTCGCTCACGATCGGACCGGCTTCGTCGATCGGACGGCCGAGCACGTCCATGATGCGGCCGAGGGTCGGCTTGCCGACCGGCACGCTGATGGGCTTGCCCGTGTTCTTCACGACGGTGCCGCGACGCAGGCCGTCCGATGCACCCAGACAGATGGTGCGGACAACGCCGTCGCCCAGCTGCTGCTGGACTTCGAGGGTCAGTTCCGAGCCATCGAGAATCAGCGCGTCGTAGATCTTCGGCATGTGCTCACGCGGGAATTCCACGTCGATCACCGCGCCGATGCACTGTACGATCTTGCCTTCTACCAAAGCAGTTGTACTCATCGATTTTCCTTTAGATACCTGAATTCTTCACTCGCTCACCGGTTCAACACCGGCGCGGTTTCGCAATCGGTTCGCGCCTGTCGCTCGATCAAACGGCTGCTGCGCCGCCGACGATTTCCGAAAGTTCCTTCGTAATCGCGGCCTGGCGACTCTTGTTGTAAGAGAGTTGCAGTTCGTTGATGACCGTCTTCGCGTTGTCCGACGCCGCCTTCATCGCGACCATCCGGGCCGACTGCTCCGAAGCCATGTTTTCCGCCACGGCCTGATAGACCAGGGCTTCGACATAGCGGACCAGCAGTTCGTCCACGACGGTTTGCGCATCCGGCTCGTAGATGTAGTCCCACGCCGACTTCGGCGTCGTGCCGTCGTCATTCGCTTCGAGACGCTCGGCCGACAGCGGCAGCAGTTGCTCGATCACCGGCTCCTGCTTCATCGTGTTGACGAAGCGCGTGTACGCGAGGTACACAGCCGAGAGCTTGCCTTCCGAGTACTGGTCGAGCTGCACCTTGATCGCGCCGATCAGCTTTTCGAGGTGCGGCGTGTCGCCGAGTTGCACGACGTTCGAGACGACCTTTGCGCGCAGACGATTCAGGAAACCGAGGCCCTTGCTGCCGATCGCCGTTGCTTCGACCGACTTGCCGGATGCTTCCAGATCCTTCAACTTCTGTAGCGTTGCGCGCAGCACATTGGTGTTCATCCCGCCGCACAGACCCTTATCGGTCGTGACGAGAATCACGCCGGCGACCTTCGCATCGTTGTTTTCCACCATGAACGGGTGGCGATACTCGGGGTTCGCACGGCTCATGTGCGCAGCGATGTCGCGGACCTTGTCGGCATACGGGCGGGCGGCGCGCATGCGCTCCTGGGCACGGCGCATTTTCGACGCCGCGACCATTTCCATCGCCTTGGTGATCTTGCGCGTGTTTTGCACGCTCTTGATCTTGCCGCGAATTTCCTTCATTCCAGCCATTGCTTGCTCCTTTGTCGACCCGAGTCTGCGCCTGAGCGCTTACCCGGGTCCCAGTCCGTTTATCGTGAGGGATTCCCGGACGGATCAGTATGCGCCGGACTTCTTGAAGTCCTTGAGAGCCGCGTGGAGCGCGTTCTCGTCGTCCTTCGACAGGTCCTTCTTGTCCTCGATGCGCGCGACGAGGTCAGCGTGCTTCGACTTCAGGTATTCGCGCAGGCCCTTTTCGAACGGCAGGACGTCCTTGACATCGATGTCGTCGAGGTAGCCGTTGTTCGCCGAGAACAGCGCCACAGCCAGTTCCCACACTTGCAGCGGCTGGTACTGCGGCTGCTTGAGCAGTTCCGTCACGCGGCGGCCGCGCTCGAGCTGCTTGCGGGTCGCTTCGTCGAGGTCCGATGCGAACTGGGCGAACGCCGCCAGTTCACGGTACTGCGCGAGGTCGGTACGGATACCGCCCGACAGCTTCTTCACGACCTTCGTTTGAGCCGCACCGCCAACGCGCGACACCGAAACGCCGGCGTTGATTGCCGGGCGGATGCCTGCGTTGAAGAGGTCGGTTTCCAGGAAGATCTGGCCGTCGGTAATCGAGATCACGTTCGTCGGAACGAATGCGGTCACGTCGCCGGCTTGCGTTTCGATGATCGGCAGTGCCGTCAGCGAACCCGTCTTGCCCTTGACTTCACCGTTCGTGAACTTCTCGACGTAGTCGGCCGACACGCGCGCGGCGCGCTCGAGCAGACGCGAGTGGAGATAGAACACGTCGCCGGGGTAAGCTTCGCGGCCCGGCGGGCGGCGCAGCAGCAGCGAGATCTGACGATATGCCCAGGCTTGCTTGGTCAAGTCGTCATAAATGATCAGGGCGTCTTGACCGCGGTCGCGGAAGTATTCGCCCATCGAGCAGCCCGAGTACGGCGCGAGGTATTGCAGCGCGGCCGATTCCGAAGCCGAAGCGGCCACGACGATCGTGTATTCGATCGCGCCCGTTTCTTCGAGCTTGCGCAGCACGTTCTGGATCGACGAAGCCTTCTGACCGATGGCGACGTAGATACAGATGAGGTCCTTGCCCTTCTGGTTGATGATCGTGTCGACGGCCACCGCGGTCTTGCCGCACTGACGGTCGCCGATGATCAGCTCACGCTGGCCACGGCCGATCGGCACCATCGCGTCGATCGACTTCAGACCCGTTTGCACCGGCTGCGACACGCCTTCACGCCAGATCACGCCCGGAGCGATCTTTTCGATCGCGTCGGTCAGCTTGGCGTTGATCGGGCCCTTGCCGTCGATCGGGTTGCCGAGCGGGTCGACCACGCGGCCGACCAGTTCCGGACCCACCGGCACTTCGAGAATGCGGCCCGTCGTCTTGACGATGTCGCCTTCCGAGATGTGCTCGTACTCACCCAGAATCACCGCGCCGACCGAGTCGCGCTCGAGGTTCAGCGCGAGGCCGAAGGTGTTGCCCGGGAATTCGAGCATTTCGCCCTGCATCACGTCCGACAGGCCGTGGATACGCACGATGCCGTCGGTCACGGAGATCACGGTGCCCTGGTTGCGAACGTCGGCGCTCGCTTCAAGGCCCTGGATCCGGCTCTTGATCAGCTCGCTGATCTCAGAGGGATTGAGTTGCATTATTCGCTCCTGATGTTCAATTCTGTTGCGTGCCAGCCGCCGCGCCCGATCCCTGGGATCGAGGCGCTCAAGCGGTCAGAGCCGCCTGCATGCTGGCGAGCCGCGCGCGGACCGAGGTATCGAGCACTTCGTCGCCGACCGTGACGCGCACGCCGCCGATGAGCGACTTGTCGATCTCGACGGCCGGCTTCAGCTTGCATTTGAACTTGCGTTCGAGGCTGGCCACGAGGTCGTTCAACTGCGCGCCTTCGAGCGGGAATGCGCTGACGATCACTGCGTCGGCCGCGCCTGCCTTGGCGTTCTTGAGCGCCTCGAACTGTGCGTGGATTTCCGGCAGCAGCGCGAGGCGATGGTTCTCGATCAGCATCTGCACGAGGTTCTTCACCTCGGCCGATTCCTTGACCGGCGACTTCACCGCCGCGAGCAGCAGCTCGACGACCTGGGCATGGCTCACTTTCGGGCTCGTCGCGACCGACTGCACCTCGGGCAAGGCCGCAACCTGTGCCAGCTCCGAAACGAGCGTGGACCAGGCAGCGGTGTCACCAGCTTCGGCCACGCCAAACAGTGCTTCTGCGTACGGGCGGGCGATGGTTGCAAGTTCGGCCATGATCAGAGCTCGGCTTTCAGTTGATTCAGCAGTTCGGCGTGGGCCGACTGATCGACTTCGCGCTTCAGGATCTGCTCGGCGCCTTGCACGGCGAGTGCCGCGACTTCGCTGCGCAGCGCTTCGCGTGCCTTGACGACCTGCTGGTCGGCGTCGGCCTTCGCTTGAGCGATGATGCGTGCCGCTTCGGCGTGTGCCTGGGCCTTGATTTCTTCCGCGACGGCCAGCGCACGCTTTTCAGCGTCGGCGATGCGGTTTTGACCCTCGTTGCGGGCCGAAGCGAGCTCTTCACCGACGCGCTTGTGCGCCGCTTCGAGTTCCGCCTTACCCTTATCCGCAGCGGCCAGGCCGTCTGCGATCTTCTTCGAGCGCTCGTCGAGGGCATTGATCAACGGCGGCCACACGAACTTCATCGTGAACCACGCGAGGATCAGGAACACGACCATTTGCGCAAACAGGGTTGCGTTGAGATTCACGGTGTTTCCTTAATCGTTGCTATTCCGGGGAATTGAAACGGCAAGGCGCTCATCGGTTGTGAAACTCGATCAGCGCCTCGTCTCCCGTTCCGCCATGCGCCCTTAACCGTTATAGGTCAGGCGCAACCTTCCAGGGAACTTAGCCCGCGAGCTTCGAGAGCAGCGGGTTAGCGAACGCGAACAGCATTGCAACACCAACGCCAATCAGGAACGCCGCATCGATCAGACCAGCCAGCAGGAACATCTTCGTTTGCAGCGGGTTCATCAGCTCAGGCTGACGTGCGCAGGCTTCGATGTACTTGCCACCCATCAGGCCGATACCGATACAGGCGCCGATAGCACCCAGGCCGATGATGATGCCGATACCGATGGCCGTGAAACCCTGGATGTTGGCGATGAAAGCTTGCATGATCACTCCTTTGTGAGATTTTCTGGAACTGGGGATTTAAAACTGCAAATCTGGTTTGACGAGCACTTAGTGCTTGTCGTGTGCCTGGCCGATGTACACCAGCGTCAGCATCATGAAAATGAACGCTTGCAACAGGACGATCAGGATGTGGAAGATCGCCCAGACGCTGCCTGCAATCACGTGGCCGATGAAGCCAAGCACCGTCGTGTCCGCGCCGAAGCTCCACAGACCGCCCAGCAGCGCGATCAGCAGGAACAGCAGTTCGCCTGCATACATGTTGCCGAACAACCGCAGTGCGAGCGAAACCGTCTTGGCGACGAACTCGATGATGTTCAGTGCAAGGTTCGGGATCCACAAGAGCGGATGCGAGCCGAACGGAGCCGAGAGCAGTTCGTGTGCGAAGCCGCCAGGACCCTTGATCTTGAGGTTGTAGTAAATCATCAGCACGAACACGCCGAGCGCGATGCCGAACGTGCCGTTGAGGTCGGCCGTCGGGACGATGCGCTGGTGCGGAAGCACTTCGGAAAGACCGAGCCAGCCGATCACGCGCGTGGGCAGATCGACGGGGATGAAGTCGAGCGAGTTCATGAGCGCGACCCAGATGAACACGGTCAGCGCGAGCGGCGCGATGAAAGCGCGGTTGCCATGAACGATGGACTTGGATTGGTCCTCGACCATCTCGACCAGCATTTCGATGGCGCACTGGAAGCGGCCCGGAACGCCCGGAGTCGCTTTGCGCGCAGCGAGGCGCAAGATGAGGATAGTTACAACGCCGCACAGGATCGACCAGAACAGCGTGTCGATGTTCCAGACGCTGAAGTCGACGATCGACGTCTGGTGCGAGGTCGCAAAGTTCTGCAAGTGGTGAGCAATGTACTCGGACGGACCCGGACCGCTCGTTCCTTCGCTGGCTGCCATATCGTTAAAAACACCCAAATTGTCGAAAATCGTTTTCGGCCGCTCCCGCCGCAATTCTGTATTGCGGGAACGCACCGCCGTGGATCGTGTCTTATCTGCTTCGCATCGGCCAGCTAACTTCCACCGTCATCGCTTCGACGCCCTGACTTGAGGCGGCGCGATGTCGGCGGGTCAGCGCCACGCGAGCGCGATCCAATATGTCTTTAGTGCGATCAGGTACGTGACGAGCAGCGGAATCCACCGCACGTCGTGATACCAGAACGCGATGGCGACGAACATCGCAATCGTCGCCCCCATCTTGAAGGCTTCACCGAGCATCCAGTTCAGCACGGTGCCGGCACGGCTCAACTGCTTGAGGCGCGCTGCGAACAGCGCTCCGGGGAACCAGCAAATCGCTCCGCCCAGAAAGGCCGACAGCGCAGCATCCCCCGGCGGCTTATAAAACAGCCACCACACCAATGTTGCAACCAGGGACAAAACCACTTGCGCCGCCACGACCCGAAACGGCGTGACGCGCGATGGGCGACTCACCTGCGCGCCGAAGAGTTGCTCGGCTTCGGTCCGGGTGAGCGGCACGATGTCGTTGTTATCTTGCTGGCTGGCGTCCAGCTCATCCCAGCGCGCGTTGTGATCGGTACGTTGACCGCCACCGCTTCCGGAATTTTTTGCCGCCGCATCCTGCCCCCGGCTGGATGCCCCGACCGCGCCTGGAACATCGGGCCCGTCATGCGCCTGCGGCGCTTCATCTGGCCTCTGACCCACCATCGCTTTATTCCGGAAATTCGCCTTGCGCGCCTTTTATTACAGCGCACTTACAGCATCGCCAACCAAATAAATCCGGGCGATTGTAAGCGATAGTTGCAGGCAATTCAAGACTTTAGGGCGTTCAATAACACCTGTGAAATGCGACTTCATGATGCGGAAAACACGGTGTCGCAAAGCTGTGACCGGTAACTGTAAGGGAGCGAGCAATCGTCAGGAGGACCAGGTAAATTCGGCCGCCACCGTGCTCGTCATTCAGGATATGGGACGCGCAGCATCAAAACAGATGCAGCAGCAGCGCACCGCCCAAAAAGGCCGCAAGCCAGAATGGCACGGCGATCAGGTGAAATGACAGCCACACGCCGCGCTGGCCGGAAAGGCGCACGGCGATGAGATTCGCTAGCGATCCGATGGCGACCCCAAACCCGCCGACGCTCACGCCGAACGCCAGCGCGCGCCAGTCGTGCGTGAAACCGGCGAGCACGATGGCGGCCGGCACGTTGCTGATGACCTGCGACAGCACGGCGCCTGCGGCAAAAGCACGCATGGGTGTTTGCAACGAAAGCGAGGTCAGCGCGTGATGAATCCAGGGTAATGCGGCCACGCTGCGCAGAACGATGAACATCAGCACGAAGATCAGCAGAAGCAGCCAGTCGATCTTCAGCACGATGCGGATGCGCCAGATCACGAAGCCCGCGCCGACGGCGGCGAGCGCCACGCCCGCATGGTGTGCGTCGGCAAGCAGCACGAAGGCCACGAACAGCACCGCGGCCACGCCGGCGAGCGCGCGATCGACGCGCTGGGGCGCGGCGTCCTTCGACAGGTCCAGCGGCGTGCTCTTGAACAGAACCGCAGCGAGCGCGATGAGCATCGCCATCAGAAAGGCGCACAACGGCGCGAGCCCCGCGACGAAATAGCCAAACGACACGCCGCTCACCTGCCAGAGAAACAGGTTCTGCGGATTGCCGAGCGGCGTGAGCACCGAGCCCGCATTCACGGCAAGCGCGATGACAATGACGAGACGTTTGAGCGGCAGCGGCGTGAGCTGGTGCAGCGAGAGCACGAGCGGCACGACGACAAAGAGCGCGACATCGTTGGTCACGATCATCGACAGCCCGGCGGCCAGCGCGACCAGCAGCAACGCGAGCCCGCGCTCCGAGTGTATGTGGTGCACGAGCTTGTGCGCGAGCCAGGTCAGCAGTCCTGAATATTCGATCGCTTTGGTGAGAATGAGCAGGCCCGCTAGCGTCATCACCGTTTGCCAGTCGACGAGCGAGGGCAACGTGAGCAACGGGCGCGGTGCGAAGATCTGCAACGCAATGAGCGCCACGACGAGAATGGCGAGCACCGGCTCCGACAACGCGAATGCGCCGATCCGGCGCACCACGTTCAAGGGCCCGCTTGCGCCCTGCTGCGATTCGCCCACCGCTTAAGCGACGGTGTGCGCGTTTGCGGCGGCGGGCATCAAGCGGCCGTTTCGCCGCGCAGCCGCAGCAGGATGCCGTCGAGCGCGTCGAGGTCGCCGAAGTCGACGGTGAGCTGCCCTCGCCCGCGCCGGCCGAGTTTGATCTTCACCGTCGCGGCGAGCAGGTCCGACAGTTCTTCCTCCAGGCGGCGCGTGTCGCGGCCGCCGTCGTGCGCCGCCTTCGCCTTCACCGCAGGCGCCGCCTTCGTCGTGGCCGAAACCAGCTTCTCGGTTTCACGCACCGACATGCGCTTGTTGACCACCTGGTTGGCCAGCGTGATTTGCGTGGCCGCGTCCACGGCGAGCAGCGCGCGCGCGTGGCCCATGTCGAGATCGCCCGCGAGCAGCATGGTCTGCACGGGCGCTGCGAGATTGAGCAAACGCAGCAGGTTCGACACCGCGCTGCGCGAGCGGCCAACCGACTCGGCCGCCTGCTCGTGCGTGAAGCTGAATTCGTCGAGCAGACGCTGGATGCCCTGCGCCTCTTCCAGCGGATTCAGATCCTCGCGCTGGATGTTCTCGATCAGCGCCATCGCGGCGGCGGCCTGGTCGGGCACGTCCTTCACGAGCACCGGCACTTCGGTCAACCCGGCGATGTGCGCCGCACGGAAGCGCCGCTCGCCCGCGATGATCTCGTAACGATCCGCCGAGACCGGCCGCACCAGGATCGGCTGCATGAGCCCCTGCGCCCGGATGCTCGCGGCCAGCTCCTGCAACGCGCCCTCGTCCATGCGCGTGCGCGGCTGGTACTTGCCGGCCTGCATCTGCGTGAGCGGCAGCGTGTTCGGCGCGCCGTCGATCTTCACCGCTTCGGTAATGTCCGCCGTGCCGCCGAGCAATGCTTCCAGCCCTCGGCCCAGCCCCTTCTTCCGTGCTACTGCGTTCATCGTGCTTCCTCAGTCTCTCGTCAGAGTGCGCGCACGCGCTCGATCATTTCCGCGCCGAACTGCACATAGGCCTGCGCGCCGCGCGACGTGCGATCGAACACCACGCCGGGCAAGCCATAGCTGGGCGCTTCCGCGAGGCGGACATTGCGCGGGATCACGGCGTCGAAAACCTTGTCGCCGAAGTGCTCCTTCAACTGCTCGGAAACCTGCTGTTGCAACGTGATGCGCGGATCGAACATCACGCGCAGAAGACCGATCACCTTCAGGTCGCGATTCATGTTCGCGTGGACCTGCTTGATCGTGTTGACGAGATCCGACAGCCCCTCCAGCGCGAAGTACTCGCATTGCATGGGGATGACCACGCCATGCGCGGCGCACAGGCCGTTGAGCGTGAGCAGCGACAGCGCCGGCGGGCAGTCGATCAAAACGAAATCGTATTGATCGTCGACTTCGGCAAGCGCGGTCTTGAGACGCCGCTCGCGCTGCTCGGCCGTCACCAGTTCCACTTCGGCTCCGGCCAGCTCGCGGTTGGCGGGCAGCACGTCGTAGCCCACCTGCTCCGGGCGCGTACGCGCTTCGTTCACCGTGACACCGTCGACGAGCACCTCGTACACCGTGTTCTCGCAGGCCGCCTTGTCGATACCGCTGCCCATCGTGGCGTTGCCTTGCGGATCGAGATCGATGAGAAGGACACGTTGTCCCTGCGATGCGAGGCTCGCGGCGAGATTGACCGTTGTCGTCGTCTTGCCGACGCCGCCCTTCTGGTTCGCAACGCAGAAGATTTTTGCCATCTTTTGTGTGTCCCTTTTACTGCCTTGAAAAGTTTGCTTACGTTGCACCGCATTCGTCTGATGCACCGTTCGGCCGATCCTGCCATCCGCTGAGCGGAGTCAGGTTGCGGTAATCGGGTCAACCGATACTTCAATCAGATGACGCTCCGCTTCGAGCATCGGTACGGTCAGGCGGATCGTGTTCAGCACTTTCGCGCCGGCGGGCAAGCGTTCGATTTCGTCTGCGGGGCGCACGCCCTTCATTGCCCAGATCGCGCCGCCCTCTGCAACGAGGTGACGGGCCAGTGTAACGAAATCGGCGAGATCCGCGAATGCCCGCGAGACGATCAAGTCGAATTTTTTCGGTACTTCGACGCCGGGACGCAGCGATTCGACCCTTCCAGTCACAACCGACAGGTTCGTGAGGCCGAGTTCGGCCTTGGCCTGCGACTGGAATGCGGACTTCTTGTGCACGATGTCGTTGAGCGTGATCTGCCAGTCGGGACGCACGATCGCCAGCACGATGCCCGGCAGACCGCCGCCGGAACCGACATCGAGCACCGCCGCGTCGGCGCGTGACGGCAGATGCGGCAGGATCGAAAGCGAATCGAGAATGTGCTGGATCAGCATCTGGCGCGGGTCGCGGATCGCCGTCAGGTTATAGACGGCGTTCCACTTCGCGAGCAGCGCAACGTAGTCGAGCAATTGCTCGTGCTGCCGTCCGTTCAGCTCGACACCCAACGCCTGCGCGCCCTCTTTCAGCAAACGAGCCAGCGCGTCGCGATCCGCGATGCCGGGTTGCCTTGCGCGGCCCGTCATTGCGCCACCGGCGTCGAGTCGGTGCCCGTGTCGCCGGGGTTGCCCTGGCGACGACGGCCGAGGCCACGCTTGAGGTGCACCATCAGCAGCGAAATCGCGGCGGGCGTGATGCCCGAAATGCGCGAAGCCTGACCGATGGTCTCGGGACGGAACTGGGTCAGCTTCTGACGTGCTTCGAACGAAAGGCCACGCACGTCCGCGTAGTCGATCCCTTCCGGCAGGCGCGTGTTCTCGTGCGCGCCATTGCGCTCGATCTCGTCGGCCTGACGGTCGATATAGCCCTGATATTTGATGCCGATCTCGATCTGCTCCTTGATCTGGGCAAGCAGAATCTCGTCGTCGGCGAGCGGGGCTTCCGGTGCGCAAGCGCCTTCACGCAGGCCGCACACGCCGTCGTAGCTCACGCCCGGGCGACGCAGCAGATCCGCCAGGTTGTACTCACGGTCGATCGGCTTCCCGAGCAGCGCAGTCGCTTCTTCGGCGGAAAGGCTCTTGGGATTCACCCACGTCGACTTCAGGCGCTCTGTTTCACGTGAAACAGCGTCGCGCTTGCGGCAGAACGCGTCCCAGCGCACATCGTCGATCACGCCCAGCTCGCGGCCAATCTCCGTGAGACGCATGTCCGCATTGTCTTCGCGCAGGCTCAAACGGTATTCGGCGCGGCTCGTGAACATGCGGTACGGCTCGGACACGCCACGCGTGACCAGATCGTCGACCAGCACGCCAAGGTAGGCTTGATCGCGACGCGGGCACCATGCGTCCCTGCCCTGCACCTGCAAGCCTGCGTTGATACCGGCGAGCAGGCCTTGTGCAGCCGCTTCTTCGTAACCTGTCGTCCCGTTGATCTGACCCGCAAAAAACAGGCCATTGATCGCTTTGGTTTCGAGCGAAGCCTTCAGGCCGCGCGGATCGAAGTAGTCGTACTCGATCGCATAGCCGGGGCGCAGGATATGGGCGTGCTCCAGCCCGCGCATCGAGTGCACGAGCTCAAGCTGCACGTCGAACGGCAGACTCGTCGAGATCCCGTTCGGATAGAACTCGTTCGTCGTCAGGCCTTCCGGCTCGAGGAAGATCTGATGCGATTCCTTCGAGGCAAATCGGTGAATCTTGTCCTCGATCGACGGGCAATAGCGCGGCCCCACCCCTTCGATCACGCCCGTGTACATCGGCGAACGGTCGAGACCGCCGCGAATGATGTCGTGCGTGCGCTCGTTCGTGTGCGTGACCCAGCACGGAATCTGCCGCGGATGCTGCTCCGCGCGGCCCAGGAACGAGAATACCGGCACCGGATCGAGGTCGCCCGGCTGCTCTTCGAGCACCGAAAAGTCGATCGTGCGGCCGTCGATACGCGGCGGCGTGCCCGTCTTGAGGCGGCCCTGCGGCAGCTTCAGCTCCTTCAGGCGCGACGACAGCGTGACCGCCGCGGGGTCGCCCGCGCGGCCACCCGTGTAGTTGTTCAGGCCCACGTGGATCTTGCCGTCGAGGAAAGTCCCGGCCGTCAGCACGACGGCACGGCCGCGAAAGCGAATGCCGACCTGCGTCACGGCGCCCACCACGCGGTCGCCCTCGACCATCAGGTCCTCTACGGCCTGCTGGAACAGCCAGAGATTCGGCTGATTTTCGAGCCGCCGACGGATCGCCGCCTTATAAAGAATGCGGTCCGCCTGGGCGCGCGTCGCCCGCACCGCCGGGCCTTTGGACGAATTGAGGATACGGAACTGGATCCCGCCCTCGTCCGTCGCAGCGGCCATGGCGCCGCCAAGCGCGTCGACTTCCTTGACCAGATGGCCCTTGCCAATGCCGCCAATCGACGGATTGCAGCTCATCTGACCGAGCGTTTCGATGTTATGCGTGAGCAGGAGCGTCTTGACGCCCATGCGGGCCGCGGCAAGCGCAGCCTCGGTTCCGGCGTGACCGCCACCAACGACGATTACGTCAAACTCTGTGGGATAAAGCATGGCTGAACCTCACGCATGGACGGAAACGACCGCGTGAGCCTTCTCGGAAAAAGTGGTATTTACGAATTATAGCGGTTTCAGGTTTTGTACCGTTCACGCCCGAATAAAGGGAGCGGTGTTTGGGCGAAAAAAAACGGCGTGTTTCACGTGAAACACGCCGCTCATTTCTACAGCGATAGACGAAGTCAGATCGTTCCGTCAGACCGGCTTCTTCGCAAGGCCGAGATACGTTTCGATCACACGGGGATTCTGCGCCAGGTCGGCCGCCGGTCCTTCGAGCGCCAGGTCGCCGGTCTCCAGCACGTAGCCGTAGTCGGAAATCTGGAGCGCCGCACGCGCGTTCTGCTCGATGAGCAGCGTCGCGACGCCCGTCTGTCGCAGCGCACTAATAATGTGGAAGATTTCCTTCACGATCAGCGGCGCGAGGCCCAGGCTCGGCTCGTCGAGCATGAGCAAGTCGGGCTTGCCCATGAGCGCGCGGCCGACCGCAAGCATCTGACGCTCGCCGCCCGAGAGCGTGCCGGCCGCCTGCGCACGCCGCTCCTTCAGGCGCGGGAACAGCGTGAACACGGGCTCCAGTTGATCGAGGAAATTGCGTTCGCCTGCCCGCTTACGCCGGTAGGCGCCGAGCACGAGGTTGTCCTCCACGGTCATCGTAGCGAACAGCTCGCGCTTTTCCGGCACGAGACACATGCCGCGCGCCACACGCCGCTCGATCGGTAGCGCGCCAACCTCTTCGCCCATATAGGCGATCCGGCCGCTCGCATGCCCGCTGACCGGCAGCGCGCCCATGATGGCGTTGAGCAGCGTGGACTTGCCCGCGCCGTTCGGGCCGATCACGGAGACGATCTGCCCCGCGCCCACCTTGATGGCCGCCTTGTGCAGCGCCTCGATCTTGCCGTAGCGCACCGCGAGGCCGGAGACTTCCAGTACGGGTGTCGTCATCATTCCACCCCGCCCAGGTACGCTTCGAGCACCGCCGGATCCTTCTGCACGTCTTCCGGCAGGCCTTCTGCGATCCGCGTGCCGAACTCCATCACCACCAGCCGGTCGGTGAGATTCATCACGAAATCCATGTCGTGTTCGACCAGCAGCACGCTCATCCCCTCTTCCCTCAGCTTGCGCAGCAATGCGGCCAACTGTTGCTTTTCCTGATAACGCAGGCCGGCCGCCGGTTCGTCCAGCAGCAGCAAGGTGGGATCGCAGCACAGCGCGCGTGCGATCTCCAGAATGCGCTGCTGACCGAGTGCGAGACTGCCCGCCTCGTCGTACATATGCTGCTCGAGACCGACGCGGCGAATCTGCTTCGCCGCCTCGCTCATGAGCCGCCCTTCCTCCGCCGCATTGAGCTTGGCGACGCTGCGCAGCACGCCCGCATGGCCGCGCAGGTGCCCGCCGATGGCGACGTTTTCAAGCACCGTCATCGTCGGCAGCAGTTTGACGTGCTGGAACGTGCGGCCGATGCCGCGCGCGACGATTTCACGTGAAGTCAGCCGGTCGATGCGTTCGCCGCGGAACGTGATCTCACCGCTGGTGGGCTGAAGCACGCCGGTCACGAGATTGAAGGTCGTCGACTTGCCCGCGCCGTTGGGGCCGATCAGGCCGATGATCTGGGCCGCCTTCACTTCGAAACTCACGTCGTTCACCGCCACGAGGCCGCCGAACTGCTTGCGTGCCTTGTTCACCGTCAGCAGCATCTCGCCGGTGGCGGGCTTGCTGCGCTGCGGCAAGGATTCAGCGTGCTCGGGCACGTGCGCCCGCGGGCCGCGCGGGAAGAAGCGCGCTACGAACGGCCACACGCCGCGCCGCGCGTATTGCAGCAGCAGCACCATCAAGATGCCGAAGACGATTACCTCGAAGTTGCCGTTCTCGCCGAGCAGCTTGGGCAGCAGTGTCTGAAGCCAGTCCTGCAACACGGTGAGGATCGCCGCGCCCAGCACCGCGCCCCAGACGTGCGCCACGCCGCCCACCACGGCCATGAAAAGATACTCGATGCCGTGATTCAGGCCGAACGGCGTCGGGTTCACGGCGCGCTGCAAATGCGCGTAGAGGAAGCCCGAAACGGCCGCGAGCACGGCCGCATAGACGAAGATCACCACGCGCATCCAGCCGGTGTTCACGCCCATTGCCTCGGCCATCAGGCCGCCGCCGCGCAAGGCGCGGATCGCCCGGCCCATACGGCTATTAAGCAGATTCTGAACAGACACCACCGAGGCGAGCACCACGACCCAGATCAGGTAATAGATATGGCGGCCCGATTCCAGCTCGATGCCCAGCACGTTCAGCACGGGAATGCCGTTGATGCCGTCGTACTTGCCGAGCATGTCGAGATTGCCGAACAGGAAGAACAGTGCGAGGCCCCAGGCGATCGTGCCGAGCGGCAGGAAGTGGCCCGACAGACGCATCGTGACGAGCCCCAGAACGAGCGCCACGAGCCCCGTGATCACCACGCCGACGATCAGCGCGAGCCACGGCGAAACGCCGTACTGCGTCGTCAGATACGCGGTCGCATAGGCGCCGAGCCCGACGAACGCGGCCTGCCCGAAGCTCGTCATCCCGCCGATGCCGGTGAGCAGCACGAGCCCGATCGCGACGATCGAATAGAGGCCGATATAGTTGAGCAGCGTGATCCAGTATTCGGGCACGTGCAGCGGGTGCGGCAGCACCGGCAGCGCGAACATCACCACGAGGAACAGCCAGAAGAAGCGGTTGTGCATGACGAATCGTTTCATCGCGTCACTCCTCTTCCTCTTCGGCGTGCGGCGTCGAGAGCGAGCGCCACAGCAGCACGGGGATGATGAGCGTGAACACGATCACTTCCTTATAAGAGCTCGCCCAGAACGACGAGTACGACTCCAGCAGGCCCACCAGCACGGAGCCTGCCGCAGCCAGCGGATAGCTCACCAGACCGCCGATAATGGCCCCCACGAAGCCCTTGAGGCCGATCAGGAAGCCCGAGTCGTAGTAGATGGTGGTGAGCGGCGACACGAGAATGCCGCACAGCGCGCCGAGGCCCGCGGCGAGCGTGAACGCGAGCCGACCGGCCTGCGTGGTGCCGATGCCGACGAGCCGCGCGCCAAGCCGATTCACCGACGTCGCGCGCAGCGCCTTGCCCGAAATCGTGCGGTCGAAATACAGATACAGCGCGACGATCAACACGGCCGCCGTGCCGATCACCCAGAGGCTCTGCCCGGAGATGGAGAGGCTGCCGATGTTGAACGTGGCGTCGGAGAACGCATTGGTGCGCGAGCCTTCCGCGCCGAACATCACGAGCCCGAGGCCCACCATCGCGAAGTGCACCGCCACCGCCACGATCAGCAGGAGCAGCGTGGTCGCCTCGGCGATGGGCTCGTAGGCGAGCCGATAGATGAACGGCCCCATCGGCACCACGATTGCGAGCGTGAGCGCGATCTGCACGAGCATGGGCAACGGCTGGCCCGCTACGCCGCGCGTGATCGCGTAGAGCGCGATGGGAAAGAGCAGATACTTGCTCGCGAGCGAAACGAGCGTGCGCGCCGCATGACGGCGGCGCTCGGCGTGACGCGCGAGCCCGATCGTCTCGACGACGAAGCACGCCGCGCCCAGCGCGACGAGCAGCCAGCAGGTGGCCGGAAACTTCTGCGATTGCAGCGCGGCGAGCGTGAGCGCGCCATACGAAACGAATTCGCCCTGCGGAATGAAGATCACCCGCGTGACGGAAAACACCAGCACCAGTGCGAGCGCAAGCAGCGCGTAGATCGCACCGGTGGTGATGCCGTCCTGCGCGAGGATCGCGGCGATCGATAAATCCATACTCCCCTCTTCCTGAAACCTTCTGGAGCCCGATAAGAACCCGGCGAGAACCCGGAAAAACAGCAACGTCGAAAAAACGGAAATGCGAGAAAGTACCGGCGAATGCGCGGTCAGGACTACCTGTGTGTGACGCCGGCGTGCAGCGCCCTTGCCGCACACCGGACGGGCCGGAGCTTGGGCTTGCCCGTGCACGCCCCGGCGTGCTCGTGCGTCATTCTCGGTGGCCAGAATGACGCCGTGGCGCGCGCGTGTGTTTCACGGGAAAGCACGCCGTGCTTTCCCGTGCTCCGCGCGTTACTCGCCTTGCAGCTTCCACTTGTTGTTGACGATCTCCACGATCACGCGCGCACGCTGGTCGAGACCCGCGTGATCCGTCGCGCTCATGTTGAAGATGCCGTGCGCACCCGCCACGTCATGCGAGTTTTCGAGCGCGGCACGCAGCGCCACGCGGAACGCCTCGGTGCCCGGCTCGCCCGCCTTGAGCGCGACCGGAATCGCGCGCTCGAGCAGTTGGCCGGCGTCCCATGCATGGCCGCCGAAGGTCGCCACGGAACCTGCGCCGTAGGCCTTCTCGTAGGCGGTCTTGTAGGCCAGCGCCGACTTCTTCACCGGGTTCGAGTCCGGCAACTGGTCCGCCACGAGGATCGGGCCCGCGGGCAGCAGTTCGCCTTCGCAGTCCTTGCCGCACACGCGCAGGAAGTCGTTGTTGGCCACGCCGTGGGTCTGGTAGATCTTGCCCTTGTAGCCGCGATCCTTGAGCGTCGTCGCGGGCAGCGCCGCGGGCGTGCCCGAACCGGCGATCAGCACCGCATCGGGGTTCGCCGACATCAGCTTGAGCACCTGCCCCGTCACCGACGAATCGGTGCGGTTGTAGCGCTCGTTCGCGACCATCTTCAGGTTGTGCTTCGCGGCCGCGTTGCCGAATTCCTTGTACCAGCTGTCGCCGTAGGCGTCGGTGAAGCCGATAAAGCCCACCGTCTTCACGCCGTGCTTCTCCATGTAGCCGGCGATCGCGTCAGCCATCAGGCTGTCGTTCTGCGGCGTCTTGAAGGACCACTGGCGCTTCGCGTCCATCGGTTCGACGATGGCCGCCGACGCCGCGAGCGAAATCATCGGCGTCTTGCCTTGCGACACGACGTCGAGCATCGCGAGCGAGTTCGGCGTGACCGAGGAGCCGATGATGGCGTCCACATGGTCTTCGTCGATCAGCTTGTGCGTGTTCTGCACCGCCTTGCTCGTGTCCGAGGCGTCGTCGAGCACGATGTACTGCACGCTCTTGCCCGCGATCTCCTTGGGCAGCAGCGCGATCGTGTTCTTCTCGGGAATGCCGAGCGACGCCGCCGGCCCCGTTGCCGAAAGCGTCACGCCGATCTTCACCTGTGCGGCGGCAAGGCCCGCCGTGCCCATCAGCGCCGCTGCGAGTCCGGCGCTAATCGATCTCAAAACCCATTTCTTCGTTTTCATTGCGCGTCTCCAAACGCTTCGTCTGCGTGTTGTCGATTGATCCTGGCGTCGCTCTACATCGAAATCACTATGATCTACGTAAATCGACGCTGGCCCTTGAGTGTAGTAATCGGGATCGCGCGTGTAATGCATGGTTTTCCCTGCCTGCGGCGCTGCACAAGCCGCCGCCGCATAGAACGCGCTCTCCGCTTTATCGACTGCTCCCTGCCCTTCCTTTACCGCCCTGCCCTTGCTGCTTCCCTGCTGCTGCGAATTCCTTGCGAATCCGTTGTGCATCCGTTGCAACGGCAACAAAAAAGGCACCTCGAATGAGCGTGCCTTGTTCGTGTTCCGTGTGGTATTCAGCCGACGCTCAATCGCCGGCGAGCTTCCACTTGCCGCCGACGATCTCCACCATCACGCGGGCACGCTGGTCGAGGCCGGCGTGGTCCGTCGCGCTCATGTTGAAGATGCCGTGCGCGCCCGCCACGTCGTGCGAGTTTTCGAGCGCGGCGCGCAGTGCATCGCGAAACGCCTTCGAACCCGGCTGACCGGCCTTCAGCGCAACCGGAATGGCGTGCTGGAGCAAGAGGCCCGCATCCCACGCGTGACCGCCGAAGGTCGAGATCGAGCCCGCGCCATAGGCCTTCTCGTACGCGGCCTTGTAGGCCAGCGCCGATTGCTTCACGGGGTTCGAGTCGGGCAACTGGTCGGCGACGAGCAGCGGACCTGCGGGCAGATACGTGCCTTCGCAGTCCTTGCCGCACACGCGCAGGAAGTCGTTGTTGGCCACGCCGTGCGTCTGGTAATACTTGCCCGCGTAGCCGCGCTCCTTGAGCGTTTTCTGCGGCAGCGCGGCCGGTGTGCCCGCGCCGGCGATCAGCACCGCATCCGGGTGCTGCGAGATCATCTTGAGCACCTGGCCCGTGACCGAAGCGTCATTGCGCGCAAAGCGCTCGTTCGCCACGACCTTGATGCCCTGCTTCGCGGCCGCCGCGCCGAATTCCTTGTACCAGCTCTCGCCATAGGCGTCGGAGAAGCCGATGAAGGCCACCGTCTTCACGCCGTGCGCGGCCATGTGCTGGGCGATGGCGCCGGCCATCAGCGCGTCGTTCTGGGGCGTCTTGAAGACCCAGGCGCGTTTGGCGTCCATTGGTTCGACGATCGAGGCCGCGGCGGCCATCGAGATCATCGGCGTGGCGGTTTCCGCGGCCACGTCGATCATGGCGAGCGAGTTGGGCACGACGGTCGAACCGATCAGCGCGTCAACGTGGTCTTCGCTCGTGAGCTTGCGTGCGTTCTTCACCGCCTGCGTGGAGTCGGTGGCGTCGTCCAGCACGATGTAGTCGACCTTCTGACCCGCAATTTCCTTGGGCAGCAGCGCAACCGTATTCTTTTCCGGAATGCCGAGCGAGGCGGCTGGCCCCGTGGCTGACAGCGTCACGCCGATCTTGATGTCCGCATACGCCGCGCCGGCCGTCGCCGCGAGCACCCCGGTCGCGACGCAAGCCGCCCCCATCCAACGCCAAACCAACTGCATCTCCACTCCTTCGATAATCGTTTTCTTTATTGCTACGGATTTTGTGGCGCACCGCGGCCGATTACCCCACAGCCCAATCGATAATCGGTTGCCGGATATCAACGCAAAAATGCTGACCGCATGGTCGGTGAATGGCGAGTGTAGCGGTCTGCGTATTCGAATGGCAAGTGCTTTCCAGTGGCTTACAACGCGCGGGATTAAGCCTTGGCTTTGCGTAACGCTCAAACGTATGCGTGGCGGGCGTTTCACGCCAAACAGCGCGATTCGCGTAATTGAGGGAAGGGGAATATTCGGGCGAGAATGCGTGAATATCGCACGCACTGAATTGGGGAAAAGATAATCCGCGAAAATGCGCGCAGAAATATAAAAAGCGCTGTTGGACTCTCATCCAACAGCGCTTCCTTGTCCGGGCACTTGGTGCCTCAGTTGTCTCCTCGTTCTCCACCTGCAAATTCGGTGCATCAGAACTAGGTGCAACTTTAAACTTCACCCCTCCCACCGGCAACTAGCATTTACCCTAGTGGTGCAGTGCGGCACCGATATGGGGCGCGTCGCCACGCGATTGGCGCACTGCGGGGCACGCTGTCATGCCGCAACGCGACATGGTTGCGCGAGGGACGATCATTCTAGCGCGCGCCGCACAAGCCGGGCAGCACCGCCCGTTCACGCGCGCAACGGCCGCACGCGCGCCACGATCTCGCCGACAATGCCGCGCCGGAACGCCAGCACGCAGGCGATGAAGATGAGCCCCGTGACGATCGTTGTGGACTCACCGAGCGAGCGGAACCACTCCACGCCCGTGCCCCGCGCGAGCGCCGTGCCGATGTCGCCCAGCCGGTCCTCCAGCGCGACAATCAGCGTTGCGCCGAGCAGCGGCCCGAAGAGCGTGCCCATGCCACCCACGAGCGTCATGAGGATCACGAGACCCGACATGGTCCAGTAGGCGTCGCCGAGCGTCTCGAAGCCGAGCACGAGCACCTTGAGGGCGCCTGCGAGCCCCGCGAGCCCCGCCGAAAGCACGAACGCGAGCAGCTTGAAGCGGTCGGTGTCGTAGCCTAGCGAGATTGCGCGCGGCTCGTTCTCCTTGATCGCGACGAGCACCTGCCCGAACGGCGAATGCACGATACGCACGATCAGACCGAACGCCAGCACCATCACCACGAGCACGACGTAGTAGAGCGTGAGATCGGAGTCGAGCGACAGCACGCCGAACAGCTTGCCGCGCGGCACGCCCTGCAAGCCGTCCTCGCCGTGCGTGAACGGCGCTTGCAGAAAGACGAAGTAGACCATCTGCGCGAGCGCCAGCGTGACCATCGAGAAGTAGATGCCCTGGCGGCGGATCGCGAAAACGCCCACCGCCACGCCGAGCAGCGTCGCCACCGCCGTGCCCGCGAGCACGCCCGCCTCCGGCGTGAAGGCGAGCGACTGGATCGCGTAGCCGGTCGTATAGCCCGCGCTCGCGAGAAAGAGCGCGTGGCCGAACGAGAGCAGGCCCGTGTAGCCGATCAGCAGGTTGAAGGCCGCCGCGAACATCGCGAAGCACAGCACCTTCATCACGAAGAGCGGATAGATGCCCGCGAACGGCGCGACGATCAAGCCGGCCAGCAATAAACCATACAGCGCTTTTCTTTGCATCATCGTTCCTTGCCGAAGAGGCCAGCGGGGCGAATCAGCAGCACGATCGCCATGATCACGAACACCACGGTCGCGGAGGCTTCGGGCCAGAACACCCGCGTGAAGCCCTCGATCACGCCGAGCATGAGGCCGGTGAGGATCGAGCCCATGATCGAGCCCATGCCGCCGATCACGACCACGGCGAACACCGTGATGATCATCGACTGCCCCATGAGCGGCGACACCTGGATCACGGGCGCCGCGAGCACGCCCGCGAACGCCGCGAGCGCCACGCCAAAGCCGTAGGTGAGCGTGATCATAAGCGGCACGTTGATGCCGAACGCCTCGACGAGCTTGGGGTTCTCCGTGCCCGCGCGCAGATACGCGCCCAGACGCGTCTTCTCGATCACGAACCAGGTGGCGAAACACACGGCGAGCGAGGCCACCACCACCCATGCGCGATAGTTCGGCAAATACATGAAGCCGAGGTTGGTCGCGCCGGCGAGCAGGTCGGGCACGTCATAGGGCTGCCCCGACGAACCGTAGATCGAGCGGAACACGCCCTCCACCACGAGCGTGAGCCCGAAAGTCAGCAGGAGTCCGTACAGATGATCGAGCCGATAGAGCCAGCGCAGCATCGTGCGCTCGATCACGATGCCGAACGCGCCCACCACGAGGGGAGCCACGACGAGCATCGCCCAGTAAGGCAGATTGAAATACGCGAGCCCCATCCACGTGAGCATCGCGCCCAGCATGAACAACGCGCCGTGGGCGAAGTTGATCACGTTGAGCATGCCGAAGATCACCGCGAGGCCAAGACTCAGGATCGCGTAGAACGAGCCGTTCACGAGCCCGAGGAGCAACTGGCTCAGCATTGCCGGAAGCGGAATGCCAAAAATCGTCATGAAAGCCGCCCATAGACGCCATCGCGCCAGTAACGGATTACGCAATCATGCCGCGCCCTGCGCGCCAACCGGGCGCCGGGCGCGGCATGCGACTGCCGCATCTACACGAACGCGCTTACTTCCACAGCGCGCATTTGCTCTCCTGCCTGGTCGTGTAGGCTTGCTCGCCCGGGATGGTTTGCAGCACCTTGTAGTAGTCCCACGGCTTCTTCGACTCGGAGGGCTTCTTCACCTCGACCAGATACATGTCGTGGATCAGCACGCCGTCCTGGCGGATATAGCCGCCCTTCGTATAGAAGTCGTTGACCTTGGTCTTCTTCAGTTGCTCCATGACCTTGTCGGAATCGGTCGTGCCGGCCGCCTGCACCGCCTTCAGGTAGGTCGTCACCGCCGAATAGTCGGCCGCCTGAAGTTCGGACGGCATCTTCTTCGTCTGCTCGAAGTAGCGCTGCGCCCACTTGCGCGTGTCGTCGTTCTGGTCCCAGTACCAGCCGGTCGTAAGCACGAGGCCCTGCGTCGTGTCGAGCCCGAGGCTATGCACGTCGGGCAGGAACATCAGCAGCGCCGCGGTCTTCATCGTCTTGTTGATGCCGAATTCCTTGGCCGCCTTGATCGCGTTGACCGTGTCGCCGCCCGCGTTCGCGAGACCGAGGATCTGCGCCTTCGACGACTGCGCCTGGAGCAGGAACGACGAGAAGTCCGACGCCGAGAGCGGATGGCGCACTTCGCCGAGCACCTGGCCGCCGTTCGCCTTCACGACGTCCGCGGTGTTCTTCTCGAGCGACTTGCCGAACGCATAGTCGGCGGTCAGGAAGAACCAGGTCTTGCCGCCCTGCTTGAGCACGGCGAGACCCGTGCCCTTCGCGAGCGCCACCGTGTCGTAGCCGTAGTGGACCGTGTACGGCGTGCACTGCTCGTTCGTCAGCGCGTCCGTGCCCGCGCCGGTGTTGAAGTACACCTTCTTCTTCTCTTGCGCGACCTGGTTCATCGCCAGCGCCGTGGCCGAGTTCGTGCCGCCGAGCAGCATGGTCAGGCCGTCACGGTCGAACCATTCGCGCGCCTTCGAAGCGGCGATGTCGGCCTTGTTCTGGTGGTCCGCGTACTCGATCTGGATCGGCTTGCCGAGCACCTTGCCGCCGAAATCGGCAACGGCCATCTTGATCGCGGTGAGACCGCCCTGGCCGTCGTCATCGGCGTAAAGGCCGGACATGTCGGTGATGAAGCCGATCTTCACCGCGTCGTCGGCAGCCTGCGCACTCCCCGCGCTGAGCGCCATCGCAGCTGCCGATGCGGCAAAGAGGCCCGCGAGGCGCGCGAACGTGGTTTTCTTCATTGCAGTCTCCTTCTTTGGTTGCGTAGTTATTCAGGAACACTCCATGAACATCGGAGGCAAAACGATTCGCGCGGCGCCCGTGCCACGCCGTGCAAAAATCAGACCGAAACTTAAACGCCCAGCAAGTCGTGCAGCACCGGCATCTTTCCTTCGAGTTCGGCAATGCCGAAGCGCTCGACAATGTGCCCGTGCTCCATCACGTAGAAGCGGTCGGCAAGCGGCGCCGCAAAGCGGAAGTTCTGCTCGACCATCACGATCGTGTAGCCGCGCGCCTTCAGCGTGAGGATCATGCGCGCGAGCGTTTGAACGATCACGGGCGCAAGACCTTCGGAAATCTCGTCGAGCAGCAGCAGGTTCGCGCCCGTGCGCAGGATGCGCGCCACGGCCAGCATCTGCTGCTCGCCGCCCGACAGGCGCGTGCCCTGGCTGTGACGACGCTCCGCGAGATTGGGAAACATCGAATAGATCTCGTCGAGCGACATGCCCTGCGCACCCTTCACGCCGATATGCGGCGGCAGGAGCAGGTTTTCCTCGCACGAGAGGCTCGAGAAGATGCCGCGCTCCTCGGGGCAATAGCCCACGCCGCAATGCGCAATGCGATAGGTGGGCATCTGGATGGTTTCGCGCCCGCCCACGCGGATCGACCCCGTGCGCCGCCCCGTGAGGCCCATGATGGCGCGCAGCGTCGTCGTGCGCCCCGCGCCGTTGCGCCCGAGCAGCGTGACGACCTCGCCGCGCGCGACGCTCAGGTCCACGCCGTGCAGAATGTGCGATTCGCCGTACCAGGCTTGCAGCCCGGCGATTTCCAGCGCGTTCGCGCCCTCGGCCGCGCCTGCGGCGGCGAGCGGTTCGCGTTCGGTGACCGTGTTCATGCGTGCGCCCCCGTGAGCGCCGTGTCCGCGCTGCCCATGTAGGCCTCGGCGACGAGCGGATTTTTCGAGACTTCCGCGTAGCTGCCTTCGGCGAGCACTTCGCCGCGCTGAAGCACGGTGATGGTGTCGGAGATCCCCGCAATCACGTTCATGTTGTGCTCGACCATGAGGATGGTGCGCCCGCTCGACACCTTCTTGATGAGCGCCGTCACGCGGTCCACGTCTTCGTGGCCCATGCCCTGGGTCGGCTCGTCGAGCAGCATCAGTTCGGGCTCCATCGCGAGCGTCGTGGCGATTTCGAGCGCGCGCTTGCGGCCGTAGGCCAGCTCGACCGTGGGCACGTCGGCGAAATCGGTGAGGCCCACCTGCGTGAGCAGGTCCATGGCGCGGTCGTTGAGCTCCGCGAGCGAGCGCTCGCTCTTCCAGAAGTGGTAAGCGGTGCCGAGCGAGCGCTGCAAGCCCACGCGCACGTTCTGCAACGCCGTGAGGTGCGGGAACACGGCCGAGATCTGGAACGAGCGGATAATGCCGCGCCGCGCAATCTGCGCGGGCCGCTCGTGCGTGATGTCGATGCCGTTGAAAACGATGCGCCCCGCGCTCGGCACGAGGAATTTGGTGAGGAGGTTGAAGCAGGTGGTCTTGCCCGCGCCGTTCGGTCCGATCAACGCATGGATCGAGCCGCGGCAAACGCGCAGGTTCACGCCGTTCACGGCCGTGAAGCCCTTGAACTGTTTCGTGAGTCCGCGCGTTTCCAGAATCGTGTCGCCGAGAATCATGTCCCCTTCCGTGCGTGGTAAGGCGTAACACTTGAGACCGTCCGTGCCTCCCGTTGCACGGTGGGGTCCGGCGCGGACATGGCGGCGCGCCTCCCGATGCGCGCAACGCGCGCCTGCCGACTATCTTCTAATTCTCTCGCCAATGATGCACCGCAATCATTGGGATTTGCACTTAAGGGAGCGCCACAGGGTGAACCCATCCCGTAAATGCATGTTCACGACAGATTCACGAAAGATACGCGCAACATCGGTGCAAGATCGATGCGCAGCCACAATATGACAGGCGTGCAGGAACTCGCACGCGGAAGCGCTTCCGCATGCGTCCCAGATAGTCGTCAAAACGACGCAATCGCGGGCGTCGCGTCGCCCCTCAGGCGGTCATCAGGCCGTCGTCAGCGGCGCGTTGGCGGCGGTCTCCTTTGCCATGCGCACACCTTCGCGCCGGTCGGCGCGCAGCATCTCGGCGGCGCGCTCCGCGATCATCAGCGTTGGCGAATTCGTGTTGCCCGAAGTGATGGTCGGCATGACCGAGGCGTCCACCACGCGCAGGCCCGTTACGCCGCGCACACGCAGGCGCGCGTCGACCACGGCGTCGGGGTCGTCGGCGCGGCCCATGCGGCAGGTGCCCACCGGGTGAAAGATCGTCGTGCCGACGTTGCCCGCCGCCTCCCGCAATTGTTCCTCGGTCTGGTACGCGAGTCCCGGCAGGATCTCCTGCGGCGCGTAGCGCGCGAGCGCCGCGGAGGCCGCGATGCGTCGCGTGAGCCGCAACGAATTGGCGGCCACGCGCAGGTCGTGGTCGGTCGCCAGATAATTGGGCGCGATCGCGGGCGCCTGCGACGGGTCCGCCGATACGGCGTGGATGCTGCCGCGCGACGTGGGCCGCAGGTTGCACACCGAAGCCGTGAACGCGTTGAAACGATGGAGCGGCTCGCCGAAGCGGTCGAGCGAAAGCGGCTGCACGTGATATTGAAGATCGGGCCGCGTGAGCGCGGGGTCGTTCGGGTCCGATTTCGCGAACGCGCCGAGCTGTGAAGGCGCCATCGACATCGGGCCGCTCTGGAACAGCGCGTACTCCATGCCGATCATCAGCTTGCCCCACCAATGCGCGGAGGCCGTGTTGAGCGTGCGCACGCCGTTCACGCGATACGCCATGCGCAGTTGCAGATGGTCCTGGAGATTCTCGCCCACGCCGCGCAGGTCCTGCACGACGCCGATGCCGAGTTGCGCGAGCCGCGCAGCGTCGCCGATGCCGGAAAGCTCCAGCAGTTGCGGCGAATTCACGGCGCCGGCGCTCAAAATGACTTCACACCTCGCCCGCGCGACGTAGTCGACATCGCCGCGATACTCCACGCCCACGCAACGCTTGCCCTCGAAGATCACGCGCTGCGTGAGCGCGCCGGTGACGACCGCGAGATTGGGCCGCTTCATCGCCGCGCGCAGGAACGCCTTCACCGAGTTCCAGCGCACGCCGCGCTTCTGGTTCACCTCGAAATAGCCCACGCCGCTGTTGTCGCCGCGATTGAAGTCGTCGGTGGCGGCAATGCCCTGCTCCTGCGCGGCCCTCGCGAACGATTCGAGAATCTGCCACTTGAGGCGCTGCTTCTCCACGCGCCATTCGCCGCCCGCGCCGTGAAACTCGCTCGCGCCGCTGTGATGATCCTCGCTGCGGCGGAACACGGGCAGCACGCTGTCCCACGACCAGCCCGAATCGCCGGTCTCGCGCGCCCAGTTGTCGTAGTCCTCGCGCTGGCCGCGCATGTAGATCATGCCGTTGATCGACGACGAGCCGCCGAGCACGCGCCCGCGCGGATACGCCAGCGAGCGCCCGTTGAGCCCCTTTTCCGCGGCGGTCTTGTACAGCCAGTCGGTGCGCGGATTGCCGATGCAATAGAGGTAGCCAACGGGGATGTGAATCCAGTGATAGTCGTCCTTGCCGCCCGCTTCGATGAGCAGCACGGAAACGTCCGGATCTTCGGTCAGGCGATTGGCGAGCACGCAGCCCGCGGTGCCGGCGCCGACGATCACATAGTCGAATTCGCCTTCCAGGCGACGCGAGGACGCGCCGCGCGCTCCTTGAGATTCGCTCGTTGCGGGCATGGTTGTCTCCTTCTACGGCTCCGCTCGACTTGCTGCCGTTTTGTTTGTGTTCAAGCGTACTGCGGTTGTTGCGAATGCTGCGCCGGGCGGCGGAAAATGCTTCGGTCTGCTTGCAAAACCGCCCGGCGCCCGCGTGCTTACTTCGCCACCGGCATGGTGAACTCGGCGCCCTTGGCGATGCTGTCGGGCCAGCGCTGCATGATGCTCTTGTAGCGCGTATAGAAGCGCACGCCTTCCTCGCCATATGCATGGTGATCGCCGAACAGAGAGCGCTTCCAGCCGCCGAACGAGTGCCACGCCATCGGCACCGGAATCGGCACGTTGATGCCCACCATGCCCACCTTGATCTGCCGCGAGAACGCGCGCGCCACGCCGCCGTCCGACGTGTAGCACGACACGCCGTTGGCGAATTCATGGGCGTTGATGAGTTCGACCGCGCTCGCGAAATCGGGCACGCGCACGACCGCGAGCACCGGCCCGAAGATCTCTTCCTTGTAGATCGTCATGTCGGTCTTCACGCCGTCGAACAGCGTGCCGCCGAGGAAGAAGCCTTCCTCGTGGCCATCCACCTTGTGGCCGCGCCCGTCCACCACGAGCTTCGCGCCCGCGGCCACGCCCGCCTCGATATAGCCCTGCACCTTCGCGCGATGCACGCCCGTGACGAGCGGCCCCATTTCCGAGGCGCCGTCCATGCCGCTGCCGATCTGAAGCGCCTTCACGCGCGGTGTGAGGCGCTCGACCAGTTCGTCGGCGATATGGCCCACGGCCACCGCCACCGAAATCGCCATGCAGCGCTCGCCGGCCGACCCGTAGGCCGCGCCGATCAGCGCATCGACGGCCTGGTCGAGATCGGCGTCCGGCATCACGACGAGGTGATTCTTCGCGCCGCCCAGCGCCTGCACGCGCTTGCCGTGCTTCGTGCCTTCCGTGTAGATGTACTCGGCGATCGGCGTCGAGCCGACGAACGACAGCGCGGTGACTTCGGGATGCACGAGCAGCGCGTCCACGGCCACCTTGTCGCCGTGCACGACGTTGAACACGCCGTCGGGCAGGCCCGCTTCCTTGAGCAGTTCGGCCAGACGCAGCGACGCCGAGGGATCGCGCTCCGAAGGCTTCAGCACGAAGGTGTTGCCGCACGCGAGCGCGATCGGAAACATCCAGCACGGCACCATCATCGGGAAGTTGAACGGCGTGATACCGGCCACGACGCCCAGCGGCTGACGCAGATTCCAGTTGTCGATGCCACCGCCGATCTGGTCGGTGAAATCGGTTTTCAGCAGATTGGGAATACCGCACGCGAACTCGACCACCTCGATGCCGCGCATCACCTCGCCCTTCGCATCGGAGAACACCTTGCCGTGCTCGCGCGTGATGAGTTCGGCGAGCTCGTCGTGATGCTGGTCGAGCAGATCCTTGAACTTGAAGAGAATGCGAGCGCGCTTGATGGGCGCGGTTTCCGCCCACGCGGGAAAGGCGGCGTTCGCGGCGGCCACGGCCGCGTCCACCTCGGCCACCGAACCGAGCGGCACGCGCGCGCTGACCTTGCCAAAGGCCGGATTGAAGACGTCGCCGTAACGGCCGCTCGTGCTCTCCAGCGGCTTGCCGTTGATGTAGTGCGTGAGTGTGCGCACGCCGGCATCGCTTTGATGTGTCTCGCCCATGTGTGTGCCTCTTCTGTCGTGAAGCCTCGATCGACCTAGGGTAATCGCGACGCCGGGGCGCGATCCAATGATTAATGCTCAACAGCGATATAAGGCGGTTTAATATCAGGATATGGACCTGACCTTGCTCCGCGCTTTCGTCACGGTCGCTCGCGAGGGCAACCTCACGCGTGCGGCCACGCATCTGCATCTCACGCAACCCGCCGTGAGCCTCCAGATCAAGCATTTGCAGGAGGCATTGGGCGTCGCCCTCTTCACGCGCACGTCGCACGGCCTCGCGCTCACGCGCGACGGTCAGGCGCTCCTGCCGCACGCCGAGCGCGCGCTCGCCGCCGCCGGCGACGTGCAGCGCGCCGCCGCCGCGCTGCGGCACGAGGTGCGCGGGCGGCTGCGCATCGGCACGATTCTCGATCCGGCGTTCCTGCGCCTTGGCGGCTTTCTGCGCCAGCTCGTCGAGACCTGGCCGCAGATCGAAACGGCGCTGCGCCACGGCATGTCGGGCTGGGTGCTCGACCAGGTGCGCTCGCGCGAGCTCGACGTGGGGTATTACATCGGCCAGCCCGAACCCGACCCCGACGCCTTCCACGCCATCACGCTCACCCGCTTCCAGTACCGCGTGCTCGCGCCCGCGGGCTGGAAGGAGCGCGTGAAGGACGCGCGCGACTGGCGGGCGCTCGCCGCGCTGCCGTGGATCTGGACGCCGCCCGCCTCCGCGCACAACCGCCTGCTCACCACGCTGTTCGAGGCCGCGAACGCGAAGCCCGTGAAAGTGGCGGAAGTGGACCAGGAACCGTCGATGCTCGATCTCGTGAAGTCGGGCGTGGGCCTCACACTCGCGCGCGATTCGACCGCGCTTGCCGAGGCGCATGCGCACGGGCTCACGATCATCGAAGGTGTAAGCGTGCCGACCGAACTCACCTTCATCACGCTCGCCGCGCGCCGTGACGAACCCACCATCGCGGCGGCGCTCAAGTCCATCGAAACGCAGTGGGCGATATGAGCCGCGCTCATGAAGACACGGCCATGGAACGCACCGTGCGCCCGCGCGTTCGTCTTGCGCGTGTAACACCGCTGTCACGCAAGTTTTGCTAGATTCGGAATTCGCGCCGCGTTTTTGGCACGCTCACCGGCGTGCCCATGTTGCACGGCGCGTTTCCTTCCCGACTCTCCCATCGTTCCCTTGTTCGACAGGAGCCTTGCATGGCCCGCAACATCGAAATCAAAGCCCGCGCCCATCAGTTCGACGCCCTGCGCGAGCGCGCCTCCCAGCTCGCCTCCGAAGCGCCGCTGATCTTTCGCCAGCAGGACTTCTTCTATGACGTGCCGCGCGGCCGTCTGAAGCTGCGCCAGTTCGACGACGGAACGCCGCCCGAGCTGATCTTCTATCAGCGCGACGACCGCGACGGCCCGAAGGCCTCGTACTACACGCGCAGCCCGGTGACCAACGCCGAGGCGATGCATTCGCTGCTCGCCACGGCGCTGACCACGCGCGGCATCGTCTCGAAGGAGCGCCACGTGTATCTGGCGGGCCGCACGCGCATCCACCTCGACCGGGTGGACGGCCTGGGCGATTTCGTCGAACTGGAAGTGGTGCTCGGCCCCGAGGACGACGAGCAAGGCGGCGAAGCCGAAGCGCACGCGGTATTCGCGAAGCTCGGCGTGGACGAAAACGATCTCGTGGCCGTGGCCTACGTGGATCTGCTCAATACGGCCAGCGCGGCCTGATAGGCACAACCAGCCACAACCAGCCGCAGCCATCAGCAACCCCGGCGCGCGGGCCCTTGCGGCCCGCCATCGCCTTGTCGTTACGCCGCCGGCGCGCCCGGCTCCAGATGCCCGAGCGGCAGCGGGCCGTTGCGCTTGAACGTGGTGAGCACGATGTTCGAGCGCACGCTGTCCACGCCGGGCACGCGCATGAGCTTCTTCATGACGAACGTCGAGAGTGCGTTCAGATCGGGCGCGACGATGCGCAGCAGATAGTCGGCGTCTCCCACCACGGCATGGCATTCGAGCACTTCGGGCAGCACATCGATCTGTTGCTGGAACTGCTCGATGATCGAGTCCCCGTGATGCTTGAGCTTGAGGCTCGTGAACGCCGTCACGCCGAGCCCGAGCTTTTCCGGCCGCAGCACCACGCGATAGCCGTCGATCACCCCCGACGCTTCCAGCCGCTGCAACCGCCTGCCGATCTGCGAAGGCGAGAGCGGAACCTGCTCGCCAAGCTGCTGATGCGTGGCGCGGCCAAAGCGCTGTAGCACGTCGAGAAGCGCCAGATCGAAGTGATCGAGTTCAAGCATGAATGAAATCCGCGTTAATTGACTAATTTGCGCTCGATTATCGCATATTCACAGCTTATCCCATTAGATACGCGCACCTCCCGCACGCCACCCGCTCTACACTTGCATCACAGCAAGTCTTTTTAGTGGAGCGTTACGAACATGGCCGCCGCCACCGCGAAACTGCAAGAGCAGTTCGACGCGGGTCTCATCACCCGACCCGATTTCACGATCGACCAGCCGCTCGAACGCTACGGCGCGGCCGATCACGCCGTGTGGGATCTTCTTTACCGGCGTCAGCGCGCCCTGCTCGAAGGCCGTGCCTGCGACGCCTTTATCGAAGGCGCGTTGCGCATCGGCCTGAACGTCGCGCACGTGCCCTCGTTCGAGCAGGTGAGCGAGCGCCTGATGGCGGCGACGGGTTGGCGCATCGTGGCCGTGCCCGGCCTCGTGCCCGACCGAATTTTCTTCGAACACCTGGCTAACCGGCGCTTTCCGGTGACGTGGTGGATGCGCCGCCCCGATCAGCTCGACTACCTCCAGGAACCCGACTGTTTTCACGATCTGTTCGGGCACGTCCCGCTCCTCACCGACCCCACTTTCGCCGATGCGATTCACGCCTACGGGCGCGCCGCGCTCGCCGTCGAGGAACGCGCCTTGCCGCTGCTCGCGCGGCTCTACTGGTACACGGTGGAATTCGGCTTGATGCGCAGCGCGAGCGCGCCCAACGGCGTGAAGATCTATGGCGCGGGCATCGTGTCGAGCAAGGGCGAAACACTCTATAGCGTGGAAAGCGCGGCGCCCAACCGCCTCGCGTTCGATCTCGAGCGCGTGCTGAACACGCGCTATCGCATCGACACGTTCCAGAAGACCTATTTCGTGATCGACTCGTTCGCGCAGCTTTTCGACGCGCTCGGCGCGGGCATCGCTTCGCGCCTCGCCGATCCGGCCGCGCTCAGCGTGATGATCGCGGCACAGCCCCACGCCGCGGGCGACGTGCTGCACAGCGACACGATCATCACGCGCGGCACCCGCGAAGGCTGGCTCGACGACGGGGACGTTTGAGCCTGGCGCGCCACGAAGCGCGGCAAGCGTGCCGCCTTGCGCCGCAGCACGCGCACGATCCTTGACGTGCGCGCTCGCACGCGTCCGGCATACGTGAAAAAATGACTGATTGGCCAACGGCGCACGCCGGGCCGCAAGCTCAACACAGGTGCAACGATGATCAACCGACTCACATCCGAAGAACGCGCGTCGCAACTGGCCGACCTGCGCGGCTGGCAGTCTGTCGCCGGGCGCGACGCGATCCAGCGCCACTTCCGTTTCGCGGACTTCAACGAAGCCTTTGGCTTCATGACGCGCGTGGCGATCAAGGCGCAGGAAATGGACCATCACCCCGAGTGGTTCAACGTGTACAACCGCGTCGAAATCACGCTCTCCACACACGAAGCCGACGGCCTCACTTCGCGCGACGTCGAACTCGCGCGTTTCATCGATTCGATCGCAGCGGGCCCGCTGAGCGCTTAAGCGGTACTAATCAGATCAACACAAATCGACGCAGATCAACGCGACAGATGAATGCGAGGGGCAAGTAACACTACGCGATGCGCACAGCGTGCGCGCATCGCGTCATGAAAGCATAATGCAGGGTGTCAGGCGCTCAAACCTTCAGCTTTGAAGGCTATTCTTGATGGATACGTAAGACTCCCAGGCAGCACGGGCAATCGGGTCTAAACGTTCCGGCGATATGGTGTTCTGACGCTGTACAATCAGCAGCGCATACGGCTTGGAGAGCGCACTCGCCTCCTGGCACAACGCGAGTTCGTCGCCGCTCGAAGGCGAGCGGTTGCGCCAGAAGTTGATCGCGGCTTCGAGTTCGGTGATCAAAATATCGGACATGTGGATCGTGATCGTGCAACTGTCGCACGCGGCGCCACTCAGTCGCTGTGCCTCGATGAGTCCGGCGAGCGACGCTTCGCGAACTGCGTGCCTGAACGCTAAACCCATTGTACTTGAGCGAATCCCATGCGACTCCTTCTGATCGAAGACGACCGCCCCATCGCACGCGGCATCCAGTCCAGCCTCGAACAAGCCGGCTTCACGGTCGACATGGTCCACGACGGCATCTTCGCCGAACAGGCCCTCACGCAAAATCGACATGAGCTCGTGATTCTCGATCTGGGCCTGCCCGGCATCGACGGCATGACGCTGCTCTCGCGCTTTCGTCAAAGCAACCGGCACACGCCCGTCATCGTGCTCACCGCGCGCGACGAGCTGAACGACCGCGTCCAGGGCCTGAATTCGGGCGCCGACGACTACATGCTCAAGCCGTTCGAGCCGGCCGAACTCGAAGCGCGCATTCGCGCCGTGATGCGCCGCAGCGGCCCGCACGGCGACGTGCCGCGCCCCGAAGTGTCGCTTGGCGGCGTGCGCCTGTCGGGCGTCGATCGCCGCATCTTCAACGACGACAAGCCGCTCGAACTCTCGCCGCGCGAATTCGCCGTGCTCGAAATGCTGCTGCTGCGCCATGGCCGCGTGGTGAGCAAGGCGCAACTGCAAGACCACCTCACGCACTTCGGCGGCGACCTCGGCGACACCGCGATCGAAGTCTACGTTCACCGCGTGCGCAAGAAGCTCGAAAACTGCCGTGTCGAGATCGTCACGGTGCGCGGCTTCGGCTATCTGCTCCAGGAAATCCGCCAGGCGGCCTGATCCGCCACGGTTTCCTGAGCCGGAGCCAGACCAGGCGGCGGAGCGCTCCGCCGCCTTCATACGTCTTACGATGCTTGCGCCGCCGCGCCCGCGGCCCGCGTACAATGGATCGATCCCGTGCGGCGCACGCCGCCGCACCCACGATTCATCATTCGCACCGAAGCCACCATGTCCTCACCTGCCGCAACGAGTCTGCGGCGCACGCTGCTGCGGCGCCTCGCCGCCCCGCTTTCGCTGCTCGCGCTCATGAGCGGCCTGATCGCCTATTGGCTGGCCTGGCAATACACACAGCACGTGGTCGATCGCTCGCTTGCCGACCTCGCCACGGCCATTTCGCGGCAAATCCAGATCGCCGGCGCCGACGCGCCCAAAACCGTTCCCCCGCTCGCCCAGGCGATGTTCTCCGACCCCGTGGAACATCTCATCTATCGCATCAGCAACGGCGAAACGGAAATCGCGGGCGATCATGACCTGCCGCTCCAGGGCACCAACGTGCGCCGCATGCACTATGCGTACGTGTTCGAAACGATGTACCGGGGCGTGAGCGTACGCGTCGCGCAGGTTCGCGTGCCACAGCCGCACGGCAATCCCATCGTCGTCGAAGTCGGTCAGCCCGTGCACCATCGCTTTCGCATCGCGGCCGAGTTTCTCGTCGCGATCATGATGCCGCTGCTGCTCCTGCTGCTGGCCGGCTGGGTCATCGTGTGGCGCGTGGTGAATCAGCAGCTCAACCCCCTCACGCAACTCGCCGATTCGCTTAATCGCCAGACGCACACCTCGCTCGAACCCGTCGACGAGACCTATGTGCCCGTCGAAATCCGTCCGCTCACCGGGGCGCTCAACGCGCTGCTCGGCCGCCTGAAAACCGCGCTCGACGCACAGCGCAAGTTCATCGCCGACGCCGCGCACCAGCTGCGCACGCCGCTCACTGCGGTGAAGCTGCACGCCGAGCAGGCCGTGAACGCGCGCGAGCCGCAAAAGGTCAACGACGCCGTGCGCGAGCTGCGCGCGGCGGCCGACCGCGCGGTGCGATTGTCGAACCAGTTGCTGTCGCTCGCGCGCGCGGAGCCAGGTGAACAGGCCGCGCGTTTCGTCGATATCGACATGGCGGCGCTCGCCTTCGAGACCGGCGCCGAGTGGGTGCCGCGCGCGCTCGCGAGCCACGTGGACCTCGGCTTCCAGCGCCTCGACGACCCCGAGAACGACTCGCCGTTGATGGTGCGTGGCAACCCCGTGCTGCTGCACGAGGTCATTGCGAATCTGCTCGACAATGCGCTCAAGTATTTGCCGCCCGCGCGCATGGACGGCGGTCGCATCACCGTGACCGTTTCGCAGTCCGTCGCCGACGGCATGCGAATGGCCGAGATCATCGTGGAAGACAACGGCGGCGGCGTGCCGGCATCGCAGCAGGCGGATCTCTTCAAGCGATTTTTCCGCGGCGACGGCCAGAGCGAAAGCGGCGTGGACAGCGGCGCGGGCCTGGGTCTCGCAATCGTGCACGACATCATGACGCTGCATCGTGGCAGCGTGCATTACGAAGATGCGCCCGAAGGCGGCGCGCGCTTCATCGTGCGCGTGCCGCTCGTGAAACCCCGCGCGCCTGGCGCCAGGGATGCGAGGGACGCGAAGGATATCAAGGAAGCGCCGGTTGCCGAAGCCGCCCAACTTCACGCCGTCGCACCCAGTGAGCCGCAAGGCAGCAAGAACCCCACGCACCAGGCAAGCGTCGATCTGTAACGCCACGCAGCGACACAAACGACAAGGGCCGCTCATGCGGCCCTTGTGTCTTGTGCAACGCGCCGCGCGGCGGCGTGCTCACTCGCTCACTTCTTCTTTTTGCCCTTGCCCTTCGAGCCCTTCGCGGGCTTGTCGTCGTCGGGCGGCGCGAGCATCGTGCCGCGGCACTTGCGCGCGCCACAACGGCACTCGTATTCGCGCTTGAGCTTCTTCGTCTGCTTCGCGTCGATCACGAGGCCATAGTCGTAGAAAAGCTCCTCGCCTTCGGGAATGTCGCGCAGCGCGTGAATATACACGTGCCCGTCGATTTCCTCGGCTTCGCAGTTCGGCGCGCACGAATGATTGATCCAGCGCGCGCTGTTGCCGTTCACCTTGCCGTCGATCACGCCGCCTTCGTCGAGCGCGAAGTAGAACGTGTGATTCGGTTCGTCAGGATTATGCGGATGACGGCGCAGCGCTTCCTTCCAGGAAATGCGCTCGCCCTTGTATTCGACCAGCCGATCTCCGGCCGCGATGGAGACCGCCGCAAACACGCCCTTGCCGTGCACGCCCGACTGGCGCACGACGATCCTGCGTACACTCATTGAATGAATCCTTGTGAAGTACTGGGGGAGACTGCCCCGGTCATGGCAAGCGGCTTTCTCATGAAGCCGTGTGTGGCGGCTCGCCTGGTGAAGCGGCACGCATCGCTTCTCGCTTCGCTTCTCGCCCCCACGCAAACGCGGCGCCGATTCGGCGCCGCGCTCGTGTGACGCCCGGCGCGCCACAGACGGCATCGTACACGTTCGCGCCTCTTTCGTTCAACCCGTATGCCGCGCGCAACCTGCCTGACGCAATACGCGCCTCAGCGCTGGCCAAGCGTCGTCTCGCCGAACAGCTTCTTGAACTCGCGCGGTTGCGAGCGCCAGTATTGCGGCGGCGCGCTCACGCTCGCGCCCAGTTGCGCAGCGGCGTGCCACGGCCAGCGCGGATCGTAGAGCATCGCGCGCGCCATGGCGATCATGTCGGCTTCGCCGTCTTCGAGAATCTGATTGGCCTGCAACGCGTCGGTGATGAGCCCCACCGCAATGGTCGTCATGCCCGTTTCCGCTTTCACCTTGCGCGCGAACGGCACTTGATAGCCCGGCTCCACCGGAATCTTCTGCAACGGCGACACGCCGCCCGACGACACGTCGATCCAGTCCGCGCCGCGCGCCTTGAGCGCCTGCGCGAACACCACGGTGTCCTCGGGCGTCCAGCCGCCATCGACCCAGTCCGTCGCGGAAACGCGCACGCCTATAGGACGATCGGCGGGAAACTCCGCGCGCACCGCATCGAACACTTCAAGCGGAAAGCGCATGCGGTTCTCGCGCGAGCCGCCATATTCGTCGCTGCGCTGGTTCGCAATCGGCGAGAGGAACTGGTGCAGCAGATAACCGTGCGCAGCGTGAACTTCGAGCGCGTCGATGCCGAGGCGCGCGGCGCGGCGCGCCGTGGCCACGAACGCATCGCGCACGCGATTGAGGCCCGCGACGTCGAGCGCGAGCGGCGGCGTTTCATCGGCCTTGTGCGGGAGCGCGGAAGGCGCATGCGGAAGCCATCCTCCCTCGGCGACGGGAATCAGCTGGCCGCCTTCCCAGGGCACGTGGCTCGACGCCTTGCGCCCCGCGTGCGCGATCTGCATCGCGATGCGAATCGGCGAATGGCGGCGTATCGCGGCAATCACGGGTTCGAGCGCGGCTTCGGTCACGTCGTCCCACAGGCCGAGGTCGCCTGGCGTGATGCGGCCGTCGGGCTCCACGGCGGTCGCTTCGATGCAGAGCATCGCGGCGCCCGAAAGCGCGAGATGACCGAGATGGATCATGTGCCAGTCGTTGGCTTCGCCTCGTTCGGCGGAGTACTGGCACATCGGTGAGACGACGATGCGATTGGCGAGCGTCACGCCACGCAGTTCGAGCGGAGTGAAAAGCTTGCTCATGGGAGATCCACGGACGGTTGGCGGAAGCGTCCGAGAATAGCACGCGGATTTTTCACGCGCTCGACAGGGGGTTCGGCTGGTGTTTCGGTGGAGTCCGCCTGTGGACCGCCTCAGCGCGACTCAGGGCTGTTTTGCGGACTGGCGCGCCATGTGCGCGTCGGCGGCGTCGAGCCATTCGCCAAACATGCGGCTCGCCTGTGCTTCGAGCAGCGGCCCGTGGCGCGCCGTGTCGCCGCGCAGCGCGTTGACATCGACGCCCGCCGTGGCGATTTCCGAGGCATGGCCGATCAACCAGGGCTCGAAGCGGTCGGCGCGCACTTCGGGATGGCATTGCAGGCCAAGCACGTGATCGCCCCAGGCAAACGCCTGGTTTTCACACAGCGGCGTGGAAGCGAGACGGGTCGCGCCTTGCGGCAGATCGAACGTGTCGCCATGCCAGTGCAGCATGGAGGTCGCCGCACCGTCGAGATGTTGCAGCGGCGAGGCGCGGCCGGCGTCGGTGAGCGTGAGCGGCGTCCAGCCGATTTCGGGCCGGGGCCCGGCGTAGACGCGCGCGCCGAGCACGCGCGCGATGAGCTGCGCGCCAAGGCAAATGCCAAGCGTGGGCAGTCCGGCCGCGATGCGCTTTTCGATCATCGCGGCGAGCGGTACGAGCGTGGGATAGCGTGCGTCGTCGCACGCATTGATCGGGCCGCCCAGGATCACCATGAGCGAGGCCGACAAGGGATTGAGCGCGCCGATACGCGCGAAGCCGACGTCCACGTAGCGCACGGGACGTCCGCGATCGCCGAGCACGCGCTCGAAACTGCCGAGGTCCTCGAAATAGACATGGCGGATGGCCAATACTTCGCGATTCATCGGCAAATTCCCGGGTCGGCGGTCGGCAACTAGTACGTCGTCCTGCCCATCGTCCAGCGCGTCGCCGCGTTGGCCTGGCTCAAGACGAACGTTTGCGCCAACGGTCGTGGCAAAAAACTTGTGACAACTATGCGAATTTCGACGCCGGCGCGGCGCAAATCGATTGCGCGCGCAAGCGGCGTCGGGAAGCGCTGCATGACCGCGCGTTGCACGCATGACGCGTGCACGCGCGCGCCGCCCGCACGGGGCGGCAGCGCAGCTTCGGGCTTAAACCGCGAAGATCTTCCAGTTCTTCTTCTGGGTCGTCGCGTCGGCCTGTTCGTACACCGAGCAATCGAGACGCAGATCCGTGTCGGCCATATCGATGCCGAGCAGCTGGCAATGATGCGGCGTCTTCTTCGGGTTCTTGCTCGGCTCGAAATGCGAGCAGGTCAGGCACATGCGGTGTTGCGGGCTGGTTTCCTGCGCTTCGAGCAGATAAACCGTCTTGAGCAACGTGCGATAGAGCGTGGACTGCTCTTCGGCCTTGAGCGTGCCGACCGCCTTCGAGAGGAAGTCCGGCCACTGCGACGCCTTCTTCGCCGCCGTGCGGCCGCGCGAGGTGAGACGCACCGCGAGTGCGCGGCCGTCGTCGAGCGCGCGACGCTTTTCGACGAGCCCCTTGGTTTCGAGCGTGCTCACCGCATCGCTGGTGGTCGCGGCCGTGAGGGCCGTTTCACGTGCGATCTCGCCGAGGCGCATCGGCCCCTTGCGCTGCATCAGCAGCACGAGAATTTCGCCCTGGGTAGGCGTGAGTCCTGCCCCTTCGGCCCAGTCCCACGCCTGGCTCCGCATTGCCGTGCTCAGTCGCAGCAGGCTATGGGTCACCCGCCCGGCTGCCTGCTCTCCGTATACGCCTTCGCTCATAGTCTTTCGCTGGTTATTGGCAGCTTGCGCTGCATCGTCAGCCGCCGTTCTGGCCGACGGCCTGTGGGAACGCTGGCGCCCGGTTTTCCCGAACGCCGCACCATCTCAAAAAATTCCTGCTTCGCGTACGCCATGGTACGCGTTGCACGGTCATGCTTCTTGCCGCGGGCGGCGAAAACATCCTTCAAGTCCCGACGCCCGAGCAGCAAACCGCCATTCTATGCGAGAGTAGCCAATCGCACAGCTAACTTATCCAACGTGAATTGTGGATAACCCGTTGATAAGCGCGCTACGATCATGTGCACAGGTTCTTGACAACGCGCAATCTTCACCCGGGATGTTTGCAGGTTATCGCGGATTTCTGTCGCAAACGCAACTGAAATCTGCCCGATTGCCGCGCGTCTTTCATTACGCAGTCCATTGAGTTTGCAGGGAATTCGAAGGTTACCCACAGGCGTGTGGCCTTTTCCGTCGTGAATATGGCGTATGTCGCGATCCAGGTCAAAATATAAGGATCCCCTGGTACCTCGAAACAAGCAAAAAAATATTTCTGCGCGCCTCGAAAAAAGTGCGCTCCGGGCCCCGCAAGGCCCGGTTTCAGCGCTTTTTTGGCGGCTGGAAGCAAGAAGGGCGGCCCGAGAGCCGCCCTTCTTTACGTGCCTGCACCACTCAGGGCCCTTGCGGCGCACCTTGCAAATTCGGTCAGTGGTCCTTTACGAGTGCCCCGCGCTTATGCGCGCCAGCGCAGGCACTGCTGCCGCACCGCCTCGTGCAGCGACTTCTCCTCGGCCACCACGCTGCGCAGCCAGGTGGCGTCGTTGGTCTGCGCGCGGGCGATCGTGCCGATTTCCGTGAGCGCGCGCGTCGAGCCGAGCGCCTCGCCGTGCGGCGCGATCCGCTCCAGCGTGTCGAGAATGTCTTCCGAAATCGTGCGGCGCTCGCCTGTCTGCGGATTCACGCAGGTGCCGGCGAGGCCGAAGCGGCACGCCTGGAAACGATTGAACGTGTAGACGAGATAGTCGTCTTCACGCGGCACGATCGGGCGATCGGTGAGCAGATGGCGCGCGAGCGTCTGGATGTAGCAGGCGATCGCGGCCGCACGCTCCACCGAAAGCGGCGTGTCCATCACGCGCACCTCGATCGTGCCGAAACCGGGCTTCGGGCGGATGTCCCAGTAGAAGTCTTTCATGCTGTTGACAACGCCCGTGTGCACCATCTTCGAGAAGTACTCCTTGAACTCCTCCCAGCTCAGCACGAAGGGCGCACGGCCCGAAAGCGGAAACGCGAACACCGAATTCAGGCGCGCCGAGTGAAAGCCGGTGTCCACGCCCTGCACATAGGGCGACGACGCCGAGAGCGCGATGAAATGCGGGATGAAGCGCGAAAGCGAGTGCAGCAGAAAGAGCGCGCTGTCGGGATCGGGACAGCCGATGTGCACGTGCTGGCCGAACACCGTGAACTGCTTGGCGAGGTAGCCGTAGAGCTCGGAAAGGTACTGAAAGCGCGGGGTATCCACGATACGCCGGTCGCTCCACTGCTGGAACGCGTGCGTGCCGCCCCCGCACAGGCCGACGTTGAGGCGATCGGCCGCGGCGACGAGCACGTCGCGAATCTTGCGCAGATCGGCCACGGCCTGCTCGTGCGTCGTGCAGATACCCGTGGAAAGCTCGATCATGCTTTCGGTGATTTCGGGCGTGATGTTACCCGGAATCTCCTGATCTTTGACGAGGCGCATGAGGTCGCTCCCCGCCTTGGTCAGATCGTAGTCATGCGTGTTGACGATCTGCATTTCGAGTTCGACGCCGAAGGTGAACGGCTTCGAATCGACAAACGCTTCCAGTGACATGGCATCCCCTTACAGGGCGGCGCGCGGCGATGCTCGCGCGCCGCGTAATTCATTGTTCGCCGCGCTCGCCGACGAGCGCCAGCGCGCGGTAGACGAGCCACGGCCCGAGGAGCTGAAGCACGACGATCGCGCAGAGCATGATCGCGCGCAGCCGCGGATCGAAGGTCGGATAAAGCTCGTAGGTGTCCTCGACAAGCAGCAGCGCCAGCGCCGACATTGGCGCGAGCGCAACCCCGAGCGCGACGCCCTGCTTCCAGTCGAGACCGCTCGGCTTCGCGAAGATCAGCACACCGACGAGTTTCGCCACGAGCCGTGCGACGATCAGCCCCGCCGCGGCCACGCCGCCCACGAGAATGTCGTGCCACTCGAAGGTCGTGAGCGTGAGCACGAAAAGGATCACGGTGAGCAGCCACCCCGCCGTGCCGAAGTGCTGCGGCCACAACTGCGGCCGCGCTTCGAGATTCTTCACGATGATGCCGGCGGCCAGCAGGCTCAGGATCGTCGAAAGCTTGAGCAGATGCGCAATGGCGATCGCGAGCAGCACGAGGCCGAAGAGCGCGACGAACGAGTGCTCGTCCTGCGGGCTCAGGCGCCGGTAAAAAAGCGTGCACGCGCGCGCCAGCACGAACGCGAGAATCAGCGAGCCGATCAGCAGGTAAAGCGGCTGAAGAATGGTCGCGAACACGTTTCCATAGATTTCCTGGTGCAGCCAGCTGGAAGCGAGCTTTTCCACAATCACGGCATACATGCTGTTGAGCGCCGTGAGCGTGAGCAGACGCTGCGTGACCTGCCCTTCCGCGCGCAACTCGGTCTTGAGCTGGATCACCATGGCGGGCGACGTGGCCATGGAAATCGCGGCCACGACGAGCGCGATCATCGCCGGCACCGAAAGGAACAGCAGCACCACGAGCACGAGCACGAAGGTGAGCGACGCCTCGGCAAGACTCGAGAGGATCAGCCAGGGATTGCGGCGGATCCAGCGCAGGTCGAGCCGGCTGCCGAGTTCGAACAGCAGCAGGCCGAGCGCGACATCGAGCAGCGGCCGCGCAGAGGTGCCGACATTGGCGTCGATCACGCCAAACCCGGCCGATCCGGCAATGAGGCCGATCACCCCATAGCCCGAAATCCGCGGCAAGCGCCACGCCCGATAGCAGAGCTCGCCGCACAAACCGGCGGCGAGGAGTGCGAGCCCGGCCCAGAAGATTCCGTCGAGCGGCAACGGCCAGGCGGGGAAAAACGAAAACGCCGACTTCATCGTGGTGGCTTCTCCCATTTTTCAGAGACAGTCCGGCTGTCCGACGTTGGATCGACAAACGACTGACACGCAGGCAAGCCGCGTGCCGCGCAAGGCGAGCGGCACCTCTAACCTCGGTTGGCGCAGCGTTCGCGCTCGCGCCGCGCTGGCGCGGTTCGATGTGGCCGGCCGGCGCGCCCGTGTGGCGAGCCGACGTGAACCTGCGCTAGCTGCTGCGACTGCGGGAAACCATTGCGCCGGCACATCGCGGTGCGGCGAACAGCCGGTACGGGCGCGTTCCGTTTGGTATGGCGGCGCCCGCGTTGGATGAACGAACGTTGCCGTCTTCCCTGAGCACTCAGATTCGGGATGAGGGGCAACCGTTCCTTGGACGCGTCGGCCATCTGATGTGGCATGTGACGCGGAAAGAACGGCGATTGTGCCATAGCTTTTTTGCAATTGTCCGCGCGGGTTCGAAAGCCGTCACGAAGACGGTAATTGCGTCCTCATTGTGCGCTTTTCGCGATGCGAGCGGAAAAAATGACCGCTTCGGCCGGAGCGCTTGCCTCGGGGTTTTCAAGCTTTAGCCTGGTGATGCTGGCCGACGGCGATAGCGTTAGCTTTGGGTTTACGGTTTACCGTATGTATACGTAGTAGAAGTTAACAAAGGAGACCTTTTTCTGTGGATAACTCCGGTTAACCGAAAAAGATCAGCCAGTTGGCGTCCGCACAACCGCATGCAAAGCATGTGCGGACCGCAGGCGCTTCGAAGAGTAACTTTTGGGCCTGGTTCGCGCCCCACTGAGTTACCCCGTTTACGTCCACACCGCGTCCACACTCGATTCGCTGTCAATTCGCGCGGTTATCCACAGATTCGCGGGGATAACCGGTTTCCGGCTTCTGTCTGACCTGATTCCCGCCCCACGCTCAAACATTGCGCTGGCGCAAAGCCCGTTGGAGGAAGCGAGCCGGATCGAGTTGATCGGCGAGTTCGCGCTCCATCGGCCACGGCTCGCCTTCGAGTTGCGACGCGATCAGCTCGGCACCGAGCCCTGCCCACACGAGCCCGCGCGAGCCGAACGCGTAGGCGCCGTAAAGCCCCGGCGCGCGCGGCAGGTCCTGCGGCCACGCCCCGGCGAGGCGCTGGGCGTCGCGGCGGGCGGCTTCCTCGTCGGCGAGCGGGCCGAGCATGGGCATGCGGTCGCTCGTCACGCAGCGAAACGCCACCCGGCCGGCGAAGTTGCCGGGTGCACCGCTTGTGCCGCTTGTGCCGCTTGTGCCGATTGCCCCGGCGAGCTCCGGCAGCATGTGCGCCACGCGTTCGAGATTCTCGATGTGGCCTGCGGCGCGCAGTTCGCCGCCCGCGTCGTCGACTTCGTAGGTGGCGCCAGCGAGCGTGACTCCGCCGTCGAGCGGCACCGCGTAGCCTTCACCGATCACGGGTACGCGCAGGTTCGCGAGCGGACTGGGATCGACGAGCGTGAGCTGGCCGCGCACGATGCGCGTGGGCGCATGGGCGAGCGCGGCGGCGCGCGAAGCGTCCTGGGCGTTCGCGAAGATCACGACGCCCGCCTGCGCCACGAGCCGCCCGGCTTCGTCGAATACCTGCCAATCGGAGTAATCGGCGTCATCGGCTTGGTTGCCCTGACCTGCGCGCGCGATGTGACCGATACGCACACCGAAACGTGATTCGACCTGCGCGCTGGGCAGCGCCGCGGCGAACGCGCATTGCGCACGGCACAACGAAGCCGGGTCGATCGCGCCGCCGTGCGGATAGAACCAGCCGCCCTGCGCGAGGGCGGCGCCGGCAAGCGCCTGAGCCTCCTCGCGAGTGACAGCAGTCACGAATTCGTTGGGATAGCCGAATGATTCGAGCGCGGCGGCGACGGCGCGCGATTCGTCGTCAGTGGCGAGATGGAGCAGCCCCGCGTGCGAGCGGGTGGGCGCATGGCCCGCGGCTTCGAGCGCTGCCCAGCGTCGCAGCGCATAAAGGAAGCCCGCGCGCGTGATGCGCGAGGCGCTGCTGTCGTCGCGCGAAATCAGCGGATGAAACACGCCGGCCGGATTGCCCGAGGCCTCGAGCGCGGGCGCGGCGTTGCGCTCGATGAGCGTCACGCGCCAGCCGCGCGCCGCGAGCCGCTCGACGAGCGCACAGCCCGCGAGCCCGGCTCCCACGACGATCGCGTGCCGTTCGCGCAGCGCGAGCGGCAGCGGCGGCTCGTAGCGGCGCACGCGCCAGCGCGGCGCGAAGCGTCCGACCAGCATCGCCCACTTGCCGCCGAAGCCCTCCACCTTCTGATATTCGAAGCCGCTTTGCTGCAATGCGCGCTTCACGTCGCCCGAGCTGCTCCACGTCGCGAAGGTGGCGCCCTCGCCCGCAATGCGCGCGAGCGCCTTGAAGATGGCGGGCGACCAGAGATCCGGGTTCTTCGCGGGCGCGAAGCCGTCGAGGTAGATCGCGTCGGCGCGCATCCACATTTTGGGAAATACCTCGAGCGCGTCGCCGAAAACGAGGGTGAGCGTCACTCGTCCGCCTTCGAATTCGAGCCGGTGCGTGCCCGGCACGAGCATGGGCCACGCGTCGATGAGTTCGCGGGCGAGCGGCGCTTCGGGTGTGTGCGCAACGACCGCGTCGAGCACGGTACGCAGATCGTTGGGCGCGAACGGGTGTTTTTCGACCGAGACGAAATGCAGGCGCTCGCAGCGCGCCGGGTCGTCGCGCCACGCGAGCCACGTGGCGAGAAAGTTCACGCCCATGCCGAAGCCGGTCTCGACCACGGTGAAGATCCGCCGGTCTTGCCAGCGCTGCGGCAGGCCGTTGCCGTGCAGGAAAACGGCTTGCGCCTGGGCGAGTGCGCCGGACGTGCTGTGATAAACGTCGCCATACATGGGCGAATACGGTGTGCCGTCTTCCCGGAAAGCGAGCGTGGCGGGTGTCAGGGTGGCGGTCATGAGGAACGCGAAGCCAGAGGTGAGGTGAAAGCGAGGAAGGAACGAAGCTGCAAGTCGCTGGAAAGCGGCTGAAAAAAGCACGCGACGCGGCCAGGCGAGATCGCCGCAAACGCTTGCCTGACCGGCGTTTGCGCTTATGCTGCGTTGGCGCGGCGCAACGCGCGGCTGTCGGAAATCGTCCTGGGCGGGGGGATTTGCAGGGGCGAACACCCCAAAAACATCTGCATGCCCAAAAAAACCCGCAAAACCGGCGCGAAATCTTCGAAACCCTTGTCGTTATTGGGTTTGCGCTGCGCTATCATAGCAAGCGCCGCCCAGGGAAGCGGCAGCACGGCCGTTGTGGCGAAGCACATATGCTTGCCGCCGCAACGCGAAATCGCCGGGGTGCTCCGGGTCCGTTGCTGCTCGACGGCGCGGCACGCGTCCGTATAATCGGCGCGTTCGCGCTGTTCGTGTCAACCTAAACACAGAAAGGAACTTCTCAATGAATAAACAGGAACTGATCGACGCCGTCGCAGCACAGACGGGCGCTAGCAAGGCACAAACCGGCGAGACGCTGGACACGCTCCTCGAAGTGGTCAAGAAGGCTGTGTCGAAGGGTGACGCAGTGCAACTGATCGGCTTCGGCAGCTTCGGTTCGGGCAAGCGCGCAGCCCGTACGGGCCGTAACCCGAAGACCGGCGAAACCATCAAGATTCCCGCAGCCAAGACCGTCAAGTTCACGGCTGGCAAGGCGTTCAAGGACGCCGTCAACAAGCGCTAAGGTATTACCGCTTTAAGTTGACACCCGCCCCTGGCGGGTTTTTTTTCGCCTGCACGGTTCAAACATCCGTGCCGCACACAAGCAAACGGCGCCGCATTGTGCGGCGCCGTTGTTCGTTGAGTGCGTCGTTCCGGCTATCTGGAACTATCACGGACGGTGGATGATTTCACCATGATCGTCGTGGTCATGATCGTGATCGTCGTCATCGAGCTCCCAGGACGGGAACGGGTCCGCGTAGCCCTGCCAGGCGTCGGGGCCCGCCGCGTATTCGGCGTCGGTGAGCAGGCATGCGTCGAACTTCGCTTGCCAAGCGTCTCGATCGAGTTCCACGCCGATCATCACCAGCTCCTGGCGCCGGTCGCCGACGCTGGCGTCGTCGAGCTCGCCCAGCCAGTCGGCGGCAATCTCCTTTTCAAGCTCGGCGTCTTGCGGCCACTCTTCGCGAGGCAGCGCGGCCCACCACGTACCCGCGGGGCCGTGACGGCACACGCCGCCCGCCTGCGAGAGCGTACCCGTGATGTCGTTGCGCGTGGCGAGCCAGAAAAAGCCCTTCGAGCGCAGCACGCCCTTCCATTCCTGATTCAGCAGCGCCCAGAAGCGCTCGGGATGAAACGGGCGGCGCGCGCGATACACAAAGTTGCCGATGCCGAACGCGTCGGCTTCGTGGCGATGCGTGTGGTTATGCGTCGGGTCGTCGCAATGCTCGTGATCGTGCTCGTGTTCGTGAAGCGAGGCGAGCCAGCCCGGCGCGCTCGACGCCGCGTCGAAATCGAAGCGGCCCGTGTTGATCACCTCGTCGAGCGCCACCGCGCCGAAGCGGCTCACCACCTGCACCGCGCGCGGATTGATGCGCGCGAGAATATGTTGCAGGTGCGCGAGTTCGTCCTCGCTCACGAGGTCCGCCTTGTTGAGCACGAGCACGTCGCAGAACTCCACCTGATCGACGAGCAACTCGACGATCGCGCGGTCGTCGTCCTCGCTCGCGGCCACGCCGCGCTGCGCGAGTTGATCGGCGCTCGCGTAGTCGCGCAGGAAGTTGAAGGCGTCGACCACGGTGACCATCGTGTCGAGGCGCGCGAACGCGTCGAGCGCGACGCCCTCGTCGCCGGCGAACGTGAAGGTCTCGGCGATCGGCATGGGCTCGGCAATACCCGTCGATTCGATCACGATGGCGTCGAAGCGCTGCCCGGCGCGCGCCGGGTCGGCGAGACGCTGGATTTCGGTGAGCAGGTCGTCGCGCAGTGTGCAGCAAATGCAGCCGTTCGACATCTCCACGAGGCGCTCCTCGACGTGCGAGAGCACCGAGGCGTCGCGCACGAGCGCGGCGTCGACGTTCACTGAGGCGAGGTCGTTGACGATCACGGCCACGCGCAGGCCCGCGCGGTTCGTGAGGATATGGTTGAGCAGCGTGGTCTTGCCCGCGCCCAGAAAGCCGGAGAGCACGGTGACGGGCAGTGGCGGCTGGTTCATCGCAGTGGGGTGCAGAAAGTGAAAACGGGTGGGATCGGCGCGCGCGAAGGCGCGGCGTAAGCCAGCATTTTGCACCATGCAGGCGTGCGGCGCAGGACAGGCCCGCGCGGCTTTCGGGGCGCGAGCGCGTCTTGCGCGCTCAGCGCGCTACTGCATGAGATGCCACTTGCGCAGGATGTCGGCGATCTGCTGTGCGTACTGGTCGCGCAGCGACGGCGTTTCGGAGTGGTACGCGCCCACGGCCGCCCACGTGTTGCCGTACTTGTTCATCTTCTGGCGCAGATGCCACGCGGCGATATAAACGTTTTTGCACGGCTCCATGAGCGTGCTCGACGAGATGCCGTACTGCGAGAGCACGGGCAGATGCACGGAGTTGATCTGCATGACGCCGTAGTCGGTCGAACCGTTCGCATTCCTGTGTACCGCGTCGGGGCGGTTGTGCGATTCCTGCCAGGCGATCGCGCGCAGGATGAGCGGGTTGACCTTCTGGTAGCGCGCGGCTTCGTCGAAACAATCCGCGCGGGCGAGCGTGCTGGCGCTTGCGAGCGCGAGCGTGACAGCGGCGGTAAGCGTTGCGGACCAGACGTTTTTCATCACAGCTCGCGCGAGGCGGACAATCGGTTAATCGAGGTCAGGCACCGGCGGTGACCGGGCGGCGTGCGGCTGCGAGCCAGCTCGCACTGCCTGAAGGATGGCGCAATCTCGCGCAAGCGGGCGGGAATTCCGGCGAACAATGCGGCAATTCCCACATATAGATAGGGGAAAAGTGCGTTGGCCATCGTTCGGGCCGCTCGTATGATACCGGTCGCGTATGACGCGTCAAGCTGGCCATCCGGACAAGACGATGCTCGCAGGCAACGCAAAATCGGCGTCGCGCTGCACGCATCCGGCACGAATGCTTACAAATAGCTTGTGAGCGAAGCGAGCCGCGGCTCAGGGATTAGAAGAATTCCCCGGTGGTTCCTTTTTTGTGACAATTTCGACACGAAAAGCTGCTACTGTTCCATCTTTTGTTGACCAACGGACGTCCGGGTAGAGGAGAACCGGCGCCGGAACCGGTCGAAAAAGCACAGGCGAAGCGGCCTTCTGGCCGTACGTCGAGTACGAATGGCCGCGCGCGTCTGCCGCCGGCTTCGATATGACATCCATGAGAAGAAATCGTATGGCTTTGCGCCGCGTCGCCACGGCGCTGCTCGTGAGCGGACTCATTACGGCGCAGCTCGCGCACGCAGCGGTCACGCTCAATTTCGTCAACGCCGACATCGACCAGGTGGCGAAGGCGATTGGCGCCGCTACCGGCAAAACGATCATCGTCGATCCGCGCGTGAAGGGGCAGCTCAATCTCGTCTCCGAAAACCCCGTACCCGAAGACCAGGCGCTCAAGACGCTGCAATCGGCGCTGCGCATGCAGGGTTTCGCGCTCGTGCAGGACCATGGCGTACTGAAAGTCGTGCCCGAGGCCGACGCCAAGCTCCAGGGCGTGCCCACCTACGTCGGCAACGCGCCCACCGCGCGCGGCGACCAGGTGGTGACCCAGGTGTTTACGCTCAAGCACGAATCGGCCAACAACCTGCTGCCGGTGCTGCGCCCGCTCATCTCGCCGAACAACACGATTGCCGCCTATCCGGGCAATAACACGCTCATCGTCACCGATTACGCGGACAACGTGCGCCGCATCGCCTCGATTATCGCGGGCGTGGACTCGGCCGTCGGTCAGCAGGTGCAGGTGGTGCCGCTGCGCAACGCCAACGCGCTCGACATCGCGCCGCAAATCTCGAAGATGCTCGATCCGGGCGCGATTGGCGCCTCGGACCCGTCGCTCAAGGTTTCGGTGGTCGCCGATCCGCGCACCAATTCGCTGATGCTGCGCGCCTCGAACTCGCAGCGCCTCGCGGCCGCGGCGCAGCTCGCGAAGCAGCTCGACGGCCCGACCAGCATGCCCGGCAACATGCACGTCGTGCGCCTGCGCAACGCCGACGCCACGCAGCTCGCCAAGACGCTGCGCGGGATGCTGGGCAAAGGCAGCAACGATTCGTCGTCCTCGTCGTCCGGCAACGCGAACGGTTTCAATCAGAGCGGCAACAGCAGCGGCAGCGGCACGTCGACGGGCACGTCCGGCACGCCGCCGTTGCCCAACTCGCTTGGCGGCAGCTCGTCGTCGGGCAGTTCGCTGTCGGGCGGTTCGTCGTCGGGCAGCAACAACGACGCGCCGTTCCTGGGCGGCGACAAGGACAAGGGCGACGACACCAGCGCGGGCGGCATGATCCAGGCCGACGCGCCCACCAACTCGCTCATCATCACGGCGCCCGATGCGGTGTACCGCAACCTGCGCGCCGTGATCGACCAGCTCGACGCGCGACGCGCGCAGGTCTATATCGAAGCGCTGATCGTCGAACTGAATTCGAATACGAACGCCAATCTCGGCATTCAGTGGCAGGTCGCGAACGGCAATGTGTACGCGGGCACCAATCTGTACACCGGCGGCGGCAACAGCATCATCAACGTGACGGCGGCAGCGGCGGCGGCGGCCAGTACCGGCGGCCTCGCAAGCGCGCTCTCGTCGCAGACCCTCCAGCAAGGCCTGAATGTCGGCTGGCTCCACAACATCTTCGGTGTGCAAGGGCTCGGCGCGCTGCTCCAGGCGCTCTCGCAAACGGCCGACGCCAACGTGCTCTCCACGCCGAACCTGATCACGCTCGACAATCAGGAAGCGAAGATCGTCGTGGGTACGAACGTGCCGATCCAGACGGGCTCGTATTCGAATCTCACGAGCAGCACGGCGAGCTCGGCGTTCAACACCTACGATCGCGTGGACGTCGGCTTGACGCTGCACATCAAGCCGCAGATCACCGACGGCGGCATCCTGAAGCTCCAGCTTTACACGGAAGATTCGGCCATCGTGAACGGCACGACCAACGTGTCGACCAATCCGGCCGGCCCCGACTTCACCAAGCGTTCGATCCAGTCGACCGTGCTGGCCGACAACGGCGAGATCATCGTGCTGGGCGGCCTGATGCAGGACAACTATCAGGTCAGCAACAGCAAGGTGCCGCTGCTGGGTGACATCCCGTGGCTCGGGCAGTTGTTCCGCTCGGAAAACAAGACCCGCCAGAAAACCAACCTGATGGTGTTCCTGCGGCCGGTGATCATCAACGACCGCGATACGGCGCAAGCGGTGACGTCGAACCGCTACGACTATATCCAGGGCGTGACGGGCGCTTACCGTTCCGACAACAACCTGATCAAGGACAAGGACGACCCGGTCGTGCCGCCGATGCCGCTCGGCCCGAGCCAGGGCGGTTCGCCGCTCAACCTGTTCGACCTCGACCAGATGCGGCGTCAGCAGGCGTTGGGCGTGGCGCCCGCCGCACCCGTTTCACCCACGAGCCCCGCGAACGCCACGCAGATGCAACCGGCCGATCCGGCGCAAACAACGCCGGTGCAGCAGCCGGCCACGAGCACGCAGAGGGTGCAGCCGTGAGCACGCCTCACGCGCCGGGCGTGCCTTCGCCCCCGGCGGCCGCGGACGACGCGCAGCGCGAGCCGCCCTCGCCGCTCGCCGCTCGCCTCGTGCCGTACGGCTTCGCGAAGAGCGGCCAGATTCTCGTCGCTCAGCAGCGCGCCGACGGCCTCGAAGTGTGGATCAGCGAGCGCACGTCGCAGGCCGCCATCGCCGAGGTCGCGCGCAACTTCGGCGCGTTCGCGCTCGTGCGCGTGCCCGCCGACGAACTCGCGCAGGCCATCAACCAGGCGTATGCGCGCCAGGACGGCAGCGCGGCGCAGGTGGTGGGCGAAGTGGAAGGCGAAGTCGATCTCTCGCGCCTCATGCAGGACATTCCCGAGGTGGAAGACCTGCTGGAGTCCGAAGACGACGCGCCGATCATCCGGATGATCAACGCGCTCCTCACGCAGGCCGCGCGCGAGCAGGCATCGGACATTCACATCGAGCCGTTCGAGAATGCCTCGGTGGTGCGCTTTCGCGTGGACGGCACGCTGCGCGACGTCGTGCGCCCGAAGAAGGCGCTGCACGGCGCGCTCATCTCGCGTATCAAGATCATGGCGCAGCTCGACATCGCCGAGAAACGCCTGCCGCAGGACGGCCGCATCACGCTGCGCGTGGGCGGGCGGCCAGTGGACGTGCGCGTTTCCACGCTGCCCACGGGCCACGGCGAGCGCGCGGTGCTGCGTCTGCTGGAAAAAGACGCGCAGCGCCTGAACCTCGAAGCGCTCGGCATGGCCGGCGACACGCTCGGCAAGTTCGACCAGTTGATCGCGAAGCCGCACGGCATCGTGCTCGTGACGGGCCCGACGGGCTCGGGCAAGACGACCACGCTCTATGCGTCGATGTCGCGGCTCGAAACGGCCACGACCAACATCATGACCGTGGAAGACCCGATCGAGTACGACCTCTCGGGCATCGGCCAGACCCAGGTGAACGAGCGCATCGGCATGACGTTCGCGCGCGCGCTGCGCTCGATCCTGCGTCAGGACCCGGACATCATCATGATCGGTGAAATCCGCGACCTCGAAACCGCGCAGATCGCCGTGCAGGCCTCGCTCACGGGCCACCTCGTGCTCGCGACGCTGCACACCAACGACGCCGCCTCGGCCGTGACGCGTCTGACCGACATGGGCGTCGAGCCGTATCTGCTCGCTTCGTCGCTGCTTGGCGTCCTCGCGCAGCGCCTCGTGCGCCAGCTCTGCCCCGTGTGCAAGGAAGAGCGCGTGGAAGACGACGGCAGGAAGCGCTGGCATCCGGTGGGGTGCGATCGTTGCGGGCATTCGGGCTACTCGGGGCGGCGCGGCGTGTACGAGCTGCTGCTCATCGACGAGCCGATTCGCGCGCTCATCCATCGCAACGCGGCCGACGCGGAAATCTTCGAAGCCGGTCGCGCGCAAGGCATGCGCACGCTGCGCGAAGACGGCGATCGATGGGTCGACGCGGGCCGGACATCGCTCGAAGAAGTGCTGCGCGTGACGGGTGGCGCATGATGCCTCACCCGACGGACTGCCAATAAGCGAGGGCGATCAGCAAGATGCCGGCATTTCGCTTCGAAGCCATCGACGCCACAGGCAAGGCGCAAAAAGGCGTGCTCGACGCCGACAGCGCACGCGGCGCGCGCGCGCAGTTGCGCGGCCAGGGTCTTACGCCGCTCGTGGTCGAACCGGCCGCGAGCCGCACGCGCGGCGCGCGAGCGCAGCGGCTCGCGCTCGGGCGCAAGCTCTCGCAGCGCGAGCAGGCCATTCTCACGCGCCAGCTCGCGAGCCTGCTGGTGGCGGGCCTGCCGCTCGGCGAAGCGCTCGCCGTGCTCACCGAGCAGGCCGAGCGCGACTACATCCGGGAACTGATGGCCGCGATTCGCGCCGAGGTGCTGGGCGGCCATTCGCTCGCGAGCGCGCTTGAGCAGCATCCGCGCGACTTCCCCGATATCTATCGCGCGCTCGTGGCGGCGGGCGAGCATACCGGCAAGCTCGGCATCGTGCTCTCGCGTCTGGCCGACTACATCGAGCAACGCAACGCGCTCAAGCAGAAGATCGTGCTCGCCTTCACGTACCCGACGATCGTCACGATCATCGCGTTCGGCATCGTCACGTTCCTGCTGAGCTATGTGGTGCCGCAGGTCGTGAACGTGTTCGCGAGCACCAAGCAGCAACTGCCGTTTCTCACCATCATGATGATGGCGCTCTCGGCGTTCGTGCGGCAATGGTGGTGGGCGGTGCTGATCGTCGTGGCCGTGCTCGTGTGGATCGTGCGCGCGACCTTGCGCCGGCCCGGGCCCCGTCTCGCGTTCGACCGCTGGATGCTGGGCGCCCCGCTCGCGGGCAAGCTCGTGCGCGGCTACAACACGGTGCGTTTCGCGAGCACGCTCGGCATTCTGAGCGCGGCGGGCGTGCCGATCCTGCGCGCGTTGCAGGCGGCGGGCGAAACGCTCTCGAACAAGGCAATGCGCACGAACATCGACGAAGCCATTGTGCGCGTGCGCGAAGGCACGTCGCTCTCTCGCGCGCTCGGCAATACGAAGACGTTTCCGCCCGTGCTCGTGCACCTGATCCGCTCGGGCGAGGCGACCGGCGACGTGACGACCATGCTCGACCGCGCGGCCGAAGGCGAAGCGCGCGAGCTCGAGCGCCGCACGATGTTCCTCACGAGCCTGCTGGAGCCGCTCCTGATCCTGGCGATGGGGGGCGTGGTGCTCGTGATCGTGCTAGCGGTGATGCTGCCGATCATCGAGTTGAACAACCTCGTGCAGTAAGGGATCCGAACGGCACGAGGCGATGCGCGAGTTCAGCGCATGTAGATGGTGGGACCGGCTGCGTTGGGCGGCAGGAAAATTTCGGAGTGCACGCCGTGGCGGTCGATGACGATCGAGCGGGGACGCACTTCCGCGAGCGTGGCGTTCTGGTCGACCGGGCCGCCCAGCGAAACGGCCTTGGGCGGCTCGCCGCCCACGCTCAGGATAGCCGCGGCGCCCCGCGAAAGCGCGAGGATGCCGAACAGGTGAATGTCCTGCACGGGGTTGCGTTCGAGCTTGCCGCCAAAGAGCGTGGCGGCCTGGTCGAGCGACACCGGCGCGTGGGCGGCGGCGGCCTGCACGGGTGCCCCGCGGCTCGTGGCGAGCGTGATCGCCCACCACGTGGCCGTGGCGCAGAACACCGCAAACGCGGCGAGGGAAAGAAGGCGGATTTGCAGTGGGTTCATGCGCTCATTGTACGAAGGTTTATGAAATTTTTGATGTGCGCGTTTGCGATGCCCGCAAGGCGTCGGAAAGGCGTCATCGTGTGACATTACAATGACCCGTCACGCGCGCGACGACCGGGCCGGAAGCATCGGGCAGGCCGCAACGCGGGCGCAACGAAAGCGCGGCGCACAGGCGTGCGCCGCAACCCAATCTAGCGAGGGAGGAAGTCACTCATGTCCATGTGGGCCAAACGCCGTGCCGAAATCGAAGGGATGCGCGCGCGCCGCCAACGCGGTTTCACGCTCATCGAAATCATGGTCGTGATCGCGATCCTCGGCATTCTCGCCGCGCTGATCGTGCCGAAGATCATGAGTCGTCCCGACGAAGCGCGTCGCGTCGCCGCGCGCCAGGACATCGGCACGATCATGCAGGCGATGAAGCTCTACCGCCTCGACAACGGCCGCTATCCGACCCAGGATCAGGGATTGCAGGCGCTTGTACAAAAGCCGACCACCGACCCCGTGCCGAACAACTGGAAAGACGGCGGCTATCTCGAACGCCTGCCGAACGACCCGTGGGGCAGTGCGTACCAGTACCTGAACCCCGGCGTACACGGCGAGATCGATGTGTTCAGCTACGGCGCCGACGGCAAACCGGGCGGCGAAGGCAACGACGCCGACGTGGGATCCTGGCAGTAATTCCTGGCCGTCATTCATCCGTCAGCATCCATGCCACCGCGCCGCCCTTCCCCTTGCCGGGACCGCCGATATGCACGCGTGAGCGCCCGCTCGCGCACGGCGGGCTTTACGCTGCTCGAAATGCTCGTGGTGTTGCTGATCGCGGGGATCCTCATTTCGCTGGCTTCGCTCACGCTCTCGCGCAATCCGCGCACCGATCTGAACGAGGAAGCGCAGCGTCTCGCGCTGCTGTTCGAGTCGGCGGGCGACGAGGCGCAGGTGCGTGCGCGACCCATTGCGTGGCAGCCGCTCGCGGGCGGGTATCGCTTCGATGTGCGAACCGAGGACGGCTGGCGCCCGCTGCGCGACGATCTGCTCGGCGCGCGTCATTGGGAAGGCGGTGTGACCGGCGTTGCGATCTCCTACCCCGGCGCCGATGACGACATGCATGCGAACCGGCTCGTGTTCGGCACCGAAGCGGTGGATGTGCCGGTGCAGGTGACGCTTTTCTCGGCGGCGGGCCGCGCGACGATTGTCGGCACCGGCACCGGCCGCTTCGAGGTGCGCTGAGATGCTCGCTTCGAAGCGCAGGGAAAAGCGCTCCGTGCGCACCATGGGCGCGCGCCGCGCGCGCGGCTTCACGATGATCGAAGTGCTCGTTGCGCTCGCAATCATCGCGATCGCGCTTGCCGCTTCGCTGCGCGCCGTGGGCAGTCTCGCCGCGAGCGAAGCGGATCTGCATGACCGCCTGCTTGCGGGATGGAGCGCCGACAACGCGCTTGCCCAGTTGCGTCTCGCGCATGCGTGGCCCGATGTCGGCGAGCAGCGGTTCGACTGCTCGCAGGGCAATCTGCATCTCACGTGCACGCAGCACGTCACGGCCACGCCCAATCCGGTTTTTCGCCGCGTGGAGGTGTCGGTCGCGACGCCAGGCCGCGCGGGCAATCTCGCGCAACTCGTCACGGTGCTCGCCAATGAGACGAACCGCTCGTTGTGACCGCGTGCGCGGCGCCTCATCGGCGGGTGGTTTCACGCTGATCGAGCTGCTCGTCGCGATCGCCATCATGGCCGTCGTGGCGTTGCTCTCGTGGCGCGGGCTCGACGCGATCGTGCGCGGGCGCGAGACCATCACGCGGTCGATGGCCGAAGAGCGCGTGTTCGCGCAGATGTTCGACCAGATGCGCTTCGACGCGCGCGCGGCCGCCTCCGACGACGAAGCGGGCGGGCTCGCCATTTCGCTCGACGGCGGCGCGCTCCAGATCGTGCGCGCATTCGCGGTGCCGCCTGGCGCGGCGCCGCGGCTCCAGGTGGTGCGTTATCGCGTGACGGGCGGCCAGGTGGTGCGCTATGCGTCGCCCCCACTCGCCAATCTCGGCGAACTGCGGCGCGCGCTGCGCGGCGGCGAAAGCGGCAACTGGAGCGCGCTGCCGATGATGGGCGGCGTGGACGTCATCAACGCGCGCCTCTACGTGCCGAAGACCGGCTGGACCTCGAACATGGGCGACGTGCGCTCGCAGGTGAACGGCAACAACGAAGGCCTCAAGGTGCCGCAGCTCGGCAACGCGCCGTTGCCGCGTGCGGTGACGGGCGTGCAGGTGAGCGTCGGCTCGCATTCGTTCGAGCGGCCCGTGACCCGCGTGTTCATGGTGGGGGAATAAGGGTGCGCGCGCAACGATCCTCCGGCAAGCGCTCGTCACGCACGCGGCGCGGCGCGGCCATCATCAGCGCGCTGCTCGTGGTGGCGCTTTCGGCGATTCTCGTCTCCGGCATGTTGTGGCGTCAGCAGGTGCAACTGCGCCGCATCGAGAACCAGCGTCTGCTGGCCCAGGCGCAATGGATCGCGCGCGCTTCGCTCGACTGGACGCGCCTCGTGCTGCGCTCCGAGGCGGATACGGCGGCGGGCATCACCTATCTCGGCGGCGCGTGGGGCGTGCCGCTCGCGAAAACGCGTCTGTCCGACTTTCTCGGCCAGATTGGCGAGGTGCGTGCCGAAGAAGGCGCGGACACCTGGCTCTCGGGCTCGATCGAAGACGCCCAGGCGCGTTTCAATCTGCGCGATCTCGTCGCGACGAGCGCGCCTGGCGCGTTGCAACTGAACCTCACGGAAATCGAGGCGTTCGCGCGCCTCTTGCAGATACTCGGCATCGATCAGCAGCTCGCGAAGAACACCGCCGTGTACCTGCGCTCGGGCCTCGCCTACTCGGCCACGCGCTTCCAGACGCAAACCACCACGACGAGCAGCAGCACGCAGCAGCTCGCGGGCGGCGGTTCGACCGGCGGCAGCAACTTCACCAACAACCCAGGCCTTGCCGACGCGGACAATAACAGCGCGGTCGCGCCGCTCATGATGACGAGCGTGGACGCGCTGCTCGACGTGCCCGGCTTCACGCCCGAAGCCGTCGCGCGGCTGCGCCCGTTCGTAACCGTGCTGCCGACCGTCACACCCGTGAACATGAACACGGCGAGCGCCGAGGTGATCGCCTCCGTCGTGACGGGCATGAGTCTTTCGAGCGCGCAGGCGCTCGTCGCCCACCGCCAGAACGTGTTTTTCCGCAATGTGGGCGACGTGCAGCTCGCGCTCGAAGCGGTGGGCGTGAAGCAGGTTTCCATCGATACGACGCAGCTGGACGTCAACACGAGCTATTTTCTGGTGCATGGGCGCGTGCAGCACGAGCGCGCCGAGGTGGACCGCACGACGCTCGTCTGGCGCGACCCGCTTACCCATACGACGCGCATCGTGCGCGTTCGCGACGAACCATGAACCCGTCCCCGATCCACATCAAAAAGAGGTGCGTTTGAGCACGCTGATCGTTCTCATGCCGCCCCGCGACCCGGCGGTTCACTCGCAGGAATGGCAGCTACCAGAATTGCCGTTCGTGCTGTTCGACAAGGCGGGCAACACGCAGCGCGCGGGCCGCGCGGCCCTCGGGCTGCTGCCGAAGGCTTCGGCCACGATCCTGCTGATCGCCGCGCGCGACCTGCTCACGCTCGCCGCCGTGGTGCCGCCGCTCAAGGGGCCGCGCCTGCGCCAGGCGCTGCCGAACGTGGTCGAGGATCATCTGATCCAGGACCCGCAGACCTGCCATCTGGCGCTCGATCCCCAGCGCCTGCCCGACGGACGCCAGGTCGTCGCGGCCATCGATCGCGGCTGGTTCCGCTTTCTCGTGGAAGGCTTCGCCGGCGCGGGGCATCGCAACCTGCGCGCGGTGCCGGTGGCGCGCTGTCTGCCTGTGGCGCAAGCACCGGAGCCCGCGGCGGCGGCCGAGCCGACCGAAACCGCCGGCGATGCCAACGCCACGCGCACTGCCGACGCCGCGGCGACGGACACGCCCGCGCTCGCGCCGGTGACGGCGTGCGTGCTCGGCCACGTCATCGCCACCGCGCCGGCTCTCCTGCCGGGCGGCGCACCGGAGCCGGCTGCCGCCACCTCCGAAAGCGCGCTCGAACTCGCGATCGTGCGCGGCGCGCTGGCCGACGGCTTCGCGGTGCCGGCCGCGAGCGTCGCCGCGACCGTCTCGGCGCTCGCCGGCGCGGCGGCGGTCTCGGGCTACGTGTTGACCAACCTGCCGGGCGAGCCGACCAGCGCAGCCGCGCGTGCGTCGCTGGCCGCCGTGCTGCCGGGCGCGCAAACGCTCACCTTCGAGGCGCTCGCGCGCCGCGCGCTGGCGTGCCGCTTCGATCTTTGCCAGTTCGAGTTCGCCTCGCAGCCGTGGCGGCTCGATCGCGCCACGCTGCGCCGCCTGCGGGTGCCGATCGCGCTCGTGTCGGCGTCGCTCGTGGTGGCCGTGGTGGGCGCGAACGTGCAGTGGCTCATGATGGCGCGCCAGCGCGACGCCATGAGCGCGCAGATGACCGAGCTGCTTCTCAACGCGTTCCCCAAGACCACCGTGGTGCTCGACCCCGCGGGCCAGATGTCGCGCCAGCTCCAGCAGTTGCGCCTGGCGGCGGGCGAGCCTTCGCCCGACGACTTCCTCGCGCTTTCCGACGGCCTTGCGCGCTCGCTCGGCCCGGTGCCCGCCAACGGCATCGCGGCGCTCGACTATCACGACCGCCGTCTGGAAGTCACCTTCAAACCCGGCGTCAATGTCGACCCCGATCTCGCCAAACGCCTCGCGGGCAACGGCCTCGCGGGCACGGCGGACGCCAGCACGGGCAAATGGACCATCAGGAGCGCATCGTGAAGACAACGACAACGAGCGGCGCATTGGCCGAGGCCTGGACGACCTTCTGGGAAGCGCGCACGCCGCGCGAAAAGACACTCCTCACCTGGGGCGGCGCGGTGCTGGCCGTGGCGATCGGCTGGTCGGTGCTTTGGCAGCCGGCCGCCGACGGCCGTGCGCATCTGCGTGAAAGCTTGCCCGGCATGCAGCGCGAGCTTGCGCAGATGACGGCACAGGCCGACGAGGCGCGCGCGCTTGCGGGGGCGGCGGCGAGCGTGGCGCCGGGCGGCCAGGCGCTCAAGGATGCGCTCACGGCGTCGCTTGCCGATCACGCGCTCGGGGGCGCGCAGGTGCAGCTGATCGGCACGACGGTGCAGGTGCAGATGAAGAACGCGTCGTTTCCGGCGTGGACCGCATGGCTCGACGACGTGCGCAAGCAATTCAAGGTGCAGGTGGTCGAGGCGCACTTCACCGCGCTGAAGGCCGATGGCCAGGTCGACCTGACGGCCTCGCTGCAACCGGCGAACGCGCACTGAGATGCGCTGAAACACGCCGCGAGGAATAACGCATGACTTACTGGATGCGGCGCGTGCGCGCCGCGTTGCCCTGGCTGCTGGTGGGCCTGCTATCGAGCGGCTTCGTGCTGCTCGCCCGCCTGCCCGCGGCCTGGATTGCGCCGCAGTTCGCGCGCGCGACCCAAGGCCACGTGAATCTCGTCGATCCGGAGGGTTCGCTCTGGCATGGCTCCGCCACGCTGATGCTTTCCGCCGGGCGCGACGCCAGCGGCGCGACGCTGCTGCCGGGGCGCATTGTCTGGCGCACGGCGTTCTGGCCGCTTTTCATCGCGCGCGTGCGCATGGAACTGCTCCAGACCGAAGCGATGCCCGACGCGGTGACGCTCGACGCGACACTGCGCGGCGCGAACGTGAGCGCGGGCGCCATCGCGGTGCCGGCTTCGCTGCTCGCGGGCCTGGGCGCGCCTTTCAACACGCTCGATCTGGACGGCAAGGTCAAGCTCGCGTGGAGCCCGTGGCGCACCTTCGGCGCCGACGCGTTCGGCCGCCTGAGCGTCTCGCTCACGGACATGAGTTCGCGCGTGTCGCTCGTGAAGCCGCTCGGTTCGTATCAGGTGGTGCTTCAGGCGCAGGGCGCCTCGTCGACGCTCGATCTCTCGACGCTCAAGGGACCGCTGCTGCTCGACGGTCACGGCACGTTCTCGCGCGCGTCGGCGTCGTTTCAGGGCACGGCGAGCGCGACGCCCGAGCAGCGTGACAACCTGGCCGGCCTCCTCAACCTGCTGGGCCGGCCGGTTTCGCCGGGAACCGTCGCGCTGACGTTCATGCACTAGGCGCGCGCGCCCTTTTGCGTTTTTGCGTCACTGCGGCTGTGGTTTGGCCTGTGAATCAGCCTGTGAGTCGGCCACGGTCGGCGCGGAACCGGCAAGCGTCGCCGACGCGGGTTCGGGGGCGGCCACGTCGCCGGTTTCGCGGTCCATCTGCGTGGCGTCCCAGCCGCCGCCCAGCGCCTTCACGAGTCCCACCGACGACACCATCCGCTGCCCGCCGATGCTCACGAGCTTTTGCTGCGCCGTAAACGCCGTGGCCTGCGCGGAGAGCACGTTCTGGAAATCGGTTGTGCCAGCCTTGTACTCGTTCGTCACGATCGCGAGCGCATGCTGCGCCGAGTCCACCGCCTGCTGCTGCACGACGACTTCCTGGCCGAGGATGCGCTGCGAAGCGAGGTTGTCCTCGACGTCCTGGAACGCGGCCAGCACGGTTTGCCGGTAAGTGGCCACCTGCTGGTCGTAGGCGGCGCGCGCGGCCTCGGTCTGCGCCTTGCGCAGTCCGGCGTCGAAGATCGTGCCGGCAAGCGAGGGCCCGAGCGTCCAGAAGCGCGAAGGCATTTGCAGAAGCTGCGACATCACCGAACTTTCGAAGCCGCCGCTCGCGGAAAGCGTGAGCGTCGGGAAGAACGCCGCGATGGCGACGCCGATCTGCTCGTTGGCGGCCGCGGCCTTGCGCTCCGCCGAGGCGATGTCGGGCCGTCGCTCGAGCAGCGCCGAAGGCATCGCGAGCGGCACCGTGGGCGGCGTGGCGGTGAGCGGCGTTGGCGGAATCGAGAACGTGGAGGCGGGCTGGCCGACCAGCACGGCGATCGCGTGCTCGTCCTGGGCGCGCGCCACGCCGTTGTCGATGGCCGAGGCCTGGGCCGATTGCAGTTGCGTTTGCGCCTGGATCACGTCGGCGCGGCCCGCCACGCCCTGCGCGTACTGGTTCTGTGTGAGCTGAAGCGACTTCTGGTAGGCGAGCACCGTGTCGTCGAGCAGCTTCTGTTGTGCGTCGAGCGAGCGCAGCGTGAAGTAGGTCTGCGCGAGTGTGGCCTGGGCCGACAGACGCGCGTTCGCGAGATCGGCTGCGGCGCCCTGCTGCCCCGCTTCCTGCGAGCTCACCGTGCGGCTCACCTTGCCCCACAGGTCGGGTTCCCAGGTCGCGTCGAGACCCAGGTTGACGTTGTTCGTGATCCCGCCGCTCGAGAGTCCGCCGCTCGAGTTGGACACGCGCGTGGGCGTGTGCGAGCGCGTGCCCGAGAACGACCCGCTGATCACGGGGAAATACGCCGCGCGGGCCTCGCCCACGAGCGCGCGCGCCTGCCGGTAGGCGGCGGCGTACTGGGCGACGGTCTGGTTGTTCGCGTTGAGCTGGTCCATCAACGCGTTGAGCGGCGCATCGTCGTAAATGCGCCACCACTCGCCCCGGTCGGCGGTATCGGCAGGTTGCGCGACCTTCCAGCCCTCGGGCGCTTCCTTGTAGGAAGCCGGCACAGCGGCGGCGGGACGGTGATAGTCAGGGCCGACGGCGCAGCCGGCCAGCTGGAACGTGAGCGCGGTGGCGGTGCACAGCATGGCGAGCGAGGGCGCGCGGCGCGCCACGGGCCCGGCGGCGACGCCGGGGCTGACGAAACGGCAAGGCATGCAAGGATTCCTGTCGATGCGACCGGCGCCGGGTTCGGCGGCCGGCCGGGCGGCGCGCTGCCGCGCCGTCAGGCCCGGCGCGCACGGGTTTGTCGCGTTGCGGCAATGGTAGCGCACGCGTTACGCACTGCGCGGAATCCGCAAGCTTACGCGTTGGAAGGCTGGGTGAGTGTTACGGCGCGGGACGCGCAGGTTACGCGTCGTTACGACGGCGCTTTTGCGCGCGGCATGCGAGCTGGCCGCCGCCGCACGCAGGCGCCAACGTTGCGGCCGCCGCCGCGGCGGGTGCGACGGCACCCGTGGCCGACGCCGATGCCTGGCGCGCGCGGCGCCGCCGCACCAACTCCATGGCGACCACGGCGAGCGAGCCGCCCGGCAACGCAAACATGGCCGCATACAACGCGAGCTTGCGCCAGCGCGACGACGCGCCGGCCTTCGCGAAGGCGAGACGGGCGGTGCCGGTGACGGAGCGGCCAAGGCCGCCAAGCGCGTTGATGAAGTAAAGCATGGTGCGAGCGTGAAATGAGAGTGAAAGCTGAAGCATATAAGTGCTTGCCAGTCATAATATTGACTATGCAATCAAATCACAACATACTTTGCACCGCATCAACCGATCTGTTGTTTTTTCGCGCCGATCGTCGCAGTCTCCGTGTTCGCCGACCGTCGATTGATTTATCTGCCTGAGCAGCGAAACAAGCCGCTATAATTCGCCCGTTTTCGAGATGCAAGATAGCGAACTGTCATGAGCGACGACCTTTTCGTACCGGCCAAGGTTGGCGTCGAGCCGAGTCTCGGCTATTTCCTTTCGACCGCGCGCAACGTGCTGGCCGGCCGGATGGACCGCGCGGTCGCGCCGCTCGGGCTCACATCGTCGCAAATCGGCGTGATCCTGCTGCTGTGGTACGAGCGCGCCCGCACGCCCAATGAGATGTCGCGGGTGCTGTCGTACGACACGGGTTCCATGACGCGCATGCTCGATCGCCTGGAGAAGAAAGGCTTTCTCGTGCGTCAGCGCAGCCAGTCGGACCGACGTGTGGTGGAACTCGCGCTCACCGACCAGGGCCGCGACGCAGCGCAGCAATTGCCCGATCTGATCGCGGCGGTGATGACCGAGCAGTTGCGCGGTTTCGCGCCCGAGGAAGTCACGACGCTCGTGCATTTGTTGCAGCGCTTCATCGCAAACGATGGCTTGAACACGCCTCTTTGCGGGCCGGTGGAAGACGGCGGCTAAAAAACATCGCGCAACGCGGCGGCGCAGCACGGGCCGCACTTCGGATAAATCACTGTCTGGGCAGAAAATGCACGGACACGAAATGGCAGGCCGGTGCACGCAGGCGCTTTCTTGCAGCGGCAACGGACTGCCCGAACAAGGAAACGGAATATGAACGCTTCCACCACGGTGCCCGCGCGGGCCGAACCCGCGCCGTTTTCCGGCGCGACACTGGCGCTCCTCACCGTCGGGCTCGCCCTCGGCACCTTCATGGAGGTGCTCGATACCTCGATCGCGAACGTGGCCGTGCCGACCATCTCGGGCAACCTGGGCGTGGCCAACAGCGAAGGCACGTGGGTCATCTCGTCATACTCGGTCGCCTCCGCGATTGCCGTGCCGCTCACCGGCTGGCTGGCGCGCCGGGTGGGCGAAGTGCGCCTCTTCACCCTGTCGGTGCTGCTCTTCACGGTGGCTTCGGCCTTGTGCGGGTTCGCCACGAACTTCGAGACGCTCATCGCGTTCCGCCTCGTGCAGGGCCTCGTGTCCGGGCCGATGGTGCCGCTCTCGCAGACCATCCTCATGCGCTCCTATCCCCCTGCCAAACGCGGCCTCGCGCTCGGGCTGTGGGCGATGACCGTGATCGTCGCGCCGATTTTCGGGCCGGTCATGGGCGGCTGGATCACCGACAACTACACATGGCCGTGGATCTTCTACATCAACGTGCCGATCGGTCTCTTCTCGGGCGTCTGCGCATATCTGCTTTTGCGCGGGCGCGAAACGAAAACGACGAAGCAGCGCATCGACGCCGTGGGCCTCGCGCTGCTCGTGATCGGGGTGTCGTGCCTGCAAATGGTGCTCGACCTCGGCAAGGACCGTGACTGGTTCAATTCGAAGTTCATCGTCACGCTCGCCATCGTCGCGGTGGTGGCGCTCGCGTTCATGCTCGCGTGGGAGGCCACGGAGAAAGACCCTGTAGTCGACCTTTCGCTCTTTCGCGATCGCAATTTCGCACTCGGCGCGATGATCATCTCGTTCGGCTTCATGGCCTTCTTCGGCTCGGTGGTGATTTTCCCGCTCTGGCTGCAAACGGTGATGGGCTACACGGCCGGGCTCGCGGGTCTCGCCACCGCGCCCGTGGGTTTGCTTGCGCTCGTGCTCTCGCCGCTCATCGGCCGCAACATGCACAGGCTCGATTTGCGCATGGTCGCGAGCTTCGCTTTCGTGGTGTTCGCGCTCGTCTCGCTCTGGAACTCCACGTTCACGCTCGACGTGCCGTTCGACCACGTGATCCTGCCGCGACTCGTGCAGGGCATAGGCGTGGCCTGCTTCTTCGTGCCGATGACCACCATTACGCTGTCGAGCATTTCCGACGAGCGTCTTGCGAGCGCCTCGGGCCTTTCGAACTTTTTGCGCACGCTGTCAGGCGCAATTGGCACCGCCGCGAGCACGACGTTCTGGGAAGACGCGGCGATCTATCACCATGCCGTGCTTTCGGAGTCGGTCAGCCCGTATTCGCAGAACACGATTGCCTACCAGGACGCGCTCAAGAACCTGGGGTATGCGGGCCAGAGCCTGACCGCGAAGCTCAACGATGTCGTGACGACACAGGGCTACATGATGGCCACCAACGACTTCTTCCGCATTTCCTGCGCGATGTTCGTGGTGCTGGCCGTGCTGGTGTGGGTGACCAAGCCGAAAAAAGGCGCGGGACCGGCAATGGGTCATTGACGGTCCCGCGAAAGACCTTGCGCGCGGGGGGCGCGCAAGGTCGGGTGCAGCGTTACTGGCGTTGCGTGATGCCGCTCGTTTCGATCTCGACGCGGCGGTTTTTCGCGCGGCCTTCAGGCGTGGTGTTCGGCGCGACCGGATTCGAGAAGCCGTAGCCGTTCACTTCGTACTGGCCGGCGTGCAGGCCGTGCGACTGGAGGTAGCTGCGCACGGTCTGGGCGCGGCGCAGCGAGAGGCGGTCGTTGTACGCCTTCGAACCGACCGAGTCGGTGTAGCCGCTGATCGCGACCGTGCCGATGTTCACGCCGTCGCTTTCCTGAATGAACTTGTCGAGCGTCTGCTTGCCGCCCGGCAGGAGATCGGCCTTGTCGAACGCGAAGTTGGCGTCCGCGTTCAGCGTGATCGTGCGCGGCTGAACGGCGGCCGGCGGCGGAGGCGGCGGCTGGACGACAGGCGCGGGGGCCGGTGCCTGCGGCGTCTGGCAGATGAACGTGATTTCACGCGGGTCGTCTTTGGGCGTGAACCCGGAAGCGGCGCGATCCACCGACGAGACGCGCAGCGGCGTCTTGTCGCCGCAAACCTCGTTGACCTTGGCCATACAGGTCTTGGAGCTTTCGAATACGCCGAGACACTGCACGCGGTACGCCTGTGTGCCATTCGCGAGCGTGACGACGTCGAGGTTGTAGGTGGGGCCCGAGGCGGTGGTGCAGCCGGCGGCCACGACGATTGCAGCGGCCATGGCACTGGCGGACAGGAGTCGCAGTTTCATTGTCGATTCGAGTTGTTGGTGACGGGGTGACGGCCCGCAACACGCCGGCCGTAGCGAGGCCACAATACGGGCACCCCGTTCCCTCCCTCAATCAGACAATGCCTAAATCGGCAATCGACATGATTCGAAATCCGTAATGTCAGCCGCTGGCGTTGGCCGCGAACCACGCACGGCCAACGTGTCCGGCACCGATCAATGCGCGCTGGAAGCGGGCTCGGCGACGGCCGCGCCGCTCACCCCGGCCGTGTCGCCACCCGAGCCGGTGGTGGTGTCGTCGGGCAGCGGCGCGTCGACGCCGGTGCGCACGAACTGCTTGAACGCCGCGCCCGCCGACCACGGGTTGGGCTTGCAGCCGAGCGAGCTGTCGCAGTGCGCCGCGAAGCCGATGGTGGCCGTGCCGTCGCTGTTGGCGGCCTTCGTGATTTCATAGGCGAGCAGGCGTCTGCCGCCGCCCGGGCCCGACGTCTGGATCAGCGTGTCGGTCACGGTCTGCACTTCGTACTTCGAATGACTGCGCACCCAGTCCTCGGCACGTTTCCACCAGAGATCGCATTCGGTCTTGTTCGAGCAGGTGAGCGGCGCGGTCGCGATCTGCATGACGTCGGGGTTGACCTGGCCGTGCGAGGCGCAGGCCGCAGCCGTCGCGCACAGCAGGATCGCAAGAATTCGTTTCATCGCGTGGGTTCCTCCCAGAGTGAGCCGCCTCACGCGGCCCGTGCGTTTTTTTTGATGTTCACAGCGTCGTTCGCCCGGTGAGGTTGGCGCTGGCCCACGGCTGCGAGCCCGTTGCTGCCAGCCCATTCGCGCGCCCGGCAACGTGGCGCCTGCTACCCTGTTGGACCGCATTTGCGCACGGGTGTTGCGAGCAAATGCGGTGCCTGGGGCAAACGAGGTGGAGAAGGACGCGCGCGCCGCCGCGGCGGCGCCTCGCTCAAACGCTGAAGCGATTGAGCGTGTAGGCGCGGTAGGCGGCGACGAAAGCGTCGAACGAGCCGACTTCGTTGCGTTCGAGTTGCGCCTGTTCGTCGAGCGAGTCGCGAGCGAGCGCTTCGAATTGCGCCGTGGTCGCGGCGTCGAGCGGGTGCGCGAGGAATTGCGCCGCGTGACGCTCGCTTTGCGCGAGTGCGAATTGAAGGAAGGACTGCTTCGCATCGCGCATCGTTTGCAGCACGCGCGCCGAAGGCGTGAGCGAGGGGTCGTCAAGCTTCGCGCGCTGCGCCGCGAACGAGCGCATGTGCTCGTCGCCGCCGCGCGCCGCGTCGAGCGTGGCTGCCGCGCGTCCGATCTTTTCGAACAACTCTTCGGCCCAGTCGCGCAGCGGCACGTCCTGGCCGTCGCGCGCGAGCGTGAGGCCGGGACGGCGCCCTTCTTTGGTCACCAGGCCGAAGTTCGCATTCGATTCGGCGTAGGCGTCTTCGGGTAGGAAGGGGCTTTCGTCGAGCGCGCAGGCCAGCAGGTAGGCGTCGAGAAAACGTGCGGTTTCGAGCGAGATGCCGATGGGCTCGAACGGGTCGATGTCCATGCAGCGCACTTCGACGTACTGCACGCCGCGTGCCGCGAGCGCATGCAAGGGCCGCTCGCCCGGATGCGTCACGCGCTTGGGGCGGATCGTCGAATAGAACTCGTTTTCGATCTGCAACACGTTCGTGTTGATCTGCACCCACTCGCCGTCGCGATGCGTGCCGATTGCCTCGTAGGGCGGATAGGGCTGGCTCACGGCCTGCGCGAGCGCGTCGAGATAGCCGGCCAGCGTGTCGTAGTCGGCGCGCAACGCGGACTGCCCCGTCGTGTTCGAGTAGCCGAGGTCGCTCATGCGCAGGCTCGTGGCATACGGCAGATATAGCGTGTCGGCGTCGAAGGCTTCGAGCTTGTGTTCGTGGCCGCGCAGGAAGCGCGCATCGAGCGCGGGCGACGCACCGAACAGGTACATCAGCAGCCAGTTCGTGCGGCGGAAATTGCGGATCAGCGCGAGGTAGCGCTCCGACTGGTAGTCGGTGAGCGTGGCCGTGGACTGATGATGCGCGTGCAGCACGCGCCACACGTCTTCGCTAAGCGAATAGTTGTAGTGGATGCCCGCGATGCACTGCATCGTGCGCCCGTAACGCAGCGCGAGGCCCATGCGGTACACGTACTTCAGCCGCCCGATGTTCGAGCTGCCGTAGCGTGCGATGGGAATATCGTCGTCGGCCGCCGGAAGCAGGCCCGGCATCGACTCGTTCCAGAGCAGTTCGCCGTCGCGTGCGAGCACGGCATAGACGTAGCGATGCAGTTCGTCGAGCTTTTCGAGCGTGATGGACGCGTCCTGCTCGGCGGGCGTGATGATCTCGATCAACGCTTCCGAATAGTCGGTCGTGAGCGACGGATGCGTGAGCGCCGAGCCGAGCGCCGGCGCATGCGGCGTCATGGCGAGACGGCCGTCGCGCGTCACGCGCAGGCTTTCTTTTTCGATGCCGCGCAGACCGCGCGTGAGCGCGTCGCGATGTGGCCCGTCGCCCAGCACGGAAAGGCGCTGTGCGAGAACGTCGTTCGTGCGTGTAGAGGTCGTGTCTGACATTGAGGCAAGTCGGGCTCGGGCCGGCGGTGCGGTGCTGCGCGCGCTCGCCGGCCGGGATTCTTTTCGGTAGCGGGCACTTTAACATCTCGCCGGAAGACCTGCTTGGGGCTACCTCGGGCGGGGTTTCGCCCTGCTCGCGCGCGGCTTTGCCGGGTTCGCCGCGCCCGGCCTCAGCCGCCGCGCGCCGCGCCCGCGCGGTCGGCGATTTCGTTCCACAAGTGCATGGCCGCGTACGCGCGCCAGGGGCGCCAGGCGTCGGTGCGCGTGCGCTGTTGCGTCGCGCGTACGAGTGCGGGATCGCGCGACGCGATGGCCTGCATGAGCACGAGATCGGTGGCGGGCCACGCGTTCGCGTCGCGCCACGCACGCATCGCGACGTATTCGACGGTCCACGGGCCGATGCCCGGCAACGCGAGCAGCGCGGCGCGCATGGCGTCGAGGTCTTCGATGTTCCCGGCCGCCGGCTCGACGGCCTCGATTCGTCTGCTTTGACGTGTGGCGGGCGGGCGCGTCGCGTCGTAGCCGCGTTCGATCACCACCGCGCCGCTCGCCACGGCTTGCGCGAAGCCCTGCAATGCCGCCACGCGCTTGCCAGGCATGCCGATGCCCGCGAGATCGGCGGCGGCGAGCGCGGCGGGCTTCGGAAAGCGCCACGCGGTACGCGCGTGCGGATGCCCTTCGATCGGTTCGCCCACGCGCTCGACGAGCCGCCCGACGATCGTGGTCGCCGCTTTCACGCTGACCTGCTGGCCGACGATCGCACGCACCACCAGCTCGAACCCCGACCATGCGCCAGGCACGCGTAGCCCCGGCGCCGCGGCGACGAGCGGCGCCAGCCACGGATCGGTGCGCAGATGCGCGGCGATCGTGGCGGGATCGGCGTGCAGGTCGAACATGCGCGAGAGCGGCGCGGCGAGTGCGGCGGCGTGCGCGCTGACGGCGCCGTCGATCTGCACGACGAGACAATGCTTGCGGGCGTGGCGGCGCACGGCGAGCGTGCCGCTCGCGCCGTTGAAGTCGATGGCGCGCAGCCATGCGCCGTCTTCCACGGCCTCGACGCCCGGCGTCGCGCGGCCGCCGAAGAAGCGCAGCACGCGCGGCCAGTCGTAGGGCGCGCGGAACGGCAGTTCGAGCGTGGCGCTCTGTGTTGGCGGTTGTTCGGGTTGCTGTCGGGTTTGCGGGGCGATGGCGCTCAAGCGGCGGTCTCCGGCGTGTTGGCGCGGTTCGGCGTGGTTCGGGCGGGCTTGCCTGGCTGCGTGACGCTGACGCTGGCGTTGGCGTTGGGCGCGGCGTCCGCGCGGATCTCGCCCGCGCGCGACTCGGCGTCGATCAACGCCGCCTTGCGCTCCAGCCCCCAGCGATAACCGGCGAGTGAGCCGCCCTTTTGCACGACGCGATGGCACGGAATCGCCAGCGCCACAGGGTTCGACGCGCAGGCGCTCGCGACGGCGCGCACCGCGCGCGGCGCACCGAGCGTCTCGGCAATCTGCGAATAACTACGCGTTTCGCCGTAGGGAATGCGCTGGAGCGCGTCCCAGACGCGCTGCTGGAACGCCGTGGGGGCGATGTCTAGCGGCAGGTCGAAACGCTCGCGGCGGCCGTGCAGATAGGCGTCGATCTGCGCGACGAACGGCGCGACGGCGGCCTGATCCTCGACGCAGTTCGCGTTTGCGAAATCCGTGGCGAGCGCGGCGGTAAGCGCTTGGGCGTCGTCGCCGAACGCGATCCGGCAGATGCCCTTGCCCGTGGCCGCGATCAGCACGAAGCCGAGCGGCGTGGGCGCGGCGGCATAGCGGATCGTCAGGCCCGCGCCCTTGCGGCGATACGTGGAAGGCGCCATGCCGAGTTCGCCCGGCACGCTGTGATAGAGCCGCGACGACGAGCCGAAGCCCGCGTCGGCGCTGGCGCGGGTGACGTCGGCGCCCTCGCCCAGCGCGTCGCGCAGCACGGCGCCGCGCCGCGCCGCCTGGTACTGGCGCGGCGAGACGCCCAGCATGCGTTTGAAGAGGCGTTGCAGGTGAAACGGGCTCAGATGCACCGCGTCGCCCAGTTGCGCGAGCGTGAGGTGCTGCTGCGGGTCGGCGTCGAGGGCCGCGCAGGCGCGGCGCACGATCTCCAGTTCGCGCGGCAAGCCGCCGGGGCGGCAGCGCTTGCAATCGCGGTAGCCCGCGGCGCGCGCGGCGTCCGGGTCGGCGAAAAATTCGACGTTCTCGCGGCGCGGCAGCCTCGACGCGCAGGACGGACGGCAGAACACGCCGGTCGTGCGCACGGCGTAGAAAAACGCGCCGTCGGCACGGGCGTCGCGTGCGGTGACGGCCTGCCAGCGCGCGGCATCGGTCGACCATTCGCTCCGCGGCGCGGCGGGCTGGGTGGATTGCATCGCGGGTTTCATCGGATCTTTCACCTGGGCTTTCAGATTCTGGACGGCGCTCATCTCACGACTCCTTGAGGTGCCTCTCTGCATGCCCTCACTGTACCGTCGCGCATCGACTGCGGCGCGCCGGATCTTGCGCTGTCATTGCCGCCGATTCCGCTGCCATCTGACGCTTTATCCAGCCCTTTTAGGGCCTGCGGTGAATCCCTGGTGGCGCGTTGCGCATTCCCGTGCGACAAAATAACGAAATTGCGGGTTTTCCCTTAAAAAGTTGTTGCGTCGCGTCAGGCGGCTGTGTATAGTGGTTCCTGTCTCCTCCATGTCTCCTCCTGATATGGATTAAGCCCGCTCACAGCAGCGGGCTTTTTTTCGTCCAGCGTTTGCGCTGCGCCCGACCTCTCCCGGTTTATCCGGCTATTCTCCGCCGGTTCCCTCCGTTTTGCCGTCCAAGCCCGCCCGAATGCCGTGCGTATGCGCGCGCGCCGCGCAGGCGCACGTCCATAGGTTCATCATGGAATGCCTTGCATGTCCTGGAGGACGCCATGCGGATCCAGATTCGCGAGATCGATCACGTCGTGATCCGGGCGGCCGATCCGGCCGCGATGAGGCGCTTTTATTGCGAGGTGCTCGGCTGTGAGCCCGAGCGCGAGCAAGGCGACCTCGGGCTCGTGCAGTTGCGCGCCGGGCGCTCGCTCATCGACCTGGTCACGATTGGCGGCCCGCTGGATCGCGGCGCGGGCGCACCGCCCGCCGGCGCCGACGGCAACATGGACCACCTTTGCCTGCGCGTCGAACCATTCGACGCCGAGGCGCTCACCGCGCATCTCACGCAACATGGCGCGCGGCCCGGCAATGCCGTCGAGCGTTATGGAGCCGAGGGTTTGGGGCCGTCGCTGTATCTGTTCGACCCGGAGGGCAACATGCTGGAGCTCAAGGGGCCGCCGCGCGCGTGAAGGTCCGCGCGCACGGCGCGTCCAGACGACGCCTAGACGTTTTCAGGCGCCTTGAACACGCTCCACTCGACCGCGACGGGCTCGGCGCTCGTATTGCCGATCCATGCTGCGCCGTCCTGCACCGTGCATTGCAGGCGCATGGTGCGTTCGGCCAGCGCGCCGAGCGATGCGGCGACGCCCTCGCCCAGCGACCACACGGTGACGTTGCGCAGGCGCTCGACCTTGCTGCGCACCCCTTGCCACCAGATATCGGACGTGCGGCCGCCGTAAGCGATCACGATGACTTCGTTGGCGCGGCCACTTGCCTTGGCGATGCGGCGTTCGTCGGGCTGGCCGACCTCGATCCACGTTTCGATCGCGCCCGTGTAGTCCTTGCACCAGAGGTCCGGTTCATCCGTATCGGACAGGCCCTTGCAGAATTCGAGCCGCTCGCTCGCGAACAGCGCGAAGGCGGCGATGCGGACCATCATGCGGTCGTCGGTTTCGGACGGATGGCGCGCGATCGTGAGCGCATGGTCGGCGTAATAGTGCCGGTCCATGTCCGCGATTTGCAGTTCTACTTTATAGATGGTCGATTTGAGTGCCATGCCGAATTCCGGGCGCGCGAAAGCCGCACATGATAGCGAAGTTTGGAGCAAACCACGTGCCGTACAACGCACGGGCCGCGCGCACGGCGAACCTGCGCGTGCGGCGCAATGCGGATAGTCTGACGCGAAAATGACGGTGGTTTGACAGCGGCGCGCGGCGCTTTACTTCACGTCGCGGCTGTGCGGGCAGCCATGCGAAGGGCCCGGCGCTCGCGCGTCGGGCCATTTTGCGAGGGGCGTATCGGGGGCGATGAGGGCGTTCCGGGCAGGCTCGCACGCGTGCATGCGCGCGTAATCCTTTGGCACACCCGCCGTGGCGTTATTGCTTGATAAAGCGGTCGTTGGTCCAGAGACCCTGCTGGTCGGTGTTGGCCGCGTTGACGAATTCGACGTCATGGCCGACCACCTGAACGACGCGGAACGACTGGTTATCCGGTGTGGAAAGGCACTGGAATCCCGTGAAGTACTCCTGCATCTGCTGGTGCTCGCCAGCCTGCTCGTGCTGCGCGACCGCGTCGAGCTTGTCCTTCGAGAGGCAGCCATAGGAGCCGGGCTTGAACTGCACGGTTTGCTGCGGCTTGACGCTCGCATCCTGAGCTTGCGCGGCAACGGCGCAAGCCAGGCTTGCCGCCACGAGGACCATACCGGACAGCATTTTCATTTTTGCCTCCTGCGGGTTTTGACTCAGGTTAGCTATGTATTTAACTCTCACGTTTCACCCGCGTTTTTAAACATAGAAAACGGCGCAAAGACTGCAAGCCCGACTTGTGTGCGATCGCAACAGCAAGGAATTCACGTCGCGTAGCCGGGGACGCCGCAATGCCGCGAGAAGCGGCGCCATTGCAAGTTTTGGAGCAGTCCGAAACGTCGATTAAAAGACCTGACGCCTTGTACTACAAGGCGCTCACGGTTATAGCCGGAATAGGGCCGTTCGGCTTGCGATAATGGAATCGATTTAATGGACGCCAAATGGGCAAATGACGCACCGCACCTAAAGTCGCTGACGGCGCGATCCAAACCCGGCGCATTAATGTGCTGAACGCAGAATAAAAACAATGCCAGGCGCGTTGGCGCGTGCCATAGCCGGCGCCGCCCGACGCGCTTGCACACCGTCTGAGTTCGTGGATAAATCGGGCTTCCCAAAGGAGACCTCCATGACTCTCGCTCACTGGCTGCCGTTCGCGATCGCGTCGGCGATTCTCGTTGCCATTCCCGGACCCACCGTGCTGCTCGTCGTTTCGTACGCGCTGGGTCACGGCCGCCGCTATGCGCTGGCCACCACGGCCGGTGTCGCGCTCGGCGATTTCACGGCCATGACGGCTTCCATGCTCGGCCTGGGCGTGATCCTCGCAGCCTCCGCCACGTTGTTCTCGGTGCTCAAATGGGTGGGCGCGGCGTATCTGATCTACCTCGGTCTGAAACTCTGGCGCGCCCCCATTAGCGAAGGCAATGAACCCGACACGTCCGAAACGCGCACCGGCCGCATCTTCGCGCATGCCTTCGCGGTGACGGCCCTCAACCCGAAGAGCATCATTTTCTTCGTCGCCTTCGTGCCGCAGTTCATCGATCCGCACATGGCCATCGCGCCGCAGATTGTCGTATTCGAAGCCACCTTCCTCGTGCTCGCGTCGCTCAATGCGTTCGGCTATGCGCTGCTCGCGGCCGCGGCGCGCAAAGCCGTGCGCAGCCCGCGCGTGCAGCGCGCGGTCAATCGCACCGGCGGCACGCTGCTGATCGGCGCCGGCCTCTTCGCCGCCGCGTGGCGAAAGTCGGCGACATGAGCCGCGCATCACCCGGTTGTCGGTCGCTTTGGCGCGGGCAACCGTCCCGTCCGCGCGTTTCTCCACAAGCCCCGAAGTTTTCCCGCGGTTTTCCAGGCCTTATCCAGACCATCACCCCTACTTATTCAGGGGTTATTCACATCGATCGCCGGTGGTCCGTGCCGCGGCCTCCCGGCGCCCGCCGTTCGCCTCTACAAGCAGGGTTGCGCGAGCGGGCACATGTATTGCGTCATCCCGGTTGTGATGGTTGGCGAACATTGTTTTGGCGCTTCTGAGCACGCCCAATGTGCAAACTGTCGCGTCGCGGCTACAATGCAACTGCAAGCCGCTTGACAACCAGGAGGTTATCGTGATCGAACACGTAATACTGGGCGCGTTTCTGGTCATCCCCCTCGTCATTGTCGTATTCCTGTTTTCCGACGAGATTCTCGAGGAACACCGACAGCGCGTACAAGCGGGGGACGGACATCACATGGACTGGCGGCATCCGCTGCGCAGCATCCTGCATCACTGAGCCGGACCGCACCTCGCGCGACTAAACGCACCGAAATGGCAGGGAGGCACTCGCGATGTCGAGTTCTCCTGGAAGCCGTACTTCGTGCCGCTGCTCGTGCTGATGGTGCTAGCCATCGCGCTCACGCCTCTTTGTCCGTCTGCCGGGCGGCGCAACAGCACGCCGCGCACACCGGAGGACGACACTCAGAACGGCACGCACGCACACTGACGGGACTCCCGGCAGAGCGTGCGCACCCGCACCGCGCGTAATTCGTCGTTACCACTTGCAGCACCTGTATCCGCCGATCAGGCTGACAATCCGTCGCATGTTTTCAAAGGTTCTCAGGGAGAACGAAATGCGAAAGATGGCAGCCGTTTTAGTGCTGGCGGGCTGTGCAGTTGCGGCCGGCCCCGCGAGCGCGCACGACCACGGCGGCGACGTGGTGGGTGCGCTGGTTGGCGGCGCGCTGATCGGCGCAGCCGTAGGCGCCGTGCTGAACAGTGGCCCGGCAGTGGCGTACCCGGCATACCCGGCGCAACCGGCCTATGTGGAGCAGCCGGCGCCGGTCTACGCCGCAGCCCCGCCGGGAGCGTGCTACGACCAGTATTCGGGCCGCTATGTGGCTTGCGCGCCGGCTCAACCCGCGCCGCCTCCGCCGCCACAATACGATGACGGTTACGCGCAGCCCGGCTACGGGCAAGCGCCCGTCTATGCCCAGCCCGGCAGCGGCTGGTAAATCATGCAAAGGCACCATGCAAATGCGCGCCGTATCCGACACGGTGCGAATCGGTGCGAATCGGTGCAACACGGTGCGACACGGCCGGCGCGCCCGCAGCGCCGACCGCGCTTCGTTCGCCTAGCTCGTCTGCTCGACGGGCGTCACGTGCAGGTTAAGGCGTTGCGTCAAGCGGACCACGCCGATCTCCACTTCCCGATCAATGCGCGAAGCGTCGAGCAGGCGTTGTAGCGCGTCGATGCCGTCCACCGGCGCGCCGTCGATCGTGACGACCGTGTCGTCCACGCGCAGCCCGCCGAGCGCCGCGGGGCTGCCCTTGACGATCTCCATCACCCGCACGCCGGTCGGCGCACTCAGGTCGAAATAGCGCTGCACCTTGCGCGCGATCGGCACCGTGGTGCCGGCAATGCCGATGTAGGCGCGCCGCACGCGCCCATGCGCGAAAAGCTGCGTGATGACCCATTTCGCGGTGTCGATGGCCGTGGCGAAGCAGATAGCCTGGGCGCCCGGAATGATCGCCGTGTTCACGCCGATCACCTGACCGGCGGAATTGACGAGCGGCCCGCCCGAATTGCCGGGGTTGAGCGCCGCGTCGGTCTGGATCACGTCGTAGATCAGGCGCCCCGACTCCGAGCGCAACGAACGGCCGAGCGCCGACACCACGCCTGTCGTCACCGTTTGCGCGAGCCCGAGCGGGCTGCCCACCGCAATCGCGACCTGCCCGACACGCAGCCCTGCCGAGTCGCCGAGTTGCGCGTGCGGCAATGCTTCGGAAGCGCCGATACGCAGCACGGCGAGGTCCGTGCTCGGGTCGTCGCCGACGAGGTCGGCCGCGTAGGTCGCGCCGTCAGCGAGCGTTACGCGTAGCTTGCTCGCGCCATGCACCACGTGGCTGTTCGTCAGCAAATAGCCGTCGGGCGTGAACAGGAAGCCCGAGCCGCTGCCGCCGCGCGCAGCGGCCTGGCCCGATGCGCGGCGCTCGACCGCGATGTAAGCCACGGCTGGCTGGACGCGCTCGAGCGCGCCGATCACGGTGCGTGAATAGGCGTCGAGGAGCGCGTCGTCGTCGATGCCGGGACGCTGGCCCGCGCCGTCGGATGGGACGCCGCGAGCCAGATCGTCAATGAAGGAAGGTCTTCTGCCCACGATCTGAATCTCCGAGAAAAGTGGGCTGTACATGCAGGGGCCGCAAGACGTTTTCAAGAGCGCGAGCCGGCGTGCCTCAAACGTTAACGATAGTCAAATCAGGGCACTAGTCGTTGCCGCGTGCGAGGCGTGCCGCGAGAATGATGTGGCGGCGACATCCCCTCGCGCCGCGCTGGAAGACGCAGTACAAGCTCTTGACCGCGGCCCCTGTCGCGGTCTTTTTTTGTCAGGTGGGCTGGGCCGCCCTGGCCGGCGCATCGAACATCCAGAAAGAAAGAAGCCCGCATGCGCGGGCGAATCCATGCTCGGGTGACATGGCGAGGTTAGCGGGTGAGATTCACGGTGCGAGGCGCCGGTGAATCGAATTCGTGAATCCGCAGGTCAGGCGGCGAGCGGCTCGGGCGTGTTCACGTCGACAGTGCGCTTGATCGCTTCGAGTTCGACCATGAGCGCGTCGATCGTCCTGAACTGGGCCGGCGTGATCTGGCCAAGATCGAGCAGCGCGGCAAGCCGCTTGTACCAGTAGTCGAATGAGAAAACGGCGGGTCTCGTGCCAGCCGATAATGAGGGCGCCATGGCGCGCGTAATGTGCGCGATTTCGTCGTCGATGAATTTCATGGTTGCCCCGTGCGATGGTCCAGCGTCTTTGCGAACCGTTTGCCGCCACTTTAGTGCGACGGCAGCGCCTGCGCAGCTATCACATCGGATAGGTCTTCAGACGAGTCTCGCGCAAGCCTTTCAATCAGCTTGTTACGGTCCCCTTAATGTCGCCAGCCGTGACCGTAATAGCCACCCACGCCAACCCCGATATCCACCGCAGGGGCGGCATAGTAGCCCGGCGCGTAGCCGTAGGCTGGCGCCGGTGCGTAGGCATAGGGCGGGGCCACGATGCAACCCGTGAGGCCCGCCGACAAGGCAACCATGGCAATCGCGCAGAACAGTGTTTTCATCGTCATTCTCCTGATGCGCTCGATTGTCGATGAGCGATGCGATGGAGAGGGTTTGGAATCGCAACGATGTGTGTCCGCAAATTACAGCGGCGACTGGCGGCCGTGGGGCAGCCGTGGATGTAGCGCCGGGTCGGCAATGAGCGGCGAGGGCGAAGCCGCGTTGGATATGTCGCGCGATCGAGAGCTGAAAATTGAATCGCACTACGAACTAAATGGCGATGCAGTTAGCTCGTAGTGCGAGGATGGACGCGTGGATAAGCATTGTTTTCGTGGGCGGCGCCACACGCGCTGGCGATCGCCGGAAAAAGCGCCCGGGCCGGGAGGCCCGGGCGAAGCCATCGGATTAACGACGGCGGAGGTATTCGATCAGGTGTGCAAAGCGCTTGTGTACGTTCGAGGCAAGCGCTTTTGCCGTGCTGCTGTGTTACGGATGGTTATACATCGCGTTCCAGTCGGCCTTGGCGACAGCGGGGCGGCCGGCATCCGAGCTGCCTGCGGCCACGCCGCCGTAGCCGCTCGTGGCACCGTTGGCGGCTGCCACCTTTGCTTCGGCAGCGAGGAGGTCGTCGGGGTAGTGCGGGTCAGCCCCTGCGCCCGGACGCCAGCCCGCCTTTTCGAGCTGCACGAGCTCGGCGCGCACCTGGGCGCGGGTCACGGGCGCATTCGATTGCGCGAACGATGCCATCGGTACGACGAGTGCAACGGCAACGGCTACGGTTTGGATCAGGGACTTCATGGCAACTACCTCCTTTGGTTTTTGATTCGGTGCGACAACTTGTCTGCATCCGATGAGTGAAAGTCTAGGAGGACCGTCGTCGCGGGTTAACCCCTATGCTTCGGAAGCATTGTTCCAGGCGGTGGAAGAATGGGGTGGGGTGAGGTGGGGGTGATGTGCGGCATGGAGAGGCTTCGCGCAGACCAACACGCCACATCTCCGGGCAAATTGCGCGCATTTGTCCGCCATCGCATATGCCATTAATCAAAGGACTACCAGATACACGCAGTCGTAATCAGGGAGGGCGCTTTTGTTGGATGGGGTGCGTGCTAGCGTATCGCACTCCATCGCCCGAGGACTGACAGTGAAAAGTCGCGACCTTGCCGGCCACAAGACCGCCTTGAAGCGCTTGCCGCATATGCCCTCGTTCAAGCAACTGAAGCGAGGGAAGCTGCCGAGGCCGTTCCACAAAATCGGTGGTCCACGCTATTTCGCGACGGGCCTGATTCCTGTTTCGCATTCCCATTCGGTCCTATTCATTTGGGGCGACGGCGAAATTCTCACAGACACGAAGTTTTACGGGTATCTGCTGTGCGGACTGCCTAACGGTTCCTGGTCCCCACTACTTGAGTTCCATTGGCATCCAAGCCACAAAGGTATCCACATCAAAGTGCCCTGCAATACCAATCTGGATTACACCAATCGGTTACTCCCCGGTGCTCCTGAGTTGGCATTAAAATCCACTCGCACGTTCGATCCGCGGATTCCCAGTGACCGAAGTCACTTGATCACGGTATTCTGCAAGGCGACCGGCATCACGCTCGGGCGAGCTGACGACTTATGGAACTGACATCCACCCTGAAACGGGCCATCTGTGGTCTATTTGAGGTGCACGCCGACGAGAAGGGCGTGCAGCGGGTAATCACGCCTCTCGAATACCCTGGCAGCGGGGATCGCATTGTCATCCGGGTTCGGCCCACCCAGGCAGGCTACAAGATTGACGACAACGGCGAGGCCGCGCTCTACGCGAGTATGGCTGGCGGTGATGTCGAATCGGACGTCGTGGCACGCTGGGTAGAGGAGACGCTCGCCTATTCGCCCACTACGTTCTCGGATGACGAGGTTATCTCTGCCACCACTCCTGACGAACGACTAACGGCACCCTATATTTTCCGCGTCGCCGAGGCGGCGCAGCATCTATTTTCCGTCGCAACGGCTCGAGGTCCCAAAAAGACCAGTGATTTCCGTGAGCGCCTGGCAGCCGTGATCGAGAAAACCGCCACGACTTTGGGTGTTGCATTCCGGTCGGACGTGGAGTTACCGATCGCGGGAGGTATGAAGGCTGACTACATCCTCGATCACCAGGTGCCTCTGTTGGTCATCGCGGCGACGAATGCAACCCGCCTGCTCGAGGCAGAAGTCATTCACGTCCAATATCGCCTGGAAAAGAAGCCGGGATTTGTTCTGGCCATCGCGGAGAGTCAAACGTCGGTCGGCAAGGCCCAGTTCGAGCGCGCGAATTACTACACGGGCAAAACGGTCACCTTCAGCGAATCCAATCTACCGAAACTCATCGAGCACCAACTGCACTAACCATCGCCTGGCCGACGGCGAAGGTACGCGCGTTATCACAGCGCAAAACGCAGCGCGCCCCTTTCGGAGCGCGCCTGGTCACCGCAATTCAAACCGGTCTCGCAGCGGCTTAAGCGCTGCGCTCGACGACGGCCTGCTTAATGGTGGTTGTACACGGGAGCCGAGTACGACGAAACCCGACTGTCGCGCGCTTGCCCGGCATCCGACGAGCCGCTCACAACACCACCGTAACCGCTCGTTGCCACTTGCTGTGCAGCGACCTTCGCTTCGGCGGCCTGGATCGCATCCGGGTAGTGCGCCTGGTCACCATCGCCAACGTGATAACCGGCCTTCTCGAGCTGAACGAGTTCCGCGCGGACCTGGGCGCGGGTTACCGGGCCGTTCGACTGTGCGAACGAAGCAACCGGCACAACAAGGGCGACAGCAACGGCAACGGCCTGGATCAGGGACTTCATGATTACTACCTCCATCGACTTTTGTTAGCGGTGCGACAACTTGTCTGCATCCGATGAATGAAAGTCTAGGAGTGTTGCGCTGAAGGGTTAACCCCTATGAATCGAAGGCATTGTTCCAGCCCGCAGCAGAATGCAGGCATCGGCAAAGCAGGGGAAAGCCGGCTTGGTACTGACATTGGTGCTGGCCTGCAAAGCCGGGAGAAACCGGTGCGATACAAAACTCGGGGACGCACCGAAAGCCACGCCGCAAGCAGAATGGACTGTCGTGAATGGCGCCACAGAAGCGCGCCCACCACTTGATGCGCGACACCAGAGCGGCGCAGCGGCGATAGACAGCGTGTTTAACGAGATGGGTGCGATAGACGATCAAGGGCAAAAGCCTTGGATCGATCTCATCGAAAAAGCGCCCAGGCCGTCAGGCCCGAGCGAAGCCATCGGATGGCCGACGGCGGAGGTATTCGGAATGGAACTGGCCCGCTCGCGGATATTGCCGCGCTAGCGAGCCGGTTCTTTAAATGGGAGCGCGCTACGGTACTGCGCGCTCAGACTGCGATGCTCAGATCAGGTACTTCGGGCATCCTGCCCATGTATCCGAAATCAGTGCATCAGGGATGGCTGTACATCGCGTTCCAGTCGGCCTTCGACACTGCCGGGCGACCCGCTTCCGACGAACCGCTCACAACACCACCGTAACCGTTCGTTGCCACTTGCTGTGCAGCGACCTTCGCTTCGGCGGCCTGGATCGCATCCGGGTAGTGCGCCTGGTCGCCGTCGCCAACGTGATAACCAGCCTTTTCGAGCTGAACGAGTTCCGCGCGGACCTGGGCGCGGGTCACCGGGCCGTTCGACTGTGCGAACGAAGCAACCGGCACAACAAGGGCAACAGCAACGGCAACGGCCTGGATCAGGGACTTCATGATTACTACCTCCATCGACTTTTGTTAGCGGTGCGACAACTTGTCTGCATCCGATGAGTGAAAGTCTAGGAGTGTTGCGCTCAAGGGTTAACCCCTATGAATCGAAGGCATTGTTCCAGCCCGCAGCAGAATGCAGGGATCGACTCGGCGCGTGGAGGCCTGCTTGATACGGCATTCGCGGTGGCCAGCGAAGCTGGGAGAAACCGGTTACTTCCCAATACAAAACCGGCTAAAAATCACGCCCAGGAGATCATCGGACGTGAATTCGCCCGTAATCGCGTTGAGCGATTCCTGTGCGAGCCGCAGTTCCTCGGCGAACAAATCGAGCAGTTGGGAGTTTTGGTCCGCATGCGCCGCCGCCTGCTCGAGATGCTCACGCGCCGCCCGCAACGCAATCAGATGCCGCTCGCGCGCGAGATACACGCTCTGCGCGTCCGCCTGCCAGCCCGCAATGCGCAACAGCTCCGCGCGCAGCAGCCCGATGCCTTCGCCTCTTTTCGCGGAAAGGCGCACCTCGCAAACTTCGCTGCCGTCCACAGCGGCGCGCCGGGTCACGTCGGACGCCACGCCGGTAAGGTCCGTTTTGTTGAGCACGCGCACGACCGGCACGCCCGCGGGGAATCGAGCGGCGATCGTCTCGTCTTCGGCGTTCATGCCCGTGCGCGCATCGAGCAGATGCAGCACCACGTCGGCTCGGCCGATTTCGCTCCACGTGCGCTCGATGCCGATCTTCTCGACTTCGTCCTCGGTGTCGCGCAGGCCTGCGGTGTCGATCACATGCAGCGGAATGCCTTCGACCTGGATCGTCTGGGAGATCTTGTCGCGCGTCGTGCCGGCCACGGGCGTGACGATCGCGAGCTCGGCGCCCGCAAGCGCGTTCAGCAGCGACGACTTGCCCACGTTCGGCTGCCCGGCGAGCACCACCGCAAGCCCTTCGCGCAGCAACGCGCCCTGGCGCGCCTCGGAGAGCACGTGGTCGAGCTGCGCGCGGATGCGCGCGAGCTTGCCGCGCGCGTCGGCGGCTTCGAGAAAGTCGATCTCCTCTTCGGGGAAGTCGAGCGTCGCCTCCACAAGCATGCGCAGCGTGACGACGTCGTCCACGAGCGCGTGGATGTCGCGCGAGAACGCCCCGTCGAGCGAGCGTCCGGCCGAGCGCGCGGCGGCCTCGGTGCTCGCTTCGATCAGGTCCGCCACGGCCTCGGCCTGGGCGAGGTCGAGCTTGTCGTTGAGGAACGCGCGCCGCGTGAACTCGCCCGGTTCTGCAAGTCGCAGCCCAAACTCGCGGCCCGCCTCGATGCAGCGCTGCAAGACGAGCTGGAGCACGATCGGGCCGCCGTGGCCCTGTAGTTCGAGCACGTGCTCGCCGGTGTAGGAATGCGGAGCCGGGAAGGATAGCGCGATGCCACGGTCGAGCACCGTGCCGGCGCCGTCCAGGAAGGGCACGTAGCTCGCGTGGCGCGCGGCCAGCTTCTGTCCGGTGAGGGCCTGCATCAGGGCTTCGGTCGCCGCGGCGCCCGCGCGGCCCGCCGAGACGCGCACAACGCCAATTCCGCCGCGTCCGGGCGCAGTGGCAATGGCGACGATGGGATCGGAATCGGTGGCGAGCATGGCAGGAGTGGACCGTAGAGCAGGGCTGGAATCGGCGCGGACGGCGACAGGCAGAGCGGTCGCGGAACGCGAGGCATTGTAACGCGGCGTGCAGATCGTTCCCCGGTGGCAAGTCGCTTTGAGAGCTGTCGCGTTTTATCTTGATTTAGATAAGATTGATCTTATTTATTTCTGCCAAATCAAGGAAAAAGCCGGTGTGCAATTCGGCCAATCGTCGGCTGCGCAAGGAATCAATGGAGACACGATCGAAATCATAAGACGATTACTGGCGAGCAATTTATCGCTTTTGCGCGCTAAATATAGCCTAACTGGTTGTCTTCTTCGTCGATTTCGGGCTGCACAATCTGGCCCATGCCCACACCCGAAGAAAAAGCCGCCTTTGCCGAACGTCTTAAGTTCGCGATGAAGCGCGCACCCGAAAAATTGCGTGGCAGCACCGACCTGGCCAACCGGTTCAACCTGCGGCATCACGGCGAGCATCCGGTGTCGCCGCAAACCGCGCACAAATGGCTGAGCGGCCGCACCATCCCCACGCACGACAAACTGGAGACACTGGCGAAATGGTTCGACGTCGATCTGCACTGGCTGCATTACGGGCCGCCGGGTAACGCCGTTTCAGCAGTGCCGAGACCGCGCAAGCCGGACGAAAAATATCCGCTCTCCGAAGAAGCGCTGGAACTGGCCTCGAAAATCGAATCGCTCAGCGCTCACCACCGTTACCTCGTGCAGGAACTGATCGCCCAATTCTACGGTGACGCCGACAAGAACTGACCCGCGAGCGCGACCACCGCGCTTTGCGCCGTCAAGAAAATAGCGGCCCAGTAAAACAAAAAGCCGTCCGGCGTGAACCGGACGGCTTTTTTTCGAGCCTCGAGCAAGCGGCGAGAGTTACTCCGCGCCGCTTCTACACTCAAGCTTCCTTCTTCTTGCCTTTGCCCATCATGCGCGTGATGTAGTACTGCTGCGCGATGGAGAGCACGTTGTTCACGACGTAGTACAGCACGAGACCCGCCGGGAAGAAGAAGAACATGACCGAGAACGCGATCGGCATGAACATCATCATCTTGGCCTGGACGGGGTCCGGCGGCGTCGGGTTCAGCTTGGTCTGCACGAACATCGACACGGCCATCAGCACCGGCAGGATGAAGAACGGATCCTGCTGCGAAAGGTCGTGAATCCAGAGAATCCACGGCGCGCCGCGCATTTCCACCGACGAGAGCAACACCCAGTACAGCGAGATGAACACCGGAATCTGGATCACCACCGGCAGACAGCCGCCGAACGGATTCACCTTCTCGGTCTTGTAGAGCTCCATGAGCGCCGCGTTCATCTTCTGCGGGTCGCTCTTGAAGCGCTCGCGCAGCGCCTGCATGCGCGGCGTGATTTCCTTCATGCGCGCCATCGACTTGTAGCTGGCGGCGGAGAGCGGGAAGAACACGGCCTTGATGAGCAGCGTGAGCAGCACGATCGCCCAGCCCCAGTTGCCCACATAACCGTGGATCTTCTCGAGCAGCCAGAAGAGCGGCTTGGCGATGATCGTCACCCAGCCATAGTCCTTCACGAGCTCCAGACCCGGCGCGACGCCTTCGAGCATGCGCTCCTCTTCCGGACCGGCGAAGAGGCGTGCCTGCACGTTGTCCGTCGCACCCGGAGCGATCGTGCCGAGCGGCTGCTTCACGCCCACGCGGTAGAGCGAGTTGTCGAACTTCTCGACATAGATGCTGCGCTTGGCGCCCTGCTGCGGAATCCACGCGGTCGCGAAGTAGTGCTGCACCATCGCGATCCAGCCGTTGTCGGCCTGGCTCACGAAGTCGGCCTTGTTCTTGTCGATGTCGCTGAACGTGATCTTCTGGAAGTGATGCTCGTTCGAGTACACCGCCGGGCCGATGAAGGTGTGCGAGAAGCGCGGCGTTTCGACCGGCTCGCTGTCACGCACGATTTCCATGTAGAGCGTGGGCGAGACGGGCGCGCCGCTCACGTTCTGCACCTTCCAGTCCACGCCGATCACGTAGCTGCCGCGCGTGAACGTGTAGGTCTTGGTGACCTTCACGCCGCCCTTCTCGGGCGACTGGAGCGCGACCTGGAACGAGTTGGCGTCGCCGGTCAGCTCGCGCGGACCGTCGACGGCCGTGAACACGTCGTTGTGATTCGGGAAGTCGCCGCCGAGCAGGCCCGTGCGCGCGAGATACGTGTGGTCGTTCGTGTGGTCGAACAGCGTGATGTACTGCTCGGGGCCCTTGCCGTCGGCGCTTTCCTTCACGAGCGAGAGCTTCACGAGCGTGCCGCCGCGCGTGTCGATCACGCCGTCGTAGACGTCGGTGCGGAAATGCACGAGCTGTGCCGCGACGGCGGCGGGCTGGGCCGTGTTCGTCGGCGCCTGACCGGCGGCGGCGTTAGCCGTCGGCAAGTCGGACGCGCCATTGGCGGCGCTGGCGGGCGCGGCGCCGCCCGCGGCGGTTTGCGTCTGCGTTTGCGTCGCGCTCGGGAAGAACATCGACTGACGTCCGTGGTCGCGCTGCCAGTTGTCGTACAGCATGACCGCTGACATGAAGAAGATGACCCATAGGACGGTGCGTTTGATATCCATGCGTTGTCTCAGTGTCGATGGAATGGCGCGTCAGCGCTTTTTCGGAGATGCAGGCGGGACGAGATCGACGCCGCCCGCCGAAAACGGATGGCAGCGGCACAGCCGCCGCGCGGCGAGGTAAGTCCCACGCGCGGCGCCATGATACTGGATTGCCTCGCGTGCGTAATCCGAACAGGAAGGATAAAAACGGCACCGGTTGCCGAGGAGGGGACTCACGGCAAGCTTGTAGAAACGCAGCAGTGCGATCAGTACCGTTTGCATGGCGTTGCGGCCCGACTGCGCCGCGCTCGATGACGAAGCACGCGCCGCTCGCGCGGCGCGCACATCGGAAATACCGGACTCGCGCGCCCCGCTCATGACGTGCGGGGTGTGCCTGTATCGGACATGCCCTGGTCCGGCGGCAAATCCTTACCGGCCTGGTCACGCGCCGGATCTGCATCTGGTGCCGCGGTTTGCGTCGCGCAAGGGGTGCGCGCGGATGTCGCAGGCGCCGCAGGCGAAGCGCCTGCGCGCCGCGTGACTTCGCGCGCGGCCTTTTCGAGCAACGTCTCGATCTCGCCGCGGCACAAGGCCTTGAGCCCCGGCGACGACGCGGCCGGCCGCGCCTTGCGGTCGAATTTCGTGTGCAGGCGCAGCAGCAGGTCGAAACCTTCGAACTGCGCGCGACGCACGCGAAACGCCTCGCGGGCGATCCGGCGCACGAGATTGCGCGTGACTGCGCGCGGCGCGAACTTCTTGCCGATCACGAGCCCGAGCCGCGCCTCGTTACCCGTGGGCCGGCCGTACACAACGAAGTGCTCGGTGCGGCGCCAAGGGCGCAAACGAAAAACGGATGAGAACTCATCCGTTTTCAGTAGCCTTGCGGCTTTCGGAAAAGCGGCTTGCGTTCGCGACGGCATGACGCCCCGATCAGTTACCGGGGTCGTCCTGTTCGCCGTGCTCGCGAGCGGGCCGCTACCCGTGATTTCGCTGATAGCGATGCTGCCCGACTTAGACGGCGAGGCGCTTGCGACCCTTCGCACGGCGTGCGTTGATCACTTTGCGGCCACCGGCGGTCTTCATGCGCACGCGGAAACCATGGGTACGCTTGCGACGGGTAACGGAAGGTTGGAAAGTACGTTTCATGTTGCTCTCACTGTTGAGTTTTGACCGCGGCGAGCATCGCGGAAAAAGGCAATGGCCGGTGGTACTAGGGATTGGTTTTCGAGGAACCCGCTATTTAAGCCGCTTTTTCGTTGGCCGTCAATAGGTTAGGGCATCGAACCGCACGCGACGGCTATGCGGCGGCCATATTGACGGGGCTGCGGGGCCGGCGGCGACCGAACGTCCGTGCGTTGATCCGTCCCTGTGGATAACTTCCTGGTCAGGGGATTTCGGCGTTAGAATCTCGGCTATCCCAAGAATCCTGCATGCCGCTCCGGCCCGCCTGCTTGCCGCAAAACCCTTGCCGCGCGGGCTTCCGGAGCATTTGCCGTCGCTCCGCCAGGGCCTCGTTGCATTGGTGCGACAAGAGCGGAGCGACCGCAATGTATGCAAACAAAACGACCACAGCAACTCGATGAACGAATTCTGGCAACACTGTTCCGCACTACTGGAGCGTGAGCTAACGCCCCAGCAGTACGTGACGTGGATTAAACCGTTGGCCCCGGTTGCCTTCGATGCTGCGGCGAACACGCTGCAGATAGCCGCTCCCAACCGCTTCAAGCTCGACTGGGTCAAAAGCCAGTTTTCGGGCCGGATCACCGACATGGCGCGCGACTTCTGGCAGACGCCTGTCGACGTGCAGTTCGTCCTCGACCCGAAGGCGGGCATGCGCGCGCCTCACGTCGCGGCACCCGCTGCGCCGCGCGCGCCGCTTTCGCCCGCGCGTGTCGACGCCGCGCAGGTTAGCGCGGCCATGAGCGCCAGCGCGCCCCAATCGGCCGCGATGGGCGGCACGGGCCTCGCGGGCATGGTGCAGGCCGCTTCGGCCGCCGCCGCGCACGCGGGCGCCGATGACGCCGCAGATCTCGACCTGCCGAGCCTCGACGCCAACGAAGCCGCCGCCGGCCGCCGCACGTGGCGCCCCGGTCAGGGCGCGGCTGCGGCCGCCTCGAGCGCCGAGCCGGATCCGACCTACGAGCGCTCGAAGCTCAACCCAGTGCTCACGTTCGACAACTTCGTGACCGGCAAGGCGAACCAGCTCGCGCGCGCGGCTGCCATCCAGGTGGCGGACAACCCCGGCATTTCATACAACCCGCTGTTCCTGTACGGCGGCGTGGGCCTCGGCAAGACCCACTTGATCCACGCGATCGGCAACCAGCTTCTGCTCGACAAGCCGGGCGCGCGCATTCGCTACATCCACGCGGAGCAGTACGTGTCCGACGTGGTGAAGGCGTACCAGCGCAAGGCGTTCGACGACTTCAAGCGCTACTACCACTCGCTCGACCTGCTGTTGATCGACGATATTCAGTTCTTCTCGGGCAAGTCGCGCACGCAGGAAGAGTTCTTCTACGCGTTCGAGGCGCTGGTCGCCAACAAGGCGCAGGTGATCATCACGAGCGATACGTATCCGAAGGAAATCTCGGGTATCGACGACCGCCTGATCTCGCGCTTCGACTCGGGCCTGACGGTCGCGATCGAGCCGCCCGAGCTGGAAATGCGCGTGGCGATTCTGATGCGCAAGGCGCAATCGGAAGGCGTGAGCCTGAACGAGGACGTGGCGTTCTTCGTCGCGAAGCACCTGCGCTCGAACGTGCGCGAACTCGAAGGCGCGCTGCGCAAGATCCTCGCGTACTCGAAGTTCCACGGCCGCGAGATCTCGATCGAGCTGACCAAGGAAGCGCTCAAGGACCTGCTGACGGTGCAGAACCGCCAGATTTCGGTCGAAAACATCCAGAAAACGGTGGCCGACTTCTACAGCATCAAGGTCGCCGACATGTATTCGAAGAAGCGTCCGGCCAACATCGCGCGCCCGCGCCAGATCGCCATGTATCTGGCCAAGGAGCTCACGCAGAAGAGCCTGCCGGAAATCGGCGAGCTGTTCGGCGGCCGCGACCACACCACGGTGCTGCACGCCGTGCGCAAGATCGCCGACGAACGCACCAAGGACGCCCAGCTCAACCACGAGCTGCACGTGCTGGAGCAGACGCTGAAGGGTTAATCGCAGGTCCGTAGCACCCACGCAGCAGGCAAAAGGCGGGGCCGGAGGTCGCAGCCGGGCAGGTACCCCCTGTTTATTTCGCGGATCGCCCCCAATTTAGGGAAGTGGTCCGTTTTCAGGCACAATATGGGTTTAACCGCCCGGCGGTCCGGGGCGGTCACCACGCCGCGGCCTGTGCTGCATCAACCGCCTGAGCGGCGCCAGGGCCGCGTGACTTACGTGGAGTCACGTCGGCAGTATCGGCGCCGGGCGGGCGCGCAGACCGTCACATCAACGAAGGAACTCTATGCAACTGGTCAAGACCGAACGCGATAACCTGCTGAGGCCGCTGCAAACGGTGAGCGGCATTGTCGAACGCCGCCACACGTTGCCGATCCTCGCCAATCTGCTGATCACCAAAACCGGTTCCGACGTCTCGTTCCTGTCGACCGACCTCGAGTTGCAGATCACCACGACCGCCGATTTCGGCGTTGGCAACGACCAGGTCGCCACGACGGTCGCGGCGCGCAAGCTGCTCGACATCCTGCGCGCGATGCCCGACGGCCAGGTCACGCTCACGCTCGCCGACAAGCGCCTCACGGTGCAGTCGGGCAAAAGCCGTTTTGCCTTGCAAACGCTCGCCGCGGACGAGTTCCCCACGGTGGCGCAGGCCAAGGACTTCGGTGCGAACCTCGCGGTGCCGCAAAAGACGTTCCGCCAGTTGCTCGGCATGGTGTATTTCGCCATGGCGCAGCAGGACATCCGCTACTACCTGAACGGCATGCTGCTCGTCGTGGACGGCGACCAGCTCATGGCGGTCGCGACCGACGGCCACCGCCTCGCGTTCTCGTCGATGAAGATCGAAGGCTCGTTCGCGCGCCAGGAAGTCATCATCCCGCGCAAGACCATTCTCGAACTCCAGCGCCTGCTCGAAGACATCGACGACACGCTGAAGATCGACATCGGCTCGACCCAGGTGAAGTTCACGTTCGGCCAGGTCGAACTGGTTTCGAAGCTCGTGGAAGGCAAGTTCCCCGACTTCCAGCGCGTGATTCCGAAGGCGCACAAGAACACCTTCCAGATCGGCCGCGAAGAACTGCAACGGTCGCTGCAACGCGCGGCGATTCTCACGTCCGACAAGTTCAAGGGCGTGCGCTGCATCATCGAGCCGGGCCAGCTCAAGATCATGTCGACCAACGCCGACCAGGAAGAGGCGCAGGAAGAGCTGGAAATCGCCTACCAGGGCGACACCATCGACATCGGGTTCAACGTCACGTATCTGCTCGACGTACTCGCGAACCTGAAGGTCGACACGCTGGAAGTGAGCCTCGGCGACGCCAGCTCCAGCGCGCTCATCACGATTCCCGAGAACGAGGAATTCAAGTACGTGGTGATGCCAATGCGCATCTAAAAAGCGCGACAGAAGAAGAACACCAGGGGGCGCTGCGCCCCTTTGGCGTTTTTATGGCTTTTCGAAAAAGTCTCGAGCAGTAACACAGGCAGTACGCAGAACCGGAAAAATCCATGACTGATACGAACAACTCGCAACCCGACAACAGCTACGGCGCCTCGTCGATCCAGATCCTCGAAGGTCTGGAGGCGGTGCGCAAGCGCCCCGGGATGTACATCGGCGACACGTCGGACGGCACCGGTCTGCACCATCTCGTCTTCGAAGTGCTGGACAACTCGATCGACGAAGCCCTCGCCGGCTACTGTAACGACATCCACGTGGTGATCCACGCGGACAACTCCATCTCGATCACCGACAACGGCCGCGGCATTCCCACGGACGTGAAGATGGACGACAAGCACGATCCGAAGCGCAGCGCCGCTGAAATCGTGATGACCGAGCTGCATGCGGGCGGCAAGTTCGACCAGAACAGCTACAAGGTCTCGGGCGGCCTGCACGGCGTGGGCGTCTCGTGCGTGAACGCACTGTCGAGCTTCCTGCGCCTGACCGTGCGCCGCAACGGCAAGAAGCACTTCATGGAATTCCACCGTGGCGTGCCGCAGAACCGCATTCTCGAAGAGCGCGACGGCCACGCCGTCTCGCCGATGCAAGTGCTCGGCGACACCGAAAATCGCGGCACCGAAGTGCACTTCATGGCCGACGAAACGATCTTCGGCAGCGTGGAGTATCACTACGACATCCTCGCCAAGCGGATTCGGGAGCTCTCGTTCCTGAACAACGGCGTGCGCATTCGCCTGACCGACCAGCGCACGGGCAAGGAAGACGATTTCGCGTTCGCGGGCGGTGTGAAGGGCTTTGTCGAGTACATCAACAAGGCCAAGACCGTCCTGCACCCGAACATCTTCTACATCCAGGGCGAGAAGGACGGCGTGGGCGTGGAAGTGGCGATGCAGTGGAACGACAGCTACAACGAAAGCGTGCTGTGCTTCACAAACAACATCCCGCAGCGCGACGGCGGCTCGCACTTGACGGGTCTGCGCGCGGCCATGACGCGCGTGATCAACAAGTACATCGCCGATAACGAAATCGCCAAGAAAGCCAAGGTCGAGACCTCGGGCGACGACATGCGCGAAGGCCTGTCGTGCGTGCTGTCGGTGAAGGTGCCGGAGCCGAAGTTCAGCTCGCAGACGAAGGACAAGCTGGTTTCTTCGGAAGTGCGTGCGCCCGTCGAAGACGTCGTGGCGAAGGCGCTCGAAGAATTCCTGCTGGAAACGCCGAACGACGCGAAGACCATTTGCGGCAAGATCGTCGACGCTGCGCGTGCGCGCGACGCCGCGCGCAAGGCACGCGAAATGACGCGCCGCAAGGGCGTGCTCGACGGCGTGGGCCTGCCGGGCAAGCTCGCGGACTGCCAGGAAAAGGATCCGGCGAAGTCGGAAGTCTATATCGTCGAGGGCGACTCGGCAGGCGGCTCGGCCAAGCAAGGCCGCGACCGTAAGTTCCAGGCCATCCTGCCGCTGCGCGGCAAGGTGCTGAACGTCGAAAAGGCGCGCTACGACAAGCTGCTGTCTTCCGAGCAGATCGTCACGCTGATCACCGCACTGGGCTGCGGCATCGGCAAGGACGACTACAACCTGGAAAAGCTGCGCTATCACCGCATCATCATCATGACCGACGCGGACGTGGACGGCGCGCACATCCGCACGCTGCTGCTCACGTTCTTCTATCGCCAGATGCCGGAGCTGATCGAGCGCGGCTACGTGTATATCGCGCAGCCGCCGCTCTACAAGCTCAAGGCGGGCAAAGACGAGCGCTACCTGAAGGACGACGCCGATCTGAACGCACACATGCTGCGTCTCGCGCTGAACGGCTCGGAACTGGTGCCGACCGAAGGCGCGACACCGATCTCGGGCGACGCGCTCGGCGAACTCGCGCGTTCGTACCAGCTCGCGCGCGGCGTGGTGGACCGTTTGAGCCGCCTGTACGATGTGCGTGCGCTCGAAGCGATCATGGACGGCGTGGCACTCGATCTGTCGAGCGAGGAGTCGACCGAAGCTTCGGCGCGTGCGCTCGAAGCGCAACTGCGCGACGATCCGCTGAAGCCTGAAGTGACCGTGGTGCCGATGTACGACGCGGTGCGCGAACAGCGTTCGCTGCGCGTGGAACGCCGCCATCACGGCAACGTGAAGGTGTCGGTCATCGACGAGGAGTTCCAGCTCACCGCCGACTATCAGCAGCTCGTGAACACGGCCAATACGTTCAAGGGCTTGATCGGCAAGAACGCGATCATCAAGCGTGGCGAGCGCAGCATGGCCGTGAACGACTTCAAGAGCGCGATGAAGTGGCTGATTGCGGACGCCGAGCGCAACGTGTCGAAACAGCGCTACAAGGGCCTCGGCGAGATGAACCCTGGGCAGCTCTGGGAAACGACGATGGATCCGGCTGTGCGCCGTTTGCTGCGCGTGCAGATCGAAGATGCGATCGCCGCCGATGGCATCTTCACGACGCTCATGGGTGACGATGTCGAGCCGCGTCGCGCGTTTATCGAGAGCAATGCGTTGCGCGCGGGGAATATTGACGTTTGATCGCAACGCGCGAGCCTACTCGCCAGCAAAAAAGCGCCCTTCGGGGCGCTTTTTTTTCGCCCTGAACGCAGCGCAGCCGCGCGCCACACACTATCCACAGCCCCCAGCGGATAACCCTCGGAAAACCCGTGGAAATCACTGTGCACGAATCGGGGATAACTTGCGTCACCCGGAAAATGTGGAAAAGTTGCCAGCAGCTGCCTGGCGTTGTCCCGTTAACGCCCGCAAGGTTATGAATTTTCCACAGCTTTGTTTACTCAACGGTTTTCCCCGGTTATCCACAGATTACCCAGGGGCTTGTTAACTATTACTACGTTTACGTATACATAAATTAAAGAAACCTAAGAAACCGCTCACCGGAAACAGCGACACCGCCGGAAAACCTCTCAGGCGGCATCGTGCAAACCGGCGAATCGCGCAAATCAAGCCAGCGGGATATAGAGCTCGGTCTTCAAATCCTCCGGCGCCGCTTCATCCGGCGTATTCAGATACACCTCGAACGAGGGCGCCGAAAAGTCCGGCTTGCGCCCGAGCTTCTGCAATCCCTCGTTGTAGAACCACATCCACGCCTGTTGCAGCCCCTGGTACGGCCCTACGTGCAGGACCATCGCGTGCTCGCCGCCGCGTAGCTGAAACTTCTCCACGGGTGAAACGATCTCCACGTCGGTCTCGTGCGCAAGACGCAGCGCCGCCTTCGACCTGAGCTTCGATTCTTCGACCGTATTGGGATCGTCGTAATAGATGCCGACCATCTTCGCGCCCGAGGTGCGCACGTTGCGCTCGCTGAGCCACTGCGCGAGCGTATAGAACGCGTCGCCGATCTTCATGTATGGGCCCACGTGGCTAACAGCGAGCAGGTCCATTGGCTCGAGGGTGAGGAGCTTCGCTTCGCGGTTCGGCATGATGATCTCTCCAGGTGCGCTGGCCGCGCGAATGCGCGGCTACATGCGGTCCAAGATAGCACCGCGCCTTGAGAGACGTACTTCGTGTGTGTCAGCGTGCCGGGCGCTACGAACTCACCCGCGTCACGGGATGCGCCTCGAGCCACGCGTTTTCCGCATCGTCGTACAGCCGCGAACGCGTGAGAAAGCGCAGTCCCGTGGGCCTTTCCAGCGAAAACATGCCACCGTTGCCCGGCACGGCGTCGATGATGAGCTGGGTATGCTGCCAGTACTCAAATTGCGCCCCCGTCATATAGAACGGCACGCCGCCAATCTCGCCCAACTGGACGTCGGCGTTGCCGACCATGAACTCGCCGGCGGGAAAGCACATCGGTGCGCTGCCGTCGCAGCAGCCGCCCGACTGGTGAAAGAGCAGGGAGCCGTGCTCGCGTGCGAGTTGCTCGATCAGCGCGAGCGCGGCCGGTGTGGCGGTTACGCGGTCGACCATGTCAGATCGCTCCTCTGAAGATGCCAAAAAGGGTGGCGTCGCACGCCATGGCGGCCGTCTCGCCGCCGCATCGCGCGACGCCAAAGCACCAGGAGCGGTCAGAAGAACCCGAGCGGCTGCTCGCTATAGCTCACGAGCAGGTTTTTCGTTTGCTGGTAGTGGTCGAGCATCATCTTGTGGTTCTCGCGCCCGATGCCCGACTGCTTGTAGCCGCCGAACGCCGCGTGCGCCGGATAGGCGTGATAGCAGTTGGTCCACACGCGGCCCGCCTGGATCGCGCGGCCGAAACGGTAGGCACGCGTGCCGTCGCGCGTCCAGACGCCCGCACCGAGGCCGTAGAGCGTGTCGTTGGCGATCTCCAGCGCTTCCTCTTCGGTCTTGAAGGTCGTGACCGAAACCACGGGCCCGAAAATCTCTTCCTGGAAGATACGCATCTTGTTGTGGCCGCGGAAAACCGTGGGCTTCACGTAGTAACCGTCACCCAGCTCGCCACCCAGCGTGTTGCGCTCGCCGCCAATCAGGCATTGCGCGCCTTCCTGCTTGCCGAGGTCGATGTACGAGAGGATCTTTTCCAGTTGTTCCTGCGAGGCCTGCGCGCCGATCATCGTTTTCGTGTCGAGCGGGTGCCCTTGATGGATCGCCGCGACGCGCTTGAGCGCGCGCTCCATGAAACGGTCGTAGATCTTCTCGTCGATGAGCACGCGCGAGGGGCACGTGCACACTTCGCCCTGGTTGAGCGCGAACATCGCGAAGCCTTCGAGCGCTTTGTCGAAGTAGCTGTCGTCGTGGTCGAGCACGTCGGCGAAGAAGATGTTCGGGCTTTTGCCGCCCAGTTCCAGCGTCACCGGAATGATGTTCTGGCTCGCGTACTGCATGATGAGGCGGCCCGTCGTGGTCTCACCCGTGAAGGCGATCTTGGCGATGCGCTTGTTCGAGGCGAGCGGCTTGCCCGCTTCGAGGCCGAAGCCGTTCACCACGTTGAGCACGCCCGGCGGCAGCAGGTCCTGGATCACCTCGGCGAGCACGAGGAACGAGGCGGGTGTTTGCTCGGCGGGCTTGAGCACCACGCAGTTGCCGGCGGCGAGCGCGGGCGCGAGCTTCCAGGCGGCCATGAGAATCGGGAAGTTCCACGGAATGATCTGGCCGACCACGCCGAGCGGCTCATGGAAGTGATAGGCGACCGTGTCGTGATCGATCTCGGAGATGCCGCCTTCCTGCGCGCGCACGCAGCCGGCGAAGTAGCGGAAGTGATCGGCGGCGAGCGGAATGTCGGCGGCGAGCGTTTCGCGCAGCGGCTTGCCGTTGTCGATGGTTTCGGCCACCGCGAGCTTGTGCAGGTTCTGCTCGATCCGGTCGGCAATGCGGTTCAGGATGTTGGCCCGCTCGGTGGGCGAGGTCTTGCCCCATGCGGCCTTGGCCTTGTGCGCGGCGTCGAGCGCGAGTTCGATGTCGGCTTCGCGCGAGCGCGGAATGGACGTGAACGCATGGCCCGTGATGGGCGAGATATCGTCGAAATACTCGCCGCCCAGCGGCGCCACCCACTCGCCGCCGATGAAGTTGCCATACTGCTTCTTGTACGGGAATTCAGTGGTCAGAAATTGCATGTCCGCGTGATTCATCTCCGTGCTCCTCTGTGTTCTCGATCTCGATATGGATGGGCGCGCCGTGTGGCGTGGCCGCGCTACCGGGGCACGCTAACGCGAGAAACATGCCAGCGCGGCGGCGTGACGGCGTGTGGACCCGTGGCGGCGCGTTGGCGAGCGATCACCCCGCGTATGCCCGCCATGAGCGCAGTGGGTGGAGCGCGACGACTGCGTCAGGCCGGAGCAAAGGAAGCGGTTCGACTGCTCAAGAAGTGAACAGCTTGTGAGGGCGATTCGCGCTATGAACGGAGATTTGCGGCGCGCAGGCCGCACATGAGGTAGGCTTTGCACCCGTAACAGTCAGGAGAGTCTGCATGTCGAGTACATTTGTTTGCCGCAACCAGTCGTGCGGCACCCCGTGGGAACAGAGCGAAGTGGTCATCAAGAACGAAGGGCAGGGGCCCTTGTTCCGATGCCCGCTTTGCGGCGCCCGCAATTATCTGGAGCAGTTCCAGGACGACGATGGCAACGTCGTCTATGAGCAGGTGGACGGCAAGCCGTTCCTTTGAGCGCCGGCGGATAGACGATCAAAGGATTAACGGATCAGAGGAGCTGGGTCGCGAGCGTGACGCCGAAGAAAAAGCCGCCGACCACGCCGAGCGCGCGGCCCACGAGCAATTGGTTCAGATCCTCCTCCAGCATCAGGGGATCGCGACGCTCGCGCAGCACGGTCTTGAACAACAAGGGGCGGATCAGCAGCGCGCACGCCGCAATCAGCACCGGCACCGCGAGCCGGACCGCCAGGCCCACTTGCTTCTCGGGCGGGATATCCAGCCAGACCAGCAGCAGGACCAGAATCGCCGTAACGAGCGCACCGACGATCGCGCCCGCCACCAGCCGGTCGACGGGATGACCGTGCATCATGATTCACCTCTTCAGGGCAGTAGTTGACCTGACTATGATCAACATCCAGTCGGAAAAACCCTATAGGAAGAGTCTGAAAAGCGCGCCAGGCGATTCGGAGTCAAATCATTCGGATGCCGTAATGTCGGGCGGCGTCCAGCAGGTGCAGTCGTGAAAGAGGCGAGCAGGTAGCGCAAACCCACAACCGGCCGACGCACGGCGTGGGCGAGCACCGCGGCGCGAGCGGCGCTTGCGGTTGCGCGACCATCGGCTCGGTCCCCGACTAGTCCGACTATTGGTTACCTATCCATACGGGTAGGCTGGCGTTCCCCACGCGGCGTTCTACAGTACTTCATACGATAAGAAACACGGCGGGACCAACGGGGTAAGCCATGACATTCGTCGAACAGGAAATCGCGCATATCGCGCGCGTGATGCCGCCTTCGCTGGCCGGCGATTTCGAGGTGCCGGTGATGGGCGTCGCGTACTGGCGCAAGCGCCTGCATACGCTCCTCAAGCAAAACCACCTGACTCACGTTCAGCTTTCGACTGTCGACACGCTGCTGCGCCAGCTCGACGGTTTCGAGGCGCTCGGCCGCTGGCTGCCGCGCCCGAAGCAGGCTTCGCGTCACACGCGGCGTACGAAATAACGTCGGCGGGCCGCTCAGGAAAGCGGCGAGAAATGCAAAAAGCCCGATCGCAAGGATCGGGCTTTTTGACTGAATTGGCTGGTGGGGCGTGAGTGACTCGAACACTCGACCTACGGATTAAGAGTCCGCTGCTCTACCAACTGAGCTAACGCCCCCAACAGAAGAAAGATTATGCAGGACTTTTTGGGACTTGGCAAGCCCTTTCTGCAAATTTCCTGAAAAAGGTTGGACAGCGCCCGCGAAGCCGTTCTGCACGGGCGTTCGCGTATTCACCGCGGGGCCTTACTGTCCCGGTATCATGTCGCCACTCCTGGCGTCACACCAGGTCTCAAGTCAGGCTTCAAGCCAGTTACTGCGCGCCGCCCTCCCGCCGAAGTCGGCCGGAATCGTCGCACAGCACGGACTCTCAAAGGCAAACGATGGACGACAAGGCAATCGACGCGCTGCTCGAGCGCGTGCTGGCCCCGTGGGTGCGTGCACTCGCGATGAAACCGGTCGAGGTGACGGACGACAGCGCCACCTTGCGCCTGCCGTTTTCCGGCGAGTTGCGCCATTCGGGCGGCGTGATCTGCGGCCAGGTCTTCATGGCGGCGGCCGACACGGCCATGATCGTCGCGATTTCCGCGGCGCTCGGCGGCTTCAAGCCCATGACGACCGTTGCGCTCAACACCAACTTCATGCGCGCGGTGCGCAAGGGCGACGTGCTTGTCACGGCGCGCGTGCTGCGCATGGGCCGCAATCTGGTGTTCGGTGAAATAGAACTCTACGACGAAGACGGCCGGATGGCGGTTCACGCGACCTCGACTTACGCGCTGCTCGATTAAGCTTGGCGCTTCCGGCCGTTTCCGGTCGCATCGAAGGACGCACAAGGCATGTTCGATCAGGTGGTTTTCGCGGGCGGCGGCAATCGCTGCTGGTGGCAGGCGGGGTTCTGGGACATCGTCCAGCCCGAGCTGCGCATTCGCCCGCGCGTCATTACCGGCATCTCGGCGGGCGCAGCCACGGCGTGCATGCTCTACACGCGCGACGCCGACTGGGTCATGCGCTACTACGAGCAAGCGCTGCGCCACAACAAGCGCAACGCCTACTGGGGCAACCTGCTGCGCGGCGAGTCGGTGTTTCCGCACTACCGCATCTACCGGCAGGCGCTGCTCGACATCTACGGCGAGCCGTTCACGCGCCTCCAGGACGCGCCTGAGATCCGCATCGGCGTGTCGCATGTGCCGCGTTGGCTCGGCGCGCGCAGCGCCGTGGCAGCGGGTCTCATCGCGTACAACATCGAAAAACATATCCGCAAGACGCTGCACCCCACACTCGGGCGCAAGCTCGGGTTTCATCCGGAGTTCGTGACGGCGCAGGAATGCGCGAGCGTGGAGGATCTGGCCGACCTGATCCTGCAATCGTCATGCACGCCGCCGTTTACGCCCGTGTTGCGCCGCGACGGCCGCCCCGTACTCGACGGCGGGATGGTGGACAACGTGCCGGTCGGCGCGCTCGACGAGACGCCCGGCCGCGTGCTGGTGATGGTGACGCGGCTCTATCCGCGCCCGCAGATGTTCGTGGTGCGCCATCAGGCGGCCGGGGGCGTGCAGCAGCGCCTCTACGTGCAGCCTTCGGCCAAGGTGCCGATCTCGAGCTGGGATTACACGAGCCCGCAGCAGATGCAGCACGCCTACAACCTCGGCCGCGTGGACGGCGAGCGTTTTCTCGCGCGTTTGCCCGAGGTCATGGAAGCGGCCGCGCACGCTTGAGCGCGCGGCCGGATTGGGCATGAGAAACAGGAAAGGGCGGCGAGCGCCCTGTGCCTCCGGCGCTTAGCGGCGGCGGCCGCCCTGGAGGGCTTCGGGGTTCGCGACGCTCGCGTGGTCGCCCGCATCGAAGGCGAGGATGTTGCGGAACGCCGCGCCGAAATAAAGCTCGTAGCTCTCGCGCTCCACATAACCGATGTGCGGCGTGCAGATCACGTTTTCCATGCGCAGCAGGCTATAGCCTTGCAGGATCGGCTCGCTCTCGTAGACGTCGATCGCCACCATGCCCGGCCGGTTGTGCGCGAGCGCGCCGAGCAGCGCGTTCTCTTCCAGCAGTTCCGCGCGGCTCGTGTTCACGAGCAGCGACGTGGGCTTCATGCGCAGCAGGTCTTCCTGCTTCACGATCCCTCGCGTGTCGTCGTGCAGGCGCAGATGCAGCGAAAGCACATCGCTTTCCTCGAACAGCGCCTCGCGGCTCGCGGCGGCTTCGTAGCCGTCGGCGCGCGCTGCTTCGAGCGAATGCTCGCGGCCCCACACCAGCACGCGCATGCCGAACGCCTTGCCGTAGCCGGCCACGAGGCGGCCGATCTTCCCATAGCCCCAGATGCCGAGCGTCTGCCCGCGCATCACCTGACCCAGACCGAAGTTGGGCGGCATTGCCGAAGTCTTGAGACCCGACTGCTGCCACGCGCCCTGCTTGAGGTTGGCGACGTACTGCGGAATGCGGCGCTGGGCGGCCATGATGAGCGCCCACGTGAGTTCGGCCGGTGCGACCGGCGAGCCCGTGCCTTCGAGCACGGCAATGCCGCGCTCCGTGCAGGCGGGAATGTCGATATGCGGACCGGCCTTGCCGGTCTGGCTGATCATGCGCAGATGCGGGAGCTTGTCGAGCAGTTGCGAGTTGATGCGCGTGCGTTCGCGGATCAGCACGAGCGCGTCGACTTCGGCGAGGCGGCTGGCGAGCTGGCCCAAACCTCGCACGGTGTTGTTGAAAACCTTGACCTCGTGGTCGGCGAGCAGTTGAAAGCAGTCGAGCTTGCGGACGGCGTCCTGGTAGTCGTCAAGGATGGCAATTTTCATGGCAGCGGGTTGTTTTGCGTGTTTTGCGTCGCGCCCTGTGTAGCGCGACTTCGATGTTCATCTGGTGGTTATCCCACTATGCAGCGCCGGGAAGACTGGTATGAATAAGGGGAGCCTTCACGTGGCGCGCCGTGTGCAGCAGCAGGCATTGCATTTGCGCATGAGCACGGTTACGCACGCAGGTTATACGACGCGGCCGTCGGCCGCGAATTTGCAACTTTTAACAGCTTGTCGGGTTGCGATGCAAGCCGCTTTACAGACGGTTTCGAACCCCAGCTCAAAGGGCCTTGACGACCTGCCAACTGCGCGGACCGATTTTCAGGTTGATCTGCCATCAACTTTTGGTTCGCAGGAGTTGCGCCTCTCGCGTGCAGCGTCTAAAAGGGCCGCTTCCCTTTTTACAGCCCTAAAATCGGAGACAGCTCGATGAACCATCCCGACTACCAAGCCCAGGCCGCCGCTCAGGTGCCCGCCTGGGTCCGGAACCGGAAACTGATCGCCTGGGTGCAAAAGATCGCAGCGCACACGCAGCCCGATCGCATTGTCTGGTGCGACGGCTCCCAGGAAGAATACGACCGACTGTGTGCGCAAATGGTCGAAGCCGGCACGATGCGCCGCCTCAATCCGCAAAAACGCCCCAATTCGTATCTCGCGTGCTCCGACCCTTCGGACGTCGCACGCGTGGAAGACCGCACCTTCATTTGCTCGCCGCGCAAGGAAGACGTTGGCCCGACCAACAACTGGATCGCGCCCGCAGAAATGCGCGCGACGCTGGACGGTCTCTTTGCCGGCTCGATGCGCGGCCGCACGATGTACGTCGTGCCGTTCTCGATGGGGCCGCTCGGCTCACCCATCGCGCATATCGGCGTGGAACTGTCGGACAGCCCGTACGTGGTCGTGAACATGCGCATCATGACGCGCATGGGCCGCGCCGTGTACGACGTGCTGGGCGAGGACGGTCCCTTCGTGCCTTGCGTGCACACCGTCGGCGCGCCGCTGGCGGCGGGCGAGAAAGACGTGCCGTGGCCCTGCAACAAGACGAAGTACATCGTCCACTTCCCGGAAACGCGCGAGATCTGGAGCTATGGCTCGGGCTACGGCGGCAATGCGCTGCTCGGCAAGAAGTGCTTCGCGCTGCGCATCGCTTCGACCATGGGGCGCGACGAAGGCTGGCTCGCCGAGCACATGCTGATTCTCGGCGTGCGCTCGCCCGAAGGCCGCAAGTACCACGTCGCGGCGGCGTTCCCGTCGGCATGCGGCAAGACCAACTTCGCCATGCTGATTCCGCCCAAGGCGATGAACGGCTGGGAAATCACCACGATCGGCGACGATATTGCGTGGATCAAGCCAGGCGCGGACGGCCGCCTCTACGCGATCAACCCCGAGGCGGGCTATTTCGGCGTGGCGCCGGGCACGGGTGAAAAGACCAACTTCAACGCCATGGCGACGCTCAAGGAGAACGTGATCTTCACGAACGTCGCGCTCACCGATGACGGCGACGTCTGGTGGGAAGGCATGACCGACGAGGCGCCCGCGCACCTGATCGACTGGATGGGCGACGACTGGACGCCCGCCATCGGCAAGGAGACGGGCCGCAAGGCCGCGCATCCGAACGCGCGTTTCACGGCCCCGGCTTCGCAATGCCCGTCGATCGATCCCGAATGGGAGAACCCGAAGGGCGTGGCCATCGACGCCTTCATTTTCGGCGGCCGCCGCTCGACCACGGTGCCGCTCGTGACCGAGGCGCGCGACTGGACCGAAGGCGTCTACATGGCCGCCACCATGGGCTCGGAAACCACGGCCGCGGCGGCGGGGCAGCAGGGCGTGGTGCGCCGCGACCCGTTCGCCATGCTGCCGTTCTGCGGCTACAACATGGCCGCCTATTTCGGCCACTGGCTGGCAACGGGCGAGCGCCTCGCAAAACTCGGCTCGACGCTGCCGCGCATTTTCTGTGTGAACTGGTTCCGCAAGGGGCCGGATGGCAAGTTCGTGTGGCCGGGCTTCGGCGAGAACATGCGCGTGCTCGAATGGATGGTGCGCCGCATCGAGGGCCAGGCCACAGGCGAGGAGCATGCGTTCGGCGTGTCGCCGCGCTACGGCGACCTCGACTGGAGCGGCCTGAACTTCACGCAGGCGCAGTTCGAGCAGGTGATTTCCGTGGACGCCGACGACTGGCGCGCCGAACTCGCGCTGCACGCCGAACTGTTCGACAAGCTCGCGCACGGTTTGCCGCAGGTGCTCAAGGACGCGCGCGAGAGGCTGGAAGCGCGTCTGTGATTGCATGATGTGAGCGCTTGCTAACTGGATGGCCGCCTTCTGGCGGCCATTTTTATTCCCGGGGTCGAATGAATTGATGCGGTGCGGAGCGCCGTCTGTTCGACGTTTGTCGGGAAATTTCGCTGCAATGCGCAAAATTGTTTCGATCGAGGAAACAATTGACCATCCGTTAGTGCATTTTGGGGCGCAGTCGAAGAATTCGTAAAGAAATTAGGGGCTTCGGAGGCAACTTCTGCACGATTTCTGCTGTCGTAGGAGAATTCGCGGTTTCCACCGCTGATTTTCAGCGGGTAGTAACAGGCAGGAGTTGTCTCATGGATCATTTGCAGTCGATGCGAGTTTTCGTCAAAGTCGCCGACCTCGGCAGTTTCGCCCGGGCCGCTTCCGCGATGGATATCTCGAATGCGGTTGCGACGCGGCATGTCGCCGACCTCGAAGGTCGGCTCGGTACGCGTTTGCTCAATCGCACGACCCGCAGTCTCTCCCTGACCGAATCGGGTCAGGTCTATCTCGAGCGCGCCCGCCAGATTCTCGATGAGCTCGAAGATGTCGAGCAGATGGTCGTCGCGCGCAACCACGAACCGGTAGGCACGCTGCGCATCGTCGCGCCGGTGGTGTTCGGCCTCCACAATCTTGCTCCGGTGCTGCAAACGTACACGCAGCGCTATCCCCAGGTGATCCCCGATGTCACGCTGGTCGACCGCCAGGTCGATCTCGTGGAAGAGGGCTTCGATCTGGGCGTCGTGACCGCGCGCCAGATGCGCAGCGCGAGCATCGTCACGCGCCGCCTGACCACCGGTTGCATGACCGTGTGCGCGACGCCGGCGTACCTCGAAAAGCACGGCACACCCACGCGCCCCGAGCAGTTGATGGAGCACCCGAGCCTCTCGCTGCCCTCCGAGTACTGGGGCGACGAGCGCGTCTTCACGGGGCCGGACGGTGAAGTTCGCGTGCGTCCGACCAATGTGATCGTGGCGAACAACACCGAGATGCTGCGCCAGTTCGCGCTGCTCGGCATGGGCATCGCGATCCTGCCGAGCTATCTGATCGGGCGCGACATGACGCGCGGGCGCCTCGTGCGCCTGCTTGGCGACTATCGTCTGCCGCAGGTGGAGATCAACGTCGCGTACCCGAGCCGCCGCCACTTGCCGGCCAAGGTGCGTACGTTCATCGATCACCTCGTCGAGCACTTCAGCCAGACACCCAACAGCCAGCTCGGCGAGCAGTGGGTCAAGGACGGCCTCGCGCTGCCGGCGGCCGCGCCGGGTCGCAACGGTGCGGCGAACGAGGGCTACGACGGCGCGCAGGCTTCTGCGAGCCTGCATGACGGCGAGCGCAACGGCATGGACGCCGAGCGTGCGCCCAAAGCCGCGCGCGCTTCGGCGGCGCGGACGCGAACTTCGGCGATCTCACCGCTTTAAGTCGGGAAACGCGCCCGAATTAGCCAATAATTAGCCAATAAAAAAGGCGCAGCTTCGTGAGGAGCTGCGCCTTTTTGCTTGCCAGCGTCAGCCCAGCCGATGACGGCTGGCGCAGGACTGCCTTATGAGCCCGTCTTGCGTGCCGCCGTCTTGCGTGCAGCGGTTTTGCGCGCCGGTGCGGCCTTCGCCGCCGCCGTCTTGCGGGCGGGCTTCGTGGTTTCTTCCGATTCGGCCGAGTCGTTCGCCGCTTCACCCGAGGCTTCGGCCGTCGCAGCCGCCTTTTTCCCTGCCGTCTTGGCCGCCGTCTTCGCGCTCGGCTCCTTCTTCTCGAACTCGAAGCCGATCTTGCCGTCCGGCTGCTTGACGAGGAATGCCTTGAAGTTGCGACCCGTACGCGACGACTTGAAGTTGGTCAGCAGATCGGTGCGGCCTTCGGCCAGCAGCTTCGCCATTTGGTCACGCGTGATCTCCTGCTGGAGGATCACCTTGCCCGAGCGGAAGTCGCAGGTCTTCGGATTCGCAACCGAGTGCTCGCACACATAGCTCATGCCGTGCTCGAACACGCGGCCCTTGCACTTCGGACACGCGCCCACGGCCTCTTGCTGCGAGAAGTCGGGCGCTTCGCCATCTTCGGCGCCCTGGTCCTGGCCGAAATCGAACTCGAGCTTGTAGTTCTTGATTTCGTCGTCGAACGAGAGCTTGAGGATGGCCGAGAACGGCCGGCCCATCTTGCTGCGGAAGCCCGAGAGCGGGCCGATCGTCTTGTTCTGAAGCAGTTCTTCGACTTCGGGAATTTCGAACTGGCGACCACCCGGAATCTTCGAGATCGAGAACTCGCACTTCGTGCACGCGAAGCGGCGGTAGTTTTCCTTCACCTGGCCGCCGCAATTCGGACACGGCGTGGTCAGCGTCGCGTAGTCGCCGGGGATGGTGTCCGAATCGTATTCCTTCGCGCGCTTCACGATGGTCTGCGTCATGCGGGCGATTTCCTGCATGAACGCGTCGCGCGGTAGCTTGCCTCGCTCCATCTGCGAAAGCTTGTACTCCCACTCGCCGGTAAGCTCCGGCGCGGTGAGTTCTTCCACGCCGAGGCCCCGCAACAGCGTCATGAGCTGGAACGCCTTGGCCGTGGGAATCAGCTCGCGGCCTTCGCGCACGAGATACTTTTCGCCGAGCAGACCTTCGATGATCGCCGCGCGCGTGGCCGGCGTGCCGAGGCCCTTGGCGGCCATGGCCTCGCGCAGCTCCTCGTCGTCCACCAGCTTGCCCGCGCCTTCCATGGCCGAGAGCAGCGTGGCTTCGTTGTAGCGCGCAGGCGGCTTGGTCACGAGTTGATGCGCTGCGATCTTGTCGGTCTTGACCTTCTCGTCCTTTTGCACCGGCACGAGGTTGGCGTCGTCGCCGCCCGTCTCGCGGCCGTAGACCTGGAGCCAGCCCGGCTCGATCAGCACCTTGCCTTCGGTCTTGAAGTGATGGCCCGCGACTTCGGTGATCCGCGTGGTGACGCGATATTCCGCCGCCGGGAAGAACACGGCGAGGAAGCGCTTCACGACGAGGTCGTAGAGCTTCTGCTCAGGCTCGGAAAGCGACTTCGGCGCCTGCAACGTGGGGATGATGGCGAAGTGGTCGCTGATCTTCGAGTTGTCGAAAATGCGCTTGTTGGGCTTCACCCAGCCCTTGTCGAGCACCTGCTTGGCGTGCGGCAGGTAGTTGTTGCTCTCCTTGAGCATCTCGAGCGTCTCTTTCACGGTGCCCATGTAATCCTCGGGCAGCGCGCGCGAATCGGTACGCGGGTAGGTGAGCACCTTGTGCTTTTCGTACAGCGCCTGGGCCAGGCCCAGCGTGTTCTTGGCCGAAAAGCCGAAGCGGCCGTTGGCTTCGCGTTGCAGGCTCGTCAGGTCGAAGAGCGCGGGCGAGAGCTGCGTGGACGGCTTCGATTCCTCGGTGACCGTGCCTTCGCGGCCATGGCACGCGGCCACGATCGTTTCGGCGGCCGGCAGGCTCCAGAGGCGCGAGTCGCGCTTTTCCGGATCGAACTCGTCCTTCTTGAATTTCGGGTCGTACCAGCGGCCTTCGTAGAAGCCCTTCGCGCAGACGAACTCCGCGCGCACTTCCCAGTAGTCGCGCGGGATGAAACGGCGAATTTTCTCTTCACGTTCGACGACGATCGAGAGCGTTGGCGTCTGAACACGGCCGACGGTCGTGAGGAAGAAGCCGCCACCCTTGCTGTTGAACGCGGTCATCGCACGCGTGCCGTTGATGCCCACGAGCCAGTCGGCTTCGGAGCGGCAGCGGGCGGCGTCGGCGAGCGGGAGCATGTCGTCGTCGCTGCGCAGGTTCGCGAAGCCGTCGCGGATCGCCTGCGGTGTCATCGACTGGAGCCACAGGCGCTGGACCGGCTGCTTCGCCTTCGCGTGCTGCGCGATCAGGCGGAAGATCAGCTCGCCCTCGCGCCCCGCGTCGCAGGCGTTGATGAGTCGCGTGACGTCCTTGCGCTTGAGCAGCTTCGTGAGCACCTTGAGCCGCGACTCGCTCTTGGCGATCGGGTTCAGGTCGAAGTGCGGCGGGATCACGGGCAGATGGGCGAAGCTCCATTTGCCTCGCTTGACCTCGTATTCCTCGGGCGCGGCGATTTCCAGCAGATGGCCGACCGCCGACGAGAGCACGTAGTCGTCGCTCTCGTAGTATTCGTCATGCTTGGTAAAACCGCCCAGAGCGCGCGCGATGTCGTTCGCGACGGATGGCTTCTCGGCGATGATCAGAGCTTTGGACATGACTGGTTGCTAGTGGGTGAATCCGGTTGGCGCCCCGGGCCGATGCCTACTGAATGGGCGCTTGGGCTCGATGCCCGGCTTGGCCGCCCCGCTTTGGGGGCCTTTCTCGACCGCTTTATAGCACATGGCGCGCCGGCGTCGATTTTTGTGTTCGCTTACGGCGGCATTCGCGCAACGCCCAAGGCGCCCAATCATAAGGGTGCGCCAGACGGTGCGGCAAGCGGTGCGTCTGATCGGGGTCAGATGTTGATTGACCCCGGACGGGCCTCAGGCCGCGGTCAGCGCGGGTCGCAGCTTCGGCGCATCGGCCACGCCTGGCAGCGCCGTGAGGTCCGAGAGCATCCGTTCGACCACGGCGCCGTGCGGCAGGACCGTGCCGAAGAAGCGCGTGGCGTGCCCGTCCTCGATCAGGATGGTCGGGAAGTTTTCCACGTCGAGGTCGTCGAAGCGGTCGGCGTGCGTTTCGATGTCGATATAAGCGAAGCAGATCTCGGGGTGTGCTTCGGCAATACGGTCGAAGGTGGCCCGATAGTCGCGACAGGTGCCGCACCACTGCGCGCACAGGCACGCCACGAACAGCGTGTCGTGGTCGCTGACGCGCTCTGCGATCAGGTCGGCGTCGGTGTCGAGGTCAAGCGCGGGCATGGTCGTTCCTTGCGTTCTCTTCTATATAGTGCGGGGCGTTTGGCGCGAATGTATCACGGCGGCGCACCGGCGGTGGCCCTCGCACCGGGCGCCGCGCTAAGCGCGCGTGGCCCGGACGAACCAGCCGCCGGGCAGCACGTCGAGACGGCCAGCCAGTTCGAGTTGCAGCAGCGTGCCTTGCAGCACCGCTTCGGCCATGTCGGTGCGCTGCGCGGGATTTCAAGCGTGGCCGGTGCGTGGCCGAGCGCTTCGAGCAGGCGCCGTGCGTCCTCGCCGAGGCTGGCGGGCAGTGCGGGTTCGAACGTCAGCGGTTGCGTCGTCAGCGGTTGCGTCGTATCCGTTGGCCGCTGCACGCCATCGAACGGCACCGAGACTTTCGGGCCGCGTGTGCCTCGCCGCGTAGCGCGCGCCTGGCCGCCAGGCGCTTGCCCGACGTTCAGCGCTTCGAGCACCTCTTCTGGCGATTCGACCAATTGCGCGCCCTGCTTGATGAGCCCATGGCAGCCGCGCGTGAGCGGCGCGTGGATCGAGCCGGGCAGCGCAAAAACGTCGCGCCCCATTTCGTTGGCGAGGCGCGCCGTGATGAGCGAGCCGGAGCGTTGCGCGGCCTCCACGACGACCACGCCCTCCACGAGCGCGGCGATCACGCGGTTGCGCTGCGGAAAGTTGGCAGACCGCGCGGGCGTGCCGAGCGGCCATTCGGAGACGAGCGTGCCAAGCGCGGCGATCTGCGTGGCGAGCGCGTGGTGCGCGGGCGGATAGACGAGGTCCGCGCCCGTGCCGATGACCGCGACGGTGCCGCCGCGTTCGTCGAGCGCGCCGCGATGCGCGGCGCCGTCCACGCCGAGCGCCAGTCCCGAGACGACCGTGAGACCCGACGCGGCGAGCGTGCGTGCGAAGCGGGCGGCGTCTTCGAGGGCCTGCGGCGTGGCGTTGCGGCTGCCCACCACGGCCACCGCCCGCGCATGGAGCAGATCGAGCCGGCCCTTCACGTAGAGCAGCGGCGGCGGGTCGGGCATGGCGAGCAGGCGCGGCGGATAGGCCGGGTCGGCCAATGTGACTAGCGCGTTGCCGCTCGCCGCGCACCATGCCTGCAAAGCTTCGAGCCGCTGTGCGAAGTCCGCGCCCGGCTCGGCCAGCGCGGCGTGGGCGGCTTGCGCGCCCGCCACGGCGGCGAGCGAGGCGAAGGGCTGCGCCAGCACGTTTTGCGGCAGGCCGAACGCGCCTAGCAGGGCGCGCAGCGCGGCGGGCTTGAGACCACGCGCGAGCGCGAGCCGCAGCCAGGCGGCCTGCTCCTCGGGCGTGAGCGGTAAGGTCGTGTGCATCGCGTTCTCCGGCGGCGGGCGTATTGCCGCACGTCGTGATAAAATTTTCACCATCCGAAATACACCGTCGCGCCTTCACATGGCGTTGCGCACGCCCGATGCTCAGCGTGCTCGCGCGGACACCCGCGCGTCCAACGTTGAATTGCGGCCCGTTCGTCCGTATCTGTCCGCATATCCTCCGTGTCCGGCACGGGGCTCGCAAGCTGGCCGAACGGCCAGTGAGCGCATCGCCGCGAAGCACCCGGCGCCTAACGAGAAACCCGTCAAATCATGGCTCTACTGAATATTCTTCATTACCCGGACAAGCGCCTGCACAAGGTCGCGAAGCCGGTCGAGGTGCTCAACGACCGTATCCGCAGGCTCGTCGCCGACATGGCCGAAACCATGTACGCCGCGCCCGGCGTCGGCCTCGCCGCGACCCAGGTCGACGTGCACGAGCGCGTGGTGGTGATCGACGTTTCCGACGCGCACGACGAACTGCGCGTGTTCATCAACCCGGAAATCATCTGGTCGAGCGCCGAGCGCGAAGTGCACGAAGAAGGCTGCCTCTCCGTGCCCGGCATCTACGACGAAGTCGAGCGCGCGGAAAAGGTGCGCGTGCGCGCGCTCAACGAGAAGGGCGAGACCTACGAAGTGGACTGTGAAGGGCTGCTCGCGGTGTGCATCCAGCACGAAATGGATCACCTGATGGGCAAGGTGTTCGTCGAGTACCTGTCGTCGCTCAAGCAAACGCGTATCCGCAGCAAGATGAAGAAGCTCGAACGCGCGATGTAAGCGCGATACAGGCACGATTTGCGCGCGTTCTTTCTCGCTGTTTCGCCTTCGTTTTGTTGCGCCGCGCCGTTTTTCCCTTCGTCAACCCGCCACGCACCGAGCGCTCATGAGCCATAGTCTTCGCGTCATCTTCGCCGGCACGCCGGAATTCGCTGCTGCGGCGCTTGCCGCGATTCACGAGGCGGGCTTTACCGTGCCGCTCGTGCTGACCCAGCCTGACCGTCCGGCGGGCCGCGGCATGAAACTTCAGGCGAGCCCGGTCAAACGCTATGCGCAGGAGCACGGCATGGCCGTGGCCCAGCCGCCCTCGCTGCGCCGCACCGGCAAGTATCCGGAAGAAGCGGCCGCCGCGCTGGACCTGTTGCGCGCCACGCCGCACGACGTGATGGTGGTCGCCGCATACGGCCTCCTTCTGCCGCAGGAAGTGCTCGACATTCCGCCGCGCGGCTGCATCAACATTCACGCTTCGATCCTGCCGCGCTGGCGCGGCGCCGCGCCCATTCACCGCGCGATCGAAGCGGGCGACGCCGAAACCGGCATCACGCTCATGCAGATGGACGTGGGCCTCGACACCGGGCCGATGATCTCCGAAGTGCGCACCGCCATTGCGCCGGGCGACACCACGGCGACGCTGCATGACCGCCTCGCGCAACTCGGCGCGAAGCTGATCGTGGACGGGCTCGTCGCGCTCGAACGCGACGGCGCGCTGCCCGCCACCCCGCAGCCCTCGGAGGGCACGACCTACGCCGAAAAAATCGGCAAGCACGAGGCCGCGCTCGACTGGCGGCGCCCGGCTGTGGCGCTCGCGCGCCAGATTCGCGCGTTCGACCCGTTCCCGGGCGGCGCGGCCACGCTGGACGGCGCGCAGCTCAAGCTGTGGGCGGCCGAGCCGGTCGAGCGTTCAACGGTGGCGGCGCAGCCCGGTGAGATTCTCGAAGTGAGCGCGGCGGGCGTGGTAGTGGCCTGTGGCGAGGGGGCGCTGCGCCTCACGCAACTGCAAAAGCCGGGCGGCAAGCGCCTGCCCGCGCGTGAATTCCTGGCGGGCATGCCGCTGGCGGCGGGCCAGCGCTTCCAGTTGCCCGAGGCCTCCGCAGCCTGACCCCGCGCGCCGCGACGGGCGGCACGCCGTGCCGCGACCGGCGCGTTAGAATCAAAGGCGCGTCAGCGCCGTTCGCAATTTGAGCAATCTTGAGGTTGGCATGCTCGGCATCACCCATTTCGGTTTCTTCCTCGTGGCTGTCTTTCTCCTGAACGTGACGCCGGGCCCCGATACCGCCTACATCGTCGGGCGCAGCGTCGCGCAGGGCCGCGGCGCGGGCCTCGTTTCCGCGCTCGGCATCTCGGCGGGCTGCTGCGTGCACTCGCTCGCCTGCGCGTTCGGCCTGACGGCGCTGCTCGCGGCGTCCGCCACGGCGTTCACGGTCATCAAGATCGTCGGCGCGATCTATCTCGTGTATCTCGGCGTGCGCCTCGTCCTCACGAAGCAGGAAGCCAGCCTGGCCACGGGCGAAGCGCCGGCCGCCGGTGCGGCGCGCCCGCTGCGTCAGCTCTTCCTCTCGGGTTTCTGGACCAACGTGCTCAACCCGAAGGTCGTGCTGTTCTTCGTTTCGTTCTTTCCGCAGTTCGTGAGCACCGAAAGCGCGCACAAGGCGCTCGCGTTCCTCACGCTCGGCGCCGTGTTCGTGGTGATGAGCATGATGTGGAACAGTCTTGTCGCATGGGTGGCGGGCAGCGTCACGCGCCGCTTCGCAGGCAAACCGGGCGTGAAGAAGTGGCTCGACCGGACGGTCGGCTCGGCGTTCGTCGGCCTCGGGCTGAGGCTGGCCGCCGCCTCGCGCTGAGATTGAATTTTTCGCACCCGCCCATATCTAACAGATCGCTTACAATGCGCTCGCCCGCGTGTGGCTGACCGGCTGGCGGCGGGCGTTCAACGATCGATTTGATCCCCTCGTGGGTGAAGGAGCAGAGCACATGTTCAACTGGGTCAAGACCGCGATGTTGATGGCCGCGATTACGGCCCTTTTCATCGCGATTGGCGGGCTGATCGGCGGGCATCGCGGCATGATGCTGGCGCTGTTCTTCGCGCTCGCCATGAACTTCTTCTCGTACTGGTATTCGGACAAGATGGTCCTGCGCATGTACAACGCGCAGGAAGTCGACGAAACGACGGCGCCGCAGTTCTACCGCATGGTGCGCGATCTGGCCACGCGCGCGGGCCTGCCCATGCCGCGCGTCTACCTCATCAACGAGGACGCGCCCAACGCCTTCGCCACGGGCCGCAACCCCGAGCACGCGGCGGTCGCGGCGACCACGGGCATCCTGCGGGTGCTGTCCGAGCGCGAGATGCGCGGGGTGATGGCGCACGAACTCGCGCACGTGAAGCACCGTGACATCCTCATCTCGACGATTTCGGCGACCATGGCCGGCGCGATCTCGGCGCTCGCCAATTTCGCGATGATCTTCGGCGGCCGCGACGAGAACGGCCGTCCGGCCAACCCGATCGCGAGCATTGCCGTGGCGCTGCTCGCTCCGATCGCGGGCGCGCTGATCCAGATGGCGATTTCGCGTGCGCGCGAGTTCGAGGCCGACCGCGGCGGCGCGGAGATTTCGGGCGACCCGCAGGCACTCGCTTCGGCGCTCGACAAGATCCATCGCTACGCACAGGGCATTCCGTTCCAGACCGCGGAGGCGCATCCGGCCACGGCGCAGATGATGATCATGAATCCGCTCTCGGGCGGCGGTATCGCGAACCTGTTCAGCACGCACCCGGCCACGGAAGAGCGCATCCGCCGCTTGATGGAAATGGCCGCCGGCCGCCGCTAGGGCTGCGCACGGCATTGCACGAAAAACGCCTCTTCGGAGGCGTTTTTTTATGCGCGACCGTCCGCCCGGTTAGCCGGTGGCGTGGGCATCGCGGTCCGCATGCCGCGCGTGTGCGTGCCCGGCAAGCCGCAGCGCCCGCTGCCGCAGGGACACCACGACGAACACGAAATAGACGCCGATGAACCAGGCCACGTCGAGCGCGTAGTACACGTGCCCGAACTTGACGATGACCCACGCGGCGACGAACGCCAGCGGCACGGCATAGAAGAACGCGCGATCGAGCCGGTTATCGCGGGTGCTGCTCTGGAACAGCGAGACATAGCAGCACGCAAAAAACGGCGCGATGTCGTATTCCTTCATGCGCGGATTGAGCGCGAGGGCGAACGCGAGGAGATAGAACAGTCTGCCGGGCACCTTTTCGGCGGCGATGAGGCGCGGCGCGCGAAACGGATTGACCGCGCCGATGAATAGCGCGACGACGACGAGCTCGTAGATCAGCACGTCCTCGATGGCGCTCAGGGCGCGAACGTGCTGCTCGAGCATGCCGAACAGCACGAGCCCGGAATCGTTCTGGGTGAGCATCTGCCAGCGCAGCAGGGTTTCGAAGTCGGTCCACAGGCGCGGTTCGAGCACGAGTTGCGCGATGGTTGCGAGCGCAACGCACACGGGCACGGCCAGCAGATAGCGCATGCCCTTGGGAACGAAAAAGAACACGAGGGCGTAGGTCAGGAAGTAGATCTTGATGGCGGCGAAAAGAGCGATGAAAAAAGCCAGCAGCCAGTGCTTCGCCGTCGCGCTGCTTTTTCCTGTCGATGCCGCATAGAACAGCGCAATGATGAGCAGGTGCGCGAAGATGGCGAAGTTTCCCGTGAGGATGCCGCCCACGCCCGCGCCGCCAGTGAAAAAACCGAGCGCGCCAGCCACCACGAAGTCCGCATGCCTGAGGCTGTACGCGAGGCACGCGAGCGACGCGCACACGAAGGCGAGATAGAACCCATGAAACGGAACATGGGAGAACAGATTCAGGAAGGCCGGCGGATAGACGAACGGAAAGCCGTGCGGGTTGTACGGATTCGCGCCGCGCCTGAACTGGTCCAGCGCATAGGCGTAGACCTTGTAGTCCCAGAAGGGCGAGAACACCTTCCCCCGTCCCTGCTGGTAGACGGAAAAGAGCGCAAGGAAGGCGAGGAACGCGATGTCGTGTCTTTTCCCGAGTGGTTTCATGATGGCCGTGACGGGGCGGCGCGCAAATGCGCCTTCGCTGATCATGATGCGGCGAGCCATCCGTCGATATCCGCCAATATGTATCCCGCTCGTCTGCCACGGCTTCGCCGTCGGCCTGCCGGCGACCGCGCCATGGTCAACGGGGATCGCGCGACTGAACAGTGTTGCGCGCTCGCCACGCTACAATGGCTCGCTTGTGCTTCATTGATGCCGCCTCGTTGCGGCCCGCATCCGGTTTCTCATGACATCCAGCTCATCCCGGCGACCAGCCGCACCGAACCGCGGCAAAAAGGGTTCCGCAACGCCAGCACGCCGGCCAGGCGCGGCACCGGCCCATCAGCCCGTGCATCTGGCCCCGGAGTCGCTCGGTTTCGCCCTCGATCTGGCCGCTCATGCCGTTGGCAGCGTGCGCGCCGGGGCGGCGCTGCCCGCCGCGCTCGCGAGCACCTTCGCCGCCTTGCCGGGCGAGTTCGCGCCGGTCGCGCGCGGCGCGGTGCAGGACATCGCCTATCGCACCATGCGGCGGCTCGGCACCGCGGACTGGCTGATCCGGCAACGCGTGAGCAAGGCGCCGCCGCCGCACGTCCAGAACCTGCTTGCCTGCGCGTTCGCGCTGCTCGTGGAAGACGAGGCGAGCGCCGCCTACACGCCATTTACGGTCGTCGATCAGGCCGTGCGCGCCGTGGGGGCGCGCCGCGAGATCGCCTTCGCCAAGGGACTCGTCAACGCGGTGCTGCGCGGATTCCTGCGCGAGCGCGACACGGCGCTCGCCGCCGCCCAGGCCGACGAGACCGCGCACTGGAACTACCCGCGCTGGTGGATCGACGCGGTGCGCGCCGCGTGGCCCGCGCAGTGGCAGGCGATACTCGCCGCCGGCAACACACAGGGTCCGCTCACGCTGCGCGTGAACGCGCGCCGCTCGAGCGCCGCCGACTACGTACAGCGGCTCGCCGCCGAAAACATCGCCGCAAGCCAGATCGGCGAGCACGCCGTGCGCCTTGCCGCCGCGTTGCCCGTCGATCGCATTCCGGGCTTCACGGCCGGTGACGTGTCCGTGCAGGACGCCGGTGCGCAAGTGGCCGCGCAAATCCTCGGCGTGCGCGACGGCATGCGCGTGCTCGACGCGTGCGCGGCGCCAGGCGGCAAGAGCGGGCATCTGCTTGAGCTGGCCGACATCGACCTGGTCGCGCTGGAGAGCGATGCCGCGCGCGCGGCGCGCATCGGCGAGAACTTCGCGCGTCTCGGTTTTGCCGAGGACGATTCCGTGCACCCGCTGCGCCGCGCGAAGATCGTGGTGGGCGACGCGGGCAATCCCGCCGCGTGGCACGACGGCGAGCAGTTCGACCGCATCCTCGCCGACGTGCCGTGCTCGGCCTCGGGCATCGTGCGCCGCCATCCGGACATCCGCTGGCTGCGCCGCGAGAGCGACATCGCGGCGCTTGCCGCCGAGCAGCGCCGCATCGCCGACGCGCTGTGGCCGCTCGTCAAGCCGGGCGGCGAACTGCTCTACGTGACCTGCTCGATCTTCCCCGAGGAAGGCGAGGCGCAGGCGCGCTGGTTTGAAAGCACCCACGCGGATGCGGTACGATTGGACGCGCCGGGGCAACTGCTGCCCACGGCGGACGGCGCGCCGGCCGGGGGGCCAGCATGCGGCGCAGCCCACGAGGCTCGGCATGATGCCGATGTTCAGGCCGCAGTCGCGGCAAACGCCGGCCCTGTTCCCGATCGCACCGCAGATCACGACGGATTCTTCTACGCGCGCTTTCAGAAACGGTGACCATCAAACGCATCTTCCCGCTGCGGCTCGCGGCCCTGATCTGGCTGGTGCTGGCCGTCGTCGGCCTCGTGGCCGCGGCGCCGGCGCGCGCCGATTCGATCTCGGTGCAGCGCGCGTCGCTACAGGCCGACGGCAACGGCTGGAGCCTCGACGCCCGCTTCGATTTCGACCTCAACAGCAGCCTGGAAGACGCGGTCAACAAGGGCATTCCGCTCTACTTCACCACCGACTTCGAACTGACGCGGGCGCGCTGGTACTGGTTCGACGAACAACCGGTGAGCGTTTCGCAAAGCATTCGCCTGTCGTTCCAGCCGCTCACGCGCGAGTACCGCGTATCGAGCGGCGGCCTGCAACTCGGCTTCGCGACGCTTGCCGACGCGCTCGCGGTCATCAAGCACGTCACGTCGTGGCACGTGATCGAGCGCAACGACGTGCATCCGGGGGAGACGTATACCGCTTCGGTACGCATGCAGCTCGACGTCGCGCTGATGCCCAAGCCCTTCCAGATCGACGCCGTGAACAACCGCGACTGGAACCTGGCTTCCGACTGGAAGCGCTTTAACTTCACGGTGACCGAACGTGCTAAATAAAGTACGCCGCGCCACCAGCTTCAGCAGCGTCGTCGTCAAGCTGCTTGTTTCCACCGTCGCGTTCACCGCGACGCTGCTGCTCGTCCTGCTCGCCGCCGCGAGCGCGAACACCGAGTTCTTCGACCGCTACTATGGCTGGCTCTACGCGGCCAACATCGTCGTCGCGCTGATCTTCATGTCGGTGGTCACGGCGCTCGTGATCGTGATCGTCGTGCGCCTGAGGCGCGGCAAGTTCGGCACGCGGCTGCTGGCCAAGCTCGCGTTCTTCTTCGCGCTCGTGGGTGTGGTGCCGGGCGGCATCATCTATATCGTCTCGTACCAGTTCGTCTCGCGCTCGATCGAGTCGTGGTTCGACGTGAACGTGGAAACCGCGCTCACGGCGGGCCTGAACCTCGGGCGCGGCATGCTCGACGCCTCGCTCTCCGACCTGCAAACCAAGGCGCGCCTGATGGCCGATCAGATCGCGAGCGGCGAAGCGGCGGGCACCACGCTCACGCTCCTGCGCGCGCGCGACCAGTTCGGCGTGCAGGACGCCACCATCTTCGAGCCGGTGCGCAGCATGTCGGGCGCGGCGCCGGACATGCACGTGGTGGCGCAGGCGTCGAGCAACTTCTCGTCGCTGATGCCGAGCGATCTGCCCACGCCGCTCATGCTCGACCAGGCGCGCGGGCGCGGTTATGCGGCGATCGAAGGCGAGGTGGACGGCGACCCGCATCTGCATGGGCCGAAGGGCGCGTTGCGCCTGCGCGTGGTCACGCGCATTCCCGATGCGAACACAACGGATCTGCAACCGGCGGAGCGCTTCCTGCAACTGGAGCAGCCGGTGCCCGCCGCGCTCGCGCGCAACGCCGACGCCGTGCAGCGCGCCTATCGCGAGTATCAGGAAAAGGCGCTCGGCCGCACGGGCTTGCGCAAGATGTATATCGGCACGCTCACGCTCGCGCTCTTTCTCGCGACCTTCGTGGCGATGATGCTGGCGCTCGCGCTCGGCAACCAGCTTGCGCGGCCGCTTTTTCTGCTCGCGCAGGGTACGAAGGAAGTGACCGAGGGCGACTACACGCCGAAGCGCGAAATCAAGTCGCGCGACGAACTGGGCTTCCTCACGCAGTCGTTCAACGCGATGACGCGCCAGCTTTCCGAAGCACGCCAGGCCGTGGAGAAGAACCGCGTCGCGCTCGAGCATTCGAAGGCGTATCTGGAGAGCATTCTCGCGAACCTCACGGCGGGCGTGTTCGTGTTCGACCGGCAGTTTCGCCTGACGACTGCGAACCCCGGCGCGGAGCGCATCTTCCGTCAGCCGTTCGAGACGCAGCTTGGCGTCGCGCTCGATCACATCGGCGCGCTCACGGAATTCGGCGCAATGGTGCGCAAGGCCTTCGCCGACCAGGAAGCTTCGCGCGGCGACGGCGACAGCACGCGTGGCCATTGGCAGCAGCAGTTCTCGGTGCCCATTCCCGGCGAGACCGATCCGCTCACGCTGCTCGTGCGCGGCGCGCGCCTCGTGTCCGACACGGGTCGCGACGCGGGCGACATGCAAACCTCGGGCTATGTGGTGGTGTTCGACGACATCTCCGACGTGATCTCGGCGCAACGTTCGGTGGCGTGGGGCGAAGTCGCGCGGCGTCTTGCGCACGAGATCAAGAATCCGCTCACGCCGATTCAGCTCTCGGCCGAGCGCCTGCAAATGAAGCTCTCCGACAAGCTCGCGCCGTCGGACGCCGAAGTGCTCAAGCGCGGGGCGACGACGATCGTCAACCAGGTCGCCGCGATGAAGCAGATGGTCGACAACTTCCGCGACTATGCGCGCACGCCGCCCGCGGTGCTCGCGCATCTCCAGTTGAACGACCTCGTGAGCGAAGTGCTCACGCTGTATGGCGCCGAAGAAGGCAAGAGCGCGATCAAGGTCGAACTCTCGGACTTGCCGGTGATCCGCGGCGACGCCACGCAATTGCGCCAGGTGATCCACAACCTGCTGCAAAACGCGCAGGACGCCGTGGCCGATACCGCGAATCCTCGCGTGACGCTCGAGACACGCGCCGTAGAATACGGAGACCCCGACGCGCAGGGCCGCACGCGCGTTGCGGTGCGCCTCACGGTGTCGGACAACGGTCCGGGTTTTCCTGCACGCATCCTCACGCGGGCGTTCGAACCATATGTGACGACCAAAGCCAAAGGAACAGGCCTCGGGCTTGCGATGGTGAAGAAGATCGTTGACGAGCACGGCGCTCGCATCGACATCCGCAATCGACTCAAGGCAGGCGATGTGATAGAAGGCGCGCAGATCTCGATTCTCTTTCTCCAGCTGGCCGATGACATCCCACCGGATGCCGCGACGCCCGGACCCGGCCGATCCGGGGTGGCGCATGGGCGCGCCGAAGCGGAGCAGGGATCAAAAGCAACAGTGCAGACAAGGGCAGCGTAAATGGCAACCATCCTGGTGGTAGATGATGAAATGGGCATCCGGGAATTGCTCTCGGAGATCCTCAGCGACGAAGGACACGTCGTGGAGCTGGCTGAAGATGCGCAGCAGGCGCGCGACTTCCGGCAGCGCGCGGTGCCGGACCTCGTGCTGCTCGATATCTGGATGCCGGACACCGACGGCGTGACGCTGCTCAAGGAGTGGGCTGCACAAGGCCAGCTCACGATGCCGGTCATCATGATGTCGGGCCACGCGACCATCGACACCGCCGTCGAGGCAACCAAGATCGGCGCGCTCAACTTTCTCGAAAAGCCCATCGCGCTGCAAAAGCTGCTGAAGGCGGTCGAGCAGGGCCTCGCGCGCGGCACGGCCGCGCCAGTCACGTCGGCGAGCGCGGGGGCGGCCGGAAAGTCGGCGGCCGGCGGTCCCGCGGTCGTCGCTTCGGCGGCGGCCTTGCCGGTGCTCGGCGTTGACGGTGTGCACGGCGTGCAGGCGGGCGCCACGGCCACGCAAACGGCTTCGATCTCGTTCGACATTCCGTTGCGTGACGCGCGCGACGCGTTCGAGCGCGCGTACTTCGAGTACCACCTCGCGCGCGAAAACGGCAGCATGACGCGTGTGGCTGAAAAAACGGGGCTTGAGCGCACCCACCTGTATCGCAAGCTCAAGCAACTCGGCGTGGACCTCGGCAAGAGCAAGGGCGAATGACGCGGATTGATGCGCAGTGGCGCGAAGACGAAGCGCTGACAGAATTAATTTGGCGAAGGCACTTGCGCAACGCGGTTTAGGTAGCTATACTCTTCTTTCTTCGTTGGCCCGGTAGCTCAGTTGGTAGAGCAGCGGATTGAAAATCCGCGTGTCGATGGTTCGATTCCGTCCCAGGCCACCAGAATGCAGCCCCAGGAGATCATTCGATTCCTGGGGCTTTTTCGTTGTGCTCGATCTCCGGAGCTTCGAAGAAGTTCGAAGACCGGCATCGACGGTATCCAGGGTATAAGGGTGCGCCGATGCCCGTGCGAGGGCCCCGGCCTATACTGCTTGAGCCGGCGCGCCTTGTCCGCGGCGGTCCGCCCGGGTGCCTCAGGTGGCAAGATCTGGTGGCAAAGTCTGGTAGCAAGAGCCTGGTAGCAAGAGCCTGGTAGCACAAGCCAGCCAGCAAAAACCAGGCAACGAACGCATTCGCGCGGAAACCTCATACACGGAGTTTCACGGTGACTCGAACAGAAGCCAAGGGCGCGCTCGTCCTGTTTTCCGGCGGCCAGGACTCGGCCACGTGCCTCGCATGGGCGCTCGAGCGCTACGAGACCGTCGAGACGCTCGGCTTCGATTATGGCCAGCGTCATCGCGTCGAACTGGAGTGCCGCGAGGGCTTTCGCGCCGCGATTGCGAGCACGTTCCCCGCATGGGGCGAGCGCCTCGGCGAAGATCACATGATCGATCTCTCGGTGCTCGGCTCGATCAGCGACACGGCCATGACGCGCGAGATCGAGATCGAAACGGCCGCGAGCGGCCTGCCGAACACCTTCGTGCCGGGCCGCAACCTGATGTTCATGCAGATCGCCGCAGCGATCGCTTATCGTCGCGGGCTCAAGGTGCTCGTGGGCGGCATGTGCGAGACCGACTTCTCGGGCTACCCGGACTGCCGCGACGACACCATGAAGGCGCTGCAAGTCGCGCTCAATCTCGGCATGGACACGCGCTTCGTGCTGGAAACGCCGCTCATGTGGCTCGACAAGGCCGACACGTGGCGCCTGGCCGAACAGCTCGGCGGCGAGGCGCTGGTGGACATGGTGCGCGTCGAGACGCACACCTGCTACGTGGGCGAGCGCGCCGAGCTTCACGCGTGGGGCTTCGGCTGCGGCGAGTGCCCGGCCTGCAAGTTGCGCAAGCGTGGCTACGAAGCGTATCTCGCGGGCGAGAACGTCACGGAAGCGCCGGTCTGAGCGAGGGCGCCCGACACCAACCGGTTTTCATGAGCATGGCCGTCGAGGCCGCCCCATGAGCCAGAACCAGGCAGCAGCATGACTTACGCGGTAAAGGAAATTTTCTACACGTTGCAGGGCGAGGGCGCGAACGCCGGGCGTCCGGCCGTGTTCTGCCGGTTCGCCGGCTGCAATCTCTGGTCGGGCCGCGAGGAAGACCGCGCCGAAGCCGTATGCCGCTTCTGCGACACCGACTTCGTGGGCACCGATGGCGAGAATGGCGGAAAATTCCGCACGCCTGAAGAACTCGTCGCGAAGATCGCTTCGCTGTGGCCCGCAGGCGAGGGCAACCGCTTCGTGGTCTGCACGGGCGGCGAGCCGATGTTGCAGATCGACGCGCCGTTCGTCGACGCGCTGCACGCGGCCGGCTTCGAGATCGCAATCGAAACGAACGGTTCGCTGCCGGTGCTGGAAACCATCGACTGGATCTGCGTGAGCCCGAAGGCCGACGCGCCGCTCGTGGTCACGAAGGGCAACGAGCTGAAGGTGGTGGTGCCGCAGGACAACCAGCGCCTTGCCGACTACGCGAAGCTCGATTTCGAGTATTTTCTCGTACAGCCCATGGACGGCCCGTCGCGCGACCTGAACACGAAGCTCGCGATCGACTGGTGCAAGCGCCATCCGCAGTGGCGCCTGTCGATGCAGACCCACAAGTACCTGAATATTCCCTGATTTCCGCGAATTTATCTGAACAAGTGCCGTGCTGACGATCACCCGAAAACTCGAATTCGACGCGGGCCACCGCATCCCCGACCACCGCAGCCAGTGCCGTAACCTGCACGGCCATCGCTATGTGCTCGAAATCACGCTGCAAGGCGACCTCGTCGAAACCGAGGGCGCGCCCGATCGCGGCATGGTGATGGACTTCGCCGACGTGAAGTCGCTCGCGAACCAGCATCTCGTCGATCTGTGGGACCACGCGTTCCTCGTGTTCGAGGGCGATACGCAGGTGCGCGGCTTTCTCGAAACGCTGCCGGGCCACAAGACGGTCGTGATCGACCGCATCCCGACCGTGGAAAATCTCGCGGCCATCGCGTTCGACATCCTCGCGAACGTGTACGACGCGCACTACGGCGTGAATCTGCGCCTGCACAAGCTGCGTCTGTACGAAACGCCGAATTGCTGGGCCGAAGTCACGCGCGACTGACGCGCCTGCGCTCACCGCTTTCCCGCTGCGGGCAAGGCCGGGTTTTCCGCGCCGTCCAGCAAATTTTTGTCGCGGTATGATCGTTCCGGCAAGGCCTGCGCATCCCCGCGCGCGGCCCGATAACACATAACGGAGCGAGACCTGCCGGCTGCCGCGTCGCCGGGCGCAAGCGCCCGCGCGCCCCGTGCGCGCCCCCGCAGCCTCGCCGGGAGCACGGCGATGAGCACCTTCACCAATCCCCTCAAGGAACGCCTCAAGGAGGCGGAGCCGCTGTTCGGCCTGTGGCTTTCCATGGGCAGCGAGACCGCCGCCGAGGCGCTCGCGCACGCCGGCTTCGACTGGCTGCTGATCGACATGGAGCACACGCCCAACGACAGCGCCGACACCGTCGCGCAGCTACGCGCAATCGCCGCCGCGCATCTGCCCACCGAGCCCGTGGTGCGCCTGCCCGACTGCGAGCCCTGGCTCGTCAAACGCGTGCTCGACGCGGGCGCGCGCACCGTGATGTTTCCCAACGTGTCCTCGGCCCAGGAAGCCGCGCGCGCCGTGAGCCTCACGCAATATCCCGATGCGAACACGCCGGGCGGCCAGCGCGGCGTGGCGGGCGTGGTGCGCGCGGCGGCCTACGGCATGCGGCGCGACTATCTGCACGGCGCGAACGCGCAGATCGCGACGATCGTGCAGATCGAATCGGCGGCGGCGCTGGCCGAAGTCGAAAAAATCGCGGCGGTGCCGGGGGTGGATTGCCTGTTCGTCGGGCCGGCCGACCTCGCGGCGAGCCTCGGCCATCTCGGCGACTCGAAGCATCCGGACGTGTTCGCCGCCATGCAGCGCATCGTTGCGGCCGCGCGCGACGCGGGCGTGGCGTCGGGCATCTTCGCCATGGATGCGGCCGGCGCGAAGCAGTATCGGGAGATGGGCTTCAGCTTCATCGCGCTCGCCGCCGACGTGATCTGGCTCGTGCGCGCGACACGCCAGGCGCTCCAGGAGGCGAGATCATGAGGCGCCCGAAAGCGCTTTTCGAGCGTCTTTTTGCACGGACGACACGTGCGGTTGTCATCGGTTGCCTCGCGGGCGCGGTGCTCGGCGCGAGCGCAATCGCCGATCAGGCCGCCGCGGCCGACGCGGCCAGCGCCGCGACGGGCGCCGAGTCCGATCCGCAAACGGCCAACGCCGTTGCCGACTACAACGCCGGCAATTTTTCCGCCGCGCGCACGGAATTCCAGGCGGCGGCCGAGCGCGGCAACCGGCTGGCGGAGTTCAACTACGCGATGATGCTCGTGAACGGCGAAGGCGGCGCCGCCGACGTGGGCGAGGGCCGCAAGTGGCTGCGCAAGGCCGCCGACGCCAACATGTCGCATGCGCAATACGTGTACGGCAAGATGTACGACGACGGCGATTTCGTCGAGCGCGATCCGGTGCAGGCGCACCAGTGGTTCCTCAAGGCGGCGAAGCAGGGGCACGTGCAGGCGGAGCTTGCGCTCGCGAACCAGTACCTCGACGGGCGCGGCACCACGCGCGACAACAAGCAGGCGTTCTACTGGTACAAGAAGGCCGCCGAGGGCGGCGACATGACCGCGCAATACGTGACCGGCTCGTTCTACGAGCGCGGCGGCGACGGCGTGCCGAAGAACCTGAACGTCGCGCGCGCGTACTACGCGGCGGCGGCGGCGCAGGGCGATCCCGTGGCGCGCCTGAAGTATCAGCAGTTGAGCGCGCAGTTGATGAAATCGGCGCCCACGCAGTAAGTGCCGGTAACTGCCAGCGAGCACCCGCTGAAACGACAACGCGCCGGACAATGCCGGCGCGTTTTTTTGCTGCATCGAGCGAGCGGGCGGGCGTTGCCGTTGCCCGCCGCGCCTTCAACTCTGCATCAACCGCTTCTGGCGTCCCACGCTCATGATGAGCCCGATCGCCACGCCGAGCGTGGTGAGCGCCGTGCCGCCATAGCTCATGAACGGCAGCGGCACGCCCACCACGGGCAGAATGCCGCTCACCATGCCGATATTGACGAACGCGTAGGTGAAGAACGCCATCGTGAGCGAGCCCGCCAATAATCGCCCGAAGAGTGTCGCGCCGTTCGCGGCGATATAAAGCCCGCGCGCGATCAGACACATGTAGAGCGTGAGCAGCACGAGGCCGCCCGCCATGCCGAACTCCTCGGAGAACACGGCGAAAATGAAGTCGGTGTGCTTCTCGGGGATGAACTCCAGGTGCGACTGCGTGCCCTTCAGCCAGCCCTTGCCGAGCGGGCCGCCCGAGCCGATCGCGATCACCGCCTGAATGGTGTGGAAGCCCTTGCCGAGCGGGTCGGAGGTGGGGTCGAGCAGCGTGCAGATGCGGTGCTTCTGGTAGTCGTGCATGAGCGGCCAGTTCACCTGTGGCTGGCAGATCTTGTCCTGGAACGCCGCGATCGAGGCCACCGCGATCACGCCAGCGATCAGCACCGGCACGATCAGCTTGAACGACAGGCCCGCGAAGTAGATGACGAACAGACCCGAGGCGAACACGAGCACGGCGGTGCCGAGGTCGGGCTGCTTGGCGATCAGGCCGACCGGCAGGAACAGGATGATGAAGCCCACGACGAAGTCGTACCAGCGCGTCACGCCTTCGCGGCGCTGGTAATACCACGCGAGCATGAGCGGCGTGGCGATCTTGAGAATCTCCGAAGGCTGGATCACGACGCCCACATTGATCCAGCGCTTCGCGCCCTTGCGCGTGAGGCCGAATAGCGCCACAGCAATCAGCAAGGCGATCCCGAAGGTGTAGACCGGCACGGCGAACCGCATGAGCGTGTTGGGCGGCACATTGGCGAGCGCCCACATCAGCACGAAGGTGAGCATGATGTTGCGCAACTGGTCTTCCACGCGGCCGGGGACGTCGAGGCTCGCGCTGTACAGCGTGACGATGCCCACGCACAGCAGCAGGAACACCGTGAGCGCGAGCGGGCGGTCGAAGCCGAGGAACATCTTGCGCAACGTGTCGAGCACCGCGCGCTTGTCGATCTTGTCGAACTGGAAGAAAGGCATGGTGATTCCTTACTCGTCGATGCCGCCGGTCGCAGGCTTGGGCGGCGGCGGCGCGAGCGTGGTCGCATCGGGCGCGCTGGCGGGCCGGCGCGGACGATGCGGGCCCGGCCCGAAGTGGCGGGGCATGGAGGCGGGCGCGGGGCGCGCGACAGCGGTGTCGGGTGCGCCGTTGGCGCTCGCGGTGCCGCCGTTCACGGCGTCGGTGCCGCTGGGCGCGTCCGGTGCGATCGGCTTGCTGCTCTTGCTGCTTTCGCCGGCCTTGGCGTGCGCGACGCGCGCGTCGGCGCCGGAAGCCGGCCTCAAGGGTGCTGTGGGTGCCGCGGCGGAAGCCGCCGCCGGTGCGGCCGCATCCGACGCGCCCGAAGCCGCGGCAGCCGCCGAAGCGGCCGAAGCGGCCGAAGCCGCACCGGGAACCGGCAGCGGCGTGAAGCCCGCGGCGATCCGCACCGGTTGTGCGACGACCGGGCCGGAGGCCGGCGTGGGTGTGCCGATCACGGGCGCGGAGGCGTCTTCAGTGGCCGAAGCCGCGGCGCTCACGGCCGCCTGCTCGACGCCCGGCTTCAGACGGTCGACGAGATAGTAGTCGAGCACGCGGCGCGCGATCGGGCCGGCGGACTGCGCACCCCAGCCGCCGTTTTCGACGATCAGCGCAACGGCGATCTGCGGCTTCTCGGCCGGCGCGAACGCGATGAACAGCGCGTGGTCGCGCAGATGCTCGGCGAGCGCGTGCGCCTGGTACTTGCCGCCTTGCAGCGAGAACACCTGCGCCGTGCCGGTCTTGCCCGCCGACGTGTAGGGCGCGTTGCGGAACACCTGGTACGCCGTGCCCGACGGATTCATCGTCACGTTTTCCATGCCGCGCTTCACGACGTCGATATCGGCCTGGGTCACGTTCAGGCGGCCGCTTTGGCTCGGCACCGTGAGGCGCTCCTGCTTCGTGATGGGATTTTCGATCTCCTTCACGAGGTGGGGCTTCATGAGCACGCCGTTGTCGGCGAGCGTGGCCGTGGCGTGCGCAAGCTGAAGGATCGTGAACGAGTTGTAGCCCTGGCCAATGCCCAGGCTGACCGTTTCGCCCTCGTACCACTTCTGCTGCTCGGGCTTGCGGTACGCCTTGCGCTTCCATTCGGTCGAAGGCAGGATGCCGCGCGCCTCGCCCGAGATGTCGATGCCGGTGATCTGTCCGAAGCCGAGCGGCTTCATGAAGTTCGCGATGTTATCCACGCCCAGGTCGTGCGCGAGCATGAAGAAGTAGGTGTCGTTCGACACCATGATCGCGCGGTTCATGTCGACCCAGCCCTGGCCGGAGCGCACGTCGTTGTTGAAGCGGTGGCCGCCGAACATGTAGTAGCCGGGGTCCGAGAAACCCCATTGCGGCGTGCGCTTGTGCAGCGTGAGCGCGGCGAGCGCCATGAACGGCTTGTAGGTCGAGCCCGGCGGATAGGTGCCGTGCAGCGGACGGTTCAGGAGCGGGTGATCGGGCGAGTTGTTGAGCTCGTCCCACGTTTGCTGGTCGATGCCGTCCACGAACGAGTTCGGGTCGAAGCTCGGCGCGGAGACGAACGCGAGAATGTCGCCCGTTGCAGGCTCGATTGCGACGAGCGCGCCGCGTTTGCCCGCGAACGCCTGCTCGGCCACCTGTTGCAGGCCGATATCGATCGACAGCACGAGGTTGTTGCCGGGCGTGGCCTGGCTGCGCGAGAGCGTGCGCACGGGACGCCCGCCCGCCGTCACTTCCACTTCCTCGAAGCCCGTCAGGCCATGCAGTTCGGTTTCGTAGCTCTGCTCGACGCCGATCTTGCCGATGTAGTCGGTGCCGTTGTAGTTGTTCGCGTCGAGACGCGGATCGTAGTGCTCGGGATCGCTGTCGTTCTTGTCGGAGAGATCGTCGATACGCTCCTGGTCGCGCTGCGAAATGCGGCCGATATAGCCGATCACGTGCGCGGCCGTGGGGCCGAGCGGGTACTGGCGGAACAGGCGCGCGCGCACTTCCACGCCGGGGAAGCGGAAGCGCTGGGCGGTGAAGCGCGCGACTTCGTCGTCGGTCAGGCGCGTGCGGATCGGCAGGCTCTCGAAGTTCTTCGAGTCTTCGAGCAGCTTCTTGAAGCGGCGGCGGTCGCGTGCGTCGATCGGGATCACGGTCGACAGCTCGTCGATCGTGTTGTCGAGCGTGTCGGTGAGCTTCGAGGGCGTGATTTCGAGCGTGTACGCCGAGTAGTTCTTCGCGAGCACGACGCCGTTGCGGTCGGTGATGATGCCGCGGTTCGGCACGATCGGCGCGACGGAAATGCGGTTTTCGTCCGCTTGCAGCGAGTACTTGCTGTGGTTCCAGACTTGCAAGTAGAGGAAGCGGAACGCGATCAGCCCGAAGCAGACGAACACGAACAGCCCCGCCGCCGCAACGCGCAGGCGGAACTTCGAGAGCTGCTGCTGGGTGTCCTTGAATTCGGTCATGCTGTCAGACCCAGGCCCCGCTGTTCCAGTCGCAAGGAACGGCGGGCCGGGGTGCGTAAGAGGTAGTCAAGCGAGTCTTCCAGCGGCGAGCGGCGCGCCGCTCAAATGGGCCGGGTATCGTCGGGATCGACGGGACGCCGCTGCGGCAGGAGCAACAGCACGCTCGCGATCGGCCAGAGGATGGCCTCGACGAAGCCGCTGATGAGATAACCCCAGCCGGGAAACGAAGCGCCCATCAGCAGGCGGATCACGAACGGCACGACCTGCGCGCCGACCAGCATGGGCGTGACGGCGAACATTTGCAGTCCGATCGACATCCACAGCACGCGGCGGTGAATGGTGATCGCGCCGTACGAAAGCAGCGTGTACGCGAGCGCGTGTTCGCCGAGCAGGTTCGCGTTGTGGACGTCCATGAGGAGCCCGAGGAAAAACGCGACGCCCATGCCGACCTTGCGCGGCTGGTGGATGTTCCAGAACAGCAGCACGAGCGCGACGAAATCGGGCACGCCCGGCAACTTGCCCCAGGGCAGCAGGTTCAGCAGGAACGCCGCCGCGAGGCTGAAGACGATGAAGTACGGGTTGACCGGCTGGAGGATGTATTGCGGACGCGTCATCAGTGGCCCCCTTGCTCGACGGCTTTCGCCGCCTCTTCGCGCAGGCTCTCCTTGGGCTTTCTCGCGGGCTGCTTTTGCTCCGCCGGCTTTTTGTCGGCGGCCGCGTTCGCGGCAGTGCCGGTGCCCGGTTTTGCCTGAGCGGGAGCGGGGGCCGGCGTGGCGCCGGACGCGGCGGCGGCGGGTTTCGCCTTCGCATCGTCGGCTTTCTTCTCGCCCTTCTTGTCCGCGCCCTTGGCGGGCTTCTTCTTCGCGTCCTTGGCCTCGGCGGCGGCGGCCTCTTCGGCGGCGATCGGGTTGGGCGGCACCTGTGCGACATAGTGCAGCACGAGCACCTGGCGCGCGCCGCGCACGGCCGCGAGCGGCAAGCAGACCACGCGCGCGAAGGCCGTGTCGGCCTGCTTGTCCACGCGCAGCACCTTCGCGACCGGCAGCCCTTGCGGATACACGCCGTCGAGTCCGCTCGTCACGAGTTCGTCGCCGGCCTGCACGTCGGCGCTGATCGGCACGAAGCGCAGATCGAGCAGGTCGCCCTTCGCGGTGCCGTAGATCACGCTGCGCAGGCCCGTGCGCACGACTTCGACCGGCACGGCCTGGTCCTTGTCGGTGACGAGCGTGACTTCGGACTGCATGGGGAAGACGCGCGTGATCTGGCCGATCACGCCGTCTTCGCTCAGCACCGGCGAGCCGTTCTGAATGCCCTGCTGCGAGCCGCCGCCAATCACGACCTTCTGCGTGAACGGGTCGCGTGTGTCGTACTGGATCTCTGCGGGCGTGGTTTGCGCGCCGATGCGCTGCGACAGTTGCAAGAGCGCGCGCAGATGCGCGTTCTCGGCCGCGAGCGAAGCGGCGTCGTTGGCCTGCTGCGAAAGCTGGAGATTGCGCGTGTGCAGTTGCGTGTTTTCGGTGCGCAGCGCGGAGCTCGTCACCGCCAGGTCGGCAGCGCCCATAAAGAAGTCGCGCGGCACGAGGGCCGCGCGTTGCAGCGGGTAGAGGCCCGCGCCGAGTACGCCGCGCACGACCTCGAGCGTCTTGAAGCGCGCGTCGGAGATCAGGAGCGCGAGCGACAGCACGACGAAGAACATCAGCCGTGCGAGTGCCGAGGGGCCCTGCTTAAAGAGGGGCGGCGGACTGTATTCCATGGTCGGCGCCGGGGGCGTGTGCGGTTCGGTGAAACGGAGGGTGAAACTGCGGCGCCCCGAAGGACGCCCCGATGCGGGCGGTGCAGCGGCGCGCGCGCCGCGTGGCCATCAACGGCACGCTGGCGCCGAAACCGCGCCGCGTGCGAGCGCAGCGGTGCGCTGTGCGCTTACTCGTACGAGAAGATGCTGCCAAGCTTGTCCATGCGCTCGAGCGCCATGCCCGAGCCGCGCACCACGCAGGTGAGCGGATCTTCGGCCACGAGCACCGGCAGACCGGTTTCTTCGGCGAGCAGGCGGTCCAGGTCGCGCAGCAGCGCGCCGCCGCCCGTGAGCATCATGCCGCGTTCGGCGATGTCGGCGCCCAGTTCCGGCGGCGTTTGTTCGAGGGCGATCTTCACCGACGAGACGATCTGGTTCAGCGGGTCGGTGAGCGCTTCGAGAATTTCGTTGCTCGAAATGGTGAAGCTGCGCGGAATGCCTTCCGACAGGTTGCGGCCCTTCACTTCCATTTCCTTGACCTCGGAACCCGGGAACGCCGAGCCGATTTCCTTCTTGATGGCTTCGGCGGTTTGCTCGCCGATCAGCATGCCGTAGTTGCGGCGGATATAGTTGACGATCGCTTCGTCGAACTTGTCGCCGCCCACGCGCACCGAGCCCTTGTAGACGATGCCGCCCAGCGAGATCACGCCCACTTCGGTCGTGCCGCCGCCGATGTCGACGACCATCGAACCCGTGGCTTCCGAAACCGGCAGGCCTGCGCCGATTGCGGCGGCCATCGGTTCTTCGATGAGGTAGACCTGCGAGGCGCCCGCGCCGTGTGCCGCTTCCTTGATCGCGCGGCGTTCGACCTGGGTCGAGCCGCACGGCACGCAGATGATGATGCGCGGCGACGGTGAGAACATGCGCGACTCGTGCGCCGTCTTGATGAACTGCTTGATCATCTGCTCGGTGACGGTAAAGTCGGCGATCACGCCGTCCTTCATCGGGCGGATGGCTTCGATGTTGCCCGGAACCTTGCCGAGCATCTGCTTGGCTTCCTTGCCGACGGCCTGAATCGTCTTCTTGCCGTTCGGGCCGCCTTCCTGGCGAATGGACACCACAGACGGTTCGTCGAGGACGATGCCCTTGCCGCGCATGTAAATCAGGGTGTTGGCGGTGCCGAGGTCGATCGCCAGGTCGTTGGAGAAGTAGCTACGAAGAAAACCGAACATTCAAAAATCCTGTCTCGCTTGTGGCCGTCCTTCCAGCTTGATGGGCGAGGGCGGCAGCGGAAAAATAAACAGCCTCAGGATGGGCACCGGGCGCCGGCCGCGAGAGCGCCCCGAAAGCACTGCGGAGGCGTCGCAAGGGGGCGCCACGAGGGGCCTGAGACTGCGGGGATGGTTACCGGAGGCAGCCTCGCTGCGCTGCCCGTTTCGTTACATCTGGCCGCATCGTGCAGCGGACAGAACTGAAAGGCGGGCGCAAGGCGGTCCGGGTTTGGGTCGAACGCGTAATGATACCTTATAATTTTGCCTGTTTTGCAGGATCCAGAAGGCAGTTTTTGACCTCGTCGAAGCTTTCCTCCACAACCGGATCCGGCGCGATAAACCGCTGTTGCAGCACCGCATTTCCGCACTGCCACAGCCTCTTTTTCCGGTGACCGCATGGCCCTGACCCTGAACGATGTGAAGCGCATCGCGCATCTTGCGCGCCTCGAACTGGCCGACGCCGAAGCCGGCAACACGCTCGAACGCCTGAACGACTTCTTTGGCCTCGTCGAGCAGATGCAGGCCGTGGACACGACTGGCATCGCGCCGCTCGCGCACCCGATCGAGCAGATCGAGGACGTCGCGCTGCGCCTGCGCGAGGACGCCGTAACCGAAATCGTCGACCGCGAGGCGTTCCAGCGTCCCGCACCCGCGGTGCAGGACGGACTTTACCTCGTGCCGCGCGTGATTGAGTAAACACGCAGCATTTTTTCGCCATTTTCGAAGTCCTTCGAGTCGTCGGAACAGTTCGAAAAGGCACGGACTCCCGAGTTTTCGCGGGTTTTCCGGACACGGCCCGCACGTTTGCGAACGACGGGCCACATGCTCCGGACGGCGAATCGATTTTGACCACGCCGTGACGTTCTTCCAGGAATCACGCAATGCATGACAAAAGCTTGACCGAACTGCGCGCCGCGCTGGCTGCGAAGGAGTGCTCCGCAGTCGAGCTGGCCCAGCATTTTTTGGGTCGGATTGAGGCACATCAAGATCTGAACGCGTTCGTCGACGTCAATCCCGAATTGACGCTCGCCCAGGCGAAGGCCGCCGACGCGCTCCTGCACTCGGGTCACGCGGGCCCGCTCGCGGGTATTCCGCTTGCGCACAAGGACGTGTTCGTCACGCGCGGCTGGCGCTCGACCGCAGGCTCGAAGATGCTCGCCAACTACGTAAGCCCGTTCGACGCCACCGTTGTCGAGCGCCTCGAGCGCGCGGGCATGGTCTGCCTCGGCAAGACCAACATGGACGAATTCGCGATGGGCTCGTCCAACGAGAACTCGCATTTCGGCGCGGTGAAAAACCCGTGGGACAAGAAGGCCGTGCCGGGCGGCTCGTCGGGCGGTTCCGCCGCGGCCGTTGCCGCGCGCCTCGCGCCCGCCGCCACCGGCACCGACACGGGTGGCTCGATCCGTCAGCCGGCGTCGTTTACCGGCGTGACGGGCATCAAGCCCACGTACGGCCGGGTGTCACGCTACGGCATGATCGCGTTCGCCTCGTCGCTCGACCAGGGCGGCCCGTTCGCGCAGAGCGCCGCCGACTGCGCGCTGCTCCTGAACGCCATGGGCGGCTTCGACGAGCGCGACTCGACGAGCCTCACGCACGAGCACGAGGATTACACGCGTCACCTCGGCCAGCAGTGGAGCAGTAGCGGCGACGCCGGCGCGGACAAGCCCCTCGCGGGCCTGCGCATCGGCCTGCCGAAGGAATACTTCGGCGCGGGTCTCGCCGACGACGTGCGCGCTTCCATCGACGCCGCCCTGAAGGTGTACGAGTCGCTGGGCGCGACACTCGTGGAAGTCACGCTGCCGAAAACGGAGCTTTCGATCCCCGTTTATTACGTGATCGCACCGGCGGAAGCCTCGTCGAACCTCTCGCGTTTCGACGGCGTGCGCTTTGGCCATCGCGCGGCCGAATACCGCGACCTGCTCGACATGTACAAGAAGTCGCGCGCCGAGGGCTTCGGCCCCGAAGTGAAGCGCCGCATTCTGGTGGGTACCTACGTGCTTTCGCACGGCTACTACGACGCGTACTACCTGCAAGCGCAGAAGATCCGACGCATCATCGCGCAGGACTTCCAGGAAGCGTTCAAGCAGTGCGACGTCATCATGGGGCCGGTGGCGCCGAGCGTGGCGTGGGATCTGGGCGCGAAGGGCGACGATCCGCTACAAATGTATCTCGCCGACATCTACACGCTGTCCACCAGCCTCGCGGGCTTGCCCGGCATGAGCGTGCCGTGCGGCTTCGGCGCGGGTGCGAACGCGCAACGTCCGGTCGGTCTCCAGATCGTCGGCAACTATTTCAACGAGGCCCGCATGCTCCAGGTCGCCGACGCGTTCCAGCGCGCGACCGAGTGGCATCGCAAGGCGCCGGCAGGGGTGTAAAGCATGACTACGCAATGGGAAGTCGTCATCGGTCTCGAGACGCACGCGCAGCTTTCGACGGTCTCCAAGATCTTCTCGGGCGCATCGACGCAGTTCGGCGCGGCGCCCAACACGCAGGCCTGTCCCGTCGATCTCGCGCTGCCCGGCGTGCTGCCGGTGATGAACCGCGGCGCCGTGGAGCGCGCGATCCAGTTCGGTCTCGCGATCGGCTCGACGATCGCGCCGCGCAGCATCTTCGCGCGCAAGAACTACTTCTACCCGGACCTGCCGAAGGGCTATCAGATCAGCCAGTACGAGATTCCGGTCGTGCAGGGCGGTCAGATCACCATTCAGGTTCCGGCCAACGAAAAGACCGGCAAGGAAGCGTACGAGAAAACCGTGAATCTCACGCGCGCGCACCTGGAAGAAGATGCGGGCAAGTCGCTGCACGAAGACTTCGCGGGCATGACGGGCATCGACCTGAACCGCGCGGGCACGCCGCTGCTCGAAATTGTCACGGAACCTGAAATGCGCAGCGCGGCGGAAGCCGTGGCTTACGCGAAGTCGCTGCACACGCTGGTCGTGTGGCTCGGCATTTGCGACGGCAACATGCAGGAGGGCTCGTTCCGCTGCGACGCGAACGTCTCCGTGCGTCCGGTCGGCCAGAAGGAATTCGGCACGCGCGCCGAGATCAAGAACCTGAACTCGTTCCGCTTCCTCGAAGAAGCCATCCAGTACGAAGTGCGCCGCCAGATCGAGCTGATCGAGGACGGCGGCACGGTGGTGCAGGAAACGCGTCTCTACGATCCGGACAAGCGCGAAACGCGCTCGATGCGCAGCAAGGAAGACGCGCACGATTACCGCTATTTCCCCGATCCCGACCTCATGCCGCTCGTGATCGACGCCGCGTGGGTCGAGCGCGTGAAGGGCGAGATGCCCGAACTGCCCGCGACGATGCAAGCGCGCTTCGTCGAGCAGTACGGCGTGACGGCGTACGACGCGAACGGGCTCACGTCGGGCAAGGCGATGGCGGCGTACTTCGAAGCCGTCGTCGCGAAGGCCGGCGCCGCGCAGGCGAAGGCCGTCGCGAACTGGCTGATGGGCGAAGTCTCCTCGCAGCTCAATCGCGAAGGCCTCGACATCGACGCCTCGCCGGTCTCGGCCGCGCAGCTCGCCGTGCTGCTGCAACGCATTGCCGACGGCACGATCTCGAACAAGATCGCCAAGGAAGTGTTCCAGGCGATGTGGGACGAGAAGGCCGCCGATGAAGCCGCAGCGGACCGCATCATCGAAGCGAAGGGCCTCAAGCAGATTTCGGACACCGGCGCGCTCGAAGCGATCATCGACGAGGTGCTCGCCGCGAACCAGAAGTCGGTCGAGGAATTCCGCGCGGGCAAGGAGAAGGCGTTCAACGCGCTGATCGGCCAGGCGATGAAGGCCACGAAGGGCAAGGCGAACCCGCAGCAGGTCAATGAGCTGTTGAAGAAGAAGTTGGGCTGATCCCGCGCTGTTCGGGCATGCTTGCAGGGCGGCGTCGTGCGTGGGAGTGCGGCGCCGCCTTGTCGCTTCAGGCGCCGCGAACGCCGCCGGGCGTTTGCCGCACCACGGTTTGCCCATTGCAGCCGTCGTATCCATGAGAGGAGAGCAACGCATGACCAAGTCCCCGAGTCTCGACGACTACCGCGTGCCGTATTTCAGCGAGAAGAAGGCCGATAAGTTCTTGCTCGAAGCGCTCGATCCGGCCGCGAAGCCATTCTCGACCGGCAGCAAGGACGGCGACCGCGACCGCCTCGCGCAGATCGGCAACCAGCTCGACGTGCTCCAGGAGCGCCTGCACGCGCAGCGCCACCAGCGCGTGCTGCTCGTGCTCCAGGGCATGGACACGAGCGGCAAGGACGGCACGATTCGCGGCGTGTTTCACGAGGTCGATCCGCTCGGCCTGCGCATCGTGGCGTTTCGCGCGCCCACGCCCATCGAGGCCGCGCGCGACTTTCTCTGGCGCGTGCACATGCAGGTGCCGGCGGCGGGCGAGCTTGCCATCTTCAATCGCAGCCATTACGAAGACGTGCTCGTGCCGCGCGTGATCGGCCAGATCGACTCGGCCGAATGCGAGCGGCGCTACCGGCAGATTCGCGAATTCGAGGCGATGCTCGCCGAGAACGGCACGTCGATCATCAAGTGCATGCTGCACATCTCGAAGGACGAGCAAAAAAGCCGCATCCAGGCGCGCATCGACGATCCCACCAAGCACTGGAAGTTCGATGTCTCCGACCTGGAGGCGCGCAAGCAGTGGGACGCCTATCAGGCTTCATACCATGACGCGCTCGCGGCCACCTCCACGGAATACGCGCCGTGGTACGTGATTCCCGCCAATTCGAAGACGCACCGCAACGTGATGGTGGCCGAGTTGCTGCTGCGCCTGATGGAAAGCCTGAAGCTCGAATTTCCGCCAGCGAAGCCCGAGCTCAAGGGTCTCAAGATCGAATAAGACCGAATGTATCTATCGTCTCGTGCCGTACGGCCCGGCCCGGCGGCGCGAGGCAACGCAAACGAAGAGGAAAGAAGACATGTTGCGTGTGATCACCGCGAATCTCAACGGCATCCGCTCGGCGGCAAAGAAGGGCTTTTTCGAATGGTTCGGCGAACAGAAGGCCGACGTGCTCTGCGTGCAGGAAATCAAGTGCTCGCAGGACGACATGACGCCCGAGTTCCTTGCGCCGCACAACTTCACGGGCTACTTCCAGCATGCGGTGAAGAAGGGCTATAGCGGCGCGGGCGTCTACTCGCGCCACGAGCCGGACGAGGTCATCATCGGCTTTGGCAGCGAGGAATTCGATCCGGAAGGCCGCTATGTGGAAACGCGCTACGGCAATCTTTCGGTGATTTCGGTGTACGTGCCTTCGGGTTCGAGCGGCGACGAGCGCCAGGCGGCGAAGTACCGCTTCATGGACGAATTCATGCCGCACCTCGAGGCGCTCAAGCGCGAGCGCGAGGTGATCGTGTGCGGCGACGTGAACATCGTCCACAAGGAAATCGACATCAAGAACTGGAAGGGCAACCAGAAGAATTCCGGCTGCCTGCCAGAAGAGCGCGCGTGGCTCACGAAGCTCTTCGACGACGTGGGTTACGTGGACGTGTTCCGCACGCTCGACCCGCGTCCCGAGCAGTACACCTGGTGGAGCAATCGCGGCCAGGCGTATGCGAAGAACGTGGGGTGGCGCATCGACTATCAGATCGCTACGCCCGGCGTTGCGCACAAGGCGAAGAAAACGTCGATCTTCAGGGACATCAAGTTCAGCGACCACGCGCCGCTGACGATCGACTACGACTACAAGGTCAAGAGCTGACGCTCACCTCGGCGCGCTGAGAAACCGCCTTCAGGGCGCCGACACCACCTTGCGCTTCTGCACGGCCGGGATGCCTTCGTAGTCGGGCAGCTCGGCAAGCGGCTTGCCGATGGCCTTGGCGTAGAGCGGCATCATGTCGGCGAGGCGCTTGGCGATATCGGCGCGGCGCGCCGGCGTGTACGGATGCACGTAGATGAAGCCCTGATCGCGGTCGGCGCGCGTGGCTTGCGCGAGCTTGTCCCACAGCGTGAGCGCCGCGCGCGGATCGAAGCCCGCGCGCGAGGCGATATCGCTGCCGATCACGTCGGCTTCGGTTTCGTCGGCGCGGCCGTAGTGCATCTCCACGAGCTGCGAGCCGATACCGAGCGGAAACACGCCGAGATCCGCGAGCCCGAACAGTTGCGGCACGCTGCCCGATTCGATCTGCGCGGCCTGCTGCTCGCCCAGGCGCTCTCGCACGTGCTCGCGCACCGCATGCGCGATCTCGTGGCCGAGCAGCATGCCGAACTCATTGTCATTGAGCTTCACGCGGTCGAGCAGGCCGCCGTACACGACGATCTTGCCGCCCGGCAGCGCGTACATGCGGATGTCGTTCGAGCGGATGACCGCGATTTCCCACTTCCAGTTCTTGACGCGATCGCTCCACTTCAGCGAGTAAGGCGCGAGCCGGTCGACGAACGCGCGCACGCGCTGCACGTGCGGATCGCTTTCGGCGTAGAGGCGGTTCGAGTGGGCCGCGCCGCGCACGATCTCGTTGAACTCGGCCGTGGCCTGCGCTTCGAGCATCGGCGAGGGAATCAGGTTGCGGTAGACGGCGGCGTTGCCGAAACGCACCACGCGGCCCGTGTTTGGGGTGCCAGTGGTGCCGTTCGCGCCGCTTGCGCCAGACAGGTTGGCGGGCGCGACGGTCGCGGGCGCGCCGTTGCTGCCGGCACCCGTTGCCGCGTTGTTCGCAGCGCCGGCCGCCGCCGCAGCGGCGTTGCCCGGCGCGCCCGCAGGCGCGCTCGTGGCGGCCGGGTTGTCGGCGCCCCAGGCGTTCCAGGAAGAAAGGGCAGGCAGACAGGCGGCAATCGCCAGCACGAGCGTGCGCGAGCGCATGCCGCAGCGGCGCGCAAGGCGCTCGCTCGATCGCGGGCTTTGCACGGCGTTCTCATGCGGGCTCACAACCGGACTCTCCACGGGGCAATACGAATGAGCAGGAGCATACCCGGTACCGCGAGCACCGTGCAGACGATGAAATAGTCGAACCAACCGATCTGCGCGACGACATAACCGCTCGCGGCCGAGGCCAGCGTGCGCGGCACCGAGGCGAGGCTCGTGAAGAGCGCGAACTGCGTGGCGGTGTAGCGCGGGTCGGTCGTGCTTGCAATATAGGCGGTGAATGCGGCGAGCGTGAGGCCCGTCGCGAAGGTCTCGAAGCCGTAGACGAGCGCGAGCGCCACGGCGCGCGGATCGAGCGTGAGCTGCACGTGCGCGCCGAACAGCCCGGCCACGGACGACACCCCGTGGCTCACGGCGAGCACCGTGTCGTAGATCGCGGCGAGCGAGGGCGAATCCGCGCCGAGCTGCGCGAGCCACGCGAAGCCGAGCGTCGAGACCATCTGGAGGAAACCGAAAATCCACAGCCCGCGCCCGATGCCGATCTTCACGAGCGCCACGCCGCCGACGATGCCGCCCGCGAGGCTCGCGCCAAAGGCCGTCATCTTGGCGATCACGCCGATCTCGGTGCGCGAGTAGCCGATGTCGAGAAAGAACGACGTCGAAAGCGTGGTCGCCATCGTGTCGCCGAGTTTGTAGAGGAAGATGAACGCGAGCACGAACAGGGCGGCGGCGAGGCCGTCGCGGTGCACGAACTCGGCGAACGGCTGCACGATCGCCTCGCGCAGGTTCTTCGGCGGTGCGCCATGCACTTCGGGCTCGCTCACCACGAGCGACATGATCATGCCGGGGATCATGAACACCGCCGTCACGACGAACACGGTGCTCCACGGCAGATGGTCGGAGAGGATCAGCGCGAGCGAGCCGGGCACGAGCGCCGCGATCTTGTACGCATTGACGTGCACGGCGTTGCCGAGGCCCTGCTGCGTGTCGGTGAGGAGTTCGCGCCGGTAGGCGTCGATGGCGATGTCCTGGCTTGCGCCGAAAAACGCCACGAGCGCGGTGAGCGCGGCCACGGTCCAGATCGAATCCTTCGGCGAAACGTAGCCGAGCGTGCCGATGGCGAGCGCCACCAGGATTTGCGTGACGAGCATCCAGCCGCGCCGCCGCCCGGGCTTCCAGCCCGGCAGGCGCGGCACGTAGCGGTCCATGAGCGGTGCCCAGACGAACTTCCACGTATAGGGAAACTGGATCAGCGCGAAGAGGCCGATTTCCTTGAGATTGACGCCCTCGGAGCGCAGCCACGCCTGCACAAGATAGACGAGCGTAAAGAGCGGCAGCCCCGAGGTAAAGCCGAGGAACACGCAGATCAGCATGTGCGTATTCAGGTACGCACGCCAGCCGGGGTGGGATTCGTGAGCGGCGAGGTGATCGTTGCGGGCGGGTGCCTCGTGGGGCGGATTCGGCATGTCGTCGTTAGCGGCGGCGGTGTTGGGCACGGTTCCTTGCGAACCGGTCGGGCGAAAAAACACGCGACGCCGCGCACGGCGTCATTTTTTTCTCACGCGATAGACCGCAAGACTACCACGCCAGTTCACACCCCATCGAACGGTCTGACCCCCATGGAGCACGGCGCGGTCGAGAATTTCGATGCCGACCTCGGGCGCGAGCGCCTCGAAATCCTTCACCGTGAGCACACGCACGTTCGGCGTGTTGTGCCACTGGTAGGGCAGCGACTTCGACACCGGCATGCGCCCGCGCAGCACCGAAAGCCGGTGCGGCCAGTAACCGAAGTTCGGAAACGAGACGATGCACTCCTTGCCCACGCGCGCCGTCTCGCGCAGGATCGCGGCGGTCTGGTGAATCGTCTGCAAGGTCTGCGAGAGGATCGCGAAGTCGAAGCTCGCGTCTTCGAAGAGGCGCAGGCCGTCTTCGAGATTCTGCTGGATCACGTTGATGCCGTTCTTCACCGACGCGAGCACGCCCGCGTCGTTGATCTCGATGCCGTAGCCCGTGCATTCCAGCTCCTCGGTCAGGAGCGAGAGCAGCGAGCCGTCGCCGCAGCCGAGGTCGAGCACCTTGGCGCGCGGTTCGATCCAGCGCGCGATGGTGCGGAAGTCGGGACGGGCGGAAAGACTGTCGAAAGCGCTCTGGTTCATGCGCCCACCTCAGCAGCAATACGTTCGTAGTAAGCGCGCACGACATTGTGATAGCGCGCATCGTCGAGCAGGAAGGCGTCGTGGCCGTGCGGCGCATCGATCTCCGCGTAGCTCACCTGGCGTTTGTGATCAAGCAGCGCCTTCACGAGTTCGCGCGAGCGTGCGGGCGCGAAGCGCCAGTCGGTCGCGAAGCTCGCCACGAGGTACTTCGCCTTCGTGTGCGCGAGCGCGCGCGTGAGGTCGCCGTCGAACGCCTTGGCGGGGTCGAAGTAGTCGAGCGCGCGCGTGATCAGCAAGTACGTGTTGGCGTCGAAATAGTCGGCGAACTTGTCGCCCTGATAGCGCAGGTACGACTCCACTTCGAATTCCACGTCGAAGTTGAAGTTGTATTCGTCGACGGCGCCTTCCGCGCGGCGCAGCGCCCGGCCGAACTTCTCGGCCATGTCGTCATCGGACAGATAGGTGATGTGGCCGATCATGCGCGCCACGCGCAGGCCGCGGCGCGGCTTCACGTTGTGCGCGTAGTAGTCGCCGCCGTGGAAGTCGGGGTCCGAGAGGATGGCCGAGCGCGCCACCTCGTTGAACGCGATGTTCTGCGCCGAGAGCTTGGGTGTGGAGGCGACCACGATGCAGTGGCCGAGCCGGTCGGGGTAGCGCAGGCTCCATGCGAGCGCCTGCATGCCGCCCAGGCTGCCGCCCATCACGGCGGCGAACTTCTCGATGCCGAAGCGATCGGCCACGCGCGCCTGGGCGTCCACCCAGTCTTCCACGGTCACGACCGGAAACTTCGCGCCGTAGGGCTGGCCCGTGGCCGGGTCGATGCACATCGGCCCGGTCGAGCCGAAGCACGAGCCGAGATTGTTCACGCCGATCACGAAGAAGCGGTTGGTGTCGAGCGGCTTGCCCGGCCCGACCATGTTGTCCCACCAGCCGACGTCTTTCGGGTTGTCCGCGTACACGCCCGCCACGTGGTGCGAGGCGTTGAGCGCGTGACAGACGAGCACTGCATTGCTGCGCGCGGCGTTGAGCGTGCCGTAGGTTTCGACCACGAGGTCGTACCCGGCCAGCGCCGTGCCGTTTTGCAGTTGCAGGGGCTCGTCGAAATGCAGTGTTTGAGGAGCGACGATGCCGATCGATTCCATTCGTTCCGCCTTGATTTTTCGGGCGGCTAAACGGTGTCGGCTGGCGCGGAGTGCGAAAGGATTGGCGCGGCTGACGACCTCTTTAGCCGCATTTATATCGAACTCCCGACGGGTTGCCAAAGCAGTCCGGGGAGTTCACGCGCCCGCAATCGAGTCAGCAAATCGGCGCGTGGGTATTGCAAAAGGAATGCAGAGTATATCGGAAAACCTGCAAAGCAATGCGGCGCGCGGGAAAAGCGCGGCGGGCGGCGCGGCGGCGTCGCCCGTCTGTCTTGCATGCGCCCGCGCACCGCGCGAGGCCGCGAAGCCTATCACTTGACCGGATGTTCGTTGCGCCAGCGCCGCAACTGGAAGGCCGCGATGATCATCAAGATGCCATAAAGCACCGCATAGGCGGCGATCACCCAGATCAGCGAGAGCGCGCCCGCGCCCGGGAACATCGCGAAGAAGAAGCCCACCGTGGCCGAGAGCAGCCCCGAAATCCCTACGGCCCACGGATGCGCGATGGCATGCCGGTACTGGATCGCGTAGACGATCTCGAAGATGCCCGTGAAGAACGCCCACACGCCGATGATCATCACGAGGACGATGGCCGTCTCGCCCGGCCAGAAGAACGCCACGAGTCCGGCGATCACGCCGATCAGACCGATGATCACGTAGGTCCAGCGTCGCGTGCCGCCGCCGCGCGCGCCGTAGATCAGCGCGAACGCGCCGTCGACGATGGCGTAGGCGCCCCAGATGATGGCGAGCGTGAGCACCGTGAGGCCGGGCATCATCACGGCGAGGATGGCGAACAGAATGGCGGCGACGCCGCGCGCGATGAGCCAGCCCCAATGGGCGGAGAGGCTCGCGAGAATGGGAGGCAGGCCGATGGGAGGAACGGGACGGTTCATGCGACGGTTCTCCTTTGTCGAACCGGAGCCGGGGTTTCAGCCCTTGCTCCGGCGCCATGCAGGACGATGTCGTAGCGACGCCGGCTCGCCGCCCGCAGAAGAACGCCGCGCGGCCGCGCTACTGGAGGATGATGCGGATCTGCTCGTCGGCGTGCTCGCCCGGCGAGCGCGTGAAGCCGCTTTGCGCATAACGATGCCAGCAGCCAATCACGTAGCGCACGACCAGATTCGCACGGACGGTTGGATCGTACCCCTTGGACGCGGCCTTCGCGTCGACGCGGTCTGACCCTGAAAACGCTTTGCGCTCGGCTTCCTGAGCGAGGTCAACGCGCAGGCATTGGCGCAGCGACGCCTCGACGCGATCGAGCATCTGGTTCACGCGCTCGGCGAGCCGCTCGTGCTCGCCCACAAGGGCTTCGCAGGTCAAAACGCGGGTCATGCCCGCGTTGCGTGCGGAAAAGTTGACGAGCATCAGCGCGATGGCGCGCGCCTGGAGGACGCCGCTCGGCTCTTTCTCGACGATCTGGTTGATGAGCCCGAACAGCGTCTGCTCGATGAAGTCGATCAGGCCCTCGTACATCTGGGCCTTGCTCGCGAAATGACGGTAGAGCGCCGCCTCGGAAACGCCCAGGCGGGCGGCCAGCGCGGCGGTGGTGATTTTCTCGCCGCGCGGCGCCTCGAGCATGGAGGCGAGCGTCTGGAGAATGTGGATACGGCGTTCGCCCGGCTTCGGGCGGGGGGCGCGGCGGGCCGCGCCCGGCGATTCTGCTGCTTCGACTGCTTCACGCGTTTGTGTCGGCTGCATGGATATCGTCCCTGGCTTAGGCCCTGAGAGGCTCCCCCGTTGCGACTTCGAGCGTCCCGACTACAGGCCTGGTTTCAGGGATTTTAGCGAACGAATGCGACGATCGACATAGTGAGGCCGCCCGGTGCCCGGCAAGTGCGCCGGCAAATGCCCGGTGATCCACACGGTGCGGATGCCGAGGCGCCGGTAGCGCTTGAGGTGGCCGCGCGTGTCTTCGATGAGGATCGAGTCGGCGAGCGCCACGCCCGCCCGGCGCAGCGTGCCGCGCAGCATCGCGCGGTCGGGCTTGGCGCGCCAGTGGGTGCGCGAGCGCATGTTTTCGATCGCGATCACGCGCTCGAACAGCCGCTCGATGCCGAGCGCCGCGAGGACGGCGCGCGCGTAGGTCTCGGGCGCGTTCGTCAGCACGATCTTGCGGCCCGGCAGCGCGGCAAGCAGGCGGGCGAGCCCGCGCTCGGCGTGCAGCATGGCGTGCAGGTCGTCGAAGGTGTGCACGACCTTGAGGAAGTCGTGCGGATCGACCGGATGATGGCGCGCGAGGCCGAGCAGCGTCGCGCCGTAACGATGCGTGTAGCTCGTGCGCAGGTGATTGGCTTCGTCGCGGCTCACGCCGAGCGCGTCGATGATGTACTGCGTCATGCCGGCGTTGATGGCCGGGAAGATCGCGCGCGACGCGTTGTGCAGCGTGTTGTCGAGGTCGAACAGCCAGACCGGCGTGCCCGGTGCGTGGGCGACGCGTCGCGGCCGGCGCCGGGCGTGCCTGGCGTGGGTGCTGGAGTCGGTCATCGGGGATGTGAGGCGCGGCGGCGGCGCACGGCCGCCGCCGGTGGGCGGCCGCTCAGTGCGAGCGGATCATCGTGCCGAACGGCTGTTCGGTCAGGATTTCGAGCAGCACCGAGTGCTCGATGCGGCCGTCGATGATGTGCACCGAACGCACGCCGCTCTTGGCGGCGTCGAGCGCCGACGAGATCTTCGGCAGCATGCCGCCCGAAATCGTGCCGTCTTCGAAAAGCGCGTCGATCTCGCGGGCCGAGAGGTCGGTGAGCAGGTTGCCCGCCTTGTCCATCACGCCGGGGATGTTCGTCATCATGACGAGCTTCTCGGCGTTGAGCACCACGGCGAGCTTGCCCGCCACGAGGTCGGCGTTGATGTTGTACGAGAGACCGTCTTCACCGAAGCCGATCGGCGAGATCACGGGAATGAACGCGTCGTCCTGGAGCGCCTTCACGACCGCCGGGTTGATCGCATCGACCTCGCCCACCTGGCCGATGTCGACGTACTGACCGGGGTTGTCGCGGTCCGGCATCATCAGCTTGCGCGCGTGGATCAGGCCGCCGTCCTTGCCGGTCAGGCCGACCGCATGGCCGCCGAAGTGGTTGATGAGCGTGACGATGTCCTGCTGCACCTCGCCGCCGAGCACCCACTCGACGACTTCCATGGTTTCCTCGTCGGTCACGCGCATGCCCTGGATGAAGGTGCCTTGCTTGCCGATCTTCTTGAGCGCCGTGTCGATCTGCGGGCCGCCGCCGTGCACGATGACCGGGTTGATGCCCACGAGCTTGAGCAGGATGACGTCGCGCGCGAAGCCCTGCTTCAGGCGCTCTTCGGTCATGGCGTTGCCGCCGTACTTGATGACGACGGTCTTGCCGTGGTACTGGCGGATATAAGGCAGCGCCTCGGCCAGAATTTCGGCTTTCAGGGTGGGTGCGATCTGCGAAAGGTCGATGGGCTCGGACATGGCGGCGGAGACAGGACGAAAAACAGACGAAACGCGCGGACGAAGATCCGCGGACGAAAAGCGCGGCCGCAAAACGGTCGAAACAGGCCGGATTGTACAGGACTGGCGCGGTGCAACAGGGAAAACGACGAGTACCGGCGCGCATGTGCAACACGCAGGCGGGACGGGGCAGGAAGGGGGCGGGCGCGCTCCGGGGACGGGCCGGCGACGACGCTACAACGAGGCCACTGCTGGGCTGCAACCAGGGCCGAAACCAGGGCCGAAACCGGGCCGCGGCCGGGATGTGGCATCATTTCGCTGTCGCCGGTTCCCGGCTTCGAGAGGAGCGCGCCATGACCGCCTCCGCCATGCCCGGCACCGGCATGAAAAGCGCCCGTTGCCCGCGTTGCGGCAACAGCTTCGACTGCGGCCGCAACACCGAACCCTTCGACTGCTGGTGCAAGTCGCTGCCTGCCTTGCCCGCGAACGCGCTCGACCCGCGCGGGCGATGCCTGTGCCCCGAATGCCTCGCCGCGGCGGCGGCCCCGGCAGCGGGCGGGGCGCCGACCGGCGGGGGACTCAAGCGCTGAATGGTGTGCCGGACCGCGCACCGGACTGTATACCCAGCGCGAGCGCCGCGAGATCGGCGCTCACCTCGTCGAGCACCGGCTCCCACTGCCTGAACGCCTTCTGCCGATACAGCGTCGTATTGGGATACCACGGGCTGTCACGCCGCTCCAGTTGCCAGACCCAATGCGGATTCACGTCCAGCAGCGCCCACGTGCGCTTGCCTAGCGCGCCGGCAAGATGCGCGCTCGACGTGCACACCGAAATCACGAGATCGAGTGAGTCGATGAACGCTGCCGTGTCGTCGAAGGTCTGCCACTGGGCGGTGAAGTCGCTCACCTCGAAGCCCGCGGCGCGCGCGGCCGCCACGTCGGCCTCGGCGCCAGGCTGCAACGAGTAGAACGCCACGCCCTCGATGCCGCCGAAATGCTCGCGGTAGCGCTCGAGTTCGACGCGGCGAAACGGATTGCGCTTGTGCGTGAGACTGCCGGTCCAGGCAAGCCCGACCTTCAGGCGCTTCTCGCCCGCGAGGCGCTCGCGCCAGTGCGCGGCCGCTGCGGGATCGGGCTTCAGATAGCCCACCGGGCCCGGGATCGTCGCTTCATCGGTGCCGAAGAGGAGCGGCAGGCTCAGGAGCGAGACTTCGCAGTCGTAGGGCGGCAAGGATTCGACCGGCCCGCCCGCGCAATAGAGATCGCACTGGGCGCCGAGACTGCGCACGAGCAGCTTGCCCATCTGCGGGAACGAATTCCAGACGAGCCGTCCGCCCTCGCGATGCACGCGCTCGGCGAGCATCGGCACGTATCGGCAGAACTGGAGCAGGTCGCCCATGCCCTGTTCGCCCCACACCAGCAACGTGCGGCCCGCGAGCGGCTCGCCGCGCCATTCGGGTTTCGGGAACACCGGGCGGCCCGAGGCCAGCTCGCTCGCCCCTTGCCAGCGCAGCTCGTGTCCGGGCCAGCCTTCGGCATAGTTGCCGCGCAGCAGCTGGATCATCGACAGGTTCAGGCGTGCCGAAGCGTCGTTGGGCGCATACTGGCAGGCGCCGCGCGCGGCACGCTCGGCCTCGTCCCACTGTTGCGCTTCCTTGCATGCCATCGCGTAGTTGTTCAGGGCGAGCGGACTGTGCGGCACGAGCGCCAGCGCGCGGCGGCTTGCCGTGAGCGGGCGCGCCACGTCGGTATCGGTTGGGAACAGGTGAGCGAGGTTGATCCAGGCGTTCGCATTGCCGGGTTCGGCCGCGACGGTTTCGTTGAGTAGCGCGATGATTTGATCGTGATCAGATTTGATTTGGATCAAAGCTGATGCGAGATTGTTGCGCAGATTTGGAAACGTTCGCGCGATGGCGAGCGCGCGGCGGTAAGGTTCCACCGCGTCGGCGTGCCGGTTTGCGAACTGAAGCGCAAGCCCGGCGGCGAACCAGGCGGCGGCCCGCTCCGGCGCGAGTCTTGCCATCGCGGCGCACAGGCGCACGGCCTCGTTGGCCAGCGCCGGGTTCTGGGCGCGCGCCGCCGTGATCATGAGCGTGTCGTCGTCGACGTCGCGCAGCGTGGCGCGAGCCCTGGCCAGCAACGCTTGCGCCACTGAGGTTTCGTTTTGGCCGTCGCTGGCGGCATCGACGAAATCAAGAAAAAGATCGTGGACGGGCTTCAGCGAACCAGGAAGAGAGGTGTGCATCTGTCTTGCTGTTTTGTCGGAGGGCGCCGTAATGAATGTAGTCGGCGGATGACCTAGATTGAAGCAGACCTTTTCAAGATGATGAATCAGACAACTCCTAACAGGTAAACTGACGCCATGCATCGCATAACCGTCAGTGCTCGTGTCAACCTCAGCCATCTGTTCTGGCTGCGCAGCCTCGCCATCATCGGCCAGCTCTGCACGATTGCGTTCGTGCAGCTCTTCATCGGCGTGCAATTGCCGCTGCCTGCCATGCTGTTCGTGATCGCCATGGAAGTGGCGTTCAACGGCGTCACCTGGCTGCGCGTCACGCAGGATCGTCCCGAGTCCGATCTCGAACTGTTCGGCCAGCTCTGGGTCGATCTCGGCGCGCTTTCCGCACTGCTCTTTCTGTCGGGCGGCACGACCAATCCGTTCGTCTCGCTCTACCTGCCGTCGCTCGCCATCGCGGCCGCCGTGCTGCCGTGGTATCTCACCGCGTGGCTCGCGACCTTCGCCGTGGCCTGTTACGTACTGCTTGGCTTCGACAACGTGCCGCTCAACCTCGACAATCCCGCCAACCTGTTCGATTACTATCGCGCGGGCATGTGGGTGAACTTCATGGTGAGCGTGTGCCTGATCGTGTGGTTCGTCGCGCGCATGTCGCGCGCGCTGCGCCAGCGCGACACCGCGCTCGGCGACGCGCAGCAGCGCCTCCTGCGCGACGAGCGCGCCGTCGCGCTCGGCGTGCAGGCCGCCACCGTCGCGCACGAGATCGGCACGCCGCTCTCGACCATCGCCATGCTCACGGAGGAACTGCGCGACGTGGCGCACACGGACAAGGGGCTCGCGCCTTACTCGGCCGACCTCGAACTGCTCGACAAGCAGATCTCGCTGTGCACCTCGGCGCTCGCCCGGCTGAGGAGCCGCGCGTCCGCCACGGGCAGCCCCCAGGTCGTGAGCGAATGGCTCGGGCCGTTCGTCGAGCAGTGGCGCCTGCGTCATCCGCATGTGAAGTTCGAACTCATCGACAACGGCCCGAGCGACCTGAGCCTCGACGACACCGTGGCGGTCGGCCAGATTCTCACCATCCTGCTCGACAACGCGGCGCGCGCGAGCCGGGATTTCGTGACCTTGCGGGCCTCGTCCACTGCGCGCGCCGGTTACATCGATTTCGAAGTCTGCGACGCCGGGCCCGGCATTCCGGCATCGTTGCGCACCTCGCTCGGCGCCGCGCCGGTGGACAGCACCCAGGGCGGCCACGGCGTCGGGCTGTATCTGGCGTTTTCGTCGGCGGCCCGGCTCGGCGGCTCGATCGTGCTCGACGACGTCACGCCGCCCGGCAGCCAGTCGGCCGAGGCGGGCGGCAGTGCAACGGCAGGGCACGCCGGCGGCGCTCGCGCGCGCAAGCCGCGCGGCACCCGTGCGGTGTTGCGCTTGCCGGCGAAGCAGGTCAAGGCGGGCGAGGCGAATGCGGCGGCGCGCGAAGGCGCAGCGTCCACGGCCTCGAAGATTGGATCAGGCGAGGGGCCGGCCCGGCCCGACGCCGCCTAACAACACGGAGAAATAGGCATGAGCGATATGAGTTTTCTGGTCATCGACGACGACGAAGTGTTCTCCGACATTCTCGCGCGCGGTCTCACGCGGCGCGGTTTCGAGGTGAAGCAGGCACACAACGCGGAAGAGGCGATTCGCTTCGCCAACCAGCAGAAGTTCGCGCAGATCACCGTGGACCTGCATCTCGGCAACGATTCGGGCTTGTCGCTCATCGCGCCGCTGCGCGAGTTGCAGCCCGACGCACGCATGCTCGTGCTGACCGGCTACGCCAGCATCGCAACGGCCGTGCAGGCCGTGAAAGACGGCGCGGACAACTATCTGGCCAAGCCCGCGAACGTCGAGATGATTCTCTCTGCACTGCAAAGCGACGCGAGCGCGATGCAAGCCGAGGAGGCCATCGAGCACCCGGCGCCGCTGTCGGTCGCGCGCCTCGAATGGGAGCACATCCAGCGCGTGCTGGCCGAGCACAACGGCAATATTTCGGCCACGGCGCGCGCGCTCAACATGCACCGGCGCACGCTACAGCGCAAGCTCGCGAAGCGCCCCGTGCGCCAGTGAAGCGCGCCAACGAAAAAGGGACCCCGCGGGGTCCCTTTTTCATGGCCTATGGTCAATGGCTGATACGGCGCGCTTAGAGCACGTAACGCGACAGGTCTTCGTCCTGGGCCACTTCGCCGAGTGCCTTGTCCACATAGGCCGCGTCGATCGTCACGCTCTGGCCCGCGTGATTGCCGGCCGCGAACGACACGTCTTCCAGCAGCTTCTCGATAACCGTATAGAGACGCCGCGCGCCGATGTTCTCGGTCTTCTCGTTGACCGAGAAGGCGATTTCCGCGAGGCGGCGAATGCCGTCTTCGGCAAAATCGAGCTGCACGTCTTCGGTGGCGAGCAGCGCCTGATACTGCTTCACGAGGCTCGCGTCGGTGGCGACGAGAATCGCTTCGAAGTCCTTCACGGAGAGCGAATCGAGTTCCACGCGAATCGGGAAGCGGCCTTGCAGTTCGGGAATCAGGTCGCTCGGCTTCGCGAGATGGAACGCGCCGCTCGCGATGAACAGGATGTGGTCGGTCTTGACCATCCCGTACTTCGTATTGATGGTTGTGCCTTCCACGAGCGGCAGCAGATCGCGCTGCACGCCCTGGCGCGAAACTTCGCCGCCGCTGCCTTCGTTGTTGCGCGAGGCGATCTTGTCGATTTCGTCGAGGAACACGATGCCGTTCTGCTCGACGTTCTGCACGGCCTTTTGCTTGACCTCTTCGTCGTTGAGCATCTTGCCGGCTTCTTCATCGGTCAGCAGCTTCAGGGCTTCCTTGACCTTCACCTTGCGGCGCGTTTTCTTGCCGCCGCCGAGGTTCGCGAACATCGAGCGGATCTGCTCGGTCATGTCTTCCATGCCCGGCGGCCCCATGATGTCCATGCCCACCTGCGGCTGCTCGACGTCGAGCTCGATTTCCTTGTCGTCGAGCGCGCCTTCGCGCAGGCGCTTGCGGAAGGTCTGGCGCGTGGCGTTGTCACTGCCTTCGGCGTGGCTCGTGGCGTCCGACGAACCGAAGCCCACGGGGCGCGCGCTGGGCAGCAAGACGTCGAGGATGCGGTCCTCGGCCTGGTCGGTGGCCTTGCTGCGCACCTTGCGCATTTCCGTTTCGCGCGTCTGCTTCACCGAAATCTCGATGAGGTCGCGCACGATGCTGTCCACGTCGCGGCCCACGTAGCCTACTTCGGTGAACTTGGTCGCTTCGATCTTGATGAACGGCGCATCGGCGAGTTTGGCGAGACGCCGCGCGATTTCGGTCTTGCCGACGCCCGTCGGCCCGATCATGAGGATGTTTTTCGGCGTGATTTCCTGGCGCAGCGGGTCGGCGACCTGCTGGCGGCGCCAGCGGTTGCGCAGCGCGACGGCCACGGCCTTCTTTGCGTTCGCCTGGCCGATGATGTGCTTGTCGAGTTCCGAGACGATCTCGGCGGGGGTCATGGTGCTCATCCTGATTCCTTCTCGTCTGTCCGGCGGGTTACTCGATGGTTTCGATCACGCGGTTGTGATTCGTGTAGATGCACATGTCGCCCGCGATTTCGAGCGACTTTTCGACGATCTCGCGCGGCGAGAGGTCGGTGTTGTCGACGAGCGCCTTTGCTGCGGCTTGCGCATACGCGCCGCCCGAGCCGATCGCGCAGATCCCGCCTTCGGGATCGAGCACGTCGCCGTTGCCGGTGATGACGAGCGTGGTGCTGGCGTCGGCGGCGATCAGCATGGCTTCGAGGCGGCGCAGCATGCGGTCGGTGCGCCAGTCTTTCGCGAGCTCGACGGCCGCGCGCGTGAGGTTGCCCTGATGCTTTTCGAGCTTGGCTTCGAAGCGGTCGAGCAGCGAGAACGCGTCGGCGGTGCCGCCGGCGAAGCCGACCATGACCTTGCCGCCGTAAATGCGCCGGACCTTCTTCGCGCCACCCTTCATGACGATGTTGCCGAGCGTGACCTGGCCGTCGCCGCCGAGCGCGACCTTGTCGCCGCGCCGCACGGAAACGATCGTCGTGCCGTGAAATTGCTCCATGTGCGTTCCTTTTTACCGTTGATGCCGGGTTGGATGCGAAGGTGGAATGCCTGCCGCTTTCGGGTGGGCGCGGCGCCCGTGGTTTCCGGTCGCCGCCGCCCTGAATCCGGGTGCGTTGCGCGCGCCTGCACGGCGCGCAGCGAGCGCGTGTCGGTATGAGTTTAGGGCGGCGTGAGGCATATCAAGGCCCGCACGAGCAGAAAAGCTCGCGGCGGCCTGACCGCAAGCGCTCAGGAAAGCGTGCAGGAATGGGCGTTCGCGCCCGGCGAGGAAGGCGCGTCGGCGGGGCGGCGCGCAAAAGAAAAAAGCGCACGGGGCTCCGTGCGCTTCGACAGGGAAGGCAAGTCGCTAGCCGCGAAAGCAGGCTTTCGCGGCCGGGAAAAAGCTCAATCGCCGAACAGCTTCTGGCGCAGCTCGCGGCGCTCCTGCGCTTCGAGCGAGAGCGTGGCGGTCGGGCGCGCGAGCAGACGCGGAATGCCGATCGGCTCGCCCGTTTCCTCGCACCAGCCGTAGTCGCCGGAGTCGATGCGCGCGAGCGATTGCTGCACCTTCTTGAGCAGCTTGCGCTCGCGGTCGCGCGTGCGCAGTTCGAGCGCGTGCTCTTCTTCGATCGTCGCGCGGTCGGCCGGATCGGGAACGATCACGGTTTCGCGCAGATTCTCAGTGGTCTGGCCCGCATTGCGGAGAATTTCCGCTTGCAGCTGTTCGAGCCGGTTCTTGAAGAAGGCGAGCTGATCCTCGTTCATGTAATCCTTGTCGCTCATCTTCAGGATTTCGGCTTCGGTCAAGAGTCGTGTCGTCGTCATCTGGCTTGCTTCTTCAATGAGTGAGGCAAAACAGGCACATCTTGCCTGCACTTTTGTGTTGCCCGCAGTGGCCTTTACCACCTTGCCAGGCGCACTTACCGCGCCGATGTGCGCGCTGACGGGCACGGACGATGATCTGTCGTGACGCCGAAGCGCCGCTGCGGGGCCGAACTCCTCTGGAAACCGGTCTTCAGATGCTCCTGAGGCATATTTCGTACCGACTGCGCGCTGCGACCGTTGCGCTGCCGGCGGGGCGAACCCTCGGCGAATTCCGGGGCGCCTCTCTTCCAGTGGGGCCGTATTGTAACCGAACCGCAAACTTAGACCGCAAGCGGGAAATCCCTGCGGCGGCGTCGCCATTGACTGACCCGTTTGCGTACCCGGCGATATCCAGAAAATATAACGCGCCAATCGTGAAAAAGCGATGGTCGGGTACGTTATTTGACGCGCACACCCGAAAGAGGCCGTTGCGCTGTGCGCAAAGACGGCATGGGCGCCCAAACGAAAACGCCCGGCGGCGGGCCGGGCGTATCAGAATAATCTCGGAATCTGGTCAGGCGAGACAGGCGTCGAGGCCGTCGGTGATGAGATCCTGCGGCAACTCGATGCCGATGAACACCATCTTGCTGTTCTTCTTCTCGATCGGCAGCCACTTGGCGGCCAGGTCGCTGCCCATCATCTGGTGCACGCCCTGGAACACCACCTTGCGGTCCACGCCCTTCATGTAGAGCACGCCCTTGTAGCGCAACAGGCGCTCGCCGTAGATCTGAAGAATGCCGCCGAGGAAGTCTTCCAGGCGATTCGGATCGAACGGGCGGTCGCTGCGGTACACGAACGACTTGATCTTGTCGTCGTGGTGCGCGTGATGGTGGTGGCCGTGGTCGTGGCCTTCATGGGTGCACTTGCCGTGATCGTGGTCGCAGTCGGCGTGATCGTGATCATGATCGTGATCATGCGCGTGGTCATGATCATGGTCGTGATCGTGATGCGCGTGATCGTCTTCGGCGAGGAAGTCCGGGTCGATCTCGAGCTTGGCATTCAGGTTGAAGCCGCGCAGGTCGAACACTTCCTTGATGTCGGCCTCGCCGAAATTCACCTGGCGGATCTGAGCCTTCGGGTTCATGTGCAGCACGCGGTGGCGCAGGTCGGCGAGTTCCTTTTCGTCGACGAGGTCGGCCTTCGTGATGAAGATGCGGTCGGCGAAACCCACCTGGCGCTGCACCACTTCGTGTTCGTCGAGCTGATGGTTGCCGTGCTTGGCGTCCACGAGCGTGATGATCGCGTCGAGCAGGAATTCGTCGGCGATCTCGTTATCCATGAAGAAGGTCTGCGCGACCGGGCCCGGATTGGCGAGGCCCGTGGTTTCGATCACCACGCGGTCGAAGTCCAGCTTGCCGTCGCGCTTTTGCTGCGCGAGGTCGCCGAGCACGCGCGCGAGGTCGCCGCGAATCGTGCAGCAGATGCAGCCGTTGCTCATCTGGATGATCTGCTCGGTGCTGTCCTGCACGAGGATTTCGTTGTCGATGTTCTCTTCGCCGAACTCGTTCTCGATCACGGCGATCTTCATGCCGTGCTTTTCGTTCAGGATGCGCTTGAGCAGCGTGGTTTTGCCACTGCCGAGAAAGCCGGTCAGGATGGTGACGGGAATCATGCTGGTTGCCATGCTGTCTGCCTGGTAGGTGTTCGAGGTGTCCATTCCGGCGTGCCGCGTTGCACGCTGGCGCGCCGAGGTATTCGGGCCGGGCGGCTGCCGGGCGCCCCGCCCGCAGCCATCGAGTGTTACAACATAACTTCCTATTGAAACATATCTGCGCGGCGCACGCATGAGATGGCCGGGCGCGCCCGGATTCGGGGACCGACCATGCGGCCCGAAATGCGCGGCTGTGCGCCGCCGAAACCGGCTAGATAAGGCCGGCTCAGGCGATTTGCAACAGCAAGCCCTTCAGGTACTCGCCTTCGGGGAACGCCGTGAGCAGCGGGTGATCGACGCCCGCGCCAAGGCGCTTGAGGATGCGCGCGTCCACCCTGGCGTCGGAAGCGGCGCCCGCTACGATCTTCTGGAACAGCGCCGAATCGATCGCCCCCGAGCACGAGTACGTGAAGAGGAGGCCGCCCGGGCGCAGCAGTTTGAAACCGGTGAGGTTGATGTCCTTGTAGGCGCGTGCGGCGCGATCCACGTGCTCGCGCGAGGCCGCGAACTTGGGCGGATCGAGCACCACCAGGTCGAAGCGCTCGCCTTCGTCGTGGAGGCGTCGCAGCGTCTTGAAGGCGTCGGCGTCGAGCCAGGTGGCGCGCGCGGCGTCGAAGCCGTTCGCCTCGACGTTCTTCTGCGCCGTGGCGAGCGCCTCGCCCGACGAGTCGATCGACACCACGCGTTTCGCGCCGCCCTTCATGGCCGCGAGCGAGAAGCCGCCCGTGTAGCAGAAGCAGTTGAGCACGTCGCGCTCGCGCGCATACGTCTGCACGAGCGCGCGGTTGTCGCGCTGGTCGACGTAGAAGCCGGTCTTGTGGCCGTTGCGCACGTCCACGTGATAGCGCACGCCGTTTTCGTTCGTGATGATCGTTGCGGGCGGCTCGTCGCCGGCGAGCAGGCCGGTGGTCTGTTCGAGCCCTTCCTTCTCGCGGATCGACACGTCCGAGCGCTCGTACACGTTCGGGCAGCCCGTTGCCTGCGTGAGCGCGGCGACGATCGCTGCTTTCCATGCCTCGACGCCCGCGGCCATGAACTGGCACACGAGCTGGCCGCGGCCGCCTTTCTCAACATCACCGCTGTCTTCGATGTAGTAGTCGACGATCAGGCCCGGCAGGCCGTCGGCCTCGCCGAAGATCAGGCGCACCGCGCCCGTGCCGCTCACCATCGCGCGGCGGTCGGCCACGGCGCGCTGCACGCGGCGCTTGAAGAACGCGTGGTCGATCGGCTCGTTTTCGTCGAAGCTCCATACGCGCGCGCGGATCTGCGAGTGCGGGCTGTAGGCGGCGCGCCCGAGAAAGCGGCCGTCGGCCGAGCGCACGATGACGGTCGCGCCGGGCGCGGGCTTGCCCTCCACATGGTCGATCGCGTTGGCATAGACCCACGGATGACGGCGCAACAGGGATTTTTCTTTCGACGGCTTGAGGGTGACGATATTCATGATGACTTCGATACAGGGTGACGGCGCGCGCCGCATGACGTTGCATGCCGCGTGCGCCGTGGCGTTTCAGTCGCGCTTTTTCGCGCGCGGATGCGCGGTGTCGTAGACCTTCGCGAGATGCTGGAAGTCGAGCGACGTATAGACCTGGGTGGCCGAAATGCTCGCGTGGCCGAGCAGTTCCTGCACGGCGCGCAGGTCGCCGCTCGATTGCAGCAGGTGCGTGGCGAACGAGTGCCGCAGCACGTGCGGGTGCACGTTCGCCGGAATGCCCGCCGCGATGGCGGCGCGCTTCACGCGCTCGCGCACCACGCCCGGCGCCATGCGGTTGCCGCGCACGGAGAGAAAGAGCGGCGCGTCGTCGTGCTTCACGAAGGCGCCGCGCGCGGCGAGCCACGCGTCGAGCGCATCGAGCGCCTTGCGCCCGACCGGCACGGCGCGGTGGCGGTTGCCCTTGCCGTGCACTTCGACTTCGGCGGCGTCGCGTTTGAGCCAGCCCGCCGATTCGTAGCCGTCGCGCTTCACGTAGCGCACGTCCAGGCCGACGAGTTCGGCGAGGCGCAGCCCCGACGAGTAGAACAGTTCGAGCATGGCGCGATCGCGCAGCGCTTCGGGGCCGCCTTCCTGCGCGCCGGCGATGGCGGGGGCTTCCATGAGTTGCGCGGCGTCGTCGACGGAAAGCGCCTTGGGCAGCGTTTTCGCGCGCTTGGGCGCGCGCACGGCGGCCACCGGGTTTGCATCGAGTTCGATGTGGCCCGCGAGCCAGCGATAAAACGCGCGCCACGCCGAGAGCCGGTGCGCGATCGAGCGCGCCGAGAGGCCGCCCGCGTGCGCGCGCGCCACGGCGCCGCGCACCTGCGCGGCCGTGACCGTTTCGAGCGGCTTGCCGTTGGCGAGCTTCTTGAGCTCGTCGAGCTCGTACGTATAGCCGCGCAACGTGTGCACCGAGAGCCGCCGCTCGTGTTCGAGCATCGCGAGGTAGGTGGCGATCGGATCGGTCAGGTTCACGTTGGGCGGCTTCGGTTTCGGCTTCGGTCAGTGCGGCAGCAGGCGCGAGAGCGCCGCGCTCGCGAGCGCGCCGATCTGCGTGAGGAAATCGGTGGCCATGCCGTCGTGGAAGCGGCGCGAGTCGGGCGAGCCCATCACCAGCAGGCCGAAGGCGTCGCTTTGCGGCGCGTCGTTCGAGGCTTCCACAGGGGCGCGCAGCGCGATGATCGCGACCGACTGCGCCGCGCCGTCGCTGGCGTCGAGCCATTGCGCGGCCTCGAAGCCGGTGTTCGCGCCGCAATAGGGCGTGTCGAGGCTGCTCGCGAAAATGCGTACTTCCTCGCCCGTGTGGCGCGCGAAATCCGCCTGGGCGTAGGCTTCGGCCACGTCCCACACGCGCAGCGCGGCCTGCGGCATGTCGAACACGTCGCGCAGATTCTGCGTGATCGAGCGCGGCAGGGCGTACGGGTCGCGCTCGGCGATCATGCGCGTGGTCCAGCGGTTGAACTTCGCGGCGATCGAGTCGTTCTCGTGCCCGTAGCGCAGCAGCTCCGAAAGACGCCGTTCGAGATGCTTGTTCTTCTCGCGCAGCATCTCCATCTGGCGCTCCTGGAGCGACACGGCGGCCTTGCCGTGCGGATTGCCGAGCTTGATCGTCGCAAGCAGTTCGGCATGCTCAACGAAAAAGTCGGGGTGGGCGAGCAGATAGTCGGCAACTTCGCGATCGTTCATGTTGTGGACGCGTTGTAGTTGTGAGGCGCGCGCAATGCAATGAGAAACGCGCAGTCTGTCATGCGATTCAGTATGCGTGCGGCGCGACGGCTGCTGCATCGGTCGCGCCGGCGAAGGCCGCCTGTCCCTTCAGGACTCAGTCGGCCAGCTCGATCTCGCCTTCGAACACGGTCGTGGCCGGGCCTGCCATCGTGAGCGCGGCGGACTCGTCGCGCGCGCCGTCCCAGGCGATGGTCAGCACGCCGCCGTGCGTATGGACCTTCACGGGCGAGTCGAGCAGCCCGCGGCGGATACCGGCCGCCACGGCCGCACACGCGCCCGTGCCGCACGCGAGCGTTTCGCCCGCGCCGCGCTCGAACACGCGCAGCTTCACTTCGCTGCGCGAGACGACCTGCATGAAACCGGCGTTCACCTTGTTCGGGAAGCGCGCGTGCGTTTCGATGATCGCGCCCTCGGCCTTCACCGGGTAGGCCTCGACGTCGTCCACCACCTGCACCGCGTGCGGGTTGCCCATTGAGACGACCGAAATCCAGCGCGTCGCGCCATTCACGTCGAGCGGCCAGAGCGTGTCGTTGCCCTCGCGGCGGCCTTCGAGGCCCTGGGCGTCGAACGGCACGAGCGCCGGTTCGAACTCGGGGCGGTCCATGTCGACCACGACTTCACCGTTTTCCTGCACGACGAGCGTGATCGTGCCCTTCTGCACCTGCACGCGCACGCGGTTCGAGTCGGTGAGCTTGCGTTCGCGCACGAATTTCACGAAGCAGCGCGCGCCGTTGCCGCAGTGCTCGACCTCGCCGCCGTCGCAATTGAAGATGCGATAGCGGAAGTCGACGCCATCCACGGTCGGCTTCTCGACGATCAGCAGCTGGTCCGCGCCAATGCCGAAGTGGCGGTCGGCGAGCGCGCGCACGCGCTCGGGCGTGAGCGCGAGGTCCTGGCTGTAGCCGTCGAGCACGACGAAGTCGTTGCCCGCGCCGTGCATCTTGGTGAATTTGAGTTTCATGCCGTTATTGTAAGCGAGGCCAGGGCGAAAACCCGGGCCTCGCTTGTGGGTGCATTCGTGGGCGCATCTTTCAGCGCATCTTTCAGCGATACACGCTCGGTTCGCCCGGCGGCCGCGTCTTGAAGCGCTTGTGGACCCAGTAGTACTGCTCGGGAATGCGCGGAATCTGTTCTTCGAGGAAGGCGTTCATCCGGCGCGCGTCGAGCTCGTCGTCGCCGGTCGGATAATTTTCCCAAGGTTTGAACACTTTCAGCCGATAACCCTTGTAATTGGGCAGCACCTCGCCGATGAACGGCACGACCTGCGCATGCCCTACTTTCGCAAGACGCCCGACGGCCGTGAGCGTGCACGCGGGCACGCCGAAGAAGGGCACGAACGCGGAATTGCGCATGCCGTAGTCCATGTCCGCGCCGAGCATCACGGGCTTCTTGTCGCGCAGCCAGCGCAGCACGGCGCGCGCGCTGTCCGCGCGGCTCACCATCTCGGCGCCGAAGCGGCTGCGGCCGGCCTTCGCGGCCGCTTCGAACTCGGGGTTCGAAAACGGCTGGTAGAGCGAGCCGCACGGGCGGTGCAGCGAGTAGTTGAGAAACATGGAGCCGGCCTCGATGCCCACGAAATGCAGGCCGAGGAAGAGGGTGGGCGGCAGGTTCGGATCGGTGAGATCGATCTCGCTGTCGAGCTCCACGATCTTTTCGAGCTTCTTCGCCGAGCCGAACCATTGCACGCTGCGCTCCATGTAGCTGCGAATGGCGTGACGGAAGTGCAGCCCCGCTACTTCCTCGCGCTTTTCGTCGCTCCATTCGGGAAAGCACAGGCGCAGGTTGGTATGCACGACGCGCTTGCGGCTGCTCGGGATCTTGTAGAGGAGCCAGCCGAGCCCGTCGCCCAGGCGGGCGACGAAACCATAGGGCAGGATCGCGAACAGCTTGAGCAAGCCGATGGCGAAGCGGGAGCCGAGCTTGCCTAGCATGCGGCGACTCCGCGGCAAGGCTTGCGAACTGTGGGGAAGGCGACGGACGGCACGCGGGGGGACTCTGCGACAATTTAAGGAAGTCGCTATAATAAGGGCTTCGCCGAGTTAATAGACAACTTGCGGGGCGAAGCCGGAGGTCGGTCACTGGGTCTTATAGACAGACGCAGACTGACAACCGGGCAGCAAATCCGCTAAAGCGTCGCCGCTTCAAAGCTCCCGAAGCTGGCTACGTGAACATCAACCGTCACCAGCTACAGGAGCCTGACACGTGGCAAACGACTATTTCTTCACTTCCGAATCCGTTTCCGAAGGCCACCCGGACAAGGTCGCTGACCAGATCTCGGACGCGATCCTCGACGCCATCCTGACGCAAGACAAGTACTCGCGCGTTGCAGCGGAAACGCTGTGCAACACGGGTCTCGTCGTGCTCGCCGGTGAAATCACCACCACGGCAAACGTCGACTACATCCAGGTCGCGCGCGACACGATCAAGCGCATCGGCTACGACAACACCGACTACGGCATCGACTACCGCGGCTGCGCGGTGCTCGTCGCTTACGACAAGCAGTCGCCGGACATCGCTCAAGGCGTGGACCGCGCGCACGATAACAACCTCGATCAAGGTGCAGGCGACCAGGGCCTGATGTTCGGCTATGCGTGCGACGAAACGCCCGAGCTGATGCCGCTGCCGATCCACCTTTCGCACCGCCTGGTCGAGCGCCAGTCGAACCTGCGCCGTGACGGCCGTCTGCCCTGGCTGCGCCCGGACGCCAAGTCGCAGGTCACCGTGCGCTACGTCGACGGCAAGCCGCACGCCATCGACACGGTCGTGCTCTCCACGCAGCACTCGCCGGACATCGATCTGGCCACGCTGCGCGAAGCGGTGATCGAGGAAGTCATCAAGCCGGTTCTCCCGTCCGAACTCATCAAGGGCGACATCAAATTCCTCGTGAACCCGACCGGTCGCTTCGTGATCGGCGGCCCGCAGGGCGATTGCGGTCTCACGGGCCGCAAGATCATCGTCGACACGTACGGCGGCGCAGCCCCGCACGGCGGCGGTGCGTTCTCGGGCAAGGACCCGTCGAAGGTGGACCGTTCGGCTGCCTACGCCGGCCGTTACGTCGCGAAGAACATCGTGGCCGCCGGCCTCGCGTCGCGCTGCCTGATCCAGGTGTCGTACGCGATCGGCGTGGCCGAGCCGACCTCGGTCATGGTCAACACGTTCGGCACCGGCAAGGTCTCGGACGCGACCATCACGAAGCTCGTGCGCGAACACTTCGATCTGCGTCCGAAGGGCATTATCCAGATGCTCGACCTGCTGCGCCCGATCTACGAAAAGACCGCCGCTTACGGCCACTTTGGCCGCGAAGAGCCGGAATTCTCGTGGGAAGCCACGGACCGCGCGCTCGCACTGGCCGAAGCCGCCGGCACGGAGCCGGTGGGCGCGCTGGCCTGAGCCTGCGCAAGCACGCATCGCGATGACCGGCGGCCACGCCGGTCGTTGCGAAGAAAAACCCCGCAGGGCGCAAGCCCGTGCGGGGTTTTTTGTTTTGGGACTGCGCCCGGCCCTGCTGGTTTTAGTGGGCTTTATCGGGCTCTAGCGGGCCTTAGTGGGCTTTAGCGCATCGCGAAGCCGAACCAGCCTGCGCTGCCGGACGTCATGCGGCGCGGCCGGCGCGGATTGCGCGCGGTATGAACCGTGGAAGGCGCCGCGAGCGAGCGCAGCGTGGCATTCGGACGATACAGCAGCGTGCGCAGCGAGAAGTGGCGCGAGCCCGAGCGCAGGCGCAGCACGGCGAAGAACGAGTGGAACCACGTGCGCATGTTGTCGACGGGCTTCACTTCCCGCACCTGTTGTGCGAGCGCGCGCGTGCGGGCGGCGTGGTGGCGCAGGGCGCGCACCACGTGGCGACGGGCGGGGCGGGCAGCCTTCAGGGCAGTGTGGGCGGCGTGGGTCATGCGATGGGTATCGAAAAGGGTATGCATGGCGGTTGCGGAATCGGGTTCGAGGTGCGCCTTGCGCGACGCTTTGCATCGAGCAGCAAACGTGCCTGTCTTCGAGGTCGTCACGATATGGGCGGACGGCAGACGGGCCGCAGGGCGCGGCGTAAGACGCGACGGGACGGATTCTTCTGTTGGAGCGCCTTGTGCGGCAAGGCGTTCACGGCGATCCGCACGTGCGATGAGCGTTCAGCGATTGGAAACAACATGCGCGACAGACTACACGCGATTGATGACGGCAGAAAGTCGGTTAATACCCGCCCCCGCGCCGCTTTGATGCAGGCGATCGCGCCCTTTGTCCTCATGGCGGTGCGCGCGCGCCATTGACGTGCGCGGCCAGGGCCACGCGGCGCGACCCGGTGGCGCTTCCCGGCGTGCCTGCACGCTTTACAATCGGAACGTCGGCGCGCGCCGACGCCGTGGCGGTATGGTCGGAGAAAACGACGCACGAAAGCCGCGGCCCCCGCAGGCATCGCATAACGGAAGTCCCATGTCAGTCCATTCAAAGAAAGAACAGGTGCAGGCGCTGCGCGAACGCGGTTTCGTGGTGGTGCCGGGGCTCGTCTCACCTGAGCGCTGCGAGGCGATCAAGCGGGTCGCGCAGGAGCAGTTGGAGGCGGCCGCCGCGCCGCTGGAATTCGAAGCCGACTTGCGCTACCCCGGCGCGCCCGAATCGAAGGACGCGCCCGGCGGCCATACGGTGCGCCGCCTGCTCGACGCGTACTCGCGCCACGCGCTGTATCGCGAGTGGGCCACCTCGCCTGAGATTGCGGGCTGGATGGAGCTGTATTTCGGCGAGGAGCCCTTTCTTTCGCGCGCGCATCACAACTGCATGATGACGAAGCACCCGCACTACGGCAGCCTGACGGGCTGGCACCGCGACGTGCGCTACTGGTCGTTCGAGCGCGACGACCTCGTTTCGGTGTGGCTCGCGCTCGGGCCGGAGAAAATGGAAAACGGCGGCCTGTGGTTCGTGCCGGGCTCGCACGATGCGCCGTTCACCTCGGAGCGGTTCGACGCGGCGAAATTCTTCCGCGCGGACCTGCCCGAGAACCGCGCGTGGATCGACCAGGCGATTGCGCCGACGCTCAACGCGGGCGACGTCGTGTTCTTCCACTGCAACACGCTGCATTCGGCGGGGCAGAACCAGAGCGACCAGGTGAAGTTCTCGCTCGTCTTCACCTATCACGGCGCGAGCAACGTGCCGCTGCCGGGCACGCGCTCGGCAGCGAAGCCTGAAGTGAAGCTTTGAGGCGACGCTGCGTTGTCCGAACGACGCCTGATTAACGTTGGATCAACAGCGGTGGATCAACAACGGTGGATCAACTAAAGGCGGATCAACGCCGCCGCCCCGACATCGTGAGTCCGGTGACGCCCGCGAGCGTGGCGGCGATGCCGCCGCCGATCAGGATGATCGTGCGATTGGTGGGCGCGCCGGTAAAGAGGCGCGACATGTCGTTCGCGAACGAATGGAGCGACTGGCCGCCGAAGTACAGCAGGACGACGCCGCAGGCGATGAGCGCGATCGAAACCACTTTAACCATGAACAACCCCTCGCAAAGGATGGACGCCGCAGTGTAGGCGAGTGGCTGCGGCGCGTCCAGGGGGCGGCTTTTCAGGCACCGTTCCCACGCCCTTCCCGCGCATTTCCCGCATAGTGGGCATCTGCGCAACCGGGGCGGATTGGCTAACATAGCTGCCTCACGAGCGCGGCGCGCCGCACGGCGCGTTGCGCACCTCCTACGCCCACTACCCGTTTTTGCCGAGGATCCAGACCATGGCCTACGAAGCAGCATCTGAACGCTATTCGGACATGCAGTACCGCTTTTGCGGCAAGTCGGGGCTCAAGCTGCCCGCGCTTTCACTCGGTCTGTGGCACAACTTCGGCGACACCACGCCGATTTCCACCCAGCGCGAGATCCTGCGCACCGCCTTCGATCTCGGCATCACCCACTTCGACCTCGCGAACAACTACGGCCCGCCGTACGGCAGCGCCGAAACCAACTTCGGCCGCATCTTCAAGGACGACTTCCGGCCTTACCGCGACGAACTGCTGATCTCGTCCAAGGCGGGCTGGGACATGTGGCCGGGCCCGTACGGCCAGGGCGGCGGCTCGCGCAAGTACGTGCTCGCGAGCCTGGACCAGAGCCTCAAGCGCATGGGCCTCGACTACGTCGACATCTTCTATTCGCACCGCTTCGACGTGGAAACGCCGCTAGAGGAAACGGCGGGTGCGCTCGCCACGGCCGTGCAGCAGGGCAAGGCGCTCTATGTCGGCATCTCGTCGTATTCGCCCGCGAAAACGCGCGAAATGGCGAAGCTGCTCGCCGAATACAAGGTGCCGCTGCTCATTCACCAGCCGTCGTACAACATGCTGAACCGCTGGATCGAGCACGGACTGCTCGACACGCTCGACGAGGTGGGCGCGGGCAGCATCGCGTTCACGCCGCTCGCGCAGGGGCTGCTCACGAACAAGTACCTGAACGGCGTGCCGGAGGATGCGCGCGTGAACCGTCCGGGCGGCGGCTCGCTCAAGGGCGAGCACCTGAGCCCCGAGAACATCGGGCACGTGCGCAAGCTCAACGACCTCGCGCTGCGCCGCGGCCAGAGTCTTGCGCAGATGGCGATTGCCTGGACGCTGCGCGGCGGCCGCGTGACCTCGGCGCTGATCGGCGCGAGCCGCGCGGAGCAGGTGCGCGAGAACGTCGCGGCGCTGAAGAACCTCGAATTCTCGGCGGAAGAACTCGCCGAGATCGACCGCTATGCGACCGAAGGCGGCGTGAACCTGTGGGAGAAGCCGTCCACCGATCAGCACATCTGAGCGGCCGGTTTCGCCACCCAACCGCCTCCTTCGCGAGGCGGTTTTTTTTCGTCCGGGGCTTTGCCTGCCGGGCGGGCGCAAGCGGGGCACCGTTCTTCGCTTTGTCATGTGGCCCTGCTAACGTCGCGGCAGCCTTTGCCGCGAGGAATCACCATGGAGTCCATGAGCGCCGAACGCGCAGCGCGTTCCCCGTCCGCCACGCGAGCGCCCAGGCCCGCTGAGGCCGCCCGCGCGAACGCGGTGCTGATCGCCTTCGTGCTCGCGGCGCTCGGCTACGAACTCATCGGACTGCCGCTCCTCATCGACGCAACGGGCGGCCCGACACTCGCCCTGCTCGCGACGCTCGTGCCCGTGGTGCTCGCCACGCCGGCCCACTGGGGGCTGATCCACGAAGGCATTCATGGGCAACTGTCGCGGGAGCGCCGCCCGAACGAGTGGCTTGCCCGTGCGCTCGCCATCGGTTTGGCCATGCCGTTCGATGCGGTGCGTTTCGGACACCTGATGCATCACCGCTTCACGCGCGAGCCCTTCGACCGTCCCGATGTGCACGAAATTCACGATGGGCACGACGCTCGCACAGGGTCCGGCGCGCGCTGGCGCCGCCGCATTGCGTATTACGCGCGCCTGCTGGGCGGCCTTTACGTTGCCGAACTGCTGCTGCCGCTCGTGGCGTTCTTGCCGGTGCGGCTCGCGCGCAAGATCGTCGCGCGCGGCGTGGGCGCGCACGGCCGCGAGGGCGTGCAGGTGCAGCGGCTTTTCGCGAACCATGCCGCCGACCCCGTGCGCCGCCGCCGCGCGCGGCGCGACTGGCTCGTCTCGGTCGCGCTATACGCGGCGTCGTTCGTGCTTTACGGCAAGGCGTGGCCGGTGCTGCTCGCGGCGATGTATCTGCGTGGCGTATGGCTCTCGGTGGCCGACAACCTGCCGCACTACGGCGTCGCGCTCGACGAACCGGGGCGCGCGCGTGACTTTCGCGTGCCGCGCGTCCTGGGCGTGTTGCTGATGAACCACCATCTGCATCGCCAGCATCATCTGCATCCGACGCTGCCTTGGACGGCGCTGCCCGCGCTCGTGCAGGCTCATCAGGAAGCGGCGAGCGCGGACTATCTCGCCGCTGCGTTGCGGCAGTTCAGGGGTTTGCAGCCGGGTGTCGGGGCTGAGTGAATGAGAGGGCGCGAGAGGGTACGTGCGTGTGACGTCGCGCACGGCGTTTCGCGCGCCAGGCGCGACGCCATGCAACGTCACGGCGAACGCGGAAGCAGCGCATCGCGCAGGCGGCTCGTGGGCCACCATGCGCTAAATGAGCCCGTACGTTACATCAGCGCAGGCAGCGTCTCGACGAGCGCGACAGCCGCGAGAACGCCGATCAGCGCACCGATCACGCGCAGCGTGTTGTGCCTGAATTCCGTTGCGCACGGCACCGCGCCGAGAAAAAGGGCGCCGGCGAGGGCCATCGGGATGATCATCACGAAATCGCCGATCGTGAAATAACCTTCCATGCTCGTCTCCTTATCGTGTTGGCAACGAAGGCGCGCGATGCTTGTTGTTCTGATCGTCATGCCGGCGGCGTGACGCGGCGGCTTCGGGCCTGCAATCGAGTATAGGTGAGGGTGGCGAACATGGCGGCACGCATGCGTGCCGCCGTGCTGTCCTCCGGTGCGTGCGCCGCGCCGCAAAAGCCCGCCAGAAGCGCTTCGGCGTGGCACAGCGGCTCGCGCGGCCCGCAAAGCGTCAGTCGTCTTAATATTACGGATGCCTTTCTATTGCGGGCTTGTGCGGCGCACAGAAGTACAAGCGCGCATGCTGCGTGCCCGGTCGCCCCTCATGCCTGCTGAATGCCCGCTACATGCCCGCCTCATGCCGCTCCGGCGTGTTCACGCTTGCGCAGCGTCACCGCGAGCGCGAGCCCGGCGACGAGCAGGACGATCACGAGCCCCGCCACGCCGCTCCAGCCCGCGCCCGCCCAGAAGTGCCCGCCGACCGAGCCCATCACGCTCGAGCCGAGGTAATAGGCCAGCAGATACAGCGCGGCGGCCTGGCCTTTCGCTTCGCGCGCGAGCCGGCCGACCCAGCTGCTCGCCACCGCATGCCCGGCGAAGAAGCCGATCGTGAGGCAGGCGATGCCCGCGGCGATAGCGGCAAGCGGCGAGAACAGCGTGAGCACGACGCCTGCGAGCATCATCGCGAGGCTGGCGATCAGCACGCGGCCGCGCCCGAAGGTGTCGGCCATGCGGCCGGACCACGGCGACGCGACCACGCCTGTGAGGTAGACAAGGAAGATCGCGCCGATGGCCGCCTGGCTCATGTGATAGGGCGCGGCGATCAGCCGGTAGCCGATGTAGTTGTACAGCGTGACGAAGCTGCCCATCAGCACGAAGCCCATGGCGAACAGCATGGGCAGGCCGGGCCGCGCGAAATGGCGCAGCAGCGCCGCGCGATGATGCGCGAAGCCGAGGCCGCTCTTTGGCGAAAAGTGACGCGAGGGCGGCAGCAGCGCGCGGAACGCGAACATTGAGGCGAGGCCGAGCAGACCGATCACGGCCACGGCCGCGCGCCAGCCGAACAGGTCGGTGACGATGCCGGTGATCACGCGCCCCGCCATGCCCCCGATGGCCGTGCCGCCCACGTAGAGCCCCATCGAAAGGCCCAGCCCGTCGGGGTGCATTTCCTCGGCGAGCCAGGCCATGGCGACGGCGGGCACGCCGCCGAGCGCGATGCCTTCGAGCGTGCGCAGCACCAGCAACTGGTGCCAGTGCGGTGCGAAAGCCGTGGCGAGCGTGAGCAGCGACGAGGCGCACAGCGAGGCGGTCATCATGCCGCGGCGGCTCCAGCCTTCGGAGACGAAGCCCGCGACGAAGATGGCGATGGCGAGCGCGGCCGTGGTGAACGAGAGCGCGAGGCTGCTTTGCGCGGGGCTCACGCCGAAGGTCTGCGAGAACGCGGGCAGTAGCGGCTGCACGCAGTACAGCAGCGAAAACGTGGCGTAGCCGGCGAATAGCAGCGCGAGGCTCGCGCGCCAGAATTCAGGAGTGCCGCGTTCGATGTACGGAACGGCGGCGGGCGCGGAATTGCGCGTGGCGCCCGGTGAAGCAGTCACGACAGGTTCTCCAGAAGTGCGGATTATTGCAAAGCCGCAACGATACGCCTGTTATGCGATTGGTGTTGGCCAGCGCCGCAGCGCGGCCGGTATGCGTCTTCAAGCGTTAGCCGGTCATCGGTCAGCCTGGCGCGGGCGAGGTGACCGGCGCGCTGGCGGGCCGCGCGCCGCCGGCTTTGTCCGGATGCACGAGCGCATCGTCGCCGGGCAGGTCGGCCGCGTTCCAGCCGCCGCCCAGCGCCTTCACGAGCGCGACGCTCGCGGCCATGCGCCGGCGCGAGATCGCCACGGCCTGGCGCTCGTTGGTGAGCGTCGTGGTTTGCGCGACCACCACGTCGAGATAGGTGATCGCGCCGCTGCGGTAGCGGCTCTCGATCGTCGCCAGCGTGCGCCGCGCCGCGTCCACGGCGCGGTCCTGCGCGAGCGCTTCCTGTTCGAGCACGCGCAGCGTGGCGAGGTTGTCCTCGACTTCGCCGAACGCGTCGAGCACCGTCTCGCGGTACTGCGCGACGTTCTCGTCGTACTGCGCGCGCGCCGCGTCGCGCACCGCCTCGCGGCCGCCGAAATCGAGCAGCGTGCCCGCGAGCGTCGGCCCGAGCGACCAGAAGCGCGCGGGGGCGACGAGCCACTGGCTGAAGTTGGTCGCCTCCAGTCCGCCCGTGACCGCGAGCATCAGGCTCGGAAAGAACGCCGCCGTCGCCACGCCCACCTGCGCGTTCGCGGCCGCCACGCGCCGCTCGGCGGCGGCGATGTCAGGACGCCGCTCCAGCAGCTTCGACGGCACGCCCGGCGGGCTCGCGATCGCGCGCACCGTGTAGGCCGCCTTCGGCGCGACCGGCAGCGAGAAGGTGGAGGGCGACTGGCCCGTGAGGATGGCGATCGCGTGTTCGAGTTGCGCGCGCTGCACGCCGAGATCGATGGCCTGCGCCTCGGTGGTTTGCAGCTGCGTTTGCGCCTGGCCCACGTCGGCGTCGGTGGCGATGCCGCCCGCGTAGCGGTTCTGCGTGAGTTCGAGCGATTCGCGGTAGGCCTGGAGAGTGTCGTCGAGCAACTGGCGCTCGCGGTCCACGCCGCGCAGCTCGAAGTAGTCGGTGGCGAGTTCGGCCTGCATCGAGAGCAGTACCGCCTGCATGTCGGCGGCGCTCGCCTGCGCGCCGGCCTTCGCGGCCTCGACATTGCGCGCCACGCGGCCCCAGATGTCGGGCTCCCATGTGGCGTCGATGCCCACGGCGTAGTCGTTGATCGTGAGACCGGCCTTCGACGTGTACTGGAGATTCTGCGAGGTGCGGTAGCGCGAGTAGTCGCCGCTCGCGGTCACGAGCGGGAAAAAGCTCGAACGCTGCTGGGCGACGTTCGCGCGCGCCGCGCGAAAGTGCGCCTGCGCGGCCTGGACGTTCTGGTTCGCGGTCTCCACCTGCGCTTCGAGCGCGTCGAGCGTGGCGTCGCCGTAGATCGTCCACCACGCGCCACGCGACGCCTGGTCGGCGGGCTGCGCGAGCGTCCAGCCCGTGCCCTCCAGTTCCTTGTACGTCGCGGCCACGGGCATCGCCGGGCGCACGTAGTCGGGGCCGACCGTGCAGCCGCCAAGCGCAGAAAGCGCCGATACCACAGCTAGCGTGGTGAAAGCGACAAGTCGCGCGCGGGCTGGCTTCATCATTCGCCCTGCGCTTGCGCGCTGTCGCTTGCGCTTTGCGTGGCACCGGCAGCACTTGCAGCACTCGCGCCGCTCGCGGCATTCGCCGCGCCCGTCTTGTGCTCGCCGTGCGCGGGCACGATGCGCACCGGCGTGCCGTCGACGATCGCGTCCTGCGGATTGACGATCACGCGCTCGTCGCCCGTGAGCCCGGCAGCCACCGCCACGCGCGTGCCGAAGTCGGTGCCGAGCGTGACCTTCACGAGCTTCACGCGGTTGTCCGCATCGACGGTCGCGACCTTCACGCCGTCGGGGCGGAACAGGAACGCATTGCCGGGCAGCGTGATCGGCGTGGCCGCGCCGTCGAGCGCGAAGTGAACCTGCGCATACGCGCCGGGCAGCAACTCGCCGCTGCGGTTGTCCACGTCGACCTCGACGAGCATCGTGCGCTGCGTCGCATCGACCGCGCCCGCCGTGCGCGCGACGATGCCCGGAAAGCGCTTGCCCTGCGCTTCGTTGAGCGTGAGATACGCGTGCTCCTGCACGTGTATCTGCTGCGCGTAGGCTTGCGGCACGTTCGCGTACACACGCAGCCGGTCCGCCTGCGCGAGGTGGAACAGTTCCTTTTGCGCCGTGCCGCCGTTGCCGGCGTCGATCAGCGCGCCCACGTCCACGTTGCGCGCCGTGACGATGCCGTCGAAGGGCGCCGTCACGCGCTCGTACGATTGCAGTTGCGAGAGCCGCGAGACGTTGTAGCGCGCGGCGTCGAGCGTGGCTTTTTTCGCGAGCATGTCGCCGACCTTTTCGTCGGTGTCCTGCTTCGCGACCGAGCGGTTTTGCAGCATCTGCGTCCAGCGGTCGGCCGTTGTTTTCGCGAGCGCGTAGTTCGCTTCGGCATTGGCGAGATCGGCGCGCGCGGCGCGCAGCTGGTCGTCCACCTCGGGCGCGTCGATTTCCGCGAGCAACTGGCCCGCCTTCACGTGCGCGCCGATGTCGAAGTACCACTTGCGCAGGTAGCCGTTGGTGCGCGCGTAGATCGGCGTGTCGAGAAACGCCTGCACGTTGCCGGGCAGCACGAGGTCGAGCGCGCGGGTCGAGCGCTGCGGCGTGACCACCTGCACGGAGAGCGTGCTGGCCGATTTCGCTTCGCGCTCGAGCGCTGCATGTGCGCTATAACGCGACCAGATGCCTTGCGCCGCGAGCCCGAGCACGACGAGCGCGGCAAGCACGACAGGCCAGCGCCGCGCTGTGTGCGGCGATTGCGGATCTTGCGGCGACGGCGTTTGCGAATGATTCGTCATGACAGGAGATTCATGATTTGGGCACCACGTTTTCGATGGCGCGCTGGCGGCGCTCGCCGAGCTTGCGGTAGATGAGCGAGAACACCACGGGGACGAAGATCAGCGTGGCGAGCGTGCCCACCGCGAGGCCGCCGATCACGGCGCGCCCGAGCGGCGCATTCTGCTCGCCGCCTTCGCCCAGGCCGATGGCCATCGGCACCATGCCGATCACCATGGCAAGCGCGGTCATGAGCACCGGCCGAAAACGCGTGTAGCCCGCTTCGATCGCGGCGCGCGCGGCGTCGCCGTGCAGGCGCAGTTGCTCACGCGCGAAGCTGATGACGAGAATGGAATTCGCCGTGGCGATGCCGATACACATGATCGCGCCCGTGAGCGCGGGAATGGAGAGCGTGGTGTGCGTGAGGAACAGCATCCAGACGATGCCCGCGAGCGCGCCCGGCAACGCCGTGATGATGATGAACGGATCGAGCCACGACTGGAAGTTCACGACGATCAGCAGATACACGAGCACGATCGCGAAGATGAGCCCGCCCAATAATCCGGAGAACGAATCGTTCATCGTCTGCACCTGGCCGCGCAGCTTGATGCTCGACGTTTTCGGCAGTTCGGCGCGCGTGTCGTCGATGATCTTCGCGATGTCGTCGGACACCGCGCCCAGGTCGCGCCCGTCCGCGGTGCCATAGATGTCGATGGTGGTCTGCGCGTTGTAGTGCGTGACGACCGCGTTGCCCGCCACGCGCTGCATGCTAGCGAGCGAGCCGAGAATATTGCTGCGGCCATTCGCGGTGAGCGGAATGTTGGCGAGCGATTGCAGCGAATCGATCGTGTATTGCGGGGCTTCCGTGACGACGTTGTAGCTCACGCCGTTGACCGGATTGAGCCAGAACGTGGGCGTGGTCTGCTGGCTGCCCGAAAGCGTGATGAGCAGGTCGCTTGCCACGTCCTTCTGCGTGAAGCCGGCCTGCTGCGCGCGCGTGCGGTCCACGTCGATGAAGATGCGCGGAAGATCGGCGGGCTGCTGGATGCGCGCGTCGGCGAAACCGGGCACGCCGCGCAGCCGCGCGAGCAGTGTGGCCGCGAAGGCGCGGTTGCCCGCCACGTCGCGGCCCACGATCTGGATGTCGATGGGCGAGGGCATGCCGAAGTTCAGCGTCTGGCTCACGATGTCGGCGGGCAGGAAGGCGAACTGCACGCCGGGGAATTCGTCGTTGAGCGTGCGGCGCAGGAGGCGCACGTAACCCGCGGTGGGATGATGGTCCTCGTTCAGCGAGAGCAGCACGTCGGCGTCCGAGGTGCCGATGGTGCCGGTGTTGCTGTACGAGAGGTTGATGCCCGAGACCGGCAGGCCGATGTTGTCGATGATCGAATGTAGCTCGCGAGGCGGAATCAGCTCGCGAATACGCTTGTCGATACGGTCCACGAGCACGGCTGTTTCTTCCACGCGCATGCCGGTTTTCGCGCGCACGTGCAGCGCAATCGTGCCGGCATCGACCTGCGGAAAGAAGTCGCGCCCGAGAAACGGCATGAGCAGCAGCGAAGCGCCGCAACAGGCGAGAAACGCCACGACGAACCACACGGGATGCGTCACGCGCGCGGCGAGAAACACGCGATAGCGCTCGCGCAGCCGCTCGAAGCCGCGCTCGAACGCGAGGTGAACGCGCATGAACGGGTTGCGCGTCGCGCCATGCACGTGATGCAGGTCGGCGGGCTTGTGATGATGGCGCATCAGGTACTTCGCGAGCGTGGGCACGAGCGTACGCGAGAAGAAGTACGACGCCAGCATCGCGAACACCACGGCTTCCGCGAGCGGGATGAAGAGATAGTGCGCCACGCCCGTGAGCAGGAACATCGGCACGAACACGATGCAGATGGAGAGCGTGGAGACGAGCGTGGGAATGGCGATCTGGTGCGCGCCGTCGAGAATCGCCTGCTCCAGCGTCTTGCCTTGTTCGAGTTGCTGGCTGATGTTCTCGATCGCGACCGTTGCGTCGTCAACGAGAATGCCCACCGCGAGCGCGAGGCCGCCCAGCGTCATGATGTTGATGGTCTCGCCGAGCGCCGAGAGCACGATGACTGAGGTGATCATCGAAAGCGGAATCGACACCGCGATGATGAGCGTGGCGCGCCAGTTGCCGAGAAAGAGCAGGATCATGAGCGCCGTGAGCGCGGCCGCGATGAGCGCTTCGCGCAGCACGCCCTGCACCGAGGCGCGCACGAACAGCGACTGGTCCGCGACCGGATCGATATTCAGCGAAGGCGGCACGAGATTGCGCAGCGTGGGCATCATCTGCTTGATGCGATCGACGATCTCCAGCGTCGAGGTGTTGCCGCTCTTGTTGATGGTGAGCAGCGACGCGCGCTGGCCGTCCACGCGCACGATGTTGGTTTGCGGCACGAAGCCGTCGCGCACGTGCGCGACGTCGCGAATGTAGATCGTGCCGCTCGCCGTGGTTTTCACGGGAATGTCGTTGAGACCCGCTAAGGTGTCGGGACTTGCGTTCATCGTGACCGAATACTCGGTCGCGCCGATCTTTGCCGTGCCCGAAGGCAGGATGAGGTTCTGCGCGCTGATCGCCGTCACCACGTCCATGGGCGAGAGGTTGTGCTGCTGTAGCGCGCGCTGGTCGATGTCGACCATGATCTGCCGCTGCTTGCCGCCATAGGGCAGCGGCGCGGACGCGCCCGGCACGGTGGCGAGCTGCGTCTTGAGGAAGTTGTTGCCGTAGTCGAACAACTCCTGTTCGGTGAGCTGCGGCGAGGAAAGCGACAGGCGCAGGATCGGCACCGTCGAGGCGTTGTAGCGCAGGATGAACGGCGGATTGATGCCGGGCGGCAGCGAGCGCAGCTGCGCCTGCGACAGCGCGGTGACTTCAGCGAGTGCTTCCTGGATATTGGCGTGCGGCTGGAAGAAGATCTTCACCACCGCAATGCCGTTGAGCGACGTGGATTCGGTGTGCTCGATATCGTTTACAGCCACCGAAAGGCCGCGCTCGTAATTGAGCACGATGCGCTTTTCCATTTCGTCGGCGGGCAGACCCGTGTAGGTCCAGATGACCGAGAGCACCGGGATGTCGATGTTCGGGAAGATGTCCGTGGGAGTGCGCAGGATCGTCAGCGGTCCTACGATCAACAGCAGCAACGCGAGTACGACGAACGTGTACGGGCGCTTGAGCGCGAGTCGAACGATCCACATGGAACGGCGGGTTCCTTCGCTGGTGTCGGGATATCTGGCTCGCGGGGCTGGTCCGGCCGTGGTGGCGAGCGTCTCGGTTATCGGTATCGTGGCCGGTTGCGGCTTGTGCGCGCGAGGTCTCTTGCCCGCTGCGCACAGCGACTGGATCTGGCCCGGATGGGACAGGACTATAGCGCCAGTCAACGTGCATCAGCGTACTTTTTCGGGTGCTGCGCAAGCAAGGGCGCGGGGGGCGGGGTTTACCATCTGTTACAGTCAGGGTTTCGTAAGTCGTGCGCGCAGCACGAGCGAAGATGGGGCGGCGTATGGCGTAGCGCCGGTTCGGCTGCTGATGCACCCCTGTATTTTTTCGCTTTGCGTGTGCGCGCAAAAAGGCAACAATGGGTATGCCAAGGGTCGCACCGCGAAAGCGCGGTGAACAAGCAAGTGGCCCGCGGCGGGTTTGGATGCGCGCGCAACCGATGGTGCGCATCGGTTTTTTGTCAGCATTACCGACCGGACTTCCTTCGAGGAAGCCGGCGAAGGTAACGGGGAAACATCATGCAAATCGGTTCTATCGTCCGTTCCGTTCATATCGCCGTGCCACAGGGCGCGCGCGGCATCGTGATGCGCCTTCTCGGCGACATGGCGATGGTGACCTGGTATGCCGGGGAGCCTGGCGCGTCGGCGCAACTCAACACCGAGCCCTTTTTTCTCGAAGATCTGATCGATACGGGCGAGCACGTCATGCCCGCCGGCGCGAAGATTCACTGAGGAGGCACGAGGGCGCGGCTGCGAGCGTGTAGCGCGCCGCGCGCGCCTTGCACGGCGGCTCGCCTGCGCCGCCCGCAAGAGGCACAATGCGGGTATGAATTACGATCCCTCTCCGATCCCGGGTGAGCCGTCCAGCCCCGGCGATCCGCTAGCCGCGCCGTACGCGCGTCTCACGCCCGAGTGCGTGCTCGACGCGCTGGACAGCGTGCTGATACCGGCCAACCGCCGCACGGATGGCCGCATGCTCGCGCTCAACAGCTACGAGAACCGGGTGTACCAGGTGGGCGTCGAAGACGGCCCGCCGCTCGTCGCCAAGTTCTATCGCCCCGGGCGCTGGAGCAACGAGGCGATACTCGAAGAGCACACGTTCGTCGCCGAACTCGCCGTGCGCGAGATTCCGGCCGTGCCCGCGCTCACCTTCGAAGGACGCACGCTCCACGAATTCGACGGCTACCGCTTCGCGCTCTTCGAGCGGCGCGGCGGCCGCGCGCCCGACCTCGACCGCAGCGACACGCTCGAATGGCTCGGCCGCTTCATCGGCCGCATTCACGCGGTGGGCGCAACCCAAGCGTATCGCGCGCGTCCCACGCTCGACATCGAGACCTACGGCTACGAGCCGCGCACGTATCTGCTCGAACACGGCTTCGTGCCCGCCGACGTGCGCGCCGCCTGGCAGACGGCGGTCACGCTCGCGCTGGAAGGCGTGGAGGCGGCGTTCGAGCGCGCGGGCGACTTGCGTTCGCTGCGCGTGCATGGCGACTGCCATCCGAGCAACGTGCTCTGGACCGACGCCGGTCCGCATTTCGTGGACTTCGACGACAGCCGCATGGGTCCCGCTATCCAGGATTTGTGGCTGCTGCTGCCCGGCGACCGCGCGGGCGCGTCGCGCGCGCTCGCGGATCTGCTCGCGGGTTATGAGGACTTCTGCGAATTCGAGCCGCGCGAGTTGCATCTCGTCGAAGCGCTGCGCACGCTGCGCCTCATCCACTACTCGGCGTGGCTTGCGCGCCGCTGGCACGATCCCGCGTTTCCCGTGGCGTTCCCGTGGTTCAACACGCAACGCTACTGGGAAGAGCGCATTCTCGAACTGCGCGAGCAGATCGGCGCAATGCAGGAAGGGCCGCTCTGGCCGGTTTGAACCGCGCGCGCGGACTCACTGCGCGCTAGGCGGACTATCGGGCACCGAGCCCGGCGCAGACGGCTTGACGATCAACTGCGCGCGCAGGTCGCGCGCCATCGTCTCGAAGGCGGGGCGCATCTGCGTGAAATCGTCGGCGCTGCACACGTCGCTCGCGAAATGCGTGCTCCCGGTGCGCGTGACGCGCAGCACGTTCGAAGCGGTGTCGAGCGCGTACTGCGAGTTGAAATCCACAAAACGGTTATCGACGTGCTGCGGCATCGGCACGTCGAGCACGCGCATGCCCGGCGGGAGGGCAATGCGTGTGCGCTCGGTCACCACCACATTGCGGCACACGAACGGCTGCGTGCGGCGCGATTCGCCGAGCCAGTAGCGCAGGTTCGCATCGAGCCCGCCCACGAAGCTCGTGAGCGTGGGCACGGGTGTGGTCATCTCGGGATCGACGAAGCCGTCGAAGGTGCCCGTGAGCGTGAGCACGAGCGGCCCGGCGGTGGCGTCGAGCGAGCTGGAGGCGAGCGTGGCGTTGCCGCGCAGGTTGGCGTTGCGCAGCTCCCATTGCAGCGATTCCTCGCGCTGCGCGGGCGTTTGCAGGCGCAGCACGCTGCGCGTCTGCTCGGCGGACCAGCCTTGCGCCTGCAAGCGGTAGATGAAGCGCGCGGAGCCGTCGGGGGCGACCGTGATGTCGAGATCGCTCTCGCGCGTGGTCGTGGCGGTGGCGGGCGTGCGCACCTGGCTGCCGTCGCCGGCGAGCACGGCCACGCGGTCCATGTCGGTCGAGGGCAGATAGCCGAACTCGATGTTGCTCGCCGTGGAGTCGGCGAACATCTGGAGGTCGGGCAGCCACGTGATGACGTGGTTGATCACGCCGAAGCCGGGCACGCTCGGCAGCGTGTAGACCGTGCCGCTGTTCACGAGCGCCGGCGTGTTGCGCACGCCCACGGCGTCGAGCAGCGCGCCGAAAAGCGCGACATGGTCCTTGCAGTCGCCATAGCGATTGGCCAGCACTTCGGTTGCGCGGTGCGGCACGATCTCGCCGCGCCCGATGTTGATCGCCACGTAGCGGATGTTGCGGCGCACCCAGTTGTAGAGCGTTTGCGCCTTCGCGCGCGGCGTGTCGTCGTGCGCGGTCAGCGTTTGAGCGAGGCGCACGATCGCCGCGTCGCCCGCGCTCGGGTCCACCGAGGCCTCGCGATAGACCTTCGCGAACGCCGCATAGTCGGGGAACGTGGACACCATCAGGCGGTCGCCGTAGCTCACGTAGGCAATCGAGCCATATTCGAGTCGCTCGAAACTGGACTTGTCGTAGCGGTACTCGTAGCGCGTGCGGCCGTTGAGCGTGACGGGCGGCAGCACGATGAAGCCGCGCGCGTCGGCGTAAAGCGGCACCTTCTCGGGCAGGTCGTAGATCACGCGAAAATTGTGCGTGGGCGCGAGGTCCGGCGGCGTGAAGTCGCTGAACCAGCCGGGCACGATGGGCACATGCTGGGTCTTGCGCCACGTGAGATGCACGCGCGCGCCCGGCTCGACGGCCGGGAACACGATGACCTTGTCCTGCACGTCCTGAAACATCGGGGCGTCGAACGAGCGCACTTCCTGCACGTCGCGAATCTGCTCGGGCCGTACGTCATGGCGGCCGCCCTGGGCGTCCTCGGTCCAGGCCTCCAGCACCTCCACGTGCGCCATCTCGCGGTTGAACCACACGTAATACTGGCCCGCGCGCGCGATGCCGGCCTCCGTGTTCACGCGCAGCGTGAGCGTGTCGAGCTTCGTATAGGAGCCGTCCGCGTTGACGGTAAACGTCTGCGTTTCCGACTCGTTGGTATAAGGCGCCTGCGCCGCGCTGCCGGCGGGATTCACCGCGCTCGCTTCCATGGGCACGGGCGTGAGTTGCGCCACCCCTGCGCGCAGGTCGGCGGCCAGCGCTCCGGTGGCCGGGCCGAGAACGGTGAGGCAAAGAGCGAGAGCGAGGCGCATGAGGGGGCTCGGCAGGTGTCGGGTCTCGGGTGAGCGCTACTTCCGTCACTTAAAAGTCATGTTATTGGCTTGTCAAGCGGATGTCGCTCACAGGGAGCGTCGCGGGCCCTGTATCGAGTATTGAGTCTAGATTCGGGGGCGTGCAATAGCAACGGTTCTCATCTGTTGCCGTGCGATGGCACGTGTCCCAGGGGCCTGGATCGTTCTCCCAGGCGTTATACGGCGCTGCCGCCGCTTTGCTGCGCGCGCAACAATCTGCCCCGAGCGGGCCGCGCGGTCCCATATGCATCTCCGTCTCATATTGCCAAGGCCGCGCCTGGGGACTAACGTTCGGGGCAGCCGCACACCGGCACATCGTGTTCCGTGCGTTTGCACACACAAGAACACACAAAAACCACGCCTACCAACAGCCATTTCGGATGGAACCGGAGCGAGTGCCCCGCTCGCATTCCGGTTGACTCAGGAGACCCCATGAGCAGCGTTGCAGATTCGACGCGCGGTGCGCAGCCCGTACCATTTTTTTCCAAGGAGGCGACTGTCGCGCCGCCAGGCTTTTCACGCTGGATGGTGCCGCCCGCGGCGCTGGCCGTGCACCTGTGCATCGGCCAGGCCTATGCATTCTCCGTGTTCAACGCGCCGCTCACGAAGGTGATCGGCATTACGGCGTCCGCGCCCGATGACTGGTCGCTCACCACGCTCGGCTGGATCTTCTCGCTCGCCATCGTATTTCTCGGGCTTTCTGCCGCGTTCGGCGGCAAGTGGCTCGAACGCGTGGGCCCGCGCCGCACCATGTTCACGGCCGCGTGCTGCTTCGGCGGCGGCTTTCTGGTTTCCGCGCTCGGCGTGTATCTGCACCAGATCGCGCTGCTGTATCTCGGCTATGGCGTGATTGGCGGCATCGGCCTCGGGCTTGGCTACGTGTCGCCGGTTTCCACGCTGATCCGCTGGTTCCCCGACCGCCGCGGCATGGCCACGGGCCTGGCCATCATGGGCTTCGGCGGCGGCGCGATGATCGCGGCGCCCCTCTCGGTCATGCTGATGAAGCATTTCGCGAGCGAGACGAGCGCGGGCGTCGCGCAAACCTTCGTGGTGCTCGGCATTGCCTACTTCATCTCGATGACGATCGGCGCCATCGCCATTCGCGTGCCCGCGCCCGACTGGAAGCCCGCGGGCTGGACGCCGCCTGTCGTCGCGAAGAAGCTCGTGTCGAACCAGCACGTGCACATCGACCAGGCGCTCAAGACGCCGCAGTTCTACCTCATCTGGCTCGTGCTGTTCCTCAACGTGACGGCCGGCATCGGCGTGCTGGGCCAGGCCTCGGTGATGATCCAGGAAAGCTTCAAGGACACCGTGAGCGCAGGCGCCGCAGCGGGCTTCGTCGGCCTGCTCTCGCTTTTCAACATGGGCGGGCGCTTCGTGTGGGCCTCGGCTTCCGACTGGGTGGGCCGCAAGAACACGTACTTCATTTTCTTCGTGTTCGGCGCGCTGCTCTACTACGCGGTGCCGCAGTTCGCGCAGAGCGGCAACATCGTGCTCTTCGTGCTGGCGTTCTGCCTGATCCTCTCGATGTACGGCGGCGGCTTCTCGACCGTGCCCGCGTATCTCGCGGACATGTTCGGCACGGCGTTCGTGGGCGGCATTCATGGCCGCCTGCTCACGGCGTGGGCCGCGGCGGGCGTGGCGGGCCCGGTGCTCGTGAACTACGTGCGCGCCTATCAGGTCGCGCATGGCGTGGCGAAGGCCGACGCCTATACGATGACCGTGCACATCATGGCCGTGCTGCTCGTGGTCGGCTTCATCTGCAATCTGCTCGTGCGCCGCGTGCACGAAAAGCATCACATGAGCGAGACGCAACTCGCCGCCGGTAAATAAGGAGGAACGCATCATGTCTAACCAGGCAGCGACGAAATCGTCGAACAAGACGCTCTTGGCGATCTTCTGGCTCTACGTGCTGGTGCCGCTCGTGTGGGGCGTGACCAATACGCTCGCGCAGGCCATGAAGCTGTTCGGCTGACAACACCTTAACCATGCGCCTCATGCTGCGGGCCGCCGACGGGAGTCGCGGCCCGCGGCGCTTTTGGGGGTTCGCAAAGCGCCCGGACAAATTCCGGGCACAGCTTCGCCGCAGCGCAGTACGATGCTTTTTTCGTACGATGTTCCGGAGACGGCCGATGGTGCGGCTCATGATGATCCTGCTGGGCGTGGAGTATCTGCGCGCGCGCTGGCGCGGCGTGATGGTCGCGGGCGTGGTGAGCGTGCTCGTGGGCGCGGCGCTATTTATCGACGCGCTGGACGGCGTGCTGTATTTCCCCATCGCGCCGTTCGCCTGGCTGCTGCTGCTCGAAGGCCTCGCCACCCTGGCGGTGGCGTGGACGGGCATGGGCGGTCAGCGCACGCTGCGCTACGTGAAGGGCGTTGGTTTTTGCATCACGGCGGCGCTCGTGCTTTCGGGCTTCCGTCACGCCTCGTTCATCCTGTCGATGGTGTTCGCCACGCTCTTTCTCGCCGACGGCCTCTTGCAGATCGCCTCGGCGTGGGTCGTGCGCTATCGCACCTGGCGGCTCGCCGTGGCGGGCGGCGTGTTGCAGATCGCCATCGCGATCTTTCTCTACCAGCCCTATCCTACGCACTACAAGGGTACCGTGCCCTATTGCCTCGGGCTCGTGCTGATGTTCGCGGGCTGGAATCTGCTGCTGCTCGCGTATCGCGCGCGCCGTCTCGCCGTCAATCCGGCGGTGACGCAGGGCGGCGCGGCGGCGCTCATCGCGAGTGCGGTGGGCGCGGCCCAGGGCAAGGCGGCGAAGCTCGCGCAAACCGTGTTCGACGGACCGCCCGCGCCGCACGAGCGCGCGATCACGGTGCACGTGTGGACGCCGGTGGGCAGTTCGAGGGCCGAGGCGCGGCGCCAGCCGATCATCGACCGGTATATTGCCGCCGTGGATCGCGACGGCGTGATCTCCACGGGCCACGCCGCGCTCGAATCGCCCGAGCGCGTGTACATCAGCCTGTATCCGGCGGTGGAAATCGATCGGAATCCCGACGAATTCGCGCGCACGCTGCGGGCGACGCGCGAAAACGACGTGCCGGGCCTGTTCCAGCCCGACTACGCGACGGAGTCGAAGGCATGGTGCGCGTCCACGCGCCAGGTGCGCATTCGCAACTACGATCCGCTGCGGCTGGACAGCTTCTGGCAGCGCTATCGCGAGGATACGACCTACAACCTCACGCACCGCAACTGTTCGAGCACGGTTTCGCACGCGCTGGAGGCGGCGCTCGAAGGCGCGACGCCGCGCGTGTGGGGCCACGGCTGGCTCGCGTTCGTGCGCATGCTCTCGACGCCGGAGCTATGGGTGGCCGCGCAACTGCGCAAGCGCGGGCAGACCATGGCGTGGACGCCGGGGCTCACGCTCGACTATGCGCGCGCGCTGAGCATGCTGGCGGACCCGCGGCCCACGGGCTGGGCGCGCATGCTGCGCGTGCTGCGGGTGCGCATGCTAAGACGCGAGCGGCGGCGCGAACGCGAGCGCGCCCACCGCGGCGAGGGCTCGCCGCACGCGTGAAGCACCGGGTGTGCCCTCACACGTCGCAGGTCGAGCCCGCGCCCGCCGCCTGCTCGCGCGCGGCCTTGGCGCCTTCGACCTGGAGGATGGTGGGCAGCGACACGCCGTTCTTCGCCGCCGTCACTTCCGCGAGAATCGACACCGCGATCTCGGGCGGCGTGCGGCTGCCGATATAGATTCCCACCGGCCCGTGCAGCCGCGCGAGCTCGGCCTCGCTCAAGTCGAACTCCTTGAGACGCTCGCGCCGCGCCGCGTTGTTGCGCCGCGAGCCCAGCGCGCCCACGTAGAACGCGCGCGTTTTGAGCGCTTCCATGAGTGCGAGGTCGTCGAGCTTGGGGTCGTGCGTGAGCGCGATCACGGCGCAGCGCTCGTCGAGCTTCATGTCGAGCACGGTGTCGTCGGGCATGGTGCGCACGAGCGTCGTGCCGGGCACGTCCCACGTGTCGGTGTATTCCTCGCGCGGGTCGCACACGGTCACCTGGTAGTCGAGCCCCGCCGCGATCTGGCACAGGTAGCGCGAGAGCTGCCCCGCGCCGATCACCAGCATGCGGTAACGCGGGCCGTGGATCGTGAGCAGGCGCGCGTCGTCGAAGTCCACGCCGTCGGTCGCGTTCGCGGGGCCGAGCGTGGCCTTGCCCGTGGCCATGTCGAGTGTGCGCGCAACGAGTTCGCCGCGCTCGACGCTCGCGAGCAGCGCGCCGATGTTCGAAGCCTCGCTGAGCGGTTCTAGCACGAGCTGGATCGTGCCGCCGCATGGCAGTCCGAAACGATGCGCTTCTTCCGCCGTGATGCCGTATTTCACGGCTTCCGGTTTGGCGATCGTCACGCCTTCGCGGCGCACGCGGTCGATGAGATCGTCCTCGATGCAGCCGCCCGAAACGGAGCCGACCACGAGGCCGTCGTCGCGCACCACGAGCATCGCGCCCTCGGGGCGCGGCGACGAACCCCATGTCTTCACTACCGTGACGAGCATCGCGCGGTGGCCCGCTGCGAGCCAGCGCACGCTCGACTTCAGAACTTCGAGATCCACGCTGTCCATGATCGTTTCCTCTTTTGCTGATCTTCCGCGCCTTCACCTTCGCCTTCGCCTTCGCTCGCGGCTTGCGTGTCCGCCTCGGCGTTCGCTGCGCCCGCGTCCTCTTGCGCCGGCTCCTGCGCGGCGCCCCCGCCCAACTGCTCGCCGAAGCGCTTGAAGAACTCGGCGGCGATCTTGCGCGCCGCGCCGTCCACGAGGCGCGAGCCGATCTGCGCAAGCTTGCCGCCCACCTGCGCGTTGGCCGTGTAAGTGAGCGTGGTCGATTCGTCGCCGGCGGGTTCGAGCTTCACGTGCGCGTCGCCCTTGCCGAAACCGGCCGCGCCCCCCTGACCTTCGAAGACGATCGTGTAGCTGTTCGGGGCGTCGATATCGGCGAGCTGCATGCGGCCCTTGAAGCGCGCCTTCACCGGGCCTACGGAGGCGGTGAGCGCGACAGCATACGCGTTCTTGCCGTCGGCTTCGATGCTTTCGCAGCCCGGTATGCAGGCCTTGAGGATGGCCGTGTCGTTGAGCGCCTCCCAGGCGCGTTGCTGCGGCACCGGCAGCGTGTGGCTTTCGGTCAGCTCCATCGTGTGGCTCCTTGTGCCGGGCGCCCGGGCGGCGTGTGCAATGCGCGCGATGCTTGCCGCGCCGCGGGCGCATGCGCAATCGGCGTGGCTTCGCACAGGCTGCGCGCGAACGCTTCCAGGCTGTCGAGATTGTGGACGGGGTAATGCGCGTCGACGTGCGGCAGCATTGCCTGCACGCCGCGCGCCTTGGGCGCGAAATCGCGGTAACGCAAGAGCGGATTGAGCCAGACCACGCGGTGCGCGAAGCGGTGCAGGCGCGCCATTTCCTCGCCCAGCACACCGCAAGCGTCGTGGTCGAGCCCGTCGGTGACGACCAGCACGGTGGCGCGGCCGCCGAGCATGCGGCGCGCCCAGCGCCGGTTGAACTCCGCGAGCGTCGCGCCAATGCGCGTGCCGCCCGACCAGTCCGCGACCTGGGTGGCGAGCTGCGCGAGCGCGATGTCGGGGTCGCGTTCGCGCAATGCGCGCGTGGCGTGCGTCAGGCGCGTGCCGAACAGGAACACTTGCAGGCGCTCGCGCGATTGCAGCAGCGCGTGGCAGAAGTAGAGCACCGCGCGCGAATAACTGCTCATCGACCCGGAGATGTCGAGCAGCAGCACGAGCGGCAGCTTGCGCTCCACGGGCGCGCGATATTTCCACACGGTCCAGTCGCCGCCCGCGCGCACGGCGTGGCGGGCGCTTGCGCGCAGGTCGGCGTGCGTGCCGCGCGACGAGGCTTTCAGGCGGCGCGTGCGAACGGTGGCGAGCGGCAGGCGGCGCGCGCGGATCAGGTGGCGCAGCGCGCGCCATTCGTCGGCGGAAAGCGTGTCGAAGTCGCGCTGGCGCAGGCGTTCTTCGGCGCTGAAGGTGGCGTGCGCGCGCAACTCGTGTTCTTCGTGCGAGGGCGGCGGCTTTGCGCCGGGGCGAGTGGCGGGGCGCGCCGCGAGTGCATCGGCGAGGCGGTTGTTGCGGCGTGGCGGCGGCACGCCGCCTTGCACTTTCGGCAGCAGCAACGCGCGCAGCTTGCCTTCGAAATCGGGATCGCGCCAGAAGAGGGCGAAGGCCGCGTCGAAGATCTCGCGCTCGTCGGGCGCGCTCGTGAGGAGCGCGGCGAGCGCCGCATGCACGTCGTCGCGGCGGCCGAGGTCGATATGGCGCAGCGCTTCGATCGCGTCGACGGCGCGCGAGGGCGACAGCGGCAGGCCCGCGCCGCGCAGCACGCGCACGAAGTGCACGATGTTGCGCGCGAATGTGGGTGCGAGGGTGGGCGCGAGCGTGGGCACGCCCGTGGTCGATGTTGCGTGCGTCAAGGCGGCGGCCATCGTGCTCACTCCGCGAGCGCGAGCGTTTGGGCGATGCGTTGCGCGTCGAGCTGCGCGAGATCGTCCTGGTACTTCAGCAGCACGCCCAGCGTGTCCTGCACCGATTGCGGATCGAGCTCTGTCACCGCAAGCGCGGAAAGCGCGCGGCACCAGTCGATCGTCTCGGCAATGCCGGGCGCCTTGAAGAGATCCATCGTGCGCAACTGATGCACGAACGCCACCGCGCGCTGCTGCAATTGCGCGGCGGTTTCCGGCGCGCGCGCGGCCACGATTGCGAGTTCGCGCGCGCGGTCCGGGTAGCCGAGCCATTGATAGAGGCAGCGCCGCTTGAGTGCGTCGTGCACTTCGCGCGTGCGGTTCGAAGTAATGACGACGAGCGGCGGCGTACTCGCGCGCACGGTGCCGTACTCGGGTATCGACACCTGGAAGTCCGAAAGGAGTTCGAGCAGGAAGGCTTCGAACGGTTCGTCGGCGCGATCGATCTCGTCGATCAGCAGCACGCGGCGCGCGGACGGATTCTGCGCGTCGGGCTGCAAGGCCTGGAGCAGCGGGCGCTTGAGCAGGAATTCGTCGCGATACAGCGTGTCGTTGCGCGGCGTTTCACCGGCGGCCTCGGCAAGACGCAGCGCCATGATCTGGCGCGGATAGTCCCACTCGTAAAGCGCGCTCGCGGTGTCGAGCCCTTCGTAGCATTGCAGGCGCAACAGCGTCGTGCCGAGCATCGCGGCGGCGGCTTTTGCGAGTTCGGTCTTGCCCACGCCCGGCTCGCCTTCGAGAAACAAGGGGCGTTCCATGCGCAGCGCGAGAAAGAGCGCCGTGGCGAGCTCGCGGCTCGCGAAATAGCCGCGCGCTTCCAGTTGCGCGAGGGTGTCGTCGATCGAGGCGGATTGCATGAGTCTCTTTGCGAGCGCGGATCAAAGGCGGCCGGCACGCCCGCGTTTGCGTCAACGCGGGCGTGCCGGCCCTCGGGATGGCCTCAGCCGTTGGCCTTCGCCACCGCGCGCGCCGCGAGCACCGGGATCAGGTGCGCGCGATATTGCGCGCTCGCGTGCAGGTCGGTGTTGAGGTCGTCGGCGGGGATCGTCACCGCGCGTGCGGCTTCGGGCGCGAAGTTCGTCTTGAGCGCGCTTTCCAGCGCGCCCGCGCGGAACACCGAAGCCCCGGCGCCCGTGACCGCCACACGCACTTCACCCGCGAACTTCGCGACGAACACGCCCGTGAGCGCGAAGTGCGAGGCCGGATTGCGAAACTTCTCGTAGGCCGCGCGTTCGGGCACCTGGAATTCGACGGCCACGATCAGCTCGTCGGGTTCCAGCGCCGTCTCGTACATGCCGAGAAAGAAGTCGTCGGCCGCGATGCGCCGCCGGTCCGTCACCACCGTCGCGTTCAGCGCGAGCACCGCTGCCGGATAGTCGGCGGCGGGATCGTCGTTGGCGAGCGAGCCGCCCAGCGTGCCGAGCGCACGCACCTGGCGGTCGCCGATCATGCCCGCGAGGTCTGCGAGCGCGGGCAGCGTGTTGCGGATCTGCGCGTTTTCGGCGACGTCGGCATGGCACACGGCCGCGCCCACTTTCACGACTTTCGCGTCGACCTGGACCGCCTTCAGCTCGGGTATGCGCGTGACGTCCACGAGCGTGGAGGGCTGCGCGAGGCGCAGCTTCATCGCCGCGAGCAGGCTCTGGCCGCCGCCCAGGAACTTGGCGTCGGCGTCGGCCGCGAGTGTCTTCACGGCGCCTTGCGCGTCGCTTGCGCGCTGATAGTTGAATGCGTACATGGAGCGCCTCCGCTTAAGGGTGTGAAGAAGATTGCGCGGCCTGGATGGCCTGCCACACGCGGTGCGGCGTGGCGGGCATTTGCAGGTCCTTCACGCCGAGGGGAGCAAGCGCGTCCAGAATCGCGTTGATGACGGCGGGCGGCGAGCCGATCGCGCCCGCTTCGCCGCAGCCCTTCACGCCGAGCGGATTGTGCGTGCACGGCGTGCCTTTCGCGGTTTCCACCGTGAACGAAGGCACATCCGACGCATGCGGCATGGCGTAGTCCATATACGAGCCCGAGAGCAACTGGCCGCTCTCGTTGTCGTACACGCAGCGCTCCAGCATCGCCTGGCCGATGCCCTGACCCAGGCCGCCGTGCACCTGGCCTTCGACGATCATCGGGTTGATGACGTTGCCGAAATCGTCCACGGCGGTGAAGCGCTCGATGCGCGTTTCGCCGGTATCGGGATCGACTTCGACTTCGCAGAGATACGCGCCCGACGGATAGGTGAAGTTGGTCGGGTCGTAGAATGCGCTTTCGTCGAGGCCGGGTTCGAGCGTCTCCAGCGGATAGTTGTGCGGCACGTAGGCGGCGAGCGAGATTTCCGCGAAGGTCTTGGTGCGGTCGGTGCCGGCCACACGGAACACGCCGTCGGCGAACTCGATGTCCTCCACGCCCGCTTCGAGCATGTGCGCGGCGATCTTCTTCGCCTTCGCCTCGATCTTGTCGAGCGCCTTCATGATGGCCGAGCCGCCCACGGAGATCGAGCGCGAGCCATAGGTGCCCATGCCGAACGGAATGCGGCCCGTGTCGCCGTGCACGATCTCGATCTGCTCGATCGGCACGCCCAGGCGGTCGGCCACGACTTGCGCGAAGGTTGTCTCGTGCCCCTGGCCGTGGCTGTGCGAGCCCGTGAACACGGTGACGGAGCCGGTGGGGTTCACGCGGACCTCGCCGGCTTCGAAGAGGCCCGCTCGCGCGCCGAGCGCCCCCGCGATGTTCGAAGGCGCGAGACCGCATGCCTCGATGTAGCACGAGTAGCCGAGGCCGCGCAGCTTGCCCTGCGCCTTCGAGGCGTCGCGCCGCGTGGCGAAGCCCTTTACGTCCGCGAGTTCGAGTGCGCGCGAAAGGCACGCTTCGTAGTCGCCGGTGTCGTAGGTGAGGCCCACGGGCGTGGCGTACGGAAAGGTCGTGATGAAGTTGCGGCGGCGGATTTCGGCCGGATCGAGCTTCATTTCGCGCGCGGCCGTTTCCACCAGGCGTTCGACCACGTAGGTGGCCTCGGGCCGGCCCGCGCCGCGATACGCGTCCACGGGCACCGTGTTCGTGAACACGGCCTTCACCTCGGCGTAGATCGCGGGCGTGGTGTACTGGCCCGCGAGCAGCGTGGCGTAGAGGATGGTCGGCACGCTGGAGGCGAAGGTCGAGAGATACGCCCCCATGTTCGCCGTGGTGTGCACGCGCATGGCGAGGAACTTGCCGTCCTGGTCGAGCGCGAGTTCGGCTTTCGTCACATGGTCGCGGCCGTGCGCGTCGGAGATGAAGGACTCCGAACGTTCGGCCGTCCACTTCACCGGGCGGCGGATTTTCTTCGCGGCCCACGTGAGCGCGACATCTTCGGCGTACAGAAAGATCTTCGAGCCGAAGCCGCCGCCCACGTCGGGTGCTACGATGCGCAGCTTCGTTTCGGGCAGCCCGAGCACGAACGCGGCCATGAGCAGGCGCTCGACGTGCGGGTTCTGGTTCGCCACGTACACGGTGTAGCTGTCGTCGTGCGGCGAGTAGCTCGCGTTCACTGCGCGCGGCTCGATGGCGTTCGGCACGAGCCGGTTGTTGACGATGTCGAGCGTCGTCACGTGCGCGGCTTGCGCAAAGGCGGCGTCGGTCGCGGCCTTGTCGCCGTGGCCCCACGTGTAGCAGGTGTTGTCCGGCACGCTGTCGTGCACGAGCGGCTGGCCTGCGTCGGCGGCGTGCGCCGTGTCGACGGCGGCGGGCAGTTCCTCGTAATCGACTTCGACCAGCTCGGCGGCGTCCTTTGCGGCCTTGACCGAATCGGCGATCACGAGCGCAACCTGGTCGCCCACGTGCAGCGCCTTTTCATGCGCGATCACGGGATGCGGCGGCTCGTGCATGGGCGTGCCGTCGATGCTGTGGATCAGCCACCCGCACGGCAGGCCGCCCACGTTTTCGGCGGCGAGATCCGCGCCGGTGAACACGGCCACCACGCCGGGTGCGGCCTTCGCGGCGCTCGTGTCGATGCTTTTGATGCGCGCATGCGCGTGCGGCGAGCGCACGAACACGGCGTACGTTTGCGCGGGCAGGACGACGTCGTCGGTGTACTGGCCCGCGCCGGTGAGGAAGCGGAAATCTTCCTTGCGCTTCACCGGCGCGCCGATCATGCGATTGGGTTCGGGGGCGTTCATGGCGGGCTCCCGGATCACGCGGCAGTGGTCGTGCCGGCGCGCATTTCCTGCGCGCCCGCGACCACCGCCTTGACGATGTTGTGATAGCCCGTACAGCGGCAGAAGTTGCCGTCGAGGCCTTCGCGCACGTCGCTTTCCGTGAGGTCGGGCTTCGCGGCGGCGAGCGCGGTCGCGCACATCACCATGCCGGGCGTGCAGAAGCCGCATTGCAGGCCGTGGCATTCGCGAAACGCGGCCTGCATGGGATGCAGCGCGCCGTTTTTCGCGAGGCCTTCGATCGTCGTCACCTCCATGCCGTCGCACTGCACCACGAGCTGGTTGCACGACTTGATCGCGCGGCCGTTCAGGTGGACGGTGCAGGCCCCGCATTGCGCCGTGTCGCAGCCGACGTGCGTGCCGGTGAGACGCTGCTGTTCGCGCAGGAACTGGACGAGGAGCGTGTGAGGTTCGACCTCGGCGGTCACGGGCGAGCCGTTGACCGTGAGGCTAATACTGATCGCCATTGATTGTCTCCAATGTCGACCGGAGCCGGCGCTGCGTGTGACTCCGGTCCCATGCCGCGTGATGGGATAGAGACCTGCCTGGGCCCGCTTATCGCACTGAATCGACCGCCATAACCGCCCGCAATCCAACTCGCCCGTCCAACGCATTGCGCCTCATTGCGCGCGCAACGCATGGCGCCACGCAAACAACGCGAGGCGGGGCGGATCGAACAACTACGGGTGGAGCGGAATCTGGGTCCGGCTGGTGCCTTGCTGTTCAGTGAAGCCTGGGGGTGACGCCCGGACAGTAAAGCACAATTCGCCGGTTTTCGCTGCGCGGGGTTTTACCCTCCGGAAGGCTTGCGGTCCGCGATAAAAATGCGAAAAAAACGGCCCGCCTCGATGACTCGTGGCGGGCCGTTGCGTTGCAGTGCAGCGATTGTCAGCGCGCGATCGCACGCCGACGGTGGCGCGATGATCGCTCAGTGATCGTGATGCGCGTGCTCGTGCGGCGCGTGTGCGAGGCGCGAACGATGGCGCGAGTAGCCGAAGTAGACGATCAGGCCCAAACCGGTCCAGACGAGGAACGCGATCCACGTGAGCGCCTGGAGGTTGAACATGAGGAACAGGCACGAGGCCACCGCGAGAATCGGCACCACGGGCACGCCGGGGCAGCGGAACGCGCGCGGCAGGTGCGGGTGGGTCTTGCGCAGGACGAGCACGGCGATCGACACCATCGAGAACGCGGCGAGCGTGCCGATGTTGATCAGTTCGGCGAGCACGTTGAGCGGCACGAGCGCGCCGATCAGGCCGAAGAAGATGCCCACGAGCCAGGTCGTGAAGAACGGCGTGGCGAAACGCGGATGCACCTTCGAGAGCTTCGCGGGCAGGAGGCCGTCGCGCGACATCGCGTAGATGATGCGGGTCTGGCCATAGCTCATCACGAGGATCACGGTGAGCATGCCGAGCACGGCGCCCAGATCGATGAAGCCCGCGACCCAGTTTTCGCCCGCCACCTGAAGCGCGAACGAGACCGGGTGGCCGACGTGGGCGAAGCGCTGCGAGGGCACGATGCCGGTGACGACGGCCGCCACGGCGACGTAGAGCACCGCGCACACGGCAAGCGAAGCGATGATGCCCACGGGCAGGTCGCGCTTGGGGTTCTTCACTTCCTCGGCCGCGGAGGAAACCGAATCGAAGCCGATGAACGCGAAGAACATCACGGCCGCCGCGCCGAACACGCCGTTCCAGCCGTTGGGCATGAACGGGTGCCAGTTCGCGGGCGTGACGTGGAACGCGCCCACGGCGATCACGAGCAGCACCACGGTCACCTTGATGGCGACCATGATGTTGTTGATGCGGGTGGATTCGCGCACGCCCACCGAGAGCAGCGCGGTGATCGCCATCATCACGAGGAAGGCGGGCAGGTTGAAGAGCGTGTGCACGCCGGGCACGGCGCCGGGCGCGGCGGAAAGCGCGGCGGGCAGCGTGAGGCCGAAGCCCGAAAGCAGCGATTGCAGGTAGCCCGACCAGCCCACCGACACCGCCGAGGTGGCGAGCCCGTATTCGAGCATCAGGTCCCAGCCGATCACCCACGCGGCGAGTTCGCCGAGCGTGGCATACGAGTAGGTGTAGATCGAGCCCGCCACGGGAATGGTCGAGGCAAATTCGGCGTAGGCGAGCGCGGCGAAGCAGCAAGCGACGGCGGCGATCAGGAACGCGATCATGAGCGCGGGGCCGGCTTGCACGGCGCCCGTGCCGGTCAGCACGAAAATGCCGGTGCCGATGATCGCGCCGATCCCGAGAAAGGTGAGGTCGAGCGCGCCGAGCGCCTTTTTCAGGCCGGCGCCCTGGGCGCTCGCCTGCAACATGTGCTCGACGTTTTTCTTGCGAAAGAGGGACATTTGGCGGGGAACTCCACGTAAAACGCGCGAGAGCGGCAGCCGGCCTGGTGATTACCAACGCCTGCTTTCGCCGGCTTCGCGTGCCGGATGTCTGGGGGAAACCTTAAATTTTAGCGGATATGGCGTGTTTGCCGGCTTGAGCAGGGTCGCAAAGACGCCGATTGCGCGGGGGATTCCGCCGCAAACCGGGGGCGGCGCGCGCGATCCTTGCCAGGACCCGCGCGGACGGCGAAATTCATTTCCGGATCAACGGCTTATGGCGAGAAGGCCGCCTCGATGCCGCAGCGGCGCGCGCCGTTCAGACGCTGACGGTGGGCGAGAGGTCGACGAGCCGGTTGCTCATCACGTAGAAGGTCAGCTCGGCGTTGTTGCTGAGCTTCATTTTTTCGAGCAGGCGCGTGCGGTAGACGCTCACGGTTTTCACCGAAAGCGAGAGCGCGTGCGCGATATCGGTCAGGCGCTTGCCCGAGGCGAGCATGCACAGCGTCTGGTATTCGCGATCGGAGAGCTTTTCGTGCGGCAACTGCTCGCCGTCCACCAGCACGTAGTCCGCGAGGGCTTCGGCCATCGCCGGGCTCACGTACTTGCGGCCCGCGGCGACTTGCTGGATCGCGGCGATCATCTGCGCGGCGTCCACCGTCTTCGAAAGATAGCCCGCAGCGCCCGCCTTCAAGGCGCGCACGGCGTATTGATCCTCGCGATACATCGAAAACATAAGCACGGGCACGCGCGGGGCCTTCTTCTTCGCTCGCTTGAGCACTTCCACGCCGTTCATGTCGGGCAGCGAGATGTCGAGCAGCACGACGTCGCAAGCATGCTTCGCAATGGCGGCGAGCGCTTCGGCGCCCGTTTGCGCCTCGATCACTTCGCTCGCGACGCCGCGATCGAGCAGCAGCTGGCGGACGCCCTGGCGCACGACCGCATGGTCGTCGACGAGGAGGATGCGATAGGTCATGGGCGTGCGCCCTTTGCCACGATGATGGGCGAGGCGGGGGAGGCGAGCAGCGCGTCCCAGGCGAAGCGCGCGCGCACCGTCGTGCCGCGTGTCGCGGCGTGACCGGTTGCGTCGTGCGCTTGCGTGTGTGCTTGCGTGTGTGCTTCGGTGTGCGTTGCGTCGAGCGGGCTCGCGACGCCGCCGCTTGCCGTGCGCAGCGAGCCGCCGAAGGCGGCGCAGCGCTCGCGCATGCCGGCAAGACCGTAGCGGCCGCCGTGGCTGTTGTGCTTGCCGCCTTCACCATTGCCTTTGCCAGGGGCGCGGCGCGCGAGGCCGACACCGTCGTCGGCGACGGTGAGCGTGAGGTGGCGCGCGGTGCATTCCAGACGCACCTCGGCGCGCGTGGCTTGCGCGTGGCGCGCCACGTTCGCGAGCGCTTCCTGCGCCACGCGAAACACGGCGAGCGCGGCGTCGGCGGGCAGGCGCGCGAGGCGCGCGTCGTCGCTGGCGCCGGCAAAGCGCGCGGCGAGCCCGGTGCGCGCCGCAAAGCCGCGAATCCAGTTCGCGAGCGCGGGCGCGAGGCCCTCGTCGAGGTGCGGCGCGTGCAGGCCGTCGAGCACGTGGCGCATCGCGCCGGTGGCCGCTTCGAGCGAACGGGCGACGAGCGCGAGCGCCTCGGCGCATTGCGGCGGCGCGTTGGCGGGCAGCCAGGTGTGGACATTGGCGAGCGCGAAATGCGTGGCCGCGAGTTCGGCGCCAACGCTGTCGTGCAATTCGCGCGCGAGCCGGTTGCGCGCGGCTTCGTCGGCGTGGATGGAGCCGGAGGCGGGGCCGCCGGCGGGCGCACGTGTGGCGCGGTCTGCGCGCCGCGCCGCATTGCGCGCGGGTGCCGACGCGGCGATTTGCCGTTGCGCCGCCACGAGGCTTTCCAGCGCGGCCAGTGTGGCCGCTTCGGCGGCGGTGGACTGAGCGAGGTAGGCGAGACCGTCGGCGGCATGGGCGCCGCGCGGTGCAGCGGCACCCGGCGTGCAAGCGTTCGGTGCGGCGTATCTCGACGTGTCCATCGTTCTCCCGTTCAGGAACCGGTTTCGCTGTCAGCTTCGGACCGACACCGGACCTTTCCGGAGTCGCGGCTGACGGCACGGCGCAGCGTAACGAATTTTACATCCGGTAACAACCTGGCTCTGGCCCCGATGTCGTCCCGGCGTATCGATTGTTGCGCTGCGATAATATCTTAAAAAAAGAAAAACTTCAGCGTGGACAAGGCTTAGCGGTCAATCTTCAGGTGCAGCATGAAGTCGCGCGGCTTTGTCATGTAGGAAAAATACTGACAGGAAAGGTATCGACGTTGTGTGACAACTGTAACCACTCCGGGTCAGAAAAAATGGGGGCAATGCGCACTGCATGGACGAAAAAAAACCGGAGCATGAAGCTCCGGTTTTGCGTGTCGGGCGAGGCCGCGGCGCGTTAGCCGACGAACGCCTTTTCCACCACGAAGTGGCCCGGCTCGTTGTTGCTGCCTTCCTTGAGGCCGGCTTGTTCGAGCAGTGTGACGGTGTCGCGCAGCATGTGCGTGCTGCCGCACAGCATGATGCGGTCGCGCTCCGGCGTGAACGGCGGCAGGTCGAGGTCTTCGAACAGCTTCTTCGTGTCGATCAGCTCGGTGATACGGCCACGGTTGTCGAACACTTCGCGCGTGACGGTCGGGTAGTACACGAGCTTCTCGCGCACGATCTCGCCGAGGTACTCATGCTCGCGCAGTTCCTGGGTGATGAAGTCCTTATACGCGAGTTCGTCGACGAAACGGCAGGTGTGCGTGAGCACGATCTTGTCGAAGCGATCGTAAATGTCCGGGTCCTTGATGATCGACATGAAGGGCGCGAGGCCCGTGCCGGTCGAGAGCAGCCACAGGACCTTGCCGGGCAGCAGGTTGTCGGCCACCAGCGTGCCGACGGGCTTCTTGCCGATCAGAACCTTGTCGCCGATCTTCAGGTGTTGCAGGCGCGACGTGAGCGGGCCGTCCGGCACCTTGATGCTGAGAAACTCGAGATGTTCTTCGTAGTTCGCGCTCGCGAGCGAGTACGCGCGCATCAGCGGCTTGCCGTCCACTTCGAGGCCGACCATCGTGAACTGGCCGTTGTCGAAACGCAGGGCCTGGTCGCGCGTGCAGGTGAAGCTGAAAAGCGTGTCGGTCCAGTGATGGACGCTCAGAACGGTTTCTTCGGTGAATTTGCTCATGGTTCCTGAATTGCGAAACAAGGGCCGTCTGACTTCGGCGGTCCTGTCGGCCTGCTGTCCAGTACAGCGTAGCTTTGACGATATGCTCGGACCCGGCTGCCCGGCGCGACGCCGGAACAGGCAAGCCCATGGGGTGCCAGTGTTGCCTGTTCGCCCCGCTGCGAACGAAGCGCAATCCGCTATTTTACCGCGCTCGCGTCCCAAGATCCCGCCTGGGCCACGCGGCGCTGCAAAAGAGGATGGCTCGCTGCGGCGATGTGCTGGCGCCCGCACGGGACGGGCATGGCTGGCGTTGACAGCAAGGTGGCGGCCGGTAAGCCGCACCCGGCCTGGCGGGCCGGTCCGGATTCGGGCCCGGATCCGCAGGAGCGGATATTCGTCCCGTAACGCAGAGGCGCAGATGCGCCACACACACGACACGCGCCAAATGACGACGCGCGCGTGCGAATTTTCGGCTAGATGATACCCGAAGGTCTGAAGGCTCGCAGCATTGACCCTGGTGGCGGGGCAGTTTCGGAATGCGCTTTTGGGGGCCGGGTTCGGCAAAAACCGTCCCGAATCGTGCGAAATCGCGCCCGATCGCGCAAAACCGCCAGGTGCGGCGCTGTGCCGCGCCGCCGCCGCTAGCGGTCGGCCGCGAGTTTCACGCCCAGGCCGATCAGCGCGGCGCCGCAGAACGCGTCGATGGGGCGGCGCAGGCGCCGGTAGCCACGCTGGGTGCGGTCGTCGGCGAACAGGAAGGCGAGGCTGCAATGCCAGCCGAACGACATCGTGGCGACCGTGGCGAGCGCGACGCCGTAGAACCACAGCGGCGGGTGTGCGGGAAACACGGCGGCGAACACGCTGGTCCAGAACACGCACGACTTGGGGTTCGTCAGGCACGTGATGAGCCCCGCGCGCCAGGTGCGCACCCACGCGCGCCGGTCGGCGGGCAGGGGCGGCGCGGCGAGCGCTTGCGCCGCGGCGGCCAGCTCGCGGCGCACGCCCGAGCGTAGCAGCTTGAGACCGAACCAGACGAGATAGAGCGCACCCGCCACGCGCACGCCGTTGTAGAGCCAGCCGATGTGCTGGAGCACGGCGGCGAAGCCCAGCATGGCGAGCGCGGCCCACAGCGTGGAGCCGACGCCCACGCCCGCCGCCGAAGCCACGCCCAGCCCGCGCCGCCCCGCGAGCGAGAGCTGCGTCACCATGAAGAAGTTGGGGCCGGGGCTGATGAGCGCGAACAGATAGACGACTACGATCTGTAGCAGCGTGGCGAGGTAATGCATCTGAGGAGACCTGACGAATTGGGGGATGGTCGGCGCGGCGCGCGACGCGACATATTAGCGCGTGCCTGCGCGCGCCGCTCGCGGCGATCAGGGGAGTGTCGCGCGGATGCTTCGGCCGGGCGGCGTGCCGCCGCTCAATGCGTCAATCTTCGAGTCGCAGGCGCGCCATGTACGGCAGGTGGTCGGAAAGCCACGCCGTTTCCTGCGCGGGCTGGATCAGCTCGACGGGCTTGAGACCCCGCACGAACATCTTGTCGAGCGCGAGCGCCGGGGAGAAGGCCGGGAACGTGCGCGCGGGCTCGCCGAGCAGCGTCGCCACTTCTTGCAGCCCGTGCTCGGCAAAGAGCGGCACCGAGTCGTTGCGCCAGTCGTTGAAGTCGCCGGCCAGCACGAGCGGGCCTTGCGGGGCTTCCTTCACGATCCAGTGCGCGATCCAGTTCATCTGCCGCAGCCGCGCGCTGCGCGTGAGCGCGAGGTGCGCGCATAACAGCGTGACGGACTGCCCGGCGACGTTTGCGCGCGCAACGAGCAGCCCGCGCCGCTCGAAGCGGTGCGCGGAGATGTCCCAGCGTCCGCCCAGATCGAGCGGGTGCGGCGAGAGGATCGCATTGCCGTGCCGCCACGAGGGCTTGAACACGTTGGGTCCCAGGGCGATCTGGAGTTCGAGCGCGTTGGCGATTTCGGTGGCCTGGCAGTGCCAGACGTCTTCGAGCGGGTCGCCCAGCTGCGCGCCGAAGGCGGAGGCGAGCACCGGCCGCGGCAGGCGGCGCGCCATCGCTTCCTGGAGAAACCAGGCGTCGGCGTGGGTGGACTGGACCCAGCGCCGCATGGCCTGCCAGGCCTCGAAGCCGAGCGGCGAGCGGCCCTTGTGCAGGTTCCAGCTCACGGCGACGAAGTCTTTGCTCAATGACGTGTCGATGAGCGGTTGTTCTGGATTTCGCATGCGTTTGTCTAACGGATTGGGTCACAAGTCGATCATTGCCCGGCCGCCGGCGCGAGGCTTGCGCGCACCCGGTACGCAAGCGAAGGGTCCTTGTTGACGATCTGCCAGTTCACCGACTCGCCCTCGGGCACCACGAGCCCCGGATGGCTGGCGTTCACCTGACGCGGCTGCGGTGGAAGCTTGCAGCCTTCGGGCGTGGCGGGCGCCGTGTCGTTTTCGAGCGTTTCCTGGGTATCGATCGCGAGGATGATCTGGTTCGCCCGCACCTGCAACGGCGACACGGTGATCGTGCGCGACAGGTCGATGCTGCCCGCCGGCTGGTCCTTGCAGCCCACGTTGTGCGAGACGACCTTGTGGTGCGTATCGGTGCGCGCCTGGCCCACCGTCGTCGTGCCGTCGAACGAGTCGATTTGCTGGCCGTCGCGCAGCACCTCCAGCGTCCAGTGGACGGCGGCCTGCGTGACCGGCGCGGCCGTTGATGCGGCTGCGCCCGGCGGCGGCGGCACCGTCATGGGTGCCGTTGGCACGGGTTCCATCGCGGGCTGCGCCGCGGCGGGCCCCGATGCGGGCACAGCAGCCGGCTGCGCCGCGCCCGGCGCCTGCGCGCATGCGGCCGTCACCGCCAGGGCGGTGAACAGCGCAACGGCAAGGCAATGTTTCCACAACGACATATAGGCGGCTCCGTCCACAGGCGCCGCGCGAGGCGACGGCGTCGGCAACGCTACGGCGGGTAGGTTCTGACCATCGATCCTATACCGGGTTCGCAAACTCTGGACCGCAACGCACCTTCTCTGACATGGAGACGATACTGCGCCCTTCAACTGCCGCGTGTCGGGGCAGTCGTGAAGCGCGGCCGCATGGGCAGCCGTGGGTTCCGGACTGATCAGAGCGTTGTCTGCGGTCGGTCAGAGTCGGCCTGGCCGGCTTCGAATACAGTGACCTCCCTTCGGGCGTCTACTGTTCGAACGAAGCGAGGGTGATGGCCGGGCGTGCGCACGTCGCTTTTTTCGGGGCGCGCGCCGGTTGTCATGATAAGTGCCAGATCAACCGGAAATGACGTGAAAAAACTGAACAACGTGCTCGTGCCGACGCCGCATGGATTGATGGTGGTCAACCGGAACGAAGCGGCTTTCGCCTTCGGGACGGGCGTCGCGCTTCTGGAGGAGGGAGGCTACGACCCGCTCGAAATCGGACTCATGCGTGAGATCGTCGGGATTCTGCCGCCCGGGTGCGTGATACTCGACGTGGGCGCCAATATTGGTGTTCATACCCTTGAATTTGCCCGCGCGTGCGAGGCCAAGAGTGGCGTTGTCCACGCGTTCGAGCCGCAACGGATTCTGCATCAGATGCTCGCGGGCAACGTCGCCATCAACAATTACCAGAACGTTTATTGCCATCTTGCTGCCGCAGGGGCGCAACCGGGCAAGGTCAAGATGCCCCGGATCGACTACTCGATACCTTCGAGTTTCAGCGGCATCGAGCTTGGCGAAGGGCGTCAGCGCGAATTCATCGGACAAGCGCCTGAATGGAACGGCGCGGAGGAAACGGTGCCTGTCGTCAGCCTCGACAGTCTCGATCTGCCCCGCGTCGATTTCATGAAAATCGACGTGGAAGGCATGGAATGCGAGGTGCTCGCCGGGGCGCAAAAACTGATCGATAAATTTCATCCGCCGATCTATATCGAACACGCGAAGAGTGACCCGAAAGCGCTGGCTCAAGCCTTGTGGGAGCACGGTTACGAGATATTCGTCTTTAGCCACCTGGACTGGGTCGCCGTTCCCGAAGCGAACTCGCCAGTCCAGATCAATGGGCTGGAACGCCTCGCCAGATGGGATTGAGCGCACGCATGCACTGGGCGAAGGCGCTTCATCCACGTTGCTTTCCTCTCGGGTTGTTCGCCAGCGCGCGTTCGTTCGCATGAGCACCGTGAACGCGGGTTGGCGTGGCGTACAATTTTCCTCATGAGACGGCGCGCGACGCGCGCCGCCAATCCCATGGCAGAGAGGAGCGCGACGCGGCCGTCTTGACGCCCGCGCCGCGAAGGCGGGACGCAGGGACATGGACCAGATCGAATGCGCAGTAATCGGCGCGGGCGTGGTCGGCCTCGCCGTGGCGCGCGCGCTCGCCGCGCGCGGGCGCGAGGTGATCGTGCTCGAAGCCGCCGAAGCCATCGGCACGAGCACCAGTTCGCGCAACAGCGAAGTCATCCACGCGGGGCTCTACTACCCGCGCGGCTCGCTCAAGGCCACGCTGTGCGTGCGCGGGCGCGAGATGCTCTACGACTATTGCGCGTCGCGCAACGTCGCGCACGCGCGCTGCGGCAAGCTGCTCGTCGCCACCGCGCCGAACCAGATTCCGCAACTCGAGGCGATCCTCGCGCGAGGCAAGGAAAACGGCGTGTTCGACCTCACGCGGATCAGCGGCAGCGAGGCGCTCGCGCTCGAGCCCGCGCTCGAATGTGCCGCGGCCGTCTACTCGCCGCAAACAGGCATTGTCGACAGCCATCAGCTCATGCTCGCGCTGCAAGGCGACGCCGAGCGCGACGGCGCGGTGATCGCGCTCAAGTCGCCGGTCGAGTCGATCGATGCGCTTGGCAAGGGCTTCGTCATCCGAACCGGCGGCGACGCGCCGATCGACATCCGCGCGACCTGCGTGATCAACAGCGCGGGCCTTTACGCCACGCAGCTCGCAAGGCGCATGCGCGGGCTCGACGCGCGCCACGTGCCGCCCCTGTATCTCGCACGCGGCAACTATTTCAGCGTATCCGGGCGCGTGCCGTTCTCGCGCCTCATCTACCCGATGCCCAACGACGCGGGCCTTGGCGTGCACCTCACGCTCGACCTGGGCGGCCAGGCGCGCTTCGGCCCCGACGTCGAATGGATCGACGCGATCGACTACGACGTCGATCCGCGCCGCGCCGATGCGTTCTACGCGCAGATCCGCAGCTACTGGCCCGCGCTGCCCGACGGCTCGCTGCAACCGGCCTACGCGGGCATTCGCCCGAAGCTTTCCGGTCCGGGCGAGAGCGCCGCCGACTTCATGATCCAGGGCGCGGCCTCGCACGGCGTGCGCGGGCTCGTGAACCTGTTCGGCATCGAGTCGCCGGGGCTCACGGCGTCGCTCGCGATTGCCCAGCGGGTGTGCGAGATGGTGTCGTTCGACTGATCCGGGCTTGCGCCGTTCTTGCGTCCTTCACGCGCCTTTCCTGCGCGGGGCGGCACCATGTCGCTCACTTATCTCCGGCATTGCAGCCTCACCGGGGCTGGCTTCGTTGTTAAGCTTCTTCGCGACGCCGCCGCCAGAGCGGCTCAGAGGCATGCGCGGCGCGCCACACCCAAGCGCCGCGCGAAAACCCCAGCGAACGAATCGCCACAATACTGGAGTGAGTCACATGAAATCTTCCCGCCGCAGCTTTCTGATCACGAGCATCGGCGTCGCATCGACGCTCGCGCTTTCGCGCCAGGCGTTCGCCGACGCGCCCAAAGCTGCCGAATCCGATCCCACCTCCCAGGCGCTCGGCTACAAGCTCGACGCGACCAAGGTCGACAAGGCGAAGTTCGCGAAGTACGCGGCCGGCCAGGATTGCAGCAACTGCACGTTCTACCAGGGCAAGGCCACCGACGCGTTCGCGCCGTGCCCGATGTTCGCCGGCAAGCAGGTCGCGGGCAAGGGCTGGTGCAGCGCCTATAACAAGAAGGCGTGATGAAGCGGCGCGGGCGGCCGCCCGCGCCACAAGAAGCTGGACGCGCGTTACAGCCGCGCCTGCAACAGCGGCGGCCGCCGGTCGAACCACGGGCGCGCCGCCTCCAGTTGCGCGGCGAGGCGCAGCAACAGCGCGTCGTTGCCTTCGCGTGCGGCGAACTGCACGCCCACCGGCAGCCCGCGCGCATTCCACGCGAGCGGCACCGACATCGACGGCTGGCCCGTCAGATTGAACAACTCGGTACAGCCCGCCCACGCGAACGCCTTGTTCGAGGCTTCGGTCAGCAGCTTTCTCATCAGCACTTCCACCGGCATGGCAGTGACCGCGCGCATCTGCATGCGCTCGCTCTGGCTCGGCTTCAGTTCGCCGATCTTCACCGGCGGCGCGGCGAGCGTCGGGCAAAGCAGCACGTCGTAGCGCTTCATCAGGTCGGCGAGTTGCGCCGTGATGCGCTGTTGCACGTCGAGCGCGGCGGGCAACTCGCGCTCGCCGAGCTTGCGGCCGATGTGCGCCATCGCCCACGTCGCGATCTCGAAGTCCTGGCGGCGCGGCTTCGTGCCCGTGATGTCGTCGGCGTTCAGCACGTACTGCTCGGCCACCACCGACCACAGCATCAGAAACGCTTCGCGCGCCGACGCGAAATCCACCGGCAGCGAATAGGGCTCCACGCGATGGCCGAGCGAGGTGAGCAACTCGGCGGCGTCGTCGAGCGCGCCGCGCACTTCGGTCGAGAGCGTGTCCGCGAACATCGGCTCGCGCAGCAGCGCGATGGAGAGCGGCTTCGGGCCGTCGAGCGGCGCGCGCGCGGCCGCGAGAAAGGTGCCGGGCGCGCCGGGCGGCAACGCCGGGTCGCCGGCGATCAGGTCGAGCATGAGCGCGCTGTCACGCACGCTGCGCGACACCGCGAGATCGACGCCCAGCGCGCCGGGCGGCGCCGGCACATTCGAGGCGGGCTGAAACGCGCGCGAGGGCTTCAGGCCGAAGAGTCCGCAGCACGACGCCGGAATGCGGATCGAGCCGCCGCCGTCGGAGGCGTGCGCGAGCGGCAGGATGCCGGCCGCGACCGAAGCGGCTGCGCCGCCGCTCGATCCACCCGGCGTGTGATCGAGGTTCCACGGGTTGCGGCACGGGCCGAACAGATCGGGCTCGGTGTAGGGCATCTGCCCGAGTTCGGAAGCACTCGTCTTGCCGAAGATGTTCAGGCCCGCGGCGCGAAAGCGCTCGACCACGGGCGCGTCGGCGTTGGGCACGTAGTGGCGGTAATGGCGGCTGCCCAGTGTCATGCGCAGACCGGCCACCGCCGCGCCGAGATCCTTCACGAGAAACGGCACGCCCGCGAGCGGGCCGTCGCTCAGCGCGTCGACGCCGTTGCCGCCTGCCTCGATGCGCAGCGCGCGCTGGCGGGCGGCCTCGTAGTCCTTGAGGACGATGGCGTTGATCGCGGGATTGGCGGCCTCCGCGCGGGCGATGGCGGTGTCGAGTAGTTCGCGCGCGCTCACTTCGCGGCGGCGCACGAGATCGGCGAGGCCAATGGCGTCGTATTCCAGGTAGTCGGACTGCAAGTCGCGCACTCCTCGTCGTCGGGTGGGGGGCAGGCGTGGAAGCGAAGATGAAGCGGTGTCGCTGCCGTATTGAAGATCGTACGGCAGGAACGCAAACGGGCGGCGGCGAGACCGCCGCCGCCCGCGTGACGACGCTACGACAGAATTACAGGTGTTCGGCGAGGAACGTCAACGTGCGGCCGTGCGCGAGCGCCGACGCATGCTGGTTGTACGACGCGCGTACCGAGCAGTTGAAGCCGTGATCGGCGTTCGGGTACAGGTGGAACTCGGCGTTCGGTCGGCCCGTGAAGCGCTCCTTCACCTGGCCCACGGCCGACAGGGGAATGCCGTGGTCGAGTTCGGCGTAGTGGAACTGGATCGGCTTGGTGACCTTGTCGGCCAGATCGAGCTGGTTCTGGATGCCGCCGCCGTAGTAGGACACTGCTGCATCCAGCGAGCCGGATGCAGCCGCGAGGTAGGCAAGGCGGCCGCCGAAGCAGTAGCCGATCGCCGCGACCTTGCCCGTGCACTCGGGCAACGCGCGCAGCGCGGCGGCCGTCGCGCCGATGTCCTCGACGACGAGGTTGACGTCCGTCTTCTGCATGATCTCGATGCCGCGGTCGCGGTCCGCGCCCACGTATTCGAGTTCGACGCGCGGGGCCGTGCGCCAGAACACGTCGGGCGCGATCGCGACGTAGCCGTCGAGCGCGTACTGCTCGACGACGTCACGAATGTGGCCGTTCACGCCGAAGATCTCCTGCAAGATGATGATGCCCGGGCCCTTGCCGCCCTTGGGCAGCGCGAGGTAGGCGCCGAAGCTGTCCTTGCCGGCGGGAATGTCGATCCATCGAGTCGAAACGCTCATGTTGTTCTCCGTCTTCATTAATCTGTCATGCAATGAGCCGGGGCGCGGCCAGTGCGTTGCCCACGGCGCATCGCGAAATCGGGGAGCCAGTTTGCCATAGGCACGGAACCTCGGCAGCGCGCGACGTATACGCCTTGCTTGTCTGTCATTGCCGAAAGCCTGGCGTAATGACTTCGTCGGGCACGGCTATTTCTGTCACACGCACGTGGTGGATTTGAACGCCCGGTGAATCGCCCGGTGATGAGGCATGTGGACGCATGAGATCGAAGCGCGCACAACGGATCGGAAAACGGATCGGCAAACGTATCGGGATCCGAAATTAATCGAATGCTTACTTGAACAATCGATTGAACTGTCACGCACGAAATCGATGTGCTGCATGACAGCATGACTCGCAAACGTTATCGCCATCACAGCGCGATTTCATACTGCTGGATTTGATCCTGGTGTATTCCCGGAATGCGTGCGCTAACACACCAATATTTGCCGTCAAAAATCTCAAAAAAGAATCTCGCGCGTCTGCATCAGGGTTTTCCCATTAATTGGATCCAAAGTCAGAATCCCTTATTACACAAGGCTTGCGAGCGATTGTTCAGGGTTTCGAACTGTTCTTGCGGACGGCATATTGGTACTCGCACCAATATCTGAAAAAAGTCCCCCAAATTAATTTGATCACCTACACTTGCGCGCAAGTATGGACGGGCGGCTCGCCATGAACGGGCTTTCTCGCCATGCTGGCCAGGTGCATCAAGGATGCATCCTGCGTGGTCGTCCGCACGGGGAGCGACACGTTCGGGGCGCGGGAGCACTGGGCGATTACGTAGCTTTTGGGTTCGAAACTGGAGACTTACATGAATATCAAGCTTCACAAGCTGTTGCCGATCAGCGCGGCGGCCATGTTGTTCGCGTCGTTCGCAACGGTGGCGAGCGCTGACGTGACGATCAAGATCGGCCACGTCGCACCGCTGACGGGGGGCATTGCTCACCTCGGTAAAGACAACGAAAACGGGGCACGTCTCGCAGTTGAAGAGATCAACGCGAAGGGTCTCGTGATCGGCGGCCAGAAGGTCACGCTCGTGCTCGACGCACAGGACGACGCGGCTGACCCGCGTACGGCCACGCAGGTTGCGCAGAAGCTCGTCGACGACAAGGTCGTCGCCGTGGTCGGCCACCTGAACTCGGGCACGTCGATCCCGGCATCGAAGATCTATAGCGATGCAGGCATCGTGCAGATCTCGCCGTCGGCCACGAACCCGGCCTACACGCAACAGGGCTTCAAGACGACCTACCGTGTCGTCGCGACCGACGCCCAGCAAGGTCCGGCGCTCGCGAACTACGCCGCCAAGAACCTGAAGGTCAAGACGGTGGCCGTGGTCGACGACTCGACGGCTTATGGCCAGGGTCTCGCGAACGAATTCGAGAAGACCGCCAAGGCGCTCGGCATGAACGTGGTGTCGCATGACGCGACCAACGACAAGGCCGTGGACTTCCGCGCAATTCTGACGAAGATCAAGGGCGAAAACCCCGACGCGATCATGTACGGCGGCATGGACGCCACCGGCGGCCCGTTCGCGAAGCAAGCCAAGCAGCTTGGCCTGCGCGCGAAGGTGCTCGCGGGCGACGGCGTCTGTACCGACAAGCTGGCCGACCTGGCCGGCGACGCGACCGACAACATCGTGTGTTCGGAAGCCGGCATGGCGCTCGAAAAGATGCCGGGCGGCAAGGAATTCGAAGCCAAGTTCGAGAAGCGCTTCGGCCAGCCGATCCAGATCTACGCACCGTTCACGTATGACGCTGTGTACATCATCGTCGACGCCATGAAGCGTGCGAACTCGACGGATCCGGCCAAGATCCTCGCCGAAATGCCGACCACGGACTACAAGGGCGTGATTGGCGAGACGACCTTCGATTCGAAGGGCGACCTCAAGCACGGCGTGATCTCGCTGTACAACTACAAGTCGGGCAAGAAGTCGCTGCTCGACGTCGTGAAGATGTAAATCGCGCTTAGCGATTTTCGCTCACGCGATTGGAAAAGCCCGCGGGTTTCGATCCGCGGGCTTTTTGTTTTGGGGGGGCGGAAATCGATGCGCCTCAAATCCCCAGCCGCCGCAGCACCTTCGGCCCCGCGAACGCCACGAGCGCCGCGCACAGCGCCACGACGGCGAGCCCGATCGTGAGATTGGTCACCTGCGTAATGGCGCCGATCACCACCGGCCCGAACAGCAAGCCGAAATACGCGATGCCCGCCACATGCGCGAGCCCTTCGGCCGCGTGGATGCCTTTGACGCGCGCGGCGGCCGCGAACAGCACGGGCATCATGTTGGCGAGGCCGAGGCCCATGAGCGTGAAGCCCGTGAGCGCCGTGAACGAGTAAGGCAGCAACAGCGCGCCGATCATGCCCGCGCAGGCAAGCGAGGCGCTCGCCATCACAAGCTGCGGCGCGCCGAAGCGCGCGCGCACGGCGTCACCGGCGAAGCGCGCGAGCGCCATGCCGCCCGAGAACGCGGCGTAGGCCGCGCTCGCGAGCGCGGGCGTGGAAAGCACCACGTCGCGCATATAGACCGTGGCCCAGTCGTACATCGCGCCTTCGGCGATCAGCGCGATGAGCGCGATGGCGCCGAGCGCCCACAGCGCGGGCGTGCGCCAGCGGTTGCCGGTTTTCGCGTGCTCGCCGTGCGTGGCGTGCGGCACATGCGGCAGTACCGCGGGGCATGAGACGAACAGCACGAATGCCGCGAGCGCCGACGCCAGAAAGAGATGCAGCGCAGGCGCCATGCCGCGCGCGAGCAGCGCGCCGCCGATCGCCGCGCCCGCCATGCCGCCCAGGCTGAACATGCCGTGCAGCCCCGACATGATGGGCTTGCCCACGGCTTCCTCGACGGCGCTCGCCTCTGCGTTCATGGCGACGTCGAGCGTGGCCATGCCCACGCCGAAGAATGCGAGCACGACGATCAGCATCCAGTAGTACGGCACGACCAGGATCAGCGCGCCGCACACGCTCATCGTGATGCCGCCGGCGAAGCAGGCGCGGCGCGAGCCGACGCGCGCGATCCAGCCGCCGATCGTCGTCATCGCGGCGATCGAGCCGCCCGCCACGGCGAAAAGCGCGTAGGAGAGCAGCGCCGGGCTCAGATGAAACTTGTCGCGCACGGTGGGCACGTGCACGCCCCACGAGGCGTACATCATCCCGGCGACGAAGAAGAGCGCCATCGTCGCGATACGGGCGCGGTGGCGCCGCGCGGCGGGCAGCGCGCGATGATGGGTGGCGGGGCTGGCGACGGCGAGGGCCGGATCGGTCGGGCGGTCGGACACTGGGTATTCCGGGACGGGACGGCGGGGACAATGGGAGGCGGCGGAAGCCACCTGAAAGGAGTCGATTCTAGCGAAGGCGCGCGACGGCTGCCCGGTCTCGCATGCTGCTCTAATATCCAGGAGCGGCCGTTCGCGCCGCGCTCACCCGCTCACCGCCCACAGCCGCTTTCGAGGACGCACCTTGAAGATTCCCGCCCACGCTCCGCTGCATCTGCTGCACCAGGCGCCCACCGGCACGCTCGCCACGCACTCGCGCGAGCCGCGCGGTTTTCCGTATCCCACGCTGCTGCCGTTCGCGCCCGACGCGCGCCACCGGCCTGTGATCCTCGTGAGCCGCCTTGCCGAGCACACGCGCAATCTGCTAGACGACCCGCGCGCCGGCTTTCTCGTTGCCCACGCACCCGACGCGGACGTGCTGAACGCGCCGCGCGCCACGCTGCTCGGCCGTTTCGAGCCGCTCGACGCGGCCGCCCAGGAGGCGACGGCGCGCCGCTACGTGCGCTATCACCCGGACGCCGCGCGTTATCTCGCGCTCGGCGACTTCACCTTTTATGTCATGCAGATCGAGCGGCTGCGCTATATCGGCGGCTTCGGCGCGATGGGCTGGATGGACGGCGCGGATCTCGATGCGCTCGAACCGCTCGCCGCCACCGACGAAGCCGCCCTGATCGACTTCTTCGAAGCGCACCCGGCGCGGCGTGCCGGACTCGACCTGGCGGGCGTCGATCGCTACGGCGCCGATCTCGTGATCGACGGTGCGCGCACGCGCTTCGTTTTTGACTCGCCGCAATCCGGTCAGCAATCCTTGCATGCAGTGCTAGCCGATTGCATCGAGCGCCATGCATCCTGATTTGTTTTCCCGCGCATGCGTGCGGCGGCGCCGAGGGTTTTAGAGCGATGACTCATGCTGCGGTGCATCAATCGACCGGTTCAAACCAAAGTTATCATGCGATGAAATGTTTGACCTATTTCAAGGCATTTAATTTTCATCATTTGACAATTATGAGATGTGGATTTATCTGGCGAAAGTGAGATTTAGTAAAAATACCGATTTGCACCAAATGGCAATGAGTTAGAACCTTGCAGGAAGGATGTCGGATTCAAATCGGTCTTAAATTATTTTTATTGCTGTTGCGCTTCCCGGCATTCGATTTTGTGTTAATCTCGCCACCGATTTCCGAGGCACGCAGCGATCAATCGGCATACTGACGTGAGATCAGTAGCCATTATCTTTGAACCACAAGGGCACCTATGTCTTCCTACAAGGAACTCCTCGCTCAGCGAGAAAAGCTGGAAAAGCAGATTGAAGAGGCGAAGGCACGCGAATATGCCGAGGTCCTCGACGAAATCAAGCAAAAAATGGCCGACTACGGCATTACGCTCGCAGAACTGGGTGGCGGCCGCGCAGCCGGCAAGATCGCCAAGGCGGCAAGCCGCTCGCGTGCGAGCGTCGCTCCGAAGTACCGCGACCCCGACAGCGGCAGCACGTGGTCGGGCCGTGGCAAGCCGCCGCGCTGGATTGCCGGCCAGGACCGCGATCGCTTTCTGATTCAGAAGTAAGTTAATGCCGTCCCGCCGTGCAGCTTGATCGGTCGATCAGTTTGGCGGCGCCGCGCAGAAGGTCGAAGGGCGAATCTGCGGATTCGCGAAGCAAGGAGCCGCGCAGTCGGGGGACGCGCGGCTTTTTGTTTTTCTGATCCCTTGCGAAGCCGCCAGAGTATTGTCCGTTGAATGCGAATGCTTCGTGTTATTGTAGGCAACTGATTTAAAAGAGATTTTTAGGGGTATCCATAAAATCGTCGCATGCAGGCCCTACAATTGCGGTTATTCCCTAATTTGTAGATTCGCCGCGCATGACTTCTTCCGCCACCGCGCCGTTATCAGATAAACACGAGGTCGCGCGCCGGACCACGTGGGTCAGCGTCGCCGTCAATTCCGTGCTGGTGGTGCTGCAAATCGTCGTGGGCGTGTTTGCGCATTCGCAGGCGTTGATCGCCGACGGCATTCATTCATTGGCCGATCTCGTCTCGGATTTCGTCGTGCTGCTCGCCAACCGGCATAGCGGCGCAAAACCGGACGCCGATCACAACTACGGCCACAGTCGTTATGAAACGGTCGCGTCGTTATTCCTCGGCGCATTATTGATTGCCGTGGGCGTTGGCATGCTCGTGCGCGCGGGCACGCGCATCATGAATCTCGGCGATATTCCGCCACTGCACATGAGCGCGCTGTTCGTCGCGCTGCTCGTGCTCGTTTCCAAGGAAGGGCTTTTTCGCTACATGCTGCGCGAGGCGCAGCGCGTGCGCTCGGCCATGCTGATCGCCAATGCGTGGCACGCGCGCTCGGACGCGGCCTCGTCGCTCGTGGTGGCGCTCGGCATTGTGGGTAGCCTTGCGGGCGTGCGGCTGCTCGATCCGATCGCGGCGGCCATCGTCGGCTTCATGGTCGCGCGCATGGGCTGGGTGTTCGGCTGGGACGCGTTGCAGGACCTCTCCGACCGCGCGCTCGACGAAGCCGCCGCCGCCGACCTGCGCGCGCTTCTCATGGGCACGCCGGGCGTGCTCGACGTGCACGAGATGCGCACGCGCAAGACCGGCGACCTCGCGCTCGTGGACGCGCATATTCTCGTCGATCCGCTGATCTCGGTTTCGGAAGGGCACTACATCGCGGAGACGGCGCGCTCGCGCCTGCTCACCGACTCGCGCGTGCTCGACGCGCTGATCCACGTCGATCCCGAAGACGACATGCACGTGCGCTCCGTGTCCAACCAGCCGCCGCGCGACGAGGTGGCGGCGCGCCTGCGCGAAGCGCTGGCGGAGCATGACGTGCATGTGGAAGCCGTGACGCTGCACTACTTGAGCACGGGGCTGGAGGTTCAGGTGGTGCTGGCCGCCGCGGACGACGCGCGCCGCGTGGCCGCGGTGGATCTGGAAGCGCTACGCACGCGCCTTGGCGCGAGCAAGCTGGACGTGATGCAGTCGCTGGACGAGCATGGCGCGCTGGCCATGCATGGCAAACCGCGCGAGGCGAACTGAACCGCGCGGCTTTGCGGCTGCTTTCACCGCGCCGTTCGCCATATCAAAGCGGCAATTCAAAGCGGCAACTGCGTATCGAACTTGATTTCGCGCAGCACGACGCTCGTGCGCACCTGCGCCACGGCGGGAATGCGGAAGATGCGCTCGTGCAGGAAAGCGTCGTAGGCCTTGATGTCGGGCGCGACGATCTTGAGGATGTAGTCCGATTCGCCCGTGGTGCTGTAACACTCGGTGACTTCCGGGCAGGTGGCGATCTCGCGCTCGAAGGCTTCGACGCCGCCCTCGGTGTGCCGCGTGAGATGGATATGCGCGAGCGCGCAGACGTGCAGGCCCAGCTTTTCGCGATCGAGCAACGCCGTGTAGCGCTGGATCACGCCCGACTGTTCCATGTCCTTGATACGACGCCAGCATGGCGTGCTGGAGAGCCCCACCTGGTCGGAGATTTCCTGGACGGAGCGGCGCGCGTCGAGTTGCAGAAGGCGCAGGATCTTCTGAGAGAACGTATCGAGTGTCAACTGCGCCTCCATTGCGTCGCGGTATCCCTCAATGTTAGAGGTCGGGAAAACGAAACGCAATGAAAAGCGCCGATGATGAGGGAGATTACCTAATCTGCCGGTGTGCTCGCGGTATTTTGCCCTGACGCGTCCCCATCAGCGGCAAGCGCCGCCTGCTGGGCGCGCAGCTCGGCCAGCATGTTGCAGAAGAGGGCGCCTTGTTCGATGGCGTCGTCGAGCGCGACGTGCGTGTGCGGATGGTCGTCGAACCAGTGCTTCGGAAAGCGCGGCTTGATGCACTTGCGGTACGGCAGGCCCGTCATCGCGAACGCGAGCGTCTTGATGTCGAGCGCCGACCACGAGAACGGGCAGCGCCCCGCGAAGCGCATCATGTACCAGAACATGAAGGTGAAATCGAAGCCCGCCGGCATCGCCACGAACACGGGCTTGCCGGGCAGCGCCTCCACCCATTCCACATAGGCGACGAGCGCCGCGGCCGGGTCCTGGAGGTCCTTGCGGCAGGCGGCCCACGCCTCGGGCTGCGTCTCCCACCAGGCGGCCTGCACCGGGTGCGGCGCCGCGCCTTCGAGCGTCGCGAGGTTCGCCGAGAACGTGGCGATCAGACGCTTGTCGGCGGTGTAGGCCGCCGAAGCGAAGCTCAGCATCGAGTGCGGGCCGGGAATCGGACCGTCGGCTTCGACGTCGGTGCTGACGTAAATCTCCTCAATAGCGGCTTGATTCATCGTACGTTTCACTCTCATCCAGGTACGCCATCTGCTACATACGGGTTGGAGCGACGCTCTTCGCCGAACGTCGAAACCGGGCCATGACCCGGCACGAACGTGACGTCGTCGCCCAGCGGCCAGAGCTTCTCGCGGATCGAACGGATCAGGTCCGCGTGGTTGCCGCGCGGAAAGTCGGTGCGGCCGATCGAGCCCGCGAACAGGACGTCGCCCACGGTTGCGAGCCGGTGCTCGCGGCTGAAGAAGATCACGTGGCCGGGCGTGTGCCCCGGGCAGTGATAGACCTCGAGTTCTTCGTTGCCAAAGCGCACCGTGTCGCCGTCGTGCAGCCAGCGCGTGGGCTCGAACGCCTCGGCGTGGCCGAAGCCGAAGCGCACGCTCTGCTGCGGCAACTGGTCGATCCAGAAGCGCTCGTCCTCCTGCGGCCCTTCGATCGGCACGCCGAACTTCGTGGCAAGCGCCTTCGCGCCGGCGCAGTGGTCCAGGTGGCCATGCGTGAGCAGCACCTTTTCGAGCTGCACGCCCTGGCGCTCGATCTCGGCCTCGATGCGATCGAGGTCGCCGCCCGGATCGACCACGGCGGCGCGCTTCGTGGTTTCGTCGACGAGCAGCGAGCAGTTTTGCTGGAACGGCGTGACGGGAATCAGCGTGACTTTCATGCGAGTTCGTGGGGTTCGGGTCTCGCGGGGCGGCTCGCAGCGCGGCGACCCCGTCGGACGAAAGCAGTCAAAAGCTCGATTGTACCGGGGTGCATCCAGGGCCGCCGACCGCGTTCACGCCCGTCTGAATCCCTTGTCAGACAAGGGATGCCGCGCTGCAAGACGAACGGCTTTGTTACATCAATAGTGAAAAATCATGGAGTTTTGTGGGCGTCGCCCGTGACAGGAATTACTTTTGGGTATAATGCGACCCAACACGCACGGAATCCGTGCTTTCACTGGGCGATGTGACCCCCGTAAAAAAGAGGTCGCGATACATCGCCGTCAAGCAGTGCCGTCGTTTGGAGGCTGGCTAAACAGGCTGCCTTACAAGACGGCAAATCAGGTGTCGATCCGTTCGACGCCGCACGTCTTACCCAGCCAGGCGCCACGCGCCTGCAACGGCCTGCATGCCGTGACGCTGGGTGGGGCCTACGCCGCCGTTCCTGTGCGCCGTGAGTATCCGGCGCGCCTGAACGTGTTTCATCGTTCGATGGCGGCATGTGGGGTCTGGTCAGGCTGCCGGGGACAGGCTGCGCCAGACGTGAAAGATAACTAGCGGTTAGCGGCTTATTGGGGCTGCATCCGGGTATTGGCACGCGTTCGCCTTTTTCATTCCAGGCGAGCGATGGCGAAGCCATGCCTGCGACCGCCGAAGCCATCCGACAGCGCGCACGTTGCGCGGGGCTGGCTTCGAAACGTGATGGCTAAATTTATGAAATTCAGACTGACTCGACGACGACTCGGGAGTCTCGCAGCGGTGTCCGTGCTGGCCGGTTGTGCCATGCCGCCCGGTTCCCAGAACCAGGCCGCAGGCGACGCGCTTCGCACCAAGGACGCCGCATTCGCTGCGCCGCAGGGCTACGGCTCCGCGCTCGCGGCAATGCCCGCATCGGGCACCGCCCGGGACAACTCGCTCGCGAACGCCCAGGCGATCGACGAGAACGGCCCGGACGCCCATTCGTTCCATCAGACCGGCCGCGCCTCGTGGTACGGCCGCGCCTTCCACGGCCGCCGCACCGCAAGCGGCGAGCGCTTCAACATGGAAGCGCTCACGGCCGCGCACCGCACGCTGCCGCTCGGCTCGTATGTGCGCGTGAGCGTGCCCGGCACGTCCAAGTGGGTGGTGGTGAAGATCAACGACCGTGGCCCGTTCGCACGTGGCCGCGTGCTCGATCTCTCGTACGCCGCAGCCAAGGTGCTTGGCCTGCAACACGCGGGTACGGCGAAAGTGAACATCGAAGGCCTCTCGCGCCAGGAAGCGAAGGTCGCGCAAGCGGAGATGGTTGCTGCAAACTCCACCGATCACTAAGTTCACTCAGCGCGTTTGCGTGGGCGTGGCGCTGAGTGCGCCGCGACGCGCCCAAAGCCAAACCGCCTGGTGACATTGGATGCATACGCGAAGGGCCGCCCGATGAGAATCGGGCGGCCCTTCGGTTTTTCCGGCTCCGGCGGCAATGCGCCGGTGCAGACAGATGCGGCTTCAGTCCTCGTCCGCCTCTTCCTCGCCTTCCCCCTTCAATTCCAGCGCCCGCGCGTAGAGCGTATTGCGCGACGCGCCCGTGAGCGCCGCCGCGATCTTCGCCGCGCCCTTCACGGGCACTTCCTGAAGCAGCACGCGCAAGAGCGCGTCGTGATCGGCATCGCCATCCGGCTGCGCGCTCGCGCCTTCCACCACCAGCACGAACTCGCCGCGCTGACGATTGGCGTCGGCCGCGAGCCACGTTGGCCCTTCGGCCAAGGTGCCGCTCCAGAGCGACTCGTGTAGCTTCGTCAATTCACGGGCGATCAGGATGCGCCGCGCGGGGCCGAACGCGTCCGCGAGCGACTGCACGGTTTCGACGATGCGATGCGGCGCTTCGTAAAACACCATCGCCTGCGTATGCGTGGCGAGCGGCTGAAGCGCGGCCGCGCGTTGTTTGGCCTTGGGCGGCAGAAAGCCGAGGAACGTGAAGGTCGACACCCAGTCGCCGGCTGCGGAAAGCGCCGTGGCGAGCGCGCTCGCGCCGGGCAGCGGCATGACGTTCAGGCCGGCGGCGCGCACGGCGTCCACGAGCTTGGCGCCGGGATCGGAAATGCCGGGCGTGCCCGCGTCGGACACGCAGGCCACGCGCTCGCCCGCGCGCAGAAACTCGATCACGCGCTGCGCCGCCTCGCGCTCGTTGTGCTCGTGCACAGCGAGAAGCGGCTTCGAAATGCCGTAGCGCGCGAGAAGTTGGCCGGTGTTGCGCGTGTCTTCGGCGGCGATGCGATCGACGAGACCGAGCACATGCAGCGCGCGCAAGGTGATGTCGGCGACATTGCCGATGGGCGTCGCCACGACGTACAGCGTGGCGGCCGGATACTGCTGGGCCTGTGCGAGTTCGAAAGGGGACGAGAGGGACGTCATGACACGCAACGCGCGAATGCAGGAAAAGAGGCCGACATTGTGCCACGCGGGCGCGGCTCCGCCCGAGGGAAGCGGCGCAAGCGAGCGCGCACGCGCAGACAACTTTTGCGCGCGAGCGCGGTCGAATGCCCAACGCCGTGCGACAGGAGCACGCTTCGAAGCGCACGCGCTGACGTTTTTGCGGCGCGAGCGGCTCGAACTGATCGCGCGCAACGTGCACTGCCGAGGCGGCGAACTCGACCTCGTGATGCGCGAGCGCGACGGCACCCTGGTGTTCGTGGAAGTGCGCGCGCGGGCGCGGCCGGAATTCGGCGGCGCGGCGGCGAGCGTGGGGTGGCGCAAACAGCAGCGCGTGCTGCGCGCGGCGCGCCACTTTCTCGCGACGTGGCGCAGCGCTGATGCGAACGGCGCAACGGACGTTGAAATGAACGGAGAAACGGAAGAAGCGCGCCCGCCGCCCGCGTGCCGCTTCGACGTCATCGCGTTCGAGAGCGGCCGGCTCGTATGGTTGCGCGACGCGTTTCATGCGGACGCAAGCGAGAGCGAAAACTGAGGCCGATGGAAAGAAGGGTAAAAATGAACGCCCTTGAGTGCGCTAAACTTGCGGCACGCCGCACTATGCGGAAATTTTGCGATACCCGCAGTACAGATTAGAGAGTCGATGTCCGTCGAACGCATTCAACAGCACTTCCGCGATAGCGCAGCACTCAAGCTCGCGGCCATGGAAACCCTGGCGGTCCCGATTGCCGCCGCGGTCGATACGATGTTCGCCGCGCTCGCGAACAGCAACAAGATCCTCGCATGCGGCAATGGCGGCTCCGCCGCCGACGCCCAGCATTTCGCCGCCGAACTGATCGGCCGCTTCGAACGTGAGCGCCCCGGTTTGCCCGCGCTCGCGCTGACCACCGACGCCTCGGTGCTCACCGCCGTTGCCAACGACTACGCGTACGAGCAGGTGTTCGCGAAGCAGGTGCGCGCGCTCGGCCAGCCCGGCGACGTGCTGCTCGCCATCACGACCTCGGGCAACTCGACGAACGTGCTGGCCGCCATTCAGGAAGCGCACGAACGCGAAATGATCGTGATCGCGCTGACCGGCAAGGGTGGCGGCGACGTGAACGCCGTGCTCGCCGATACCGACATTCACCTGTGCGTGCCGAGCGAGCGGACGGCGCGCATCCAGGAAGTACATATATTGACGATCCACTGCCTGTGCGACGGCATCGACGCGATGCTGCTGGGCGAAGACTGACACCGTTGGACGAAGAGAGGGGAAGTTGATGAGCAGATACGGCATGACGCGCGCGCTGGCACGGACCACGCTGACGATCGGCTTCGCAGCCTCGCTCTGCGCAAGCTTGCAGGGCTGCTTCCTGGCGCTCGCGGGCGCGGCGGGCGGCACGGCGCTGGTGGCGACCGACCGCCGCACAGTGGGCTCGCAAACCGAGGACCGCGAGATCCAGGTGAAGGCGCTGGCCGACCTCGGCAAGCAACTGCCCGACACGGCGCACGTGAACGTGGCGGTGTTCAACCAGCGCGTGCTGCTCACGGGCGAAGTGCCCGACGACGCCTCGAAGCAGAAGGCCGAGAGCATCGTGCGCGCCGTGACGAACGTCGAGTCGATCGTGAACGAACTGGCGGTGCAGCCGGCGAGCTCGTTCTCCTCGCGCGCGAACGACTCGTACCTGGAAGGACGCGTGAAGGCGGAGCTGGTTGCATATAAGGACATCTCCGCGAACAACTTCAAGGTGGTGAGCGAGCGCGGCACGATTTATCTGATGGGCCTCGTGACGACGCAGGAAGGCAGTATCGCCGCCAACGCGACGGCCGGGGTGATGGGCGTGGCGCAGGTGGTGAAGTGCTACCAGTACATCAAACCGGAACAGGCGGCGGTGGCAAATGCGGCGGCGCCGAGCGCACCCGCGGCAACGCCTGCCGCCGACGAGCCGACAGTTGGGGCGGTGCCGGATTCGGGCGTGACTTCGCAGCCTATCGAGCATCAGGCGCCGGCGCCTGTGACTAATTCTTCGGCTACGCGACCGGGGAATACGGGGGCTATGTGATGGGGCGTTTTGTTGGTCGTGCTGTTGCTGCGGGGTTGGTGGCGGGGGCGGTGGTTGCCGGGTTTGCTTCGCCGGCTTTTGCTGCGGTGGACGATGGGATGAAGGTGGCTCAGACGAATGCTTGCATGGGATGCCATGCGGTGGATCGCAAGCTGGTTGGTCCTTCGTTCAAGGATATTGCCGCGAGGTACAAGGGCGATGCTGCCGCGCAGGCCAAGCTGGAGAAGAAGGTGCGTGACGGCGGTGCCGGGGTCTGGGGGGCGATTCCCATGCCTTCGCACCCGGGGATGAGCGCCGCCGATATCCATTCTGTTGTGGGTTGGGTGCTCGCTGGGTCGCCTTCGAAGTGAGTTTGCTTAGGGTCAAATTTGACGCTTGGCAAAACGGATTTTGTGTGTGTAGAATCAGTGGTTCGTTGGGGCGGTAGCTCAGCTGGGAGAGCGTCGCGTTCGCAATGCGAAGGTCGTGAGTTCGATCCTCATCCGCTCCACCAATAAAATCAAAGGGTTACAGGCGATTTGCTTGTAACCCTTTTCTGTTTCTGCGGACCGTGTAACCACCGTGTAACCGGATTTGGTCCACCCGAATCCATATAGATCCTTCTGCCGAGCAAGCTATGGAACCGCTTGCGGTTCAGGCGGATCAGGTGCGCTTGTTGTTACGCTGGCTGTCGTTATCCGGCGCTGCAAGGCCGGCTTCGGCTATCGCTTCATTGATTTGCCGAATGCTCAATCGAGCTCAGTTAGTCCTAGTCTCCATGATGCCCCGCAGATCCGGAGCTCTTCGTGCTTGCGGCCCTCAACTCGGCGCGGCCATTCGGCAGCAGGCGCAGCTCCACCTTCCCGCCAGACTCGATGCCCAGGTGCTGCAATACCTTTTTCGTCAACGTCACCTGGCCCCCCGCGTTGACAGCTAGCGTGCTCATGACATCGCCTCCACCGATTGCCGTCACATGGTGACGCAAAAATTCGCCCCCCTCGAATGTTTCTCGGTCGCTTCGGCCCTGTATCCCACCCACTTTAAGCCGATCCAGGTAATCTGCCCAAGCCTGCATCATCGCGATCCGATCCTCGATAAAGCGGGTGCGGTTGTAGGCGTCACCAAGCGCACCGGGTACGCGGTGCGCCAGTTGGTGCTCGATGACGTCGGCAGGGAAGCGGAGACGCTCATGCAGAATTGTGCGCGCCATTGCGCGAAACCCATGGCCGGTGATTTCTGTTTTTGTGTCGTAACCGAGTCGGTGGAGCGCGGCATTGATCGCCGCACCGCTCATCGGCTTTCTTCGATCGCGGCCCGGGAATACGTAGCGCCACTGCCCGGTGAGCGCCTGCAATTCTCTCAGCATCTGGACTGCCTGCGTAGCAAGCGGCACCAGATGCTCAGTCTTCGTCTTAGAAACGGTATAGCGCCATTGGCCCTGCTCAAGGTCAATCTCCGCCCATTCGGCCAGCCTCAGCTCGCCTGGCCGCACGAACAACAACGGCGCTAACCGCAGTGCAGCGCGTACGACAAGCGTGCCCGAAAAGCCATCAAATGCGCGGAGCATCTCGCCGACCTTTGCGGGATCCGTGATCGACGCGAAATGAGTATGCCGATTCGGTCGCAGCGCACCGCGTAGGTCGGCACTGACATCGCGGGTGGCGCGTCCAGTCGCAACGGCGTAGCGGAACACCTGCCCGCAACTCTGATGGAGCCGATGCGCGGTATCGTGAGCCCCTCGCGATTCGGCCCGCCGCAGCACTTCGAATACTTCCGGCGGAGTAATGTCCGCAATCGGCCGCGAGCCAAGCCACGGGAACAGGTCCTTCTTCAGGCGCCCCATGATCTTCTCGGAATGGCTGGCCGCCCAAGCTGGAGCCTGTCTCTCAAACCACTCCAGCGCAACCGCCTCAAAGGTCGCCGCCGCGTTGAGTCGGGCCAAGCGCTTCTCCTCCTTCTTAGCCTGTCCTGGGTCAACACCGTCCGCCAACATCGCACGCGCCTCGTCGCGCTTGCGGCGAGCATGGGCGAGTGTTACGTCAGGGTAGACGCCAATCGCCAGCCGTTTCTCGTGGTCGAGGAAACGGTATTTGAGGCGCCAGTACTTTCCTCCGGTGGGTGCGATCTCGAGATACATTCCACGACCGTCCGAGATCCGATACGTCTTTGCTCGTGGCGCTGCCCGGCGAACTTCCAGATCGGTGAGTGGCATAGGCATCTCCCCTGGCGTAGGGGCACGGATTTTCGGCGATACGAGAAAACCGGCCGATGCCTTTAAAGCTGGATCAGCGAGCCCCGGCTGTCAACGACATTCACGGAGGAGCAGCCCTGTGGCTATGCTGCGCGCGGACTTGCGAGCATTTTCCGAGCTACGTGGATGTCTCGATGGTAGGTAGGGCGGCTCGACGTCAAGTTCGACGAGGCTCGGGATGAGCTCTTCGCCGGCCGCAAGCTCTCGTGGAGGGAGCGCCATTACCACCACGATCATCAGCAGCATGACGATGAGAGTTGAGAGCACAAACGCGCGGCAAGGGCACCGTCTGAATGAGGTTCGCCAACAGACGTCGGAGGGCTGCAAGATTGCCGAACCGCGTATCGTAGAGCGTACAACAAGGCGCTTGCTGTGGCTGAGCTTCCCACGTTACGTTACACGGCTTCGACGGTGGTTTGGGCACGTTGTTCGAGTGAGTCAGAGTGTCGGTCGGCGTTGTCGTTCAGACCCAGAGGCACAAACCGTCCGCAATTGCCGAGAAGCACTATCACCGCCGTCCGATTCACCTGTCGCGCGAGTGCCATGACAGCATCGAAGCGTGGATTTTGGAGCAGGCCGGGATTCCGTTTCAGGTCAACGCCGCGTGATCTACGAGAAAGCGGTACCGCTCAGGTTTCCATCATCGACCCACGGCGCGATAAAATTCACGACTCGAGGCAATCGCCGCTGCAAATCGACTTACGAAGCCGGGGATATGACAGAAGACCGAACACCACAAGAACGCATCGCTGCCGCCAGGCAGCTTCATGCCGTATTGAAGGACTACCTCGCCCGGCCGACCTGGACGCCCATCGATGGGACGTTGATCGTGTCAGGTATTCATCCACCGCCCGACTGCGCCGAGATTCCTAATGGCGGCGTAGGACTTGATGGTCAAGTCTTCACGGGCGGCGGCAACGAGCGCTTTTCCGACGCCCGTCGAATCTGGCGTAAGTGGACATGGCGCTGCGAAGACGATCAGGAAAACGGCGAAGTCACGCCGGTCGAACTGAAGCCGCACAAATTCCTGATCTGGTGCGATGACATGGACATCGAGACCGAGTGGATCCGGCTTTGTCGCGCCTTGTACGGCGACAAGACGAATGCCGGTCAGGTCGATTTCATTCCTGAGGAGATCGTCGAATACGCGACGCAATCCGCGAGGGTGATTGACGCGCTCACTTCCAGACTCGTTGTTCAAGACGCCAACGCGACCGCCAAGACGGAGGCCAGGAAGTCGTTGGCCCGATCGCCAATGCCCTTGCCGGAGAATCGCGAACACCTGTCGACTGAGGAGTTCGCGGCGGTGCTGGCGGTCGAACCTCAGTCCGTCAGAAAACGCTATTCGGAAACGGGCACTTATCACGGAGTGCGGCCCACCAAGCTCCCGAATCGACGCGTAATTTGGCCAGTCGAGGCAGTCAAGCGCCTACTCAATGGCGATAAAATTAATAGCTGAGCGGCCATTTGAGTTGGGGTGACGCCGTGAATAGCCACGACGCCAATGCGGACCTGATTGACTCTCCGGCGCCCCGGCGCCGGAGAGTCAATCAGCCGGAGTGGAGAATCCGGGATGTCTCTTCCACCGCGTGACTCTTCAATGCGGGCGGCCCAAGCTTCTTCCGGATTACAGACTCCCTTGCGAGAGTGCGCTCTTGTCGCGATTGGCGTGGGGTCTGAAAGTGACGCACGCCGCGTACAGTTCCGGCACAAAACAAATAGCACATGTCCAACGAAAATCACTCGCCTGAATCTCGGGAATCGGGCGATCTCGAAAGTGGCCTACACATGGAAGAAGCATCCACAGTCGCTCTAGTGCCAGCAACTCCAACTGCTTCGGACTCTAATCAGGGTGCCAGCAATGAGCCTGTTGGTGGCGAGTTCGGGGAGCGTAGTCCGCTGCAGAGCAAAGGCAGGCCCCGATTCCCAGATTTCGAATCAGAGAGCGAGACGTTCCCTTGGCGGATGCTTCCCGAGACAATGAGGGGCGCCGTCATTGAAATTTGCAAGAACGACAAGGTCGCCGTGCCGATTGCTGTCCAAGCCGTATTGTCGGCGGTCTCTCTTGCCTGCCAAGACCTCATCTGGGTAGACCGCGGAATCGAGAAAAATGAAAAAACCGTGTGCTCGCTTTACATGTTGGCGGTTGCTGATAGCGGATCGCGTAAGTCCAGAGCGGACTCGGTTGTGACGTCGTCAATCGAGACCTATGACAGGAAGAAGAGGTCTCACTATGTCGAACAGAAAGAAGTTGGCGATTACGAGCAGAAAGAACGGCTACGAAAGAGGCGAGAGCTGGAAAAGGCTTCGGGAACTTTGCGGCGTAAGTCACATACCCTGGCGATTAGCGATAAACCAAAGGCCAGCGAACTTGCTCAGACCGCAAGAGAGAAGCTTGAAGACGTTGAGCGAGAGATTGCTGATTTGCGCGAGCAAGATCTCGCCTATCGCGAGCCACGCTTACAGCGAGTCTTATATTCCAAAATCCCCATTCGTCAACTTGAACAGAACCTTGCCGAGAATTGGCCGTCGGCAGGACTCTTCTCCGATGAGGCCGCAGGAATTCTGAATGCCCGAGGCGAATCCGATATGTCGAGCCTCGACAAGCTTTGGGAGGGAAAAGCAATTGACGTCGTTGGTCGAACAGCGCGCGAAAGCTTTTTCGTCGAAGATGCGCGATTGACTATCTCGTTGATGGTACAGCCCATCGTCTTTGACCGATTTCTGGAAAGCAAAGGGGAGCTTGCAAAAGGAATTGGATTCATGTCGCGCGTCCTGCTCTGTCGGCCAGATACGCCTTATGGCAAGCGACAGATTAATAGCTCGGAGCCGAAACGGACAGAATGGATCGAGCTCTTCAACAAGCGCATCCTGGCAATTCTCGCCCATGCCCACTCTCATCCGGATATGGCCCGTCGAAACGAGCACAGAAAAACGCTGCATTTCGCGCCGGCTGCCCAGCAAGCCTGGGAAAAGGACTTCAACGAAATGGAAGCGGCAACCGCTGATGGAGGGGTGCTGGTTTACGAGCGCGAATTCGTGAACAGATACTCCGAGCACGTCGCGCGTATTGCAGCTCTGTTTCATTTCTTTGAGAATGACGTACTTGCCGGTGCCGGCGGGCACGTCGACGGGGATTCAGGCGACCTTGCCATTCCAGAGTCCACCGTCACGTCCGCAATGCGTGTTGTTGAATGGTACTTGCACGAATTCAAAAAGGTATTCAATCCAGAGGCGGTCATGAAAGAGATGGCTACCTACGTCATGAAGAAATTCAAGAGGATGCTGGAGGATCGAAACGGTGGCCCACTGGAGGCGCCCACCGGCGGCCACCTCAATTGCCGCATTCCTTTTCACGATCTCCGGTCGAATTGCAATCGATACGGTCTGAGAAATACTGAAAAATTAAGGACTGTGCTGGTTTGGTTGATCGCCAGGGGCGACATCTTAGTCCGAGCGAAAGAGGTGCGGCGCAAAGAGATGGCCGGCAATCTAGCGTACCTCGAACCAGAAATGGTCGAGATCCAATTTACGCCCCTCGGTCCACAGCGCTTCAGATTCCATTTCGAAGTAACGGGCTGATTCCCATCTGACGACGCGGTCCGAACCGATTGCCCAGGCATCGCCTCGTCATGAGCAGAGCGTTTCAACAGTGGGGGAACCGAGCCGCCCAGAGGAATGCAAGGCCGCCGCGATAGGCTCTCAGCTGCCCGGGGAATTAATTTTTTTGCATCACCGTGCTGACGTCATCACCTTTTTCACCTTTAAAGGTGAAAAAGGCATGCTCGAACAGAGGAAGGCAGAAAAATACATTTTATCGCACGGTCATTCCAACCGTTCCGTGGCTGCTGCGGCTCAGGGCGCCCTGTCGCATCGGCGACGCCCAACACACGTGTGGCGCGCGACGATAGGGCACGAGCCGTCCCGGTATCGCCCGCACATCAGTGAGGAAACGCTGTAGCTCTGCTCTCCGCTGCCTGCAAGTTTGGCACGCTAACTTGACTAGGGCTATTGAGCTGGAAATGGTCCATTCTCTCGGGCTTCGAGAAGCGAATAGCGCCATTTTCTCGGTTGACGACGGCCTTCCAATTCCGGATCTAACGTTGTTATATCTGAATTATTCACATGTCAAGTTGGCGTTCCTCTATCTCTTCTCTTTCTTGTGAGCCACAAGTTAGCACTCCACTCTCTCCTTTTCCAATCTCTGTTTCATTCGTCTGTTACTAGGTCCTCATTGATAGAGAGTCGAGTTGGAATATCCCTTCTCGCTTCCCATGCTTCAATGAATGGCGGGTTCGGCAATCCTTGTCACTGACGCAGTGGCAGGTACCAACTGGAGAGCGGACGCTCCTCACTCATCTCTCTCGGCATTCCCATCCTATTTCCTTGTTCTATTCTCTTTCCCCTTAGCCATGCTTCGGTAGATCGTTGATTTTCATTTGTCTGTCTTCATGTCATATCGGTGATCCTCTCAAGTGATCGCTTTCATGCTTTTTCTCTCTTGTCCAAGTTAGGGTAAAAAATACCTGTCTGATGAATGCTACGAGCGAGTAGTGCTCATTGCTGAAATGAGCCTGCGTCGTTGAGAGGATCGAGTCGATTTGGATGAGCGACGAGAGCGTATTCATGTAGCCGGGAACAATCAAAATGTACGAGAAGAATTGGAATGCAGTAGAAGCGAATCACGATGAATCATGGGGCATCGCTCCCTATGAGGCGCGACACTTCGAACTTAGGAAGGGCAAGGTGGTTCCGGAGAGTAGTTTAATCACGGGAAGCATAGCGAGTGACGTGGACTACATCACACAGTGCGTGATGAAGATCATCGACTCGAATCGTCAGCTATTTACGACAGCGCCAGTGACCGAACTCGGGTCTCCAAAAGGGAAGCTCGGAATCAAATTGTCGAAAGCAGGTGTGTGCTTTATCAGGTGTCTGAGGATGGATCTTGATCACATCGTAAACAAATATCCGAGCATTGAGACGTATAACCGCTATTTTGGCATCTTCTGCAAAGCTGTAATGCGTGACATTGAATTCGAGGAGGACAGGGCGCCATTCGTGCTGTTTGCGAAAGAGGAGTGGCTGGCTTACAGGGACTGGGAAACATGTTCAAATGGGATGCTCACGCGGATCGTCAGTCATCTAAATACTGTCGTTGATGAGATCCGTCGAGAGGGCCATAGCGAAGCGTTCAGGGACTGGAAGGGGAGGTTGCTGCGACAGCCTAATGAAAATGAAGAGCGACTCTGGTCGCTGGTGCTCGCCTGTTTAAGCGTCAATCACCACATCAACGTATTGCGGGTTGATCTGGGCTATGCGCAGTACTATTGCGATCGTGAGTTGTCGGGAGAGAATGCGATTGAATACCCTGACGTACGGGCGCATCGGATTGCATTGAGGCGATTCCTGAAACGTGATCTCAAGAAATACGTCAAGAATCCAGCGGCATGCAGAGGAATGGCTTTCGCGATCAAGATGGAGTTCGGCCTCGACAAGACGTATCACTTCCATGTGATCGTAATTCTCAATGGCGATGTCGTGGGACAGGATGCGAGTGTCGCGCAGGCGATCTGCGACTACTGGCAGGAAGTGATTACCGGCGGCAAGGGTGGTGCATATAACTGCAACAGGGCCATCTACACGGACTGCGGCATTGGCTCTATTCGCTACCACGACGAAGAGAAGCTGGATAATCTGAAGACGATTGTCGTGCCGTATGTGACGAAGGTCGATTATTACGTTTCGATGACCAAGCCTGAAGGTCATCGCTCATTCTGGATGAGTCATCCACCAAAGATAGAGGCGAAAAGAAGGGGTAGAAAGCGCGGTAAGGGCGTCGTTACGAATGAAGCGGCGACAAAAAGGAGGAGTGTTACAATGTAAAAGAAAGGGAATGGCGCTGATGGCCATTCCCTAAGACCGGCTTATTCCTTGATCCGAAAGACTTCCCGATCCGGCGCGTCCTTGATCCAGCTGGGCGGCTGACCGCGTCCAGTCCACGTCTGGTCGCTTTTCGGATGTCGGTACTGGGGTTTGCCGACAGTGCCCGAGGCGCTCTTGGCGCTTGCGGCTGCTTTGCCGGACTTGCCGCTGTTTGCCACAGTGAAGCCGAGATCTTCGGCGCTCAATTCGTATTTGGCAATCTCGGCCTTGATCCGCGCGATGGCTTCAGGTTTTTCTTTCTCGCGCAGTTCATGCGCCCGCTTGGTGAGTTCTTGGGCCTTCTGCAATAATTCTTCGAAGTTTTCCGACATCGATTCCTCTCCCCGTAGCTGTCTGAATCATCGGTCAGGCATTGTCGCATGAGACGTCTTCTTCAGAAAGCGAGAGTCGCTTGGCAATTCAATCGGAAGGTCCTGAAAGCCATTGCGCAATCTCACTTCGATTCAGTCTGCCGGATTGCGAAGGGGCGCTGTCGCTGATTCCCGCAACTACCCTCACTCACTGATTACTAGTGGAGTCTCGCGTGCTTCATTGCGCCTTGTGCCCGCCTGCAAGACGCTCGGAGGCTCCGGCTGCTACCTCGGGTGGCGGTGGAATGTGACCCCATTCTTGCCCTGTATTGAGCTCTGAAGGGGATCGCTATTGTGCTCGATTCCGTTGCCTTGATCGGATCGCTTCAGTAGGCCAGTGCCGATCTCTGAAGGCGGCCTTGACCAATGCCAGGGCTTCGTCAGCAGTCCAAGCCCATCCGGAAGGAATGAGTTGGCCGGATTGGCGCTCATTGTCGACGTTGGTTCTTACCATGTAAGGTTATACCGCCGGAAGAGCTTGTGAAAAAACCATACTGCGTTTGCTTGTGCGTTATTTCAAAGCAACTCCGACGCGCCGAATCGATAGATCTCGTATCCGGCTAGTTTCAGGTCCCGGTCTGCCGCAGCCATCTGCGCATAGCGGTACACATCCGCCCGACGGGTATCGGGGGCACCGCGGTGATGCAAGCCATCCACCTCAATCACGATTCGGATGCCGTGAGGAAGCAGCAGGAGGAAGTCCATGCGAAAGCGCAAAAGTGCGTCTGCGCCTCGCGCTCGCCACACCCAAGAGCATTACCGAACCTCAAGATGGGTTGCCCGGCCGCTTGCATTTGAACTTTTCTGATCTCTTGAATGAATCTGCCCGGGCCCGACGAGCGTAGCTGGACCGCGACGCATCCCGGGCGCGGGCCGTTCGATGCGTGTCGCGAATTTGGCGAAGACGAAGCAACCGATGCCCCGATGTCCTGCATCACCGGCGACATCCGCCCGTCTGTCCGGAGTCCATTGAAGTGACCGCCTTTAAGGTGCTGTTGTGCAGGTCAGCGCATGCTGTACAACTCGTCGCGGACGACGTTCAGCGTATCGCCGCGCTCGACGGTTATCCGAACCGGGATCACCAACTCGACGACGTTTGGCAGATTGGATGCATGGGCCTTGAGCCGAATGACGCCAGACGCTTTTCCCACAGATGCGGGGTCTGGCCGAAACAGAATTTCCAGCTGATAGGGTTCATGCTGGTGCCGGAACTCCTCGCATTCCAGCGTCCATTCCGTCGCTTCGGTAGTCGGGCGATTCGGCTCCCAGTAGAAACTGCGAGGGTCGTGGCGTCGCTCGCCCAGGATGGCGGTGATGTCAGCGGCGATACCGCGCCCTTCGCGCGGCTTATAGAAGTCGGGAACTGCCGTCATCCGCATGAAGCGATCTGCGACGCTCACGTACGCGCCGGACGGTGGCGTGGGCGGTGCCGTCAGCAGCGGCCTTGCGTTGTCGCTTTCGTCGTCGTTGCGTTTCTTCTCTGGTGCGCCGAAGACGAGCGAGCCTTGTGCCTCGACGGTGAGCAGCAGGTTCTTCGCCGGCTGCTGCCCCCTGTTTTCGAGCATCAGTGTCATTCGCGAAATCAGGTCAACGTTCAGCCTGTGATGGATGTTTGCCAGCTCGGATCTGATCTGTTGTAGCCATTCCGGGTAGGCCTTCTGCTGGTAATGGGCAACTGCCTGCGCGCTGGCAGGCTCCCATTGATCGAATTGATGAGCCAATACGGTAGCGAGCGCGGATATCCTGTCATCCTCTTGGACGGGAGGCTCGGTGGGAAAGCTCGTCTCCATCGCGAACTGCGCCCGGATCGTGTCCATTAGAGCTTCAATATCGGCGTCGCTGAGTTCCGGGAACAGCGTAACCGATGCGGAAACCCGATTGTCTGGTGCGTCGGGGAGAACGAAGACGAGCTCTGGTTGCTGACTCGACAAGGCTTGAACCTGCTTGCGCAACTCGTCGATTGTCTTGTCCCGATCGTCGTTCTCGGGCGGGAGCATCCATTCCTGTGGCGGTCGCCGGAAAGGAAGACGCTGCGATTTTGCTGTTGTGAGCGCAGCTGTGTCGTTCGACAAAAACGTTACCGTCGTGCCCGTGCGCTGTTGCTGCACGACCAGCGCTTCGGCGACGATCTGGTCATCAGTGTTAGCGAGATAGAGATCTGGAAAGTCGTCCGCCCTGATCTGCGGCATCAGTAGCTCAAGGCTAATTGTGACGCCCTTGACCTGCGATGTAATTCGATCGTCTACGGAATCGATGACTTGCGCAAAGAGCCCGCACGCTTTACGCGCTCTCGAGGCCCGGCGACCGTTGCCACCGTCCTTGTGGCGGTCAAGCTCCCTTTGGACCGCTCTCGGCACTGCGATCGTGATGGCCATTTCATCCGTGACCAGCGACCAGTCGAGCATTGCGTAGTCGAAACACTGCAGGAAGAAGTTGGTGTCTGGAACGAAAATGTGCATGGCGCCTGCAATTTATGGTGGTGTGGTCTGTGGCGCAACGGCATAGCGCCTTTACGCCGCTTCGCACGAAGGCGACGGCCATTACAACAGTATCGGGCGGAGCGCGTTGCCGCCATTGCGTCTAGACGGTATCTGTCGCGAGTGCAGGCAATACGGCGGCCGAAGCTGCTGAATTAACTACGCGAGATGGATCTACGCCTGCTGCTCCTTCGCTTGCGCCGGCCTTCGTTCGCCGCTTCCGCGGCTTGGGGCTCGCTTCCGATTGAATGGGGGACTGTTGATCGACTTCTGAAAGTGGGAGCGGATAAACCGTGTCGGTTTTGAGCAATCGGCTAGCTGCATCGGCTCGTAACGCTGCGTTTAACAGCACTGGCATGGCGATCAAATCGAGCGAGAGTAGTGTGGCCACCATGATCGGCTCGATAAATTTGAAAACGACGCCGACGAATACCAGCGCGACATAGGGGGCGACGGCAAACAGCATCAAGATCTGAAAGAGCTGTTGAAGAGACAGCCTAGGCTTGGTTCGCGCGTCCTTGAAGCATCTCTCTCGAGGATGGAATTTGACGTGCGCGCCCGCTTGCTGGATGTTGCGAAGCAGCGTCAGTGGACTGTCACGCTCAAGCGCGAATCGAATGGTATCGCCGGGTAGCTCGATGCCGAGCATGTCCTTGACGGCGATTTGCAACGCTCCCGAGGAGGCGCTGCGACCACCGTTCTTCCGGTTCATGATGTCGTAGAGGCGTTTGGTACGCCCCTGAGACAGTCTCAGATTTCCATTGCGAAATTTGGTCAGGGTAACCCCGAAGACAATCGGAGCAGTCACGACCGACAACACGCCTATTGCAAAATGGCTACGCAAAATCATGTCGAGGATGGTGGTTATTGTGCTCATACTCGGCCTCTAAAATGTACGAATTTTGTCACTCGACCCCAAGGCGGTGATCTAATCGTTTAAGGATGCGGATTTGCCGCGAATGCTAGGCAGTTCACGCTGGCGCATCGGACGCGAAGCGCCTCGGTCTTAGGACCCAAGTGGCAACTGCGACGGCCGGCAGACCACCAGTACCTCTGAGATACCAGGCAATGAACGGAGCGCACGAATTGTCGTGTCGTGATTTTGCACACTGCTTGACTCATCGTAGATGAAGACGATGACTTCGCTGTAGCGCTCGGGCGTTTTGAGGTAGGGCACCAGATCTTGCAGCACTTCCTTTTCTATGGTCTTGAAGTCACCGGCAGACCGGGCGTACTTCGCCTCAATGAGCAGGCCCAGACTGGGAATTCCGAAATCAGCACGGTATGTAGAATGCCCGAATTTTGGCAAAGTATCTTCGTCTTCGAGATCGTCGAAGATCGGTCGTAGGATGAGCCAAAGGATGTCCTGGACCTCACGCTCGCTTCTGATGGGCCACCGGATCGGTTTCTGAAGTTTGTCCGAGTCCCACCGCCACCTCTTCATGGCCGTCTCAAAATTGCGCAGTGCGTGGACGACGGTCGCTGGTGAGCGGAGTGCATCCGACGTCGTGTCTGAGACGGCATTGCGGATGCAACTCCATATCAGGGCGCTTTGATGAGCGGGATAACGATCAAGGGACGCCGACAGGGCGTCCTGAACGACGGATTCATGCACTTTCGTCAATTGTTCGTGGGGCGCCTTGCTAATCTCGCTGGGCAGGCGGAACCACCAGGCGAAGGCCGCCCTGGATTCCACCGGCGACTGCATATCGAGCGTCGGTGCGAGAGGATCCTTGGTACAGAGGTGGCACGCGTAGCAGGTCAATGCGTCCGTACGTCCGCTCGGCGTCTGAGCAAGTTGTCGTGCTACTGAAAGGCACCAGATGGCATAGCTCTCCGACCGATTTCTCAACAGTTGCGCGCCAATACAAAGACCAAGCAGCACACCGATGTCATGCAGGGCCGTTCCATGCCCCGCAGCCGCGGGATCGCGGGTTGTTGCCCGCATCAGACCGTTCTCCAGATCGGCAAGATATGTTCCGTCTCCCGTTGCGTGGATCGTGTAGGCGAGAGCGGCTACGCACGCAAGATTCGACGCATCGTAGACGTCATGCATCCATGTCTCATTGCAGTTCACGTCCCATTCGATGTTAAAGCGCGGGTCGCCGGAGAGCAGGTGCCTGGCAAGTAACCCGCCGACGTTGCCTTTGCGGTTCGCACCGGTTACGTTCGAGCGGAGTTGCTCAAGCGCCGTACCTATCCATGTGGCGGTCATAGAAACCACCTGCTCTCGCGCAACCGTGTAGTGAGAATGTCCGGATTCCAGTTGGGTACCTGCCGAAGATTCCCGAGCAGTTGCACGACGAAATTGGGATACGAAATGGATACCGGCCGCGACGATGGCATGACGGTGCGCCACGACATGAAGCTGAGGTCGAAGACCTGTTTTGCAATGTAGTCCAGACTCTGGAAAGTCGAGTCCCGATGAATAGCGACGAGAACCGGACGCGGGCAGCCTTGTGCGTCGGATTTCAGCTGACGCGGACCCGTCAAGGTGACCAAGGCCGCGTACGGTCCAAGAGGGACGATCTGTCCGCGATCAGGCACTGCCACGCCTTTCACTTTTCTGCCGGCTGCCACTCCTTCGCTGGTGGGATCAAACAGCTTCCAGTCGTGCTCATCGCTGACTTGCACAAAGGCATACTCGACCTGAAAATCCGACAGCCGTTTTACCAAATCGGAAACTGCTGCGGCCTCAGAATCCTTGTATCGCTTGAACGACTGGTGAAACACGATGCGAAGTCGGTCACCCTTTTGCCAGCCAAATCGCCGCCGCAGCTCGGCCAGACTAGCCTCAAGCGAAGCAAGGAGCGCTTCCTGATAGCGCACAGCTTCGACTTCTGCGGTTGCATTACCCAGCAGGTAGTTCCCGTCGCCGCTGAATACCGTCGTGATCCCGACGAGACGTTCCCGCTCACTTAGCCGGTCGAATCCGACTCTCGCGCTGCCAATCCCGACGATGACTTCGTGAACCATCTTCTGTTGCAAGGCGAGGGTCCATGGGATACCACCGAGCTTGGCATACAGCGCAACCGCGATGTTGGTAAGCGTGAAGGCCAGACTCCCAGGAGGCTGCAGAATCGTCTCGATCCGGACCATCTGGACCGGTATGCCTTGGGACATGAGCGCGGCCTTCGCGACGTAGTACGGACTGTCCGCGCCATGAAGGCCCTTGTCGTTCTCGGTGATGACCACGATCGCGACGTCTACTCCCCGGCGGGCGGTTTCCAGCGCGGCTTCCTTATAGGTGCTTGCTCGGCTGCTACTGCCAGCGGACTTGACTGGCGTCCAGGCGAGGTCAACCGACTGAAGACGGAACTTTCGTAACAAGCCTTGGGAAAACGGCTGCGGCTTTCCGTTGGACGGCATCCCGTCGCGTAGCGTGGCTCCGAACTGCTCGACGTGTCCGCTGTGCTCGGCGGGAAAAATAAACCCGATCGTGACGCGCTTTCGTTCAAAGCTGTCGCAGTCAAAAGGCCCGTTCGATTCGATTTGTGGGTCAACTGGCCATGGGACCGTGATGGAGCCGCCCGGCCTGAGGCTGCATTGTGGTGCCGGGAAACGCCGGGACATGCCCACGCCCATGCCTGGTTGGACTTCCGTGAGGTGACCGTCCAACTGGATTGTCAGGCCGTTACACGCGACAAGCTCACCCTGAATATCCTTGAACTCGAACATTTTCTTCAGCCGTGCCAGTTGTTGCTCGGCACCGGATATTTTGCTGATGCACGTCTGCAATTCGTGCTGGAATGCCTTGTACCGATTCCCCAAGAGTTGTCCGCCCAGCCGCTCGAATGTGGCTGTGCTCGGTTCGACCCACGCCGCATCCAGCGCGATTCGGTCGACCCTGCAGTCGTCCAGAAACGCATAACCATCTTCGACTCGCACCACCCGGCCCGCCAGTTTGCGGTCGAACATGGGCAAAATGTATGGATCGTCGGTTTCGTCGCCAGCCAGGAGGTACAACCCGACCAGTGAGGCGCCGCGTTTATGCAGCGCCGCCGCTGTCGGGCGGACAAGTAGTCGAGCTCCAAAGTTGATGACGACGCCATTGATCAGCGCGCCGTCTTGCGGCGCAAGTGGCCGTACGTCGAAGCTGTACTCGGGCAGAACGGAGAATGTGTCCGATTCCGGCCCGGACAGCAGGTTCTTGGTAGTGTTGACAAACCGGACAGGTCTCAACCCAGAGATCTGGCGGCTGTTGTTGAAAAAGGATCGAAGCAGTGCATTCCGTGCGAGGGCGTTGGCGATCGCGTGGTCTTCTGTGATGTCGAAGGTGCGCGGCGTTCCCTTGCTCTTGCCGACAGCGGGATAGGGGAACTGGGCGATCTGGTCGCCAACGCGTAGGCAGAAATGCGTAGATCGAAGTTCCCGTCGTAAGGCGCGCAGCTGATCAGCGTCCGTATAAGGTATCAGGTAGCCCGAGAAGGCCTGACTGGAGAAGCTGATAGGCAAATGGTTAAGCAGCATCCGAGCACCCCGCGAAGACTTCCACTAGTCACTATGGCTTTTCTTTGCTTGCAAACGCAACCGGCTTGGACATGATAATACCCAGGAACAGGTGATTACATTGGCTGGCGAGTCTCTTGACGAACGGCACTTCCCGGCATTGTGGAAGAAATGGCTGAACTGCTTGCCCAGCATAAGCTCGTTCCCTTCTTGGGTGCTGGTATCTCAATGCAACATCTGGATATGGCTGCTGCTGAACTTGCGAGGGAAATGGCGGAGGAAATTTGCTGCGCGCCAGAGACGCGGTTATCTGACGTCGCTGATGGATACGTGGGAAAATGTGGTGAAGCGGCGTTTGTTGACTATATGCGTCGAAAGCTCGTCGTGGCCGAGTTGGACAATCGCAAGGTGCCGTCTCATCGGCTATTGGTTAGCGCTCCACGTGCTTATCGACGACGATGTTCCACTTGCGATTCATCGCTGCAAAAACTGAATCGAAATGATCGTCAGGAAATTGGGCGATCTTGCCGAACTGATTGGTCGCATCCATCAGTACCTGCAACGCAGTTGAGACTACTGCCTGAACAAACTCGGGTGCATCGTCCTGCTTGTAGACCATGCTCTCTTCGCCCTGGTGCCGGAGCGCCAGGACAGCCAGGTCGTTGTGAGAAAAGGCACACAGCATCGAATACGGTCCAACCAAATGCCACAGCCCCGCAGTTCCGAGGTCGTCGCTGATTTTTTTCGGCTTGTAGCCCGCCGCCCGGAAGTCCTTGCACTGCGCGTCGCAAGCGCTGTAGCTCTCCTTGATCGGCTCCTTCAAGTCTTCGGGAATATTGGGATCAGCAAGTATGCCTTCGTAGACACGTCGCTCGCCTCTCGACTTCTCGTACCGCATCTGGTCTACGTAGGTGCTATCAGTCCCAAGCATTTTCATCGCCACGAGTGCTTCGATCATTGATCGAACATGGGTCGCAGAATGCGTACTCATGTGGGAATTCGCCAGTAGCAGCGCTGCTTCGAACTGCTCGGCGATGGTTAGTACCAGGCCGACTCGCAGACGGTCCGGTCCACCCTTCGGAGGTCTTGAGCGAACAATGAGGCTTCGAAGATCGTCAAGAATTTTTTCCGACGTCGTGAGAAGTTGTGCGACGGTTATTGTGCTCATCTTCTAAATGCCAATGGTTCAGTCCAACACGAATCCCTTTCCGGACATGTATGCATCGAAGAGTTTGAGATGCTCGTCGTCCGGGGGAGCTGCCGTGAAATCGAGATGACGGATGCTGTCGGCAACATCGCGACGGTTGATATAACCCATGCTGTACTTGCCGTTCTCCAGTTCGAAGTCCAGCGAACCGCACCAGGTGTTGATCCGTCCATAGCCGGGCATCAGCGCCGCCTGTTTTGGATTACCACTGACTTCGTGTTTTGCAAGCGACACCCGAATCCATTCCAGACGTGTGAAGGCGATGTAGGTATGCCGAAGCTGCCTATCTAGTTCGGCTATTATCGCGTCGTCGTTGAGTACCAGCTCGATGTTCTCAATCCTGATTCGCAACCCAAAATGCGAACCAACCTTGTCCCGTTCTTTCAGAGCCTTCAGTTTGTGTTCAAGTCCGCCGTTCGCGTGCCACTTGACAATTTCACTCGCTCGTTGCCTCCAGGTTCGCAGCAGTTCATATGCGGCGAAAATCCACATTTGCGACTGCGCCACCAGAAAGTAAGTGCTTGCGGGTGTGGAATCTGTCTCAGTTAGCTCCCGTAGTACCTTGTACTCCAATGGCATGAGAAACTGATCAACCAGGTTCAGGTTTTGCGCCTGCGAACGTAGGTACATGTCGTCGGAAAAGAAGACGAGATTCGATAGCGCTTGGTAGAGCGCCATGCCGCCGATGGTCTCAGGGTCGGCGTATCGCGGACCTTCGTCGTGTTGCTCGAAATCCTCATCCATGTTCGATGCTCCGGGATTGCTGGCCAAAACAGACGTGCTCGTTCTTACGTCTATTCTATCCGGCGACGATACTGCCGCAGGTTTCATCCCGGCCTTTTGCGAGACAGCCGTGTATTTCCAGCGAAATCCAAATCATGCGTCGCCCGGGAGTTAGCGCACGATGCTCCGTTTCTTCACTCTCCATACCAGAACATCTAACCCGGTCAGTTCAGCCCATCGTGACGCTCGTTCACACGTTCTCGCGACGATTTAAAAGAATCTGAGCCATATATAACCGTTGCGAGCCCGGCTATTACCGCGGCTCGCCGGTGCAACCCTGCATCGGCGTTCTCTTCCAGGAGTTCGCGATGCTGTATCCATCTCCCATCGAGTACCTGACAGCCTTCACCCTCGCCTTCGCCGGCGGAGCACTCTGTTCAACCTTGCTCCACAAGCACGTCGACAGGGTTCGCAAGGAGGCGAGCACGCATGCATGACCGTCCCCCATTCATCCCGTTCGACGAGGAGGAGGAAGGGTGGCCGTCCGGTCCGCTGCGACTACCCCAGTCGGATGCCAGCGAATCGCCGCGCTTTCGCTCGAGCACTGCCGATGGTGATTATCCCTGTCCGCAATGCGAGTCGCCCCGGACAGTGCAACGCCACATCGCGAGGCGGATTTTTGGCGCCGTTGGTGCGGCGGCGGGCGTGACCAGCACAGTCGCTGCTGCACTCTCGGGCGCAGAGGCAGGTGCAGTCCTTGGTGTGGTCGGCGGCCCGATCGGCGCAGTCTGCGGCAGCATCGCAGGCGCCATCCTCGCCGGACTCGTCGCCGGAGTTGCGGGCTGTGCCACGGGCGCGGCGCTCGGCGAAGCTCTGGACCAGAAGGTCCTCCTAGGCTGGCGCTGTCTTGCCTGTGGACGCACCTTCACCGTCCGTTCCGACTGAGTTGTTCCGCCTCTTTCATCCCCTTCATTTTCACTTGTCCTGCCCGGCCTTGCGCCGGGCTTTATGCCTTTTTATTCTAACTAGGAGTCAACATGCATCTCGTGCAATCGATGGCCTACGTCGGCCAGGAACCGTGGCATGGCCTCGGTAACAAACTCGCTCCGAAACAGCCGCTCGAAACGTGGGCCAAAGCTGCCGGGATGGACTGGAGCATCGAAGAGGCAGAAGTGCGCTTCGTCGCCGGCAACGAAAACCTCGGTTCGATCCACGCCTTTCCCGAACAGAAGGTCCTCTACCGTAGCGATAACAAGACACCCTTGTCCGTCGTCTCGGCCCGCTATCAGGTCGTCCAGCCTGCCGAGATTCTCGACTTCTACAAGGACCTCACCGAGTTCTCAGGATTCGAACTCGAAACCGCAGGCGTGCTCAAGGAAGGCCGAAAGCTCTGGGCGCTCGCAAAGACGGGTCAATCGGCCACGCTCAAGGGACGCGATACCGTGAACGGCTACCTTCTTCTCGCCACGGCCTGCGACGGATCACTAAGTACGACTGCTCAATTTACGAGTGTGAGGGTGGTCTGCCAGAACACGCTCGCTATCGCGCTGGGAGACAGCACTGGCTGCGTAAAAGTGCCGCACCGCTCGCAGTTCGACGCAGCGGCTGTCAAGCGGCAGATGGGCCTCGCCACCTCGTCATGGGAAGCGTTCATGGTTCGCATGAAGGCGCTGTCGGAGTGCAAGGTGTCCGATACGGTTGCGGAGAAATTCCTGCGCCGCGTGCTGACCTATTCCACGACCAACACGGCCGATCGCGATGCGATTTCGGTCAACGAACGCGCAATCAAAGCGGTTGGTCAGCTTTATGCCGGTCGTGGCATGGGTGCCGACCTCGCTTCGGCATCCGGCACTGCATTTGGACTCCTTAACAGTATAACCGAGTATGTGGACCACCATCGCCGGGCGCGCAGCAACGACACTCGCGTCGACGCTGCGTGGTTCGGTGCCGGTGCCGCACTCAAGCAGCGAGCCCTGGATGAAGCACTCAGGCTCGTCATGTAATCCATCCACCTTTTCCGTTCAACACCGGCCCGGTCAGGTTCGCCTGCAGGGCCTTTGCACACCTGGAGGTATGCATGTCCCAACCTGAAACAGCCGGGCGGCGCAGAAACCGTCCTGCATTACGCCTCGTTGAAACGAAGCATCTGGAGCGCGACGACTGGCTTGCCGTCCGTCGTACTGGCATTGGCGGCTCGGACGCCGCTGCCGCCGTGGGGCTGAATCCGTATCAGAGCCCCCTGGAGCTCTGGCTTGACAAGACAGGGCGCTCAGAAGGCCTGCCACGTCCGGCTCCGGACGACACAACCTCGCCCACGTATTGGGGTGCGATCCTCGAACCAATAGTCGCTGCGTCGTACACCAAAATGACCGCGAATCGCGTGCGGCGCGTCAATGCCGTACTGAGACACCCCACGATTCCTTTCATGATCGCCAACCTCGATCGGGAGATCGTTGGTGCACGTGATGTGCAGATTCTCGAGTGTAAGACGGCGGGCGCTTTTGGTACGCGGCTGTGGCGCGATGGCCCGCCCGAGTACGTTGAATTGCAGGTGCAGCACCAGCTGGCAGTGACAGGTAAACAGGCAGCCCACGTCGCCGTGCTGCTCTGCGGCCAGGCGCTGGAAGTGTTCCGCGTCGAGCGGGATGACGCACTCATTGCCCGGCTCATCGAACTCGAAGCGCGGTTCTGGCATTACGTCGAGACGGATACTCCGCCGCCGGCCGATGGCTCGGAGTCAGCCGATCGAGCGCTACGTCACCTGTATCCGGGGAACGGTGGTACGGTCGATTTCACAGACGATCGGCGTCTGTCGTCAGTGTTCTCCGACCTCGTAGCCGTGAGGGACGAAATTGAAGCTCGCCAGACAATCGAAGCGCAGCTGAAACAGCAAATCCAGCAGGCGATGGGCGACGCCACGCGCGCGATGTTCGAAACCGGCGAAGTGTCGTTCAAGCGCAGCAAGGATTCATCCGCCGTCGACCTGAAACGATTGCTCCTCGATCACCCCGAGTTCGAGGCGAAGTACGCACTATCGAAGCCCGGTTCCAGGCGCTTTCTTGTCTCCACCTGATTTCGCATTGCCCTTTCACTTCTATTCGGAGAACCACCATGCTTAAAGGTTTGGCGATCACACCGCCTGTTGTAGGGCGCATCTCGATCGGCAAAATTTGCGAGAAGAACGGCAAACGTCTGCCGGAGAAGGATGATCAGTTCACGCTCACGACGCAAGTGCAGAACCGCGATGGCTGGATGCTGCATCCCGCAGATCAGGCTCTGAGAAAGGCAACGACAGGCAAGCTGAGGTCGATTCCGGTTCGCGTTCTGTTCAATGACCCTGACCTCAACCTGCGCGCCGACTACAGCCTGTTCGACCGAAATACCGGACGACCGATTTGTGTCGGAAATGGTGAAACGTGCCGGCGCGTCGGCAAAGACGGGAACGGCATCGAGAGTCTGTCCTGCCCGTCGCCCGATGGTTGTGCGTTTGGTCAGCAAGGTGGCTGCAAGCCGTATGCGCGGCTGAACGTGATCATTGGCGAGGAAGACGAGCTCGGGTCGTTCATCCTGAGGACGACGTCCTGGAACTCGATCCGGGCTCTCTCGGCCAGGCTCCATTACTTCCGCGCCGTGTCCGGCAACCTTCTCGCCTGTCTCCCGCTTGAACTGAAAATTCGGGGCAAGAGCACGGCGCAGAGCTACCGGAGTCCGATCTATTACGTCGATCTGGGCGTGCGTTCAGGTAGCACGCTGGAAGACGCGCTGAGGCAGGCGCAGGAACTCGGTGCGCGACGGCGGGCCGCCGGATTCGATCAGGCGGCGCTCGATGTGGCGGCTCGCGCCGGGTTTGCCAATGGCGCATTCGAGGACAGTCCAGACGAGCAGGCAGCGGTCGCCGAAGAGTTCTATCCCAACGCTACCCCTGATCGTGAGGATGCGACGGACGGGGCCTCGACCGATACATCCGCCCCAGCGCCCACGACGCTGCGCGACAAGCTGGAGCGCAAGGCCGTGCTTCTGGGTGGGGCGGCGGCATGACGGCCATGTCCCGCTGGGCGGTTGCACTAGCGATCGGCACCACAGGCACAGCAGTCAGCCTCTCGGTTCTGGCCGGGTTGCAGCGTGGCGGCACGCTGCCCGAAAGGGCTGTCTTGATAGCACTCGGCATCGTGCTCGTCGTGAGCGCCCACGTGCTGCCGGCCCTCACACGTGGAGCGTCGGCGGTCGCACGCAGCGTGGGCAGCGTCCTGTGGCTCGCATGCTTCGTGGCCGTGTGCTACGGACATGCAGGCTTCTTTCTGCTCGCTCAGCGGCATGCGGGAGCACTTCGGGCATCGACCGTGACAGCTTCACCTGTCGTCACGACCGGCCGCAGCCTGTCGGTCGTCATGGCAGATCGGGCGACCATGATCGCGCAACTCACGGCTATCGACGCCAGGCGTTGCACGGGTGACTGCCGAACGCTGGATGGCCGTCGCACGACGCTCACTGCGAAGCTCGACGCGCTCAACGCGGAGGCTGACGATGTGCGACGCATCGAAGCCGAACGCGACCGGGTCACCACGCAGCGCGACGCGTTACTCGCCGATCCGGTCACGTCGCGACTGGCGGCGTTACTCGGCACGACGACTGCGCGCGTCGACCTGCTATCGGGACTGGCGTTCGCAGCTGTGCTCGAGGGCGTCGCCTGCCTGCTGTGGACGGTCGCGCTTCGGCAGTCGCCATCAGCGGTATCGGTCACCACCGCTACTGGCGTGACTGCGCCAGGAGTCGCGCCGCTCGCAGACGGCCCTGTTGCGTCTCAGCCCGAAGTAACAGCGGTCACTGCGAATCACGCGAGCGAGGCGGCAAGTCGCGAAACAGCGGGAATCAGTCACGCGTCCCCTGACGATCCCGTCACGCCGTTACCGGTTGCCGACTCGACCGATGACGACGTGGCGCGTATCGCCATGGAAGTCGCGGCTGGGTTTGTGCGGCCAACCGTGGCCGACATTCGGCGACGCCTCAATTGTTCCCAGGCGCGGGCGGTAGCGCTGCGCCGTCAACTCGCCGAACGCAACGTGACGGCATAAGCGCCGGGACTCGTGCCCGGCATTTTCCTTTCAATGCATTCCAGTACAAGCGACAGGAGGCTCATGGACACCACAACCGATCTCGTCAAAAGTATCAGCATCACCAATCTCGCCAACCAGCGCGTCGCTGTCGTCGATCGCATCCACTCCGCCCTCGATCTGCTCAACGAAGCCGAACAGATTGCTAAGACAGCGCATCTTGGCTTTCCGAGGCTTGTGCTCGACGACGCCTACGCCTGTCGCGGCAGGCCCACCGTTACCGGAGACTATGCAAAACGCGACGAAGCCGAAGCCGCCATCGTGAGCGTAATCGACGTGCGTGGCTGGAGCTACCTGCTGTCGGAATCGGGCCTGCGCACCTTCATGGACGCACAGGCCCGCGAACAGTGGGACAGGCAGCTTGCCGACGGCGACGTGCCCGAGTTGACCGCCGCCAACATCGAAGCGACCTTCACGCAACTGTACGGCGCGCGCGGCGACATGTTCGAGCGCGGCGTACTCGCGTGCTTCCGCAGGCTGTCGTGGGATTACAGGACCAACCAGCCGTTCAGGTTCGGCAAGCGGATCATCGTCAAGTACCTGCTCTCGCAGGGCAGCACGAATCACCGTGTCACCAATGAGCTGGACGACCTGCTCCGGGTGTTCCGTGTGTTCGACGGCAAGCCTGAGCCGGATCACCGGCACGGCGCATATTCGCTCATTTCGGACGCGCGGCGTGAACGGCGTACCGAAGCCGAAAACGACTACGTGCATCTGCGCTGGTTCAAGAACGGCAATGGCCACCTGACGTTCAAGCGGCTCGATCTGGTCGAGAAGATGAATGTGATTCTCGCAAAGCACTACCCGAACGCGCTTGCCTCAGAAGTGCGGTAGTAAGTGCGGTAGTTCCCGGACGTGTCCTGCGTCCCCCGTCTCAATCCACTCCCTTGTTTCAACAACCGTGCATCCGGCTTTGCCGGAGGTTCGCGCTCGTCCTTTATCTGGAGGCTCCATGCCCGCAATCCGTTTCATTCATCTCCCGCCACGCCCTGGCCCGCTCCTGAAAGGGCTGGGCTTCGTGACAGGCGTCACGGCCATCAGCATCGCCGCAGCCCTCTGCTACGAGCAATATAAGAAACGCGAGCTGGTACGCACGCTCGCGTCGATGCCCGGGGCTGGCGACATCCTGCCCGCGCTTCGGACCCACTCGGAGATGGTACTCGCCCAATTCGGCGTGGGAGTCGCGCCAACATCCGACACCGACGGCTCGTAACCCGACCCGCCACCTATACCCGGCGCCTCGCGCCGGCTTCCTTTCCTTTCATCGCGCGCATCCGGCCAGTTCCGGAGGAGCGTGCTCGCTCATTTTCAGGAGAAGTCCCTCATGAATCTGCCTTCGACTCACCACGCCGGCCCGCGCTTCAAGCTCGGCCGGATCTTCGCCACGCCGGACGCGCTGGAAGTCATCGCTAAGGCGCACGTCTCGATCATCGACTTGCTAATTCGCCACGTTCGCGGCGACTGGGGCGAACTGTCCGAGTCCGACCGCCAGCAAAACGAACTGTCGATTGAGGCTGGACTGCGCCTGCTGTCGAACTATCACCTGCTGGACCAGACTCGCATACTGGTCATCACGGAATGGGATCGCTCGCACACCACCATCGAACGGCTTGATGAAGTCGTGGTCACCAGTAGAAAGACCGCCCCCGCCCGACGCTAGGACCATTCGGGCTGGCCCGTCGTTACCTACGTGAGGGATGGGTATGCATGAGCAACTACGCGAGCGGGCCGCGCTGCCTGACGGGGCGGCCCGTCCTCACACCAAGCGCTAGACTACGCTTAATGCAGCCGGCATCGAAGCAGTGCTGCTGCTCGCTCGGCATATTCTCGGGGACTGGGGCCATCTTGGCACTGAAGATCTCACAGCAAACGAATTGTCTTATGGGGGGGCGAGTACGGACAATACGTCGTCGCCATTGACGCATAACACTTCGTTCACCGACGGTGCTGACCTCCACTACAACCGTGATGGTGAGATCTACCGCAACATCTGACAGTACGGCCAGCGGTAAACCTTGGCCTGTAGGCACAGTGGAACCCTTGGCAACTCAGGTTCCTTTTTTTTGCCATCGCACCCAATGTCAAGCCATCAATCGAGTCTCTTCAACCGAAAACCGTTGACGGAATTTTCGCGGCATCGAGGCGACGGGACGGACGCCTAGGGCCAGCGTAAGCACATCTCCCGAATCGCTTTTCGAAATATGGTCATCGGCGAGATGTCTGATGAGAGCGCTCTTTACAGTGCAAAACTATCGGCGTCGTATTATTAAATAAGGGTTACTAATTACATGCAAATGCACTTTGAAAGTGGCGATCTCGTACGGTCGTAAGGTCGGACGACCAAAGGGGCCATAGGTCCTGAACTCTGTTGTCTGTGTGGCTTGCGCGATTGCCCGTGCAAGCATCGCTCTCGGGGTTCGGTGGTTGATTGTCGCTAACGTCGACGCCGGAGTTGCATCGGTTGATTCGCTTCCCCTCTTGCTTATTGACGTCGCCGATTCGGGAGGCTTCGCTTAGAGTTCGCGCTTCAGGCGTTGATGAAAGAGAAAACCCAGCGAGCATCGTCGAGGCTCTTTCCACATGGCGTGAGTCCCCGATCGTTCGCCGTCACGTCTGGCCCTCCATACGCCTCCGTTGTTGTTCTGGAGCTACATATCTTCCATTGCTAAGGCCCATATCTGCTCCAAGGCGGTCAACTTCCTTCCGATAACTGCGACACTGTGAAATAATTCAATGTGTAGTTTTTCGAGCCGATTTTTCGAGTAGAGGCGCAGTTATGGGACACAAGGCAATCGTTGTAACGAACTGCACAAACCGAAAGCGGGTCAACAGCGGACTCTCTCTCTCGGAGATCGAGATCAGCGGTCCGCTAGCATCTGTTGCTGGACGCTGGGCGAAGGCCATCGGCAAGGTGAGTCCGTCGAGGCAAGCCCAGGATGTGTACGCGGGACGATCATTTGTCGAGGCACGGCGTGTAGCAGAAGTATTGAACGGCACGCTTCACGTGATATCTGCCGGACTTGGCGTGGTAGATGCCTCGGATTCGATTCCGTCGTATGACCTAACGGTTGCAGGTGGGACTGGTTCGTTGAAACCCCTCCTCGCCCGCTTGAGTAAAGAACCCGCCGACTGGTGGTCGGCGTTGACAGCAGAGTTGGGGGAGCAAAGTTCCGTTCGTGCGTTGCTCGGTCGGCATGCGGATTCAATGGCGTTCTTCGCGCTTCCAGGAAGTTACGTCGAGTTGATCGAGCAGGATCTGGCTTCCTTGACTAAGTCCCAAATCGGCAGGATCCGCATCGTTACCTCTGACCGTGGGCAAGAATTGGTGCCAGATGCTGCCCGGGACGTCGTGCTGCCTTATGACGAACGCTTGGAGGGGTCCTCATATGCGGGGACCCGAACCGATTTTGCACAACGAGCGCTGCGGCACTTTATCGAAGTACTGGGCGGTCATCGACTCTCCGCCGCAGAGGGACGGGTGGCAGTAGAAAAAGCAATGCGCTCCCTGCGAAAGCCAGTTGTTCCAATTCGGGAAAGGAAAACCGACGTGGAGATCATGACGCTTCTGAGAAAGAACTGGCACCGTTTCGACGGCAGTTCAACGCGATTGCTGCGTTATCTGCGCGACGAGGCGATGGTTGCTTGCGAGCAGGGGCGATTCCGTGGGCTGTGGTGCGTTCTTCAGCGCGATCTCGGCACGAAGCGGAGCCACTGATATGGGTAAAAAAGAGATTGTGGTGCGCGCGCTACGCACGACTCAGGGCGAAGGGCTGGAAGTGTATGCCTTTTTTATTCACGGGTCTGACATCGTGAAGGTGGCCGACATATCTAGGGTAGAACGAGATGACTTGGATGTGCTCAAGGGCTTTCAGCGTCCCGAGATCCGGACCCACGTTAAAGGGATCGTCGACTACCTAAACCAGGGTAACGTGCTGTTCCCTAACGCGATCATTCTTGCAATGTCACCTGCGGTACACTTCGCAGCCGCCCGCGGCACTAGGCCCGCCGGCGATCAGGGAATTGCGCAGGCGGGCACCCTGACCATTCCTGTCTATGACGAGGGGCAGCGGGTCGCATGGATCGTAGACGGTCAGCAGCGTTCGCTAGCATTGGCACAGGCGGCGAGGAAGGGGATTCCAGTACCAGTCGTTGCCTTTGTCTCGGACAACCTGGAAGTCCAGCGTGAGCAGTTTATTCTGGTTAATAAGGCGCGGCCGCTCCCGACCCGGCTAATTAATGAACTTCTTCCTGAGACTCGGAGTATTTTGCTGCCTCGCGAATTAAGCGCACGCAAGGTTCCGTCTGAGATCTGCAATTTGCTTAACCGTGACTCTGAATCGCCATTTCACAGGCTGATCAAACGTATCTCCGAAAAAGGTAGCAACACGAGTGTCATTACGGATACTGCGGTGATTGCCATGATCCGTAACAGCATGAACAATCCACTGGGTGCACTTGCCCCTTTTAAGTTATCTGGTCGCGATGGTGTCGATGTCGAAGGGATGTATCAGCTTTTGCGAACCTACTGGTCCGCTGTCCGGGACGTATTCCCGGACGCTTGGGGGGCCGATCCGAAGCGTAGTCGTCTAATGCATTCGGCAGGCATCGAAGCCATGGGCGTCCTGATGGATAGGATTTACGCCCGCCTCTCCGGGCAAGGAGAAGACTACAAGACAGTTCGAAAAGAGCTCGAGAAGGTCGCGCCTGCTTGCCGCTGGACAAAAGGTACATGGGAAACGCTGGGCGTTGCTTGGAACGAGATTCAGAGCACACCTCGAGACATCAGAAAACTTCAGGACGCACTGGTTCGAGCCTATACCAGTACGATAAAGAAATGAAATTTCTCTATTCGGATACTCAGGATTATGTTGATCCCGAGTACGATTTTATTAACGACCGCAATGCTCCCGGCCGCCGTCGCTACTGGGATGACGTCTATGCGCACGAACTCATGATGCCGGCGCCATATGACGGTTTGCTAGTATCGATGAGTGCTGTGCGACAGGCTGCCGGCGTCGCAAAATCGAAAGTACGATATTCAACGGCTGAAGAACAACGGATGTTGCGGGACGGTGTTCGTAAGTTCCTGAGGTATGGAGGTCCCAAGTTCAAGGGCGCCATGGTGTTGGGAGATTGCGGGGCATTTGCCTATGCGGACAGCAAGACACCTGCGTACCCGCCTCAAGAAGTGGTGGATTTTTATCTGGACGGTGGCTTCAGCCATGGGGTATCGCCCGACCACATTATCTTCGATTGCCTAACGGACAATCCCCCTGCGCGCGACGTTGCGCCCGGTGTTATTGAACGTTTCAATATCACACTTTCCAATGCCGAAGAGTTTCTGCGTCTTACAGGCGCGGAGGGATACCCATTTGAACCGCTCGGAGCAGTGCAGGGTTGGTCGCCGAAGAGTATGGCAGATGCCGCGGTTCAATTGGAGAAAATGGGATATCGCTATTTGGCTATCGGAGGCCTCGTTCCGCTGAAGGTTGATGTCATTAAGCAGGTTCTACATGCGCTGCGTAGCGCTATCAAGCCTGAAACGAAGATTCACCTCCTCGGGTTCGCTAAAGCCGATTCGATCCATCAATTCACGAATTTCGGTATCACCAGTTTCGACTCTACGTCTCCGCTTATTCGCGCTTTCAAGGATGCGAAGGCGAACTACTATATGGAATCGCCCGAAGGCGGACTTGACTATTACGCGGCAATCCGCATACCTCAGGCAATCGAAAATCCCCGTTTGATGCAGGGTATCAAGCGAGGGATTTTTAGCGCCGAAGATTTGCAACGTCGCGAAGGGAAAGCACTTACGGCACTGCGCAACTTCGATGGTGGTAATGGAAAGATGAAAGATGCGCTCGAAGCCGTCATGGATTACCAGCGATTTCTGACACTGGGTGATGGACACCCTATGGAGAAGTACGAAAAGGATCTCGAGAAGATGCGCTCGTTAGTAGAGCGCACCTTGGAAGATGCGCCGTGGAAGCGTTGCAATTGCTCGGTGTGCAGCAAAGCCGGTGTCGAGGTCATAATCTTCCGATCCAGTAACCGAAACAAGCGCCGTGGATTTCACAACTTGGGCGTCTATCACAAACACGTACAACGAACTCTGGAGAAAAAGCGGTGAGCGTTTACCGATTTAAGGCGATTCGGGCTGCGCAAGCTCCCGAGCACGACGTATTTACTTTCGCTGCCACACCTGAGCAGATCTGGGGTTTTGCGGAGATCGAGCGTGTAGGGCGGGAAGACAATGGCAACTTGCGTGGTTTTCAACGCCACCAGATCGCGTCGCATATCAAGGAAATTCGCGACTATTTGCGACGTGACGACGCGCTGCTTCCCAATGCGTTGATTGTCGCCTTCATCGGTGGGGTGAAGGTGAAGGATAGGGGGGATGGTGTAGTTGACGTTGAGATCAAGGCAAGCGACGTAAAACCTGGCTTTGTTGTCGATGGGCAGCAGCGACTCAGCGCGCTGTCAGGGGTCGCAAAGCCTGGTTTTCAGGTGTTTGTGTCCGCACTAGTTTGCAAGGATTACAACGAGTTGCGTCAGCAATTTGTGTTGGTTAACAACACTCGGCCATTGCCGAAGACGCTTATCTACGAATTGCTTCCGACGGTCGAAGGCCTGCCGGAGCGGTTCACCGCGCGTAAGTTTGCTGCACGGATTGTTGATCGCTTGAACTTCACTCGTGGCTCTTCGTTGCGTGGAGAGATTCGTCAACACACGAATCCTAAGGGTGTGCTAAGCGATACGGCCATGCAAAAATTGGTGATGAACTCCGCCTCTGATGGTGCCATTCGTGAGTTCATCAAGGACGGTGATTTCGAAAATCGCGCCTATGATTTCGTCAACGCTTTCTTCGGAGCCGTGGAATCAGTTTTTGGGAGTGAATGGATTGGGATGAGTCCGAAGACCTCGCGCTTGCGGCACGGGGCAGGCATTGTGGCAATGGGGTTCGTTATGGAGTTTTTGTATTCGAGCGAAGGCGCCACAACTCGTCCCGAATTTGAGCGCAGCCTTGAATTGTTGAAGAAATACACGGCATGGACAAGTGGACAGTGGCGTCTTGCGCCGGATGACGAACGGCCGTGGAACGGCATTCAAAACACGCCGAGCGATATCGATTTGTTGACCAACTATTTGGTTCGCTCAATGAAGCGAGCGCTCCGTCAACCACGACAAGTAGCTAACTCCTAGCCATACGAGGTGTCATGAAAACTCGCGCGATGGTTCTCTTTTCCGGGGGGCAGGATTCTACGACCTGCCTTGCATGGGCGCTTGATCGCTACGAGCATGTGGAGACAGTCGGATTCGACTATGGTCAACGCCACTCCGTCGAGCTTGAATGCAGACCGAAGGTGCTTTCCAGATTTCGCGAACGGTTCCCAGACTGGGCAAGGAAGCTCGGCGACGACCACATGCTTGATCTTTCAATTCTTGGGCAGATCAGTGACACGGCGCTCACCCAAGGCAAGGCCATTGAGATGGAAAAAAGTGGTTTGCCGAACACCTTTGTGCCAGGAAGAAATCTGCTGTTCTTCACGCTTGCAGCCGCTGTCGCTTATCGGCGCAGTCTCCAAGTATTGGTCGGAGGGATGTGTGAGACAGATTACTCCGGCTATCCGGACTGTCGGGATAACACACTAAAGGCACTCCAGGTCGCGATTGCGCTTGGCATGGATCAACCGCTGGTTATCGAGACCCCGTTAATGTGGATAGACAAGGCCGACACTTGGAGAATGGCGCAGCACCTGGGCGGCCCGGCACTCGTTGACCTGATACGCACAGAGACTCACACCTGTTACGTGGGCGATCGCGCGACTCAGCACGATTGGGGCTTCGGATGCAGCCAATGTCCTGCCTGCGAATTGCGCAGGAAGGGATATGATTCGTTTCGCCAGTTCGCGGCCTAGAGGGCACGGCGCCGCGGCCCGTGGCCGCGGATGAATGTAGGGGGATTCGAAGTGGCACCAGAACTAATGAACTACGAACTCAGTCAGAAATTCTATTTCGAGGCTGCGCACACGCTTCACCGGGAGATCGATGCTGAAGGCAGTCGTCGCGTTCATGGGCATACGTATCATGCGCAGGTTTTCGTGCGCGGTTGTCCTGATCCGACGACGAAGATGGTGGTCGATTTGGGGCTGCTGCGCAGGGAGATTGAGCGTGTCCGCGACCAACTCGATCACCGCTTCCTAGACGAGGTTCCTGAGTTGGGCGCGGCGACGCTAGAAGGCTTGTGCGCGTACATTTATCGGAAGCTGTCGTGCGTTCTGCCGAATATCTCTAAGGTGCGGGTCGAGCGGCCCGCGAGCGGAGACTGTTGCGATCTAGATCCGGCTCTGCCACTGAATTGATCGTTGGCTCGGGTATCCCGTCGGCTTTCTCCCTTGTCGGCGGTGCCAAACTTTGGGCCGGCGTTTCACGCATGCCTGTTCTCCATGCCCCATCGACTCACGGAGCGTCATGCCCACGCTCGACGTGCTGTGCGACCCATCTGATCGCATCGCCAAAGTCACGGGCTTTGTACGAGGCCTCTCGCGCGCCTCCAACGCGATTCCACGATGGAAGGAAACGGCTGGGCACTAAGACGGTCTCGCATCCCGCCCTCTTTGCGGGCTCTATATCTCTGTCCGGTTGATCGCCCACCATTACGGTTTGCGCGGGATGAAATCGCTGACGAAGGCGCTCGAACTGGGATTGCGTTTTCGTTATTTCAAAGATTGCCTCGATGTAATGCGTAAGTTTGTGATGCGTGATGATCTGCTTCTGCTTATCGATGCGTCCCTCCGTAACGACATAGAGCGGAATGCCCTCCTCGCGGGCGAGCTTTAATCCGTCTTTGACCGTCGGAAGCAACTCGGGCAAGGTACTCAGCAAGCCAAGAAAGTCGGCCGCGAGTTTCTGCGCTTCCGACAATGAAATATGAGCGGATCGATGCCCGGCAATGACCAGCGTTGCAGCCTCATCGGGGGCTCGTCCGGTCAGGCCCTCGGCGAGGGCTATGACAAGCATCACGGGGGGATACCGCAAATGGAGGTGATGCCTCGACGCCAGAGCTTGATCATAACGTCTGACGTACTCAATCCGATCGGACAGGTCACTTAGCCTATCAAGGCGTGTCTCAAGGACGTCGAGTAGTGTTCGCTGCGCCGTTGCAAAGACCGAGTCCGTGTCCCATAGCGTGTTGTCCGCGTCGCACAGTACAACCGGTTTGGTCATGGCCGTGTTCCCTTCGTTAATGCTTAAGTAACCTCACTGTATCACTAGCGGCACTGGCGGCTCCGACCGGCCCGGCACTCGATGCGTGGATATTCTGAGGTGGGCTAGCCGGTCCCTTTGAAACCACCTCGTTAGGGGCAGCAGCAACGGCGGGCGATACGAACTCAGTGCCGGACAATAGAGCTTGGTACGGGTAGCAGATTGGCGTGATGACCGACGACGTTGTCTGTTTGTCGGACGGCTTTTGAATCCAGACCACAACGACAAAAAGCAGTAGCAACCAGATCAACAGGATGCGGATTGCACACTGCAGAAGTTGCTGCCCAGGTTGCAAGTACCGCAACTTATCCCCGAGTTTCGCCGCGACTAAATAGGCTTCGGAGATGTAGTTCTTGTAATAGATCAGAGTGAGTTTGTCCGCGGCGTCTTCGGTAGTCGTATTGTCCACAAACGAACGCGACCATCCCACCGGGTCGGTGCGAAATATGCTTTGAAAAAATAAAAATGAGTTCGCCTTGTCGTACCGTGCCTCATCAGATTTTTCTTCGGGCCACACGAACCGAGTCTGGGTCGCATGAAAGATAACTAGTGCGCCGCATGCCACGAAAATCAAAAAAAGTCCAAACAGACCATATACTACGGAAAGGAAAACTCCTTTTCCTGTTGATTCTGCAAATATCTGATGGATGGGGTATACGTCCAATATCTTGGCAAAAAGAGCGCCGGCCGCGGCCGTCAGAAAGGCAACGATGGTCAAAAGACGGGCGGCTTTTTGATCTTGGTACTCGGTGAGATCCTTGACCTCCTTCAGAGACTCTTTTGCACGGTCTAGATATCTTTCGTCAATTTCTTCCAAGGTATCCAATTTTTTAAGTTCCTCCGACATCTTGGGTAAGTAGACATCGGGTGCGACCGTTTCATCGTTTTGGCGCGGATAATGATCAATCCTCCTCGATTCAAAGGTAGCCTTCTTGGATTGTGGGTCAACTCTCCTGACTGGAATGAGTGCGTGGAAAATTGCGGTCAACATGCGCAAATTTTTGTCGTCGTTGTTGGATTGGTCGCGAATCATGCTCGTTACATTTTTAAGGGGTTAAATATAGCCAATCGTAAAAAAATAGTGCGATCATTCCGGGGTGCGTGACGCATGTGGCGGGAATGTAGAGTAATTCACTGATCTAGAAAAGTCGCGTGCTTCTGAGCAAACGCAGTAAAGTCTTATGCGAATAATGGTTGGTCCCTTTTGCCTCTCGAGTCGCTAAAGCACGGAGGATGCTTCGACTGGGCGGATCGCGCGGAATTCTCGGACGGTGCGTAGTCTCACAGCATTCATTCGCACGACGGATTCCAATCCCGCTATCGCACTGGCTTTCGATCTGCTGTTTTCGTCACGCAAACCGATCGTCTGAAAAGCACGATCGAATGGCCTTGACCGATCCGATCGTGCGTCGTCTATCGCGCAGCGTTGAACTGGCTGATCACGCTTTCCACGATTCTCGTCGTGCCAGTGCCCTGCACCTGACAGAGCGCGTCTGGGTCGCGTAGCGAATTCTTGATGCAATAGAACGCTTGGTGTGTGGCGACGCTAGACACAAAAAATACATAGTCTGCGTGGCGCGTATGTTGACGCAAGCGAGGCGTACATTCCGTGTCACTATTCGCCGTAACCTTCAGCCCCGGACTCAGTGTCCGCAGTACGTCAATCGCTCTTTGCGTTGATTGGCTGTCGAGGCTGTAGAGCATTATCTTGGCTTGTGTGGAGACGTCATGCGGTTCATCGAATTTCGCGACCGCCTGCTTGTCGAACTCGAACGGAAGCGATGCTTCGTTCGCTAGAAGCAGCAACAACGCCTTTTGCGCATTGGCGAGTCGGGCCAAGTATTCGCTTCCAGCGCTGAGAATGGCCACAATCAACTGGTTGCGTGCCTGCTCGTTGCGCGTCGGCGCGATCATCAGTGCATCGGCAAGATCGAGCGCCCAACGCATGACGTATGGAGAACGAACCAGCGTGAAAATCTCGAGGAGCCGTTGCATTAACTGTGCGTACTGGTCGGGCGTAGGCCCAGCCATGACGAGGTGAAGGGCGGCCTGCTTAATTAGATCTAGTTCACTTTCGCCATAGCGGTCACGCACCGACATAGTCTCGATCAGGCTGCTGTACAAGGGAATGAATGGCGAGTGTGGCTTCGTTCGCTCGACGATCCAGTCGAACCATATAGGCAGGAGCGCGTCGAATGTGCTCGAATTGCTCAGTGCCTCGTCTTCCATGCTCTGCACGAGGCGTTGTGCCATCACGTCGTCGATTTGACTGAGTGCGTCTGCGTTCGCCAGTTCGCGCCAATGTTCGACGACATTTTCGGCGGCGTGATCGCCTTCAGGCTGAACTCGAAGTTGTGCCTCTAGGCTCTCAGGTGGTTTCGCAGCGGCCAGACGTATGACATCTTCAAAAAGGCGAGCGCGCTTTGTTTGCACGCTGCTCAATACGGCGTCGGCACTTGAGCGCACTCGAGTCACGGTTTGAAAAGCGCGCATCGGATCGTCGATTTCTTTCGCGCAGCGCAGTAAGGCAGTAAGCATTTCCACGCTATCTTCGAGAGCCCACAGCAGATCGTAGGCCTGTTCGTAGCGCTCGAACTCCATGTCTTCCCGCGCGGCCTCGAAGTCACGCTTGGGGGTAAGCGCCTGAATCATCTCGACGACAGCGGCGGTAGCGGGCCCGAACGCGCCGTCTCCGAGTTCGGCGAGTCGCTGCGCGCACAGGTCCGCGGACGGCCGTGCTTGCGATAACTCGTGGAGCACGAACGCCTTGAGTGCGGCGGGCCGACGTGATCTGCCGAGAGAGCGCAGCAGATTTCCGGCGGCGGGTCGAACGTTCGTCTCGAATGCAGCGATCAACCGCGCGGCATCGCCTGCCTGCTCGATCGGACGCACCCACGTTTCATAGAGCGCCTCCCAGATGTCGCCGAAAGTCTCAGGTGGCAGACGTAGTTTAAGTAGGTACGTAAAGTTGGCGTGCCCCAGCACCTCGTCCCAGCGTCCGAAGGCTGCCGCGATACGGATGTCGAGAAATGCCCGGTTCTCGGCGCTCAGCCCGTGCTGCTCGCGGAGCGCCGCGACTGTCGCGCGAGCTTCACTCTCATTCTTCGCAAGAAGCGCCCAATCGAGGGCCGCGCGCAGTTGTGTGAAGGTACGGTGTACAAGCGTGCGGCGCAGCGGCCGGCGTTGCAGTAATGACCAGTAGATTCCCCATTGCTCGACGATATTTTTGTCAAAGGTTGGCCGGGTGGCCCGGAACCGCACAACGTAAAAGGGGTGTCGTTCGAATATCTCGTCCGCGTGCGTCCGTGCGACGATCGATGAATCGAAATCCGCATAGCTGGGGCCGATGAAGGCATGCAGATCGGCACGCACTGCGCGCGCTCCCTGTTTGTCGCGCGAGCAAGCGTACCAGGTGGTCACATCATCGCGAGAGCTTCTGAACGGCAGAAGCATAGGGAGGTCGGCACCTCCGTTCAGAGAACGACGAATCGCGTCGAGAAGTGGTTCGGGTAGCGGCTCGGCGTTCGATCTGCCGGAATCGCGCTGCTGCGCTATGAGAGAGCCGCTGAACGCGTTGGGGGCCTCGAAGAAATCCTTCAGACACGCAGCCGCCGCTTGAGCATGTTCCGACTGGGCTTCAGATGCCATGATCGTAGAACTCCATCTTGGCTTGAGCGATATGCTGCGGATCGAAATCCAGCGTCACAACTTCTTCGTTGAGCGCGATGCCTCGCTCCGTGAAGTTCATCGACCCAGCGATCAGCACGTGGTCGGTCAACAGGCTCTTTGTATGCAAGGTACTGTTCTCTTTCCAGTCGCATTTGTCCTGCAGGCCGGAATCCGCGAGCGTGCTGAATAGGCGCTTCTCGAAGGGCTTATTGTGATTGTCCGGGCGCACTCGGATGACGAGCTGGGTGTCGTTAGAAGCAATAGCCACAAGGGTGTCGATCAAGCGAATTTCACGCCTATCCCACTCCGGGTTCAGGCCGCTGAAGTTGCCCACGCTGTTGTCGAAAATGACGATGTTGCTGATCCAAGGTGTCAGCAGATGGACGGTCTTGCTGGGCGCCAGCAGCTCCTCGGCAAAGACGGCAGCCAGCGCGTCGCGCGCCGCTTCGGGCGCGGAGGTGGCCGATTTAAAGATGCTTCGGGACAGGCTCATGCGGATTCGGGAATTGAGAAGTGGAGCTCGATGAAGTCGTCACGACGCTTCACCGACGACAGCGTGGCGAAGACGTTCAGATAATCGAAGTGGATCGGCTCGACGGTCAACGTGCGGACCAAGATTGGGATGATTTCGCGCGCTTGCGAAGCAGCCACAGCGAACACCGTCTCGCACCGCGTGGCGAGTTGCTCGCGCGCGAGTTCCTGCCAGCCCGGCTGGGTTGGATCGATCGGCGTCGCGCGCTGGGTCAACCACTGTCCGAGCAAGAGGCGCTCGGTCGCGACGGCCGGAGCGAAGCGGTTCGATAGCGGCAAGTTGACGGCGCGCAGTGCGTGGCCTTGCGGCCACAACAGACCCATCAGTACGCCAAAGCGCCAGCTCTCGCGGTCGCTCGTCGGCAAAATCAGGCCCGATGATGCGAAGGCGGCGTCAAGACGCGCGTCGCCGCTGAAGACGGCGCACATCACGCGGACATCGATCTCGACGCCGTGAGCGCCTTCAAGCGACTCCCAGTGACCGTGGATCTCTGCGATCAGCCTGTCCAGTTCTTCGGGGCTGCCAGGCCGCAGCATGCGCAGGCTCAGCGCCACGGCGTAGCCGTGAAACACTGCTTGCCCCCGCCGGACGAGTTCCGCGCGCAGCTTGGCGAACTCCAACTGCGCGGTGATCGGGCTACCCGCGTCGCGCACCCGCATGACCGCTTCAACGAGCGCGACGTCACGCGCTTCGCCACCGATCCAACCGAGCAGCTGCTTCAGTTGCATGCTCGTGCTTTCCAGATCGCTGGCGCTGAGCGCGGCTTCCACGTGCTTGTAGAAGCTATCGGGCCGCGATGCGAGCAATTCAGTGACCTGTTCGATCATGCCGTTGCCACCTGGGCTGGTTTCGGAAATCCAGACCTCTGCTCGCTCCGGTGCGACACCATTCAGACGGATGCCCGGATCGATATCCACGATCAGCCCTTCCGGGTCCACCTGCGGGCAGGCCTGCTGAATGGCTTCGAGGCAGGCGGCGCCGAGTGTCGCGCGCACCGTGCGGGAGAGCCAGTCTTCCCATTCCGCGTCGATAGGGGTGACGAGTACACGAGCGGCTTCGCGCGCAGCATAACGGACGGTCTCGGACTGCAGCGCTTCGTCGAGCGCGCGCCGCAGTCGGTCCGGGCCGTCCTCGCCGGCCTCGGCTTCGGGCAACTGGAAGACAGTGGAGAGCACGCCGAGCAGAACATCCATGCGCGCGCCGTTGGCCACTTCGTCGAGCGCGGCGGTCAGCGACAACTGCTCATTCCGGGCTACGAGGATCGCCGCGATCTGAAAAATCTGTGCAATCCAGCCGCGTAGGAACGGGTTGGCGACTGCCGCGATGAAGCTCGGGCAATGCTGCGCCTCCCAGTTGTAACGGGCGGCACGCGCGGCGCGTCCGCGGGACAAGTCCGACCAGTCAATGCTCGCGTGTAGTGCGGGCGGAAGATTCAGCACGATCAGCAGCGCGTCCGCATCAATCTCGAAGCCCACACCGCAGGGTTGATCCTCATGCATGAAGCTCCAGTCGACTGTGAGCCGATGCGATTCATTGCCAATACGCATGCGCATGTCCGCGCGCGATGCGATCGCGTACCGGCGCACCACGGCGGTGGATTGACCCGCATGCGTATGCGCAACGATTGACCGAATGAGGCGGCCTACGCCGACACTTACGGGGGGGAGGAACTCGGTGCCGTCGCGCGGCGCTTCCAGATGCGAACTCCACTTGAGTTGCGCGTTGGAGGTGTCGCTCAACTCGGGCAATCCGGGCTGGCGTCCGGGCGCGGCCTGTAGACGGGCCGTGGTCGGGCGATACGCACGGTACGTGACGACCTGCCCGTCTTCGAGCAAGTGAAAGGGCCGCTCGCTCTGCGTCTCGTACCACTCTCCGATGTCCGCATCCTGTTCCAGAATGGCGTGCCCCATGCCGAGATACGTGTTGAGCGTCTGAGATGAAACGCCGAGCCAGAGCGCGTCATCGAAGCGGCGCGAGACCTTGCCGGGCGCGAACTCGCCCAGACCCTGCTGTACCGGCAGATAGTGCCCCTCGCCCTCGCTTCCGGGCAGCGCGAGATGCATTTCCGGCAGGCTAAGGTCGTCGAATAGATTGGCCGGTACATAGTCCGGCAGCGGATGCCCCGCACGATAATCCGAGTGCTCGCCATCTTTGCCACGCCAGTCGAGCGCGAGGCGTCGCATGGCGGTGGGCACGGCGCCGAGCAGCAGCGGCCGCGGCTGATTCCACAGCAGGACGTCCATTTCTTCGCGGGAAATCGCTAGGCGCTTCTGTAGCGAGGTGGCGAGTCGGTAGCCGGCGTCCTCACTGCTCAGAAAGCGTTTGAGCACGGCATGAAGGCGCCGGTGAGCCAGCCGTGTCTTCAGCCAGTTATAGCCCGACCACTGCATTTCCCTCCCCCGGTCTTGCGGCGCAAGCGCCCGCGCTTCACTGAGCAGCCCTTGCGCGGCTGAAGCAAGCTCTTCGACCGACACCTTTCGAACCAGTCGCTCGAGTGCACGTCGGCTGGGTTCGTCCCATTGCTTGATCTGCGAGTCGTCGGCCGGGCCCTTCATGTCGCGCCAAACCTGTATCTTGAGTGGATCCGCGTGGGTCATGTCGCCGAGTTCGTCGAGCAGCGCGTAGACCAATTGCATTCGCTGGACATAGCGATTCGACAGCGGCAACTGACGCGCCGGCAACTCGGGATCGAAGAGCTGATCGTAGGCCTGGTAGGCAAGGCGGTCGCGGCCATAGTCGGTGAGGACGACCATCGTCCAAGGCCGCATATGGCGCGTGCGTCCCGCGCGGCCCTTGCGCTGCAGGAACGAGGCGATGTCGCGCGGCGCCTTGTGCTGTACCACCACGCCGACGGCAGGATCGTCGAAGCCGACTTCCAGCGCCGCGGTTGCCACGACGACTTCACTCCGTGAACTCACCCCCGAGTCATGAGCAGTTGTACGGGCGACTTCGAGCCGCGCCGTCAGATTGTGGCCAATGTCCTGCGGCACGCGCCAGTCCTGTCCGGCCTCATGGCGGCGTCCGGGCGGATCTGCGCGCTGACGCAAGCGTGCAAGACCGCCCTCGGGGTGGCGCACAATGTTCGCGCGACCGTAAAAGTTCCGGCCTTCCGCGTCCTGAAGATTGCGGAACAGGCGGTTGGCGGCGTCCAGTTGGTCGGTAAAGGCGAAGGCGCGCCAGCCGAAGAACGGATTGCGGTTCTTGTCGAAGCGCTCGCGCAGGTCGAGCAGGCGCGCAGCCAGCATCAGCGTCTGGATGGTCGTCGACAGCAGGGCTGCCTGTGAAACGGGGTCGCCGCGCAAGGCGAGCAGATACTCCGCGCCCTCGTCGTCGATGTCCTTCTCCTGCGGCTTGATTTCTTGCACGACCGACTCATCGAGGCCGGTCAAACTTGCGAAGAAGCGCCGTCCTTCGGAGATCGTCGCAGACAGGCCGACGAAACTCGAGCGTCTGCCGCTAGCGCTCCACCATCGGCGCATCAAATAGGCGACCTGTGCACCGTAGGTGCCGGAGTACAGATGCACTTCGTCCATGAGCACGAGGCCGGGCGCCTCCGTCGCATTCGGGCCGACGCCGAAGAGATGACGCAACTTCGGATTGGACAGATGGCGGTTGAGCATCTCCACCGACGTGAAAAGAACGTCAGGTGGTTCCTCGGCCATTGCCGCGCGCGTGAACGCGAGCCGGTCGGACTGGACAATGTGTCCGCACGACTTACAGACGAGGCGTTCGACAGCACGCGTCCGGTCTTCGCCGAGCGCGGCCATCTCGCCGCCGCAGCCTGGCTCGGGACAAGTGAAGAAAGGGCAGACAGACTCCTTCGCGTTGAAGCGCCAGCCGCGCTGTTTCAACGCGCCGTTGAACGACTCGGGAGTTTCGCCATAGAGCACGCCGACGCGCAGCGGGGAACCTCCGTGGCTTGCGATCCAGTCATCGAACTTGCGGCATTGGTCATAAACCTCCGCTAGCTGATCCTTAAGCAGTTCGTTGCGCGGATAGAGCGCGAGCACGCGAACCGACGGACCTTTCTTCGACTCGATGCGCTGTTGGGCGAGCCACGCGAGCGCGGGCAGATAGAAGGCGAGCGTTTTGCCGCTGCCAGTTCCGGCGGAAACGAGCGTGCCCGTGCGCGTATGGCTTGTCAGTCCGCCGAGAATGCGCGCAGCGGCATCGACCTGAAAACGGGACAGGCCAGCGTTCGGCGGTAGTTGGCCGAGCCAGTGTCCGACGGCTGCGAGCAGCGTGGGATCGTTCACCACTTTGTCGATGACATCCATCACCGCTTCACTTTGCTGATCGCGGCGAGGGTAGCGCCGCGCGCGACGCAGAAAGCGATAGTCCGCGACGAGCGTGGGCGCCGACGCCCATTGCGCGCTGCCTGCGTGCTTCGGAAACAGTTGACGCAGTCGCGCGATCAGACGCACGCCTTCGGCCATGCGCGTACGCCAGCGCGGGCCGTCATTCGAACAGCCGACGTTCAAGGCGGGTACTTCAAATAGCATGCCGAGTGTGGCGAGTTGGTCACGCAAGTCACGGGCGGTCGCGATGTTGCAGGCTACGTCGTTGCGCAGCGCGGCGTTGCGTTTATCGTGGAGGACGCTGTTAAGCGCCTCGTGGACTTCTTCGTTGCTGAGGGCGTTGTCGACTAGACCCCAGACGAGGGCGCGCGCCTCGATCTGCTCCAGTTTGTCCAGTGCGCGTTCGGCCAGCGTGAGATCGGGCGTCAACGCCATGGCTGTTCCGTCCGTGTCTTGATGACGAAGCGCGTTGCATCGTCATATTGCTTCAGCCACTCCAGCACTTCGGCGGTTAGCAGTTCCAGCGATGCTCCGTTTCCCTCGACTGCCTTGAAGAACTTCTGCACTGCTTCTGGCGCGGACACGAGCGTGGAGATAATGTCTCGCAACTGCGCGACGTAGTCGCGGAGGTCTGCTGCCGACTGGGCGTTGGCGGGCGCCTCCGCGCGTGCAAGCGCCGCGTACTTGTTGTGGATAAGACGGTAGTTGTTCAACACTGGTTCGTTGGCGGGCGTAGCCGGCACGCGCGCGGCGAGGGCGTTGGGACTGTCTGGACTACCAAGTCCCGATACATAGGCGCGCCAAGTGCTGCGGATCGCCTCTTCGCAAATCGAATTGGCTTTTTCGGCTGCCTGTAGGAGCCGCGTCCACAGTGCGTCCTCGGATAGGACGGAAACGTCTTGCGCTTGCTGCAGGAGGTCGCGCGCCCGGTCGCAAAGGGCGCGGGCAGCCTCGTTGGCTCTCAACATATCCGCGCTTTGAGCGTCGGCGGTCGCGAGGTATCCCGTCCGTTCGAGCAACTGGAGGCGCTTGCGCCTAATGTTGTCCCATTCTCCGGAACGAATCTGGATGGCTTGCAACTGGTGCCGCAACTGATTCGCAACCTGCACTTTTTTCAGTCCGGCGCGGACCTGCCGCGCCTGTTCGAGCAGGCTTGTCATCACTTCTCCCACGCGAGGTTGGTCATTAAGTCTTCATGCGCGTGGATCGCGGCCTGATCGTCGATCGATGTCGTCTGCTGATCGACGCTTTTGCCGAGCGCACTCAGAAAGTTTCGCAGGAGCATGACATCCTGATGAATCGCAACGAGACGCGGCAGCGGCACCGCCGATAGCGCTGCAAGCTGCCGGTGCGTATCCGTCGATTCCCCAGTCGCTTGCATCTTGCGCAGACGCGCAACGACCGAGTCGACGCCATCCACCGAAAGGCGGTCAATCGCCGCGCGCACGGCGGGCTGACCGAAATCGCCGGGCGGCCAGAAGGACAGAAGCACCGCTTGATCAACGACGCCTTTCATCTCTTCGCGCCAAGCCACGCGGCCATGCTCAGCGTCGAATGCATCCGCCGTCTCGGGCAGACAGCAGTTTACGGCAGCCGCGAGTTCGCGCAACAACATGTCGATAGATTGCGGCGACAGGCGTTCCAGCGTGTCGAGCACATCGTCGCTGTCCTTGGCGGCTCGGCCCTTTAGCGCGAACGACCACTTCTGCTCCAGTTCACGCTTGCTCGCGAGGCGCAAGCGCTCGGTGTCGATGGCCAGCACTTTGTCGCCTAGATTGCCCTGATAGCACGCCAAGTACTTTTTGAGGCGGTCCTGCAACTGCGCGCGGCCACCCATGGCGCGCTCACGGCGATCGAGCGCCTTTGTCGTCACCGAGTCTAACGATTTCGCGTCGAACTTCACTTCTGTAGGCATGGCGGTGAACAGGTCCTTCAGGCCCGGATTGTCCGGACGGGACGTGATGCCCAGAAGCAGGTTCTGCCGATGCAGTGCATGCATGGCGATGCTCGCATCGCGGATCGATTCGTCGAACATCAGATCGAGGACTTTGCGCTCGAGTTCGACGAGCACCGCATCGGCGGATGCATAGTCGTCGTCCCCGCCGGGATAGTCCCACGTCTTTCCCTTGACCTCCCAGCGATCCAACGCCTTCAGACCCGCGATGAGGCGAGGCGGAATCGGAACGTCCGGCGGTGACAGACGGATCATCGGAGCCTTGGACGGGTTGTTGATGTTGTGCGCAGGTGGTAGCCAGAACCAGCCAGCTTCCACTTTCTGGCCGTGCAGACACCAGTCGTCGGGATCGAGACGCCGATTCAGCGCGTCTGCGAGAAGGTTGCGCGTTCGGCGCGAGGCGTCGTTGGTCAGGCGGTGTTCGATGTCCCAGGCTTCCATCGCCAGCGCGTAGTCGCTGGGTCTCTCCGCGGGCGCCGTGTCGATCGGCTTGGGGGCCTGCTCATCCTGTTTGTTGTCCGTATCCGGTTCGACGCGATCCTGTTTCTCTTTCCTGTGCTGATCCTCCTCGGCTGCTTCCTGTACGTTGGTCTTGTAAGGCAAGGGCAACGAGAACGCCTTGAACACCTCGGGAGAGAGCGATGTAGCCTCGGACAATGTCTTGGGGTCGCCCGCCCAGTGAAACAGCAGCGATTCCATCCGTCCTTGCACCTCCGTGCCCAAATGCAGATGCTCCAGCGCTACGCTCATCTCCGCACGAAGTTTCGTGTTGCGGAACCGGGCGGGCGGAAAGGCGGCTTTTTCGAAGCTGTCACGCAGACTGAGCGTCTTGGTCAACACCTCGTTGATGAAGGCTCGCGGATTGAACCGCCATGCGTTGTCGACCTTGAGCACGGACGCCCCAAGCGAACGTATCGACGCCTTGTTGAAAGGGAACAGACTGTAGCCCGCCGCACTGCGTCCAAATTCGCGAAGTTGCGTTGAGGCTTGCGCATCGATCACGGGTTCGAATGTCGGCACCCACGAGTAGAGATCCGCGGCATTGCGCTCCGCGGTCTCGAAGTCGTCCTTCAGGCGTTCGATACCCCAGCGCGCGGCGTTCAGATAGCGGCCCGTCAACTCGACGAGCAGACGCACCACAGTCGCCTCGTCGATACCCTCGCTAGGCACGACCCATTGCACCTTCGCGCGTGTGAGCACTGTCTGCCGGCCGATCAGAAAACCGTCCGTGACCGCCACCGCGGTGCGGATCGGGGCGCGCACCCGCAGACCCTTCTCGTCGCACTCGGCGATCATGATGTCAAGCAGCGGTTGCTGGATGCCGGAAAGCGCGGCCAAGTCCTCGATCAGCAGGACGAGTTCCTTGCCGTCCGCGAGCAATTGCGTGCGGATTTCACTAACGACTTCGCCGATAGTGCGTTGCTTGAGCGCCTCGGTGAAACGAAATATTTTGCGTAGCGCGGGGTCCAGCACTTCCTGCAGCACTTTCGCCGCCGTCTCGCGGTGGATGCCGTTCGCGCTCGATAGGTGCGCGAGCGCGCGATTGACGACATCGCGCAAGTCTCCGCCCGCGCTCACCGCATCGGGCGCGATGAAATCAGATGGCTGGAACTGTCGCAGTTCGGGCTCGCCCGTTCCCTCGAGACTCGACCTGACGATGCGCTGAAGCACGTGCTTGAACCAGCGGTCCAGAATGTCCGGATCGCGAATGAGATTGCGCAGATGGTCGGCGACGACAATGCGCGCGCCTTCCGCGAAGTTCTTCGTTGCCTTGCTCTGTTCCTTCAATTGGAGCGCCAGAATCTCTAGTTCCTGCGCGAGCGCCGTGCCCAACATCTCGGAGGCGCTCGCCATGTCGAGCGACTCGGCCGCTCGGTCCAGTTCCTCGCGCATCGCGACGTACTGCTCACCGCGCAGCGGCTTGAGAATCAACTGAACGACGCGCCGGAGGCTTGCGGTCTTGGGAATTGACACGACGATGAGATCTTCACGGCGCGGATGACGGTCGAGTTGCGCGCCGAGCCACCGCACCATGTGCGATTTGCCGACGCCCGACGCGCCCGTGATCGCGACGATCACCGCGCTGCCGTCGTTGACGGGGCGCATGAGTGCATCGAGCAGATCGTTCTCAGTGGCCGGCTCCTCAGTACCCGATTGCGCGGAGCGCTGCCTGAGCGTGACTGTCTGGTGGACCGCAAGCAGCAGCGCCTGATCGACGGTTTCCGCCTCGGTTCGCAGACACGCCGCGATCCGCTCGGAGGAGGGCCAGTATTCGGACAAGGGATTCATCGTGTCGCTCATCGTGCGGCTCCAGCCTTGGGGCGGGCGATCCAGTGGAAGGTGAGGTCGTTTCGGGCACCGTTCACGCCTGTTGGCGTTATGGCGGCTCCAAGGTCCGACCGGACGTGCAATAGCAACTCGCCCGATTGCCTCAAATTCAGAATGGCGCGCGACAGTGCAGTCGAAAGCTGGTCATGCCGGAGACGGCTGAGTTCGTTCGAATCGACGACATCCAGCACCTCTTGTCTCCATTCGCCACCGTCCAATACCGGAAGGAGGCCGGCGAGTCGCTCGACGAACTGCGGCGCGTCCATTTCTTCGCCTTCGTCGAGAATCTCGGGCAACACATCGCGCACGGCGACGGTCGGGTCGATATCCGCGTACGCTTCCTTGCTGAAACCAAGGAAGCGTGCCCAAAACTGCAGTCCGCTGCGCCGCGTGGAGTTAACGAACAGCCGCCGGTCCTGATCCCGGATCTGCCGGGATTCCTGCTCTTCGAACTTGCCGAAGGCCGTACGGTAAATGTCTTGCGCCAGCATCCAGGCGAGACCGCGCGTGAGATCGGCGGCGAGCGCACCTTCGGACGCCCAGAACTCGGGATTGTTCTCTCGGGCGACGACGTGCGCGCACGCAGTACGGCGGGTGAACGCCATCATCTGATGCGGATTCGACAGGCGGCCTTCGGGTCGCTTGGTTACGTCGATCTCGCCGTTCACTTCGTTGAAGAGGCCGAGTTGGGTCCAGCGGTTGAGGGTCTGGCGCGCCATCTTGCCGCCGTCGCCGACGACAGCAGACGGCGCGACCGTCTCCAGCAACTCGTCCCTCGGGATGGGCTTGCTGGCGCGCAGCACCGTCGCATGCAGTTGCGCCAGGATGTTGGGCAGTCCGTCGTTGGTAATGTTGAGTAGGCTCATGAGGTTAGTGCCTGAATTGCGGATTCTTCGTCGATATGGGATAGCACGCTCGGCCACGCGCGGTCCGGACGATCGGGGTCCCGGATGGTGCTGGACATAATCACAACGGTCATGGCGGCGGCCGAGCCTGCCAGCAGCAGATTCAGTGCGGTCGGCATAACTTCTGACGGCCAGATGAGCAACCGCACTTCGTTCACGCCACCGGGCGGCAGATCGGATGCGCTGGCATCGAACATGTCGATGAATGCGTCTGAGTGCAGGCGCTTCAGGCGCGCGCGCATCATGGTCAGAAGGCCGGCCGGCGTGCCACGCATCATCGCGATGGTGTGAGGACACAGGCGGCTGATCAGTGCGTCTATCAGACCCGGAGCGCTCTCATGTAACACGCGCTCGATATCATCGACCACGACGAACGCCAGATTCGGCAGTTCGCGCGGGAAGGCGGGCATCGCCTCCTCGAAGCCAGGACGCGAGGCGAATTGATCCAGACGCGCCACGAAAGGCCGGGGCGTGACCGGGTCCTTCACACGGTCCTGCCAGTGATGCCGACAGCCGCCACAATACGCCTTGACCGGTCCCCACGCGATGGGCATGGTCAATCGGTAGAGTTCCCGGAGCGCGTCCTCCACGGGGCGCTCGCTGCGCGCGATCGAAAGCATCAATTCGAAACCGACGCGCGCCGCGCGACGCGATTCGGCGCGGGCGCGTTGCATCCTGACCTCGAAGACCGAACGAGTCCGATGATCGCCATCCGGAAGACGCACGGCGGCGTACGCGATGGCGGTATCGGACTCATCTAGGTCGCGTTTCGTCTGTTGCGAAGGGGCCGGCAGGCTGGCGCTCAAGGCGCAGATTTCGACCAGACCCGCGGATGCCATGAGATTGAGCGTGCGAAGATTCCACGCTAGATTCGAGCGTCCCCGTGTATTGAGGCTAGGCCGCAACCGGTTCAGGTCCACCCAGATTTCACCGTCGTCGGCGCGACTGGGGATTGCGTGATCGATCATGGCCGTCCAGCGCTGGAAGCCGAGTTCGTTGCCGATGTGCCGCGTGTTCGCGAGTTGCAGGGCCTGCTTCGCGTCGTCGTTCGTGTAGAGGAGAAGACTCGCAGATGCAATACCATCCCGCCCGCTGCGGCCCACCTCCTGATAGAAACGATCGAGCGATTCCGGGAACGTCGCGTGCACGATGGTGCGCACGTCGCCCTTGTCCACGCCGAGACCGAATGCCGATGTCGCGATCATGCCATCGAGTTCGTCGCGTTCCCACTGGCCGAGCAACGTCTTGCGGGCGTCCGCGCGGGTCTCACCAGTGAAGTTCGCGATCCGCTGGAAGCCGTCCGCCCGCAGCAACTGGAGCCATTCAACCGCTTCGGATGGCCGCGTGACATAGAGGATGAACGGCCGTGGCGCGGCCCTCAGAGCTTCAATGACGCGTGCCCGTTTGTCCGCGAGCGACGAGCACAGGGCAGCCGCATAGCGCGGTTCGGGGCGCAGATACAAGCCGCAGATGAGCCGGGTTTTTTCGACCGGGCCGAACTGCCGCTGGAGCATCTGCACGGTATGCGTCGTGAGTGTCGCCGATGCCAGCACCACGCGGATGGGACGGGGCGTCAACGCGCGTAGCCGAGCGATCAGCGCGGGGATCAGCTGGAATGAGGGCCGAAAACCGCTGCCCCAGGTAGCGACGAGATGCGCCTCATCGACGACGACATGGCTGAGGCCGCCCGCCTCGGCGCAGCTTTCCAGCAACGAGCGGAGCGAACCGGTTGCGGCCTCGGGCGAGGTGAACAATATGCGCTGCGAACCGTTTGCGACCGACCGAAATACCGCGGACCGCTCGTCGGCCGTGAGCCCGCCATGAAAGGCCAGCGGATGCTCGTCCCAGTCCGGGTGCTTCTGCCGCAGCCACTTCGCCATGCGACGGCCCTGATCTATGGCGAGCGCGACCGTCGGCATGATCGCCAGCGTCAGTTCGCCGTCGCCGTTCAGCAGAGGCGGCAATTGCGCCAGCAGCGACTTGCCGTTGCCGGTCGGGAGCGCCGCGATGAGCGTGATATCGGCGGGCATCTGGAGCAGGGCACGGGCCGCCTCGCGCTGACCGGGGCCGGTGAAGGAGTCCACATTCGGTAGCGCGCCCGCAACGACCGGTTCGGCGGGCATCCAGTCCGGCGTTAACGCCTTCAGGCGGTCGTGGGCGTCATCGAAGAGATCGCTCTGATTGCCAAGCCAGGCGAGCCGTGGCCGCATCGCCTGAATCTCCAACTTGCCGCTGTACGACAGCACGTTGAATCCCGCGCCTTCCCAAAATCGCCGTTCCGGCCACTTTGACGTCGTCGGCACCCTCAGCCAGGGCGCGCCGGCATTCTTCACTTGAAACAGCAGCCATTGCCTAAGCAGCGCAGCCAGATCGACATGCGAGGGAGGGGGCGGGCCATCGGCGTAGAGTGCGAGCACCTGCCTCAGTCGCTCGAGTAGCCCGGTGGCGCCGGACGCGGCGAGAGAGGCGCAAGCGTTCGGCCAGTCCGCCAAGCATTCGCGGAGTTCAGCGTCGCCAAAAGAGGAGCGGCTCATTGCTCGAACGGATGATCGGAGGCCAGGAAAAGCGCGCCCGCGACATCGAGTTCGAGGGTGGGTTCGGAGATCGCGCTGCGCATCGCGGCGTAGCGGGCTTCGTCATGCTCGAGTTCTTCGATCTCGCGCCGCCGTTGCACGCTGTCGAGCCGTGCTAGCCGCGATTCCGCCTGCGCTCTCCGCAACCGAAACTCGTGATCGAGCGCCTTGAGCGCGTGCTGGATGTGTTCTTGGCACGCGTCAGAGGCGAGCGCCGCGATCGCCGCCTGCCCGCGCGCCTCGCCGCATGTGCCCGACCAGTTGCGCATCCAAGTCGACTGAACGGTGGACGGCAGGGCGCGCCATCGGGCTGGATTGAGATTGAAGTCGCGCCGGCTCCCCTGCCAACTGTTCTGATACGGCGAGCTCATGAGGGAGTTCGGACCGGGTACGATTGCGCCCGTGCCATCGACCCAGATGCGAACGAAGACGGGCGGGAAGAACGTCTGCATCTTGCGATCCAGCGCGCGGCCCTCGATGCAGTACGCGTTAGGCGCCGAACGCGGCCGTTCCGTTCCGACCGCTGACGGGTGGATGATGAAGTCGAAGCGAAAGAACAGATCCGCGCCGCTCGGGTCCGTCACGTCGTATTCGCGGTCAACGCGCCACATCGCGAAGGCGCGCCCGCGATCGTCTTGAGCGCAGAAATCCTCGAGCGCGGTGACAAGGGGGTCGCCGACTCGCAGTACGCGCACGGCCTGAGCGCGTGCCGCACGCGTGAGCGCATTGCGACGGTTGAAGACATACGGATATGAAAGCGGCGCGCGCGAACTTCCGTTCGGTGCGTCCACGTCGACGCTTTGCAGGAAGGTGCGCAGATAGCCACCCATCGGGATGAGAGTTACAGCGGAGTCGTCCTGATGTACATAGCCCACTCGGAACACTTCATCCGCGCCGTTAGCCGGTTGAGAGCCTTCCCAGCGCACGCGAAAGCCGAGAGCGCCGATGGCGAAGTCCGAGAAGGCGCCTCTCCAATCGCGCCACGCCTGGTCGAAATCCGTGAGCGGATCGAGCGTATCTAAACGAGGTTCGTCGAGCGAATCCAGCCTGTCTTGCAGATCGATGTTCTTAAGCTCGGTGGCGACGCGGCCGTTCGGCCCGGAGAGCGACGCACAATGATCCTCGATCGCCTCCGTCCCGCGCAATAGCCAATCTTCCGCAAGTTCACCGCAGGTGGACTCGATCAAGTATTGAAGGCTCGCAACCGACCGGTTGAAGACGTCCCAGCCCGCGTCCAGCGTATCCAACCAAGCGATCTCATCAGCGTTGAGTTCGTCCTGCAAGGCGATCGAGTTGACCGCATCGCCCACGCCGAAGCGGTCGAGACGGCCCATGCGCTGTTCGCAGCGATTGGGGGAGCCGGGCATATCGAAGTGGATTGCGATCTTCTTGCCGCCGTGTAGATTCACGCCTTCCTCGGCACTCGCGTCGCACACGAGCACGCGCACCTTGTTCGGCGCGGACAGGAATTGTTGCCACGGCATCGCCGTGTCGTCTTCGTCGTCGCCACGCAGTTCGTGGCGGACGATCTGCGCGCCGAACGAGTGCCTAAGGCGTTCCGTCGCGCGATTGGCATCGGCGCGCTGGGTGCAGAACACGACAGCCTGAGCGTGGGGCGTCGCCAGCACTGCCTCGACCGCTCGCGCGAGCGCGTCGAAGCGCTCGTGGCCTTCGCGCAGGCGAAGCGAACTGCTGTCTAGTGCCGTCGCGATGTCGACCGCCGCGTCGTCGCTGATGTCGTGTTGCTGTAACAGGTCACGCATGGAGGCCGTTTCGCGTGAGTTCACCGCGGTGTTGAGCAGCGCGCTGCGCAGCGGCGCGGGAATCGGCCCGAGTTCCCCCAGACGGTAGCGCAGTTCGTCGATGCGGTGGCGCCAGCGTTCCGTCGCTTCAGCCTTGAACGAGATGCGCGTGAGACCGGCGCGCCCCGGCGTTGCCCATCCGACCGTCTTGCGACGATTGCGCAACATTCTCCGATGTAGTCGGTAGCACTCGGTCAGGTGTGTTTTCAGGTCGTCGAGCGCCGCGATATAGGCTTCGTCGTCTTCTTCGGGGAACGCGGCGATGACGACCCGGAGCGCGTCGATCTTTTCCCGCAACACGATGTCTTCCCCAAAGGCGCTCTGCAGTCGGTCTAGTTCCTGGGGTAGACCCCACAAATTGCCCGGGGCCAGCGCCGCGACGACCTCGGCGACGATCTGGCGCGTATCGATGCGCTGGCGCAGGGCGTCGAGGTCATCGAGAGGGAACATCACCGGATCGAGCAGATGCAGAACGCGCAGAAAGCCCGCCGGGTCGGAGAGCACCGGGGTGGCCGACAGCAGGAGCAAGCGTGGAATGCGCGGCGTGTATTCCTGCAGTAGGCCGTACAGTCCCGCGTCCTCGTCGTCATCCGAGCGCGACAGATGATGCGCTTCGTCCACGACGAGCATGCCGGCGGCCGGAAGCAGTTCTTCGAGGTCGTCCAGTTCGTCATGCGAGACTACGTGCAGGAAGTCGTCCAGCCACGGCGCGAGCCCGAACTTGCCGGACAGTTCTCGGCGCCATTGCGGCACCAGCGTGGCAGGGGTAAGGATGACGGCACGCGCGGTGTCAGCCGCATCGAGGAAATACTGGCGGACGATAATGCCTGCCTCGATTGTCTTGCCCAAGCCGACTTCATCGGCGAGCAGATAGCGTTGCACCGGGTCCGTGAGCACGCGCTTGACCACTTCGAACTGATAGTCGACGAGTTCGATGGGCGGCGAAAGCACCGCGGTGATGCCCGACGCCGCCGTGTATTGAAGCGCGACCTGGCGCGCGAAGGCGCTGCGCGCGTCTGCGAGAAAGGGGGTCTCCGTCGCTTCGCTGATCAGCAGCGGCAGCGGATCTCTAAGCGGTTGGTTCCACCTGACCTGGAGATCGGCTGCCTCGACGTTTACCGATTCGCCATTCGGAAACTGAACGGTAAGTGCTTCTGCGTCGTCCTCCAGCACTCGTCCAACTTGCCAGCGGCTTGCGGCGTGTCTTCGGTAGACACGTGTCTGCGCTGGCAATTTGGAACGCTTAATTTGCTCCAAAGGGATTTCAGCTATCGCCGCTGTCTCTGCGCCAGGGGCGTCGAAATATTGAACGCGCCCCAGCCTTCCTTCTGCTACTCCAAGGAATTTCCCGGTTCCCCAGTTAGCGTACGGTTGAATACAAACATGTACGAAGGCGCCAACCTCCAACTGGTGATGGGATCGCTCACCGTAATTTGCCATCCTGCCCCCCGTAAGACCTAACTTTTATTAGCCAATGGATCAAGGGCTCATTGTAATTATTTCGTAATAACGCGGAGCCGTCTTTGAGGCATGGACGCAACGATTCTCGCACATTCCTATATGCTACCGGCAGCTCGGACAGCGCATGTTAGATCGTGAGCACCCAGCGCCAAGGTTCGCCCGCAGCAGGTCGCGTGGTCGTTGGCAGCAGCGCACGTTGTAAGTGCTAGCTCATGGTAAGCGTGGCCGGTTGGGGACACGCTTACGGTTCACTTGAGCAGTGAACCATGACGGCCTTCCGTCCAAAAGGCGTGTGACAATCGACTTGCTACCGGTGGAAGACCGGCCGGATGGCATTGACGGGAAGAAGTACATTCGGCTTTTGATTCAGTGACCGAGGGGGTGGGGATTCAACATCGGCGGCATGAGTGGCAGCCTAATCTTTGGAATCGCTGGGCCTCCGAAAGGGATGGCCTACAATTTCCGTCTGATTGATATCCAGAGCGCATGGAATAGCCGCGAGTGCGTTGTCCGTTGCACCGCGCGGCCGTTCTTCTTGGATTAGCGGGCTTGATAAAGCAATGAATGCAGTCGGATGAGTGAACGGGCCAATAGTCCATCGATACGAAAGGGAACATGAATTCAGCCAGGCACGAGCTTGAATCGTTTAGCAACAATGCAAGCGAGAGCGAACAGATGTTTGCTGCGTGTCGTCGTGTCGTTGAGGCAGGCATTTGGCTTATCCGGCATGGTTACGGTCGGATGGGGCTTCTCCCGTATTCCGGGGCGGTGGGATGCTGGCGGTGTGAATTTCACTTGCCTCAGCGGCCAGACAAAGAGTTCTTTCGGTACTCAGCTTCGCAAGTATGGCGGTACCTTGAGAACCATGCCGGGGGGACTCTACGGAAAGACGTTAGTCCGGAAAAGCTCGCGCAAGCGATCATGATGTCGGTGCCTGACAAGATAAAAGCGGCGTGTTCAGGACCATGCTCCTCCGAAACCGAACGGTGGTTGGGCATGCTGGAGGGGGCAATTGCGGGCCGGTATTTGCCGGAGGCCTTTCACGAGTACACATCTGATCACTCTCGATGGAGGTTGCTGCGGATTGATAGCGGGCAAGAGTCGCACATTCCGCCGCAACCAGGCTATGTGCGACCGGGCGAAGCAAGAAGCGCGATCGATGAGTCCGACTGGGCAAACTGGGAGCGCTATTGGGACTCGTTGGCCCGAAGCCGCCTCATCTCGATTTCTACCGCGCTACTCCAAGATACCGAATTTGCTTTCGACTTTGCCAGCAGACTCACCGATGCTCTCGAAGATGTGAGTTCGTTTGATCGCATGCGGGTGCTGCGAGCAGCCATCGCTTCGGTCCAGGCGCGATCTCACGACGGTGGCCCGGTAGGGTGGCGTGCAACTGTCTCAACGTCATCTTCGAGTGACCCAGTCGTAAGGCGGGCAACCAGGCTGCTATCGATGGTTCATGAACTGCACAAGGTTGGATATCAAAGACTCCGTATTTGCGCTGGTCGCTCGGTAACCGGTGGCGAGTGGCGCTTGCATATCGTGCCGGCTGGTGAAACGACTGCTGATGGGTGGACGCCGAAGGATACAGAGAGATGGCCGTCGTACACTTCTGATGACGGGAAGAAATTCTTCGGCTGGACAGACACGGATGTTGATGATGCTCGCTGCTTGGCAAATAAGTTCGTTGCGCGATTCCCAGAAGTCGCGGTAGCGGGTTTAGGCCAGGATTGGATGTACGCGGGGTGGTTTACTGAAGTGCTGGGGCGCGCTGAGCACGATCGATTGCCAGCGTTTTATGGTGGTTTGGACTTTTTTCCAGCGGACGACGAGAGTCTGCCGCCGCTGGCATCGGGCTTCAGCATTCCATCACCCGGTAACGAACTGATTGTTGACCAAGCGCTTAAGATTGAGATGCTTCCGCCTCCGGGAGCGTCATATGAACTGCTTGAACCGTTCTGCCTGACGTACGATGGGTATCGCGGTGGGTTGCGAACTATCGAAGACTGTTTCGCTGTCGCGAAAATGGTCGAATCGCAAGGGGTGACGGCATCATCTATAGAGAACCTGCGGACGGTTGCATTCATCTATCAACGGAAGATCAAGCATAACTCGGAGTTGATGGCCGCAGATGTCAGAGATGTCCGGGTGATTCGCGAGGTTGTCGAAGAGTTGCGGCGACGGCTGACGGCACGCTAATTGTTTCAAAGGGACGGGTCGAAGCGTGCAAGTCGTTATATGACGCTGTTGATCATCTGCGCAGTTGCATCTGCAGTGCTGCGCTATCCAGCGAAAAGTAGGTGTCGACCGTCGCGGTGTTGAGCGGAATCGTCTGCGCTTGGGCTGGTGGAATTTCCGGTTGGCGGCCAAGATCTGAGCAGTACGCGGAAGCTTGCCATTTGTCCACGGTGATGTGACGGGAAATGGACCATAAATGCACAGGAGAGCATGATTGGGGGCACTTTTGGGGGCATCTTAGCCCGCTTAATGTGGTGGGCAGTTTGCTGTATCACGGTCTGGAGTTCGATCCTCTATTTTCTGTGGAGCGACTCCGGAAGCAGTCGCTGAAGAGGCGTTGGGACTAATAGCAGCGGTAATTTTTCGGTCGGGTGGAAGACACATGGCACATAGATGGCACTGTGCCGGCGCCTTCCCCCACGTTCCTAATGTTTGCCTTGCGCCCAATCTATCAGGTCTTGGAATCGAAAACCTGGCTCTCGCTTTGGCAAAAACCTTTCAAAGTGATCTCGTAACCGAAGTGGATCTGGCAGACTCGTCGCCTTCGCATCCTTTCGGACTTGACGTATGCGTTCGCGGCGCTGGTCGCGAGGCAACGCTGCAAGTTGCCATGTTGCCAGCGTTACCGCCCGTTCTACACGTGCGGTGCGGCCTTTACCTGTGCAGGCGTTCTTAATCAAGCGTCCGAGCGCATGAACGACGAGGTGCTCCGCAATGAAGTGCTTGCATGATCGAACGTGGGTCACCGCTCGGTCGAGATCATTTGTTTCACACAACGTTCGATAGAACTTTGGCATTTCTACCCTCATGTCGACGCTGTATAACTCTTCTTGCGAGCCAAGCAAGAAATAAAAGGGTGCCGGGCGGGTGATCTTGACCGGCTGTAGAGAGAACAAGCCGTGGCAGACGACCATCACGACGCCCAGATTGCACCCTGTGGCCAGGTTCAGTTGCCGCAAGACGGGTTCTAGGAGTGGCCATGGCAGTAGTTCGCCCCTTGCGCCCACGCGAAGCCCATCATTTGTGCCGTGACACTCTATGTGAACGATCGGACGAAGCCCCAGCGCTCGAGACATCTCAGTGATCTCTCGTATCGTGTCTAGAAACTGTGCTCCGTTCTCCACAACGCATCGGTCTACATGTTGCAGAAGGTCCGGGAACTCCATCTTGAGATCGCGAAGTTCTTCATACAGGAGATGGTTGCCCCTGACGGGGTCGTCCGGGCCGAGGCCATCAATGATGAACACGCTGTTCAGCGCAAAGCGAGCGGCAAACGTGAAATCAACCATGGGTATCCGAGTTGTCTTGTCGCAGTGATTATATTCTTGCAACTAATGCGCTAGGCGTCAGAGCTTTGCTTGGTCGGCGTTGACGGAGCCGAATCCTACTGTCGGCAATTGTTCCAAAAATCTAGGTGAAGGCATAAGCTGGCGACTCCAATAGAGATAGGAAAACAGGACAATGTCCATTGCGAAGAGACTAGAGAACGCAGAGGTTGAAAGTTTGTACTCGGGAGCGAATTCATCTATCTGGCGCTCCCACGCGCGTGCACACGAGCTCGCAAAAAAATCCGCAAGAGAAGAGGATTTCGTGGCGACACTGGTGACGGACGGCGTTCCCTTGCTAGAGGAGCGATGGCGCAAAGTTCTTGGCGGAAAAGGAATTGACGTCCAGGTCGCAGGTGTCTTCTGTCACGGACATCCGCAGGTCGAATTTGATTATCCAAATGGGCGCGTTGAACTCGCCGATCTGCTCGTGGTGCATCGACACTCAGAGGGGAGATCAGACGCCACGCGAGCCATGCTCATACAGGCGAAGATGTCAGTGGACGGAACGCATAGGCTAGATCCGAAAGATCCGCAACTCGCGTTGTATACGACTTGGCCAGATTTCGAGTTCGTGACCGGTGGACTGAAGACAGGGCTTCGACAAATCAATGAAAAGGGAAAAGGCTCCCGATATTCGTTGGTACTGGCTCGTGAGGCCTATCCGGAGGATATTGAATGGGCCGATCAGTGTCCATGGAGTGGCACTCCGGCGGCTGTTAACTTAACTGCGTCTCGTGCCCTGTCGAAATGTCTCGGCGATATGTTGCTCGGCAAGGATGGGCGACTAGTCCACTTTGGATCGTCGACGGATCAGTGGTCGATGATGATCAAAGAGCTACTGGAGGTGACTGCGACTAGGACATACAGTAGGCGCAATATAAGCCGAGAGGACGTGCCGCGAGGGACCGTGTCTGCCGGGGCGATGCATTTCTCGGGCCAATTGAGGTTGCTCCAGATCGGCGAGAAAAAACGCCACCCACGGTCACTAATCAATCGATTTTTTGGCGGTATTCCCGTTAAGCAAAACGGCGACGGAGGCAACCAAGCTCCAATAGAAAAGCGGGTTGATCTTCCGGAGGGTGGCATATCTTCGCTGATAATCCAAACGATGGCGCGGGGGTAGCAGGGCGTTGCGCAAGTGTTTCAGCGGTAATTCGGGAAAGGAGCGAGTGCCGCGCGCCAAAGGGATTGCGCATTCCGATGGTTGTCATCCATGACCTCGATCTCATTTCCGGGCGCATTGGTCTATTTGATCCACGGGCCCGGGAGTGAAAAGGCGGACAGTTCGCTCGGCGTCACTTCGGCGGCTCAAACCTGATCTGCGCTTGATCCAAGATCCAAGACTCGATCTTGTCGTGCCACATTCGCAGCAGATCAAGTGGGCGGCGCCGGTAGTGTTTCTCGGCGATTGCCGATGGCTTATGTCCTTGGATTTGGGCGACGACGCCGACAGGAACCTCGACCCACTCAGAAAGCGTACCGAATGATCGGCGCAGACCGTGGAGCGAGATGTGTGGTAAACCCGTCGGTGCCAACGCGCGATTATGTGCGTGACGCGGCTCAGCAATCTTCCCGTCTGCCGCAGTCTTGCTGGCGAATACCCACTCGGACGGTTCCCACTGATTGCCTCTTTGTGCAAGACGGGCGACGTGGCGTTTATTGGGAGGGGTTTCATTAAGTCGTTGAAGATTCGACAATAGGCTCGCTAAATACGGAGTCAGCGGAATAGTCCGACCGCCGGTGCCTTCCACTTTGTCGTTCATCGTCAGACTCCGCCACCGAAAGTCCACGTCTTCCCAGCGCAATGCGGCTAGCTCCTCCCGACGGGCTCCGGTGAGCAGGAGCCCTTGTAGGTATGCGCTGATGACTGGATTCGCGATACCACGTACCGCGCTAAACCAAACAGACAGTTGCTCGCGCTGCAGGCAATCGTCCTTCGCGGTGGTGCGAGGGAGAATGCCCTTGACCTTTGGCGAAGCATAGGCATCTTGGGGGATGATGCCCGCGTACGTCTCGTGAGTATCGCACCACCGAATGAACGCCTTGAAGAGGCCGAAGGCATGGCCGGCATTCGTTGGTCCCCGGGGTATTTCGACCTCGAGCCACTCGGACATGGATGTTGCCGTGATCTCGGTCAACCTGCGCGGCATGAGCGGAGCCAATGGTCCACGCACTTTTTCTTTGCCGCCGCGTTTTGCAATACCGCCACCGGGCGACGAGAGGTTGATATGGTCGAGGATGTATCTTTCCGACCGCGGCTTTTTCGTTTTGGGAGAGATCTTTGTTCGCAGATGCTCCAAGTAATGCTCCCACGCTTCGCCGACAGTTACGTCCTGACGGCGCTTCGCCGCCTGCCGGGCTTCGTGTGCGGCCTTCTGCTCTGCCTCTTGTTCGCGCGGATCAACGCCACCGTCAATAAGCGTCTGGAGACTTCGTGCGCGCTCCTGAGCCTTGTCGATCGTCCAGCTCTTCGGATCGCCGATCGTAATCCGCACGGTCGAGCCATGGATCTTCCCTTGGAAAATGTAAGCCTTTGCTCCGCCAGTTGTGGCTCGCAAACCGAGTCCGGGAGTCTTGCTATCCCAGAGAAACGACTGCGACTTACCCTGTTCGCAGCGATGCGCCTCTACCCGAGCCGCAGTGAAGTTTACCTTCGCCACCTAACCTCCATATCCGTAAGCCGGCAATCTCATGTAACCGCCATGTAACCGGATTATGGAGCAATGAAGGGATGTAGATCAACATCAACGGGAAGGTCGGTAAGAAAAAATCATTGAAATACAATAAGTTGCTGAATCTGTTCAACTCGAATCCATCTCAAGAAATGTCGACTTTTTCGCATTCGCAATGCGAAGGTCGGGAGTTCGATCCTCCTCCGCGCTTTCAACTTCGCGCAAAAGTTTTATCGATGTGACTAGTTCCCCACGGTTAGTCCAATAACCGTATAGAGCTCGTTTAATCTGCTTCAATCCACTAGCCAATAAAAATTAGAAAGATCCAGCACGATTTCGGGTAATTCCAACGCACAACTAAAGACGGCTACACGGTAGCCACGCAGGCGGCGAAGCGGTAATGAGCTCTCAATTGAGCATGCTGCGACATCTTGGGCGCCAGACTGCGGTATGAGCGGCAATACACGTTTTCGCTTGGGCGACCGATCGAACGAGACGGCTGAATCATGGGCGCGTTATGCCCCCATATTGCAAAGACTGATGAGTTAGAGAGCCGGGCGACAAACTCAGATCGAAAAACACGAAAAACACGTTCTGTCTCAAAGACTTAACGCACCACCCCACCGCATGAAATAATTACCCCTTTGAGCGACTGTCGCGAACCGCATCACCCACCGCGACGTCCCCCCGATGCACCAAGGATCAAATGAACGCGTTGCTTTCCCTCTCCGAGGCCTTGCGGCTTACCGTTTCAAGTGAGACGAATCGGACCCACAAAAGCAACTTTGGTCAATTCATGACGCCGGCCGCTACGGCCGGGTTCATGGCTTCGCTACTGGATCTCGATCAGCCCAACATCGCATTGCTCGACCCCGGAGCGGGTCTCGGCGCGCTGACCTGTGCCGTCGTCGATCGTTGGCAGCAAGTCCGCGCGAAAAGGAGCCAGTTGACAGCCGTCGCCCACGAGTTGGACGACGATTTGCGCCAGCACCTGGCGGCAACGCTACCCGAATGAAAAAAACGCGTAGTAAAGGGAACCCCGCTCCGGCGGGGTTCTTTCGTTCAAGCGCGAATCTCCGACATGGCGAGCATAGCCAATCTGTCTTGCATCAAGCAATATTCAAAAGAAAAAGTAGATAAGATCAATGCAATTTACTGCAACGAATATTCCTATAAAATAGGATTGATAATAATAATTTAAAATATTTGAGGAAGTGAATTATTAGGCAAACGGGTAGACCCGCCGCGCACCAGGCAAAGCCCAACGTCTCACCTACACCAGCAGATCGCAGCACTACAACAACTACCCAATCCCAAACAGCAACTCGTCTCAGAAATATCGGAATCCGTGCTCACCGTGGCACAGAAGTAGAAGGAGCATCAAGGCAGTAAACGAAGCGCGGGCTGTGAGTGTTACCAGCACTCACAGCCCGCTAACCAAAACCAACTCACACTAGGAGTTGACCATGGCTAACGCCAATCTTAAAGCATCGCACGCTCACCCTGAGCGCCGCGTAACCATCCAGCAGTCGTGGCGGTACCGCCGCTTGAGCGCGCGAACAAGAACAGATCCTCCGCTATACCCCTGGATCAAACTAGCCGGCCGATGGCTCGAACAAGCAGGCTTTGAGGCAGGCCAGCGCGTAAGAGTCAGCGTGGAGCACCAAAGGCTGGTAATCACCCCAGACTGACCCACGCAGCAACTGCAAAAACCCCAAACAACACGAAGGCCGCGACTCCCCAGGATTCGCGGCCTTCATGCTTTCCAATTCTCACCTCAACCAGCCGTCAAACAAAGACAGCGCCAACCGCCCGAGTGCCCCTCACTGCTTGATCTCCGCCTCAACAAGCTTCGCAAGCAACGCCAGCGACTCCTGCCAGCCGAGATAGCAGGCCTCAGTCGGAATAATCTCCGGTATCCCTTCCTGCACCACCGTCATCTCCGTGCCAAAAAACACCGCACGCAGATCCACGGTCGTTTGCATCGTGCCGCTCAGATGCTGATCCTCGAACACCCCGGTGTAGCGAAGCCGCTCATTCGGCACAAGTTCCAGATACTCGCCCCCAAAAGAATGCCCATGACCGGTCGTAAAGTTCGTAAAGGACATCCGATACCGGCCGCCCACCTTCGCATCGAGCTGATGAACCGTGCAGGTGAAGCCATTCGGCGGCAGCCATTTCACGACCGCGGCGGCGTCGAGAAAGGCGCGATAGATGCGTTCCGGCGGCGCGCGCAGCACGCGATGAAGGCGAACGGTGTTCGATGCCATCTCCAGACTCCCAGGGTGGTGGTTCACCCTGCAATGGTAGGCCACTCGCCCAAACCCATCGCCTAAACTTCCCAATACCGAAGAGGGCCCGGCCGCTCACCCCCGGCCGGGCATTGCCCGCAGCCGCCCACCGGCGGCACCCGGAGGCCACCATGAGTGCTCAACCGCTTGCGATGCATCAGGTCAATTACGAAGGCTTCGAGATCCACGTCAGCGCCACGCCAACCGAAGAGGGCGCGAGCCGCTACACCTACACCGCCTACGTCTGCCATCCCGGCGCTAATCCCGCGCAGCCGGGCCACACGGTCACCTACCACGCCGACGGCGACGAGACCTGGCGCAGCGAGCAGGACGCCACCGACGAGGCGGTGCACGTGGGCCGCAGCATCATCGACGGAACCCACCCCGATCTTTCCGTGCTGTCGCTCGTCACGCACGGCTTCTGAGCGCGGCGCGGCGCCTTCGCGCGCGCCGCCGCAACCCGTGTTCGAAACAGCGGGCCGCGTGCGGTGCGAGGGGAAGGGGAAAAAGGCCCGGACCGAAGTCCGGGCAAAGCCACCGGACATCCGGCGGCGGAGGTTTCGGTGCGTGCGCCGCGCGCGTTGCACGCGGGGCGCGAAAATAGCAACGGGCCCGCTCTCTCTCAATCAGGAGAGCGGGCCCGTGGGGCGGCACGCGCGCGATGCGCGTGCCGTCGTGCACGTGTCAGCGCGCACGACGCGTGAGCCGCGATTACTGGCCGAAGTAGGTCGGCTTGATGTTCGGTGCGCGATTGCCGGCTTGCGTGCTGCCGTTGGTCGATGCGCCGTAGGCCGTCGCTTCAGCGGCGTTGTTCTGCTGCGCAACGCGTGCCTGGGCCGCTTGCATGTCGGCCGGGTAGTACGGGCTCGACAGGCCCGGGCGGTAGCCAGCCTTTTCGAGTTGGACCAGTTCGGCCTTGACTTGAGCGCGCGTCACGGGCGCCTGGTCGGCTTGAGCGAACGACAGGGCCGGAGCGGCGAGGACGGTAGCGGCGAGTGCGGCAGCGATCAGATTCTTCATGGTAACAACCTCCAAAAATTATGTGTTCGATTCGTAACAATCGTGTTGTTCGAGTCGTTGGTGAGACTTTATTGCAGTGCACTTCAAAGAGAAATACTGTAATCCAGCAAACATCGTTACTGGAATCGCAACAATTTCGGTGCTCTGCGGCGATGTAATCGGGTCGCGCCCCGCGCGGTGAGGCAAAATAGTGCGCGCGCAGGCCAGCACGCCACGCGCTGCAAACCCCATTTCGAAGCTCAAGGAGAATCGCCATGAAGAACCCAATCGGCCGTCAGGCGCTGATTGCCGCCGCGCTGGCGGGGCTTGCGACGGCCGGCGCGAGCGTAGCCCACGCCGACGACACCGTGAACTGCTACGGCGTCGCCAAGGCGGGCCAGAACGACTGCTCCAGCAAAACCGGCGTGCACGACTGCGCGGGCCAGGCCAAGGTCGATCACGACAAGGGCGACTTCAAGACCATGCCGAAGGGCACCTGCCAGAAGCTGGGCGGCACGCCGGAAAAATGAGCATCGCGGCCGACGTGGCGCGCGCGCCCGAGCGCGTGAAATGAACGCGGCGCGCGCCCCGCACGGCGTGGGCATCGGCCTGCGTCACGCGCACTACGAGGCCTTCATGGCGGGGCCGCCGCATGTCGACTGGGTCGAGGTGCACAGCGAGAACTATTTCGGCGATGGCGGCTACGACCTGCACGTGCTCGAAACGGTGCGCCGCGATCTGCCGGTGAGCCTGCACGGCGTGGGGCTCGGGCTCGGCTCGGCCGCGCCGCTCGACACGGCGCATCTTGCGAGGCTCGCGCGGCTCGTCGGGCGTATCGAGCCCGCCGTCGTTTCCGAGCATCTTTGCTGGGGCGCGAGCGCGCAAGGCGCGTTGCACGATTTGCTGCCGATGCCGCTCACGCAAGCCTCGCTCGATCATCTTTGCGCGCGCGTGGCGCAGATGCAGGACGCGCTGGGCCGCACCGTGCTGATCGAAAATGTTTCGACCTACGTAAGATTTCGCGACGACGCATACGGCGAGGCGGAATTCCTCGCGGCGCTCGCGCGGCGCACGGGTTGCGGTGTGCTGCTCGACGTGAACAATCTGTACGTCAACCAGTGCAACCACGGCGAGGACGCGTTCGCGGCCATGGCCGCGCTGCCGCCGCAGTTGGTCGGTGAGATCCATCTGGCGGGCCATACGGCAACGGCCGCCGCCGTGATCGACGATCATGGTTCGCGCGTCGCACCGGCGGTCTGGGCGCTGTACGAAGCGGCGCTCGTGCGATTTGGCAACACGCCCACGCTCATCGAATGGGACACGGCGCTACCGGCGCTCGACGTGCTGCTCGACGAGGCGCGTCTCGCGCGTGAGCGGCTCGCGAAGCACGCGCATCCCGAAGCGGAGCCGCGCGCATGACGTCGCACGATACGCTGGAGGCGGCACAACAGGCGTTCGCCGCCGCACTCGATGATCCCGCCGCCGACACCGCATTGGCCAGCCGATTGCTGCCCGCCAATGCCGAACGGCTGCACGAACGCCTCGGCCTGTATCGCGGCAACGCTCGCGCCGCGAGGCGTCTTGCGCTCGCCAACGCCTATCCCGTGCTCCTGGCCCTGACCGGCGACGCCTATTTCGACGCGCTCGCGCTCGCCTACTCACGCGATCATCCTTCGCGCGACGCGGACCTCAATCGCTTCGGCGCGCAGTTGCCCGAGTTTGTCGAGCGCTACGAAACGCAAGCGCGCTACGCGTATTTCGCCGATGTGGCGCGGCTCGAATGGGCGCTGCACGTCGCCGCCTATGCCGCCAACGCCACGCCGCTCGATGCGCAGCAGTGGCAGGCGCTCGGCGCGCAGCGCCTCTCGCAGTCGCGGCTCCATGTGCATCCCGCGTGCGCGGCGCTCGCCCTGCGCTTCGATGCGGCGGCGATCCTGCGCGCTCACGAGCCAGGCGGCGAGTGGCCGGAGCGAGTGGATACACCGTGCTGGGCGCTCGTGGTGCGGCCACACTGGCATCCCGCCGTGCTCATGCACACGCACGCCGCGCACGCCGCATTCCTCGCTCTGGGCGACGGCGCAACGCTCGACGCGGCGCTGGCGCTTGCCTTCGACATCGATCCTGCTTTCGACTTCGGCGCGCAGTGGCGCGCGTGGATCGAGGCGCGCGCAATCGTCGGAGTACGCAACGACTGAACGCCCGCAAACCTCCACCTTTGCGCGGCCCGAAATAAAACAGAGGAATCCGGATGAATTGCTCAGGACAATGAGCATGCAAAAGCGAGGCCCGGTCATCCCATCGGGCTCGCCAACAGCAACCGGACTTGCCCGCATGGCGGCGCGCGCCACCGCATGCGACGATGCGCGAGGATGAATGCATACACTCGGCGAGCGCCCGTTCGCCGATGTACACTCGATTGCATACCGGCGTGCGCGGCGCCGGGCATTTCCCGCCAGGCCAGCCCCCGAAGGCCCGACATGATGACACGCCGACCCTACGCCGTGATCGCCATCGGCATTGCGCTTGCCGGGGCGCTGACGCTCATCGCCGCGTGGGTCATGGCGCAGATGCGGCACGACGCGCTCGCGAGCGCCCGCGCGTCCGCCTACAACATGGCGCTGCTGTTCGAGCGCGACACGGCGCGCAATTTCGACGTCTACGCGCTTTCGCTGCAAGCCGTGGTGGATGCCATCAACGACCCGCGCCTGGCCGCGCTGCCCCCCGACATTCGCCAGAACGTGCTGTTCGATCGCTCGGCCACGGCGAAGAATCTCGGCGCGATTTTCGTGACCGACGCGGCGGGCGCCGTCGTTTTCGATTCGCGCGCGGTGCCGCCGCGCGAGCTCAACGTGGCCGATCGCGACTACTTCACGGCGCAGCGCGATTCGCCGCACGTGGGCCTGTATCTGAGCCGACCGTTCATTCCGCGCGACGGCCCGGCCAATGCGACCATCGGCCTGAGCCGCCGGCTCTCGAACCCCGACGGCTCGTTCGCGGGCGTGGTGGTCGGCACGATGCGGCTCGACTATTTCCGCCAACTCTTCAGCGGCGTGGACATCGGCCGGGACGGCGCGGTGGCGCTCACGCTCGCGGACGGCACGCTGCTCATGCGCAGCCCTTACGATCCCGCGCTGATCGGCCAGAGCGTCGCCGAATCCGCGCTCTACCGGCAATTCGGGCACACGCAGTCGAGCGGCTTCTTCGCCGTCGGCCCGCTGGACGGCGTGCGGCGCTGGTTCGCGATCCGCCGCGTGGGCGGGTATCCGCTGGTGTTCACCGTGGCCGTTGCGGCGGAGGACATCTACCGCGAATGGCGTGTGCGCGCCTGGATCATCGGCACGCTCACGGCGGTGCTCGACGCTTCGCTCATCGCGCTCGCGGTGATGTTCACGCGCCAGTTGCGCCGCCGCGGCGCGGTGGAGGCCGAACTGCGCGTGCAGGCGGGCACCGACGCGCTCACGTCGCTTGCGAACCGGCGCGCCTTCGAAACGCGCGCCGACCACGAATGGGCGCGCGCGCGCCGCTCGGGCACGCCGCTTTCGCTGGCGTTGCTCGATGTGGACCGCTTCAAGCTCTACAACGACCGTTATGGCCACCTCGCGGGCGACGACGCGCTCGCGGCGGTCGCCCACGCGATTGGCGCGCATGCCCGGCGCGCGGCCGACTGCGCGGCGCGTTACGGCGGCGAGGAGTTCGTGATGCTGCTGCCGGAGACGGGCGAAGCCCAGGCGCTCGTGCTGGCGGAGAAGGTGCGCGCGGCGATCGAGGCGCTGGCGCTGCCGCACGAGGGCAGCCCGAACGGCGTGCTGACCGTGAGCGTGGGCGTGGCCAGTACGACGCAAAGCGCGTTCGCCAACTGGCGCGCGCTGACCGACGCCGCCGACGCGGCGCTCTACACCGCGAAGCGCTCGGGCCGCAACCGCGTGGCGGCATGGCTGCCCGCCACCTCCGCCGACATCGCGGACCGCTCGGGTTCGTAACGCATTGCGTCGACCTTGAATAAATTTTACCCGGATGATATTGCATTGCATAATTTACCCGGATAAAATTCGCCATCCATTGCACAAAACAAGGAGTGAGTCATGGTGGCGAAACACGGTTGCACGGCGTTTGCGGGCACGCGCCTGATCGCGCGCGGCGCGCCGCTCGCGGTGGCGCTGGCGGTCAAGGCGGAAATCGAGCGTGAAGGGAATGAACACGGCGCGGCGGTGCTGGTCTTCGACGACCGCGACGCGCGCCCGGTGGAGTTCGACCTGCGCGGCACGGAGCGCGACATCGCGGCACGCCTCGGCGCGCAAGCGGGCGACGAGGAGAGCGACGCAGTCCCCGCGCCTGCCGAAACGCCCGACGACGCCCCGCGCGGCCGTGGCCGCCCGAAGCTCGGCGTGGTCGCGCGCGAAGTGACGCTGTTGCCGCGCCATTGGGACTGGCTCGGCGCGCAACCTGGCGGCGCTTCGGTGGTGTTGCGCCGGCTCGTGGATTCGGCACGCCACGCGAGCGAAGCGCGCGAGCGCGTGCGTGCGGCGCAGGAAGCCGCGCATCGCTTCATGACGGCGTTGGCGGGCAATCTGCCCGACTACGAGGAAGCGCTGCGCGCGCTCTATGCGGGCGAGCGCGCTCGCTTCGAGACGTCGCTCGCGGCCTGGCCGCAGGACGTGCGCGACTACGCATTGGGCTTTGCCGAAGCGGCCTTCGCGTGACGGGCCAAGACCACGCGACCAGGCGAGCGCGCAAAAAAAAACCGCTCGAGCCGAAAGGCAAGAGCGGATAAGTCGGAGAGTTTACAACTTACAACCTCTGCATGAACTGTCATGGGGTCACGCAGCCATGTCAGTGTAGGTCTGGCTTCTCGCGCCTAATATAGGAGGAGTCTTAAATGCCATTCGGCATTTACTTAAGACCCGATCGCCCGGCCCACAAGACATCCGGGCGGCATTCACACGCGATGAAGCCTGCCGCGCGCGCCGTGTTTCGGACACCCGACATCCGGCTTGCCACGCCGATTGCGGCTCCGTACACTCGCGCGTGACCTGCATCAAGGTCGGCCGCTTCGTTCCGTGCGCGCCAAAAACCAGAACCAAACCACAAAATCCCGCCGACAAGAGGAACCCATGTCCGACTCCTATTTCCCCCGCTGGCGCGCGCAGACCGGCCCGGCCCGCAGCGTCGTGGCCCCCGACGAGCGCCTCGCCTGGCCGCAGATGTTCGCCATGGGCGTGCAGCACGTCGTCGCCATGTTCGGCTCGACCGTGCTCGCACCGCTGCTCATGGGCTTCGACCCGAACCTCTGCATCTTCATGTCGGGTGTCGGCACGCTGCTGTTCTTCGTGGTGGTGGGCGGGCGCGTGCCGAGCTATCTCGGTTCGAGCTTCGCGTTCATCGGTCTGGTGATCGCGGTGACGGGGTATGGCGGGCAGGGGCCGAACACCAACATTCCCGTCGCGCTGGGCGGCATCATCGCGTGCGGCGTGGTGTACGCGCTGATCGGCGTGCTCGTCTCGGTCATCGGCACCAAGTGGATCGAAACGCTCATGCCGCCAGTGGTGACGGGTTCGATCGTGGCCGTGATCGGGCTGAATCTCGCGCCCATCGCCGTGAAGGGCGTGAGCGCCTCGACCTTCGACTCGTGGATGGCCATCGTCACCGTGCTTTGCGTGGGCGGCGTGGCCGTGTTCACGCGCGGCATGCTGCAACGCCTGCTGATTCTCGTCGGCCTGCTGATCGCCTATGCGATCTACGCGATCGTCACGAACGGCATGGGCCTCGGCAAGCCGATCGACTTTTCGATCGTCGCCAACGCCGCGTGGTTCGGCATGCCGAAGTTCATGGCGCCCGTGTTCGACCCGCACGCGATGACGCTGCTTGCGCCCATCGCCGTGATTCTCGTCGCGGAGAACCTGGGCCACATCAAGGCCGTGTCGGCGATGACGGGCTACAACCTCGACCGCTACGTGGGCCGCGCGTTCATCGGCGACGGGCTCGCCACCATCGTCTCGGGCTTCGCGGGCGGCACGGGCGTGACCACCTACGCGGAAAACATCGGCGTGATGGCGGTGACGAAGATCTATTCGACGCTCGTGTTCGTGATCGCCGCGCTCATCGCGCTCGTGCTCGGCTTCTCGCCGAAGTTCGGCGCCGTCATCGCGACGATTCCGGGGCCGGTGCTCGGCGGCGTGTCGATCGTCGTGTTCGGCCTCATCGCCGTGACGGGCGCGCGCATCTGGGTCGTCAACAAGGTGGACTTCTCGGACAACCGCAACCTCATCGTCGCGGCCGTCACGCTCGTGCTCGGCGCGGGCGACTTCTCGCTCAAGCTCGGCGGCTTCGGGCTGGGCGGCATCGGCACCGCCACCTTCGGCGCGATCATTCTCTACGCGCTGCTACGCCGCAAGCCCGCGCAGGAAGCGGCGCTCTGAGCGCGTAACGGAGGTCTTGCTAGCGATTGCGCCCGCGCGACGTGATCGCCGTTTCCGTCAGATCGACTTCGCGCATCAGCTTCGCCAGCGTCTCGTCGTTGATCTGCATCTCGTTGCGCAGCTTGAGCAGCGTGGCGCGCTCGGCGCGCATCGCGGCGAGACGCATCTCCAGTTCCAGCGCGTCCGCGCGGCGCGCGTTCGCGCTGCGGTCGCGGTCGGCGTCGAGCGAGGCGAGGCGCCTGCGGTACGAGTCCATCACGCGCGCGGTCGTGTCGGCGGCGTAAGCGGCCTGCGATTCGTCGAGATCCTCGCTCACCTTCTCGTGCACCGCGTCGACGGCGCGAATGGCGGCCTGCGCCGCCTGGATGCGCGCCGTGCGCTCCTCGGCCGCGTGCGGCGCCTGTGCGCCGCGCCGCACGCCGCGCAGCAAGAGCGGCAGCCCCACGATCGCCACCAGCAGCGAGGCGAGGATCACACCCGTCGCGATGAAGATGGCGCTGTCGCGGCCCGGCAGCGGGCTGCCGTCGTGCAGCACCTCGGGCAGCGACAGCACGCCCGCGAGCGTGACCGCGCCGCGCACGCCCGCCACTGTCGTGATCGCCACGGTGCGCAGTCCAGGCACCGCGTTCGCCACGCCATGACGCGCCGCGCCGCGGCTCGCCACCCAGCGCAGCAGCCACACCCAGCCGAAGCGCATGGCGTAGAGCGCGGCCAGCACGGCGGCGATGTAGCCGAGCAGACGCAACATCTGCACGTTGCTCGTGTGGTGCGCGTCGAGCAGCGCCTTGCCAAGAATGCCGGGGAACTGGAGCCCGAGCAGCGTGAACACCATGCCGTTGAACACGAACTCGATCATCGACCAGGTGCTCGACGCCCGCACGCGTGTCGACACCGGCCCTTTGTGCGCGACGCTCGTGTAATTCATCATCATGCCGGCCGCCACGGCCGCGAGCACGCCCGACACTTCGAGGTGCTCGGCGAAGAGATACGCCGCGAACGGAATCAGCAGCGTCAGCACGACGCCGGGCGCGGGGTCGCCGTCTTCGGTCACGTTGAGAAAGCGCGCCGAAACGAAGCTGAAGATCCAGCCGATCGCGGCGCCCAGCGCGAGGCCGCCCGCCGCGATCAGGAAGAAGCTGAGGGTTGCCTCACGCAGCGAGAAATAGCCCGTGAGCGCGGCCGCCACGGCGAACTTGAGCGCGACGAGGCCCGACGCGTCGTTCATCAGCGCCTCGCCTTCGAGGATATGCATGAGCTGCGCGGGAATGCGGTCCTTGCCCGCGATGGCCGAGAGCGCCACGGCGTCGGTGGGCGAGAGCACGGCCGCGAGCGCGAAGGCCACGGGCAGCGAGATCTGCGGCACGAGCCAGTGCACGAAATAGCCCACGGCCACCACGGTGAGCAGCACGAGGCCGAGCGCGAGCATGAGGATCGCGCGGCGCTGCATGAAGAACTCGCGCTTGGGCATGCGCCAGCCGTCGGCGAACAGCAGCGGCGGAATGAACAGCGCCATGAAGATATCGGGATCGAACGTGACGTGCGGGTTCACGCGCGGGAAGGTGAGCAGCGCGCCAATGCCGATCTGCATGAGCGGCAGCGGCAGCTTGATGGGCAGGATGCGCGTGACGACGCCCGATACGGCGACGGCGAGGAGCAGAATGAGAACGGTAAAAAGGATTTCCATCGACAAATGTAGCGGGGGCCAAACGGACACCGGGCGGGACTGGACGAAACCAGCGGGAGCGAACCGGGCAGGGAGAGGAAGCCGGAGTCTCCCTTCGCGGGCGGTGAGGGAGTGCGTTCTGGCGCGCATGAATGGCGCACGCCGGTCGGGGGACAGTTTAGCCGGATGAGGTCGAATTGCGCCGCGAAGCGCGCAGGAAGCACCGCGAAGCACGACGATTTGGCCCGCATTTGAACGCTTCGGGCGATGGCGTCGACGGTGGCGAAGCGGATGCGCGAACTGCGCGCTTATGTGGGCTTAGGCGCGCTGATGTGCGCGGATGTGCGCCACCATCGAAGCAAGCGTGGCCGGAAAGGCGCACGATATCGGTGCATTGTGCGATCGCTCGCGCGGTGCACGGCGTGCCCCGTCACGGCGCACGCGCTGGGCGTTTGTGCATTGGCCGATGCGTGCCAGATCGCGACGCAGTGAGCACGGACCTTGCTTGATCGGTTGCCAACGAAGCAACGGAATCAGGATATGGGCGAACGCGCAGGTCGTGCGAAGGTCGGGCGGATTGCAGCGTCGTTCCTACGCGCTAGAGGATGGCATGATCACAGAGCAACAGGACAAGACGGCCGTGACCCCTCACGGCTTCGATCTCAGCGTGACCTCGGGGATGCAGCGCTACAGTGCACACCATGGCGACCTCACGCTCACGAGCGTGTTTCAGCCCGTGTTCAGTCTTTCGCACATGCGCGCGGTGGGCTACGAAGGGTTGCTGCGCGCGCACGATCCGCTCGACCGTCCGGTCTCGCCGCTCGACGTGTTCGGCGACGCCGCGCGTGTGGGCGAGGCGCTGCTGGTGGACCGGCTGGCCCAGGGGCTGCATCTGGAGAATTTCGCGCTGCTCGGTGCGGAGCGTGAGTGGCTCTTTCTCAACGTGCATCCCGGCACGCTGATCGAGGCGTATCACGCGGCGGCGCTGCTCGCAAATTTGCGGCGCCTGAACATCGCGCCGCGGCGCGTGGTGCTGGAGGTGCTCGAATCCGAAGGCACCGATCTCGACGCGCTCGCGCAAGCCGTCGCGGCGTTCCGCGAGCGCGGCTTTCTCGTCGCGCTCGACGACTTCGGCGCGGGCAATGTCGATATCGGCCGCGTGTGGCAGCTCAACCCCGACATCGTGAAGCTCGACCGCATCATGCTCATGCACGCGCAGCACCGCGCCGACATGGCGGCGACGCTGCCCGCGCTGGTGGCGCTGCTGCACGACGCGGGCAAGCTCGTGCTGATCGAGGGCGTGGAGACGGAGCACGAGGCGCAGCTCGCGCTCGCCTGCAACGCGGACTTCGTGCAGGGCTTCTTCTTCGCGCGCCCGGCGCCCGGACTCACCGACGCGGCGCAGGTGCAGGGCGTGATCGCCGAGGCGACGGAGCGCTTTCGTCAGCAGACCGAAACACGCGAGCGCGGCGAGACGAGCCGCCTCGCGCCTTATCAACGCGCGTTCGAGCGCGCGGTCGAGCGCCTTTCGGCGGGCGAGCCGCTCGAAGAGGTGTGCTGGAATTTCCTCGCGCTCGACCATGCGGCGCGCTGCTATCTGCTCGATTCGAACGGCAGGCAGGCGGGCCGCAACGTGGTGCTGCGCGTCGATCGCGCGGAGCGCGACGCGCGCTTTTTGCCGCTGGAGGACGCCCAGGGCGCGAGTTGGCTGCGCAGGCCGTACTTCCGCGCGGCGCTCATCACGCCGGGGCGCGTGCACGTGACCGGGCCTTACCTGTCGATCAACGAGGCGTTGCCATGCCTGACGCTCTCGATGGCGGTGCAGGTGGGCGAGCGCCTGTGCGTGCTGTGCGGCGATATCGACTGGTTCGAATAGGACGCGCATCTGCGATCATGTCGCGTTATGTACGACATGGCGCGCAAGCATGAGACACGAAAGGGTGTTGCTGGAAGTCATCGCGACCACGGTTGCCGACGCGACGGCCGCCGCGCGCGGCGGCGCGGACCGTCTCGAACTGGTCACGGCAATGGGCGAGGGCGGTCTCACGCCGAGCATCGGCCTGATCGAAGCCGTGGTCGAGGCGGTGGACCTTCCCGTGAACGTGATCGTGCGGCCGCACAGCCGCTCATTCACTTACGATTCGAACGATTTTGCGGTGATGCTGCGCGACGTGCGCGCGGCGAAGCGGGCGGGCGCGCACGCTGTGGTGATCGGCATGCTCACGCCGTCGCGCGAAGTGGATCGCGAAGGCTTGCAACGCGCGATCGACGCGGCCGACGGCATGCCGCTCACGTTTCATCGCGCATTCGACGAAGCGCGCGATCTGATGGAAGCGTTCGACGTGCTGCTCGGTTTCGACGCCGTCACGAATGTGCTCACTTCGGGCGGCAAGCCTTCGGTGCTCGACGCCCAGGCGCAAATCGAAGCGCTGGTGCAACGCGCGCACAACACGCATTGCACGGTGCTCGCGGGCGCGGGGCTCACGGTCGATCGCGTCGGCCCGTTCGTGGGCGTGACGCAGGTACGCGCGGTTCACTTCGGCTCGGGCGTGCGCGTTGACGGCAAGGGACTCGCGCCCGTCGACGAAGACAAGGTGCGCCGCGTGCGGACCTTGCTCGACGCCTGATTCATGAAAAAAGCGCGCGCCGTCCAGATGAACGGCGCGCGCTTCGCGGCTTCACATCACATCACATCACATCACTTCGCGACCACCACGGGAATGCCGCGCAGCGCGCCCGCGCCCTTGAACGACGCGAGGGCTTCTTCCACTGCCGCGCTCGTCTTCACGTCAACGCCAAGGCGCGCGGCCAGTTCGCGTTCGCTGCGCTTGACTGCCGCGAGGTTCGCGAGCTTCACGTGCCCGTAGCCGCGCACACGCTGATGCAGGTTGGCGAGCTTCGCGAGGTCGTCGGCGTTTTCGGCGGTGAGGCTTGCGAACGCGCCGCGCAGCGTCGCCTCGTAGTCGCCGGCGAGCGCGCGCTCCATGCGGCGCTCCAGCGTCTTGCCGAACGGATCGAGCCACGTGCCGCGCACACTGCGGCCTTTCTTCAGCAGGCCGAACGCGCTCCAGAGCCACTGGCCGAACTGCATCTTGCGCGGCGGCTGGCCGTTCTTCTCACGCGCGATGAGCGGCGGCGCGAGGTTGAACTTCACGGTGAAGTCGCTGCCCGCCGTGCCTTCGAACTGCGCTTCGAGCGCGGCGCGGAACGCCGGATCGGTATGCAGGCGCGCGACTTCGTATTCGTCCTTCACGGCGAGCAGTCGATAGAACGTGGTCGCCACGCCCCGTGCAAGCGTCTTGTCCGCCGTCTTGTCCGCATGACGCGCGGCATCGATCAGCGCGCGATAACGCTTAACGTAGCTCGCACCGCCATAAGCGAGCAGACGCGCTTCGCGATCGGCGATCAGTTCGTCGAGCGTTTGCGTGAGCTTGCGCGCCGTGGCTTTGGCGGCCGCCGCCCGTTGCGCGTCGAGCGCTTCGAGCGCGGCAGGGTCGGCTGCGGCCATGCGGCCGATCGAGAACGCGAACAGGTTGGCCTGCACAGCCACGTTGTTCAACTCGATGGCGCGCGTGAGCGCCGCGAACGAAACCGGCACGAGGCCAAGCTGCCACGCAAAGCCGAGCATCAGGATGTTCGCGCCGATGGTGTCGCCGAGATAACGCTGCGCGAGCGCCTGCGCATCGCATGCGGAGAGCGGATCTTTTGCGCCGGGCGTGCCGTTGGTCGCGGCGTGCCGCATCTTTGCGAGCAGCGCGTCGGCGTGCAGGTTCGCTTCGGGGTTCTGCACGAACGACGCGTTCGGAATCTCATGCGTGTTCACGACGATGCGCGTGCGGTCGTGACGCACCGTTTGCAGCGCATCGGCGCTCGCGCCCACCACCATGTCGCAGGCGAGCAGCAGGTCGGCCTGCTGCGTGTCGATGCGGACCTGGTTGAGCAGCGCATCGGTTGCGGCGAAGCGCACGAACGAAAGCACCGAGCCGCCCTTTTGCGCGAAGCCCATGAAGTCGAGCACCGAAGCGCTCTTGCCTTCCAGATGCGCGGCCATGCTGATGAGTGCGCCGACCGTCACGACACCCGTGCCGCCCACGCCCGTTACGAGAATGTCGTACGGCGCGCTATCCAGATGCGTGGCCGGAACCGGCAGCGCATTCACGCGCGCGGCCAGCGCCTGCGGATCGAACGCCGCGCCCGCGGCCTTCTTGAGCTTGCCGCCTTCGATCGTCACGAAGCTCGGGCAGAAGCCGTTCACGCACGAATAGTCCTTGTTGCACGACGACTGGTCGATGCGGCGCTTGCGGCCCAGTTCCGTTTCGACGGGTTCGACCGAAAGGCAATTCGACTGCACGCCGCAATCGCCGCAGCCTTCGCACACTTCCTCGTTGATGAAGAGGCGCTTGTCCGGGTCGGGGAATTCACCCTTCTTGCGGCGGCGGCGCTTTTCGGCGGCGCAGGTCTGGTCGTAGATCAGCACGGTCACGCCAGGCGTTTCGCGCAATTCGCGCTGAACCGTATCGAGTTCGCTGCGGTGATGGAACGTGGTGCCCTTCGGGAACAGGCCGTGATGGCCATCGTATTTCTCGGGCTCGTCGCTCACCACCACGAAGCGCGAGACGCCCTCGGCTTCCACCTGGCGCGCGATCTGCGGCACGGAAATGCTGCCGTCCACGGGCTGGCCGCCCGTCATCGCGACCGCGTCGTTATAGAGGATCTTGTAGGTGATGTTGGTCTTTGCCGCCACCGCCTGGCGAATCGCAAGGATGCCTGAATGAAAGTAGGTGCCGTCGCCGAGATTCTGGAACACGTGCGGCATTTTCGTGAACATCGAGTGCGCGGCCCAGTCCACGCCTTCGCCGCCCATCTGGATCAGGCCCGTGGTGTCGCGCTCCATCCACGAAGCCATGAAGTGGCAGCCAATGCCGGCCTGCGCGATCGAGCCTTCGGGCACCTTGGTCGACGTGTTGTGCGGGCAGCCCGAGCAGAAGTAGGGCGTGCGGCGCACGGCGTCGGCGGCATTGGAGAGGATTTGCGGCGCGACGAGATCCACCACGCGCTCGCGGCGGTCGAGCGCGGGCCGGTGCTTCGCGAGCCACGCGGCGAACACGGGCAGGATGCGCGAGGGGCGCAGCTCGCCCAGCTCCGAGAGCAGCAGCGTGCCGTCTTCGGCGTGCTTACCGATGACGGTAGGGCGTGCCCCTTCCTTGCGGTTGTAGAGGTAGTCCTTGATCTGCTGCTCGATCACCGGGCCTTTCTCTTCGATCACGAGCACGTCGGTGAGACCCGAGACGAATGCGTCGATGCGGGACATCTCCAGCGGGAACGAGAGGCCCACCTTGTAGATGCGCACGCCCGCGCGATCCAGATCCTCGACGGTGAGATCGAGGCGGCGCAGCGTTTCCATCAGGTCCAGGTGTGCCTTGCCGCAGGTGACGATACCCACGTTCGCGTGCGGGCTCGGTGCGATCCACTTGTCGATGCTGTTCACGCGCGCGAAGTGGCGCACGGCGTCGAGCTTGGCGGCGAGGCGCTGCTCGATCGCGAGACTCGGCAGATCGGGCCAGCGGTTGTGCAGGCCGCCCGCCGGCGGCGTGAAACCCGCAGCGGCCATATCCGGCGCTTGCCAGTCGGTTTTCAACGCGTCGAGATCGACGGTCGAGCCTGACTCCACCGTTTCCGAAATCGCCTTGTAGCCCACCCACGCGCCCGAGTAGCGCGAGAGCGCCCAGCCATACAGGCCGAATTCGAGCATGTCCGCCACGTTCGACGGATTTACGACCGGCATGTGCCACGCCATCATCGCGAAGTCGCTCTGATGCGGCATGGACGACGACACGCAGCCGTGGTCGTCGCCCGCCACCACGAGCACGCCGCCGTGCGGCGACGAGCCGTAGGCGTTGCCGTGCTTGAGCGCGTCGCCCGCGCGATCCACGCCCGGGCCCTTGCCGTACCACATCGCAAACACGCCTTCGACCGTGCGCTCCGGGTCTGCTTCCACGCGCTGGGTGCCGAGCACCGCCGTGCCGCCCAGCTCCTCGTTGATGGCGGGCAGGAAACGCACGTCGGCGGCTTCGAGCAGTTTCTTCGCCTTCCACGCCTGCTGGTCGACCATGCCGAGTGGCGAGCCGCGATAGCCGCTGATGAAGCCCGCGGTGTTCAGCCCGTGCGCGCGGTCGAGCGCACGCTGCATGAGCGCGAGGCGGATGATCGCCTGCGTGCCGGTCAGGAAGATGCGGCCGCGCGTGGCGGTGAGGTTGTCGGTGAGCTTGTAATCGGCGAGAGGCGGCGAAGCTGGCGAATCGCCAAACGCGGGGCGCGCGGTCATTGTGGGAAGTCTCCGTATATTGCTGTCGTACGCTCTCCAGGGAGAGCGGCGAAAGAGACTCTATTTTTTCTCGCCAATGACGGAAATTTTTTGCTAACTCTCCGGCGTTGTCACCTGTTCGCGCGAGAGCCTGCCCACGTTGGGCGAATCTGGAGAGAGATTTTCCTGCCCCGGCGCGATCCCGTTCGAATCGGCCTTCGGGCGCGCCCGTCAGATCACGTGAGGACCGTACGGCCGCACCACGTCGAACGGGACGACATCGTGGAAGTGGGTGTAGTCCATCGTGCTCACACCGTCCACGTCGCTCATCAGGTCGACGTAGCGGAAGTGCCAGCGGATGTGCCGGTCCGACCAGCTATAGCGCGCCTGCATGGTTTGCGCGGTCGACTCGTCGGAGCCTTCGATCACGACGTGCAGCGTGGCCTGCTGGCTCGCGAGCATTTCGGGCGTGACGCCGTAGAGCGGGCTCGACTCGTCGATCACATGCATGAGATTCCAGCCGAGCGTGAAAAGCGGATGCTGGTCGCGCACGAGCTTGAGGTCGTAAATGCGCCGCGCGGAATAGCCGTCCGAGGACGTTTCGATACGGATGAGGCGCAGCTTCGCGCCCGCTTCGGCAATCACGTTCTGGCGCGCGTTGGCGGCGCGCGCCATCAGCGTCATGCGGCCTTCGATGGGATGCACCACCACTTCGCGCGCGAACATGATCATGGCGCGCGGGCGCGAGAAGCGCGCGAACACGAGCCCGGTGGCCAACGCGACGCCCGACATGCCGACAAAAATTTCGAACGTGGCGACGATGTGCGCGTAGATCGTTTGCGGATGCATGTCGCCGTAGCCGACGGTGGCGAGCGTTTCGACGCTGAAGAAGAACGCGCCGAGAAAGCCGTGCGGGTACTGGTTGGCGATGGGCGCGGCGCCGAGCTGATACAGGCACGCGAACACGGCGTTCATGAACAGGAACAGCGCGGCGAGCGAGGCGAAGAAGGTGGGCCAGCGCATGGTGAGCGCCGAATGGTAGAAGTCGCCCCACGTGCGCAGGGGCATGCCGTAGACGAGCACCTCGCGCGAGCCGACCACGAGCCTGCGCGGCGCGCCGCGCTTGCCGCGTGAGGGCGTTTCGGCCTTGCAGGCGCCCATGTCCACGCCCGGTGAATTCAGGGGCGCCGAATCGGCTTGCTGGGCGGCTTCCTGGTTCGCGAAGCGCTCCGGCGTTTCGGGCGTCATGGTGTGTCCTGCGCGTCTGGATCAAGAGGAAGAGCGTAGCAATGCCGCAAGGACAGGACAAGCCGGGCGGTCAAGCGCGCAATGGACAGGCCGAATGTAAGCTTGTGCGCATCGCTCGGGACGCACCTCGTCGACGCACGCGCCGTGCGTGGACGCAGACGCCGTATCGTTAGCGCGCGCGTTGAGCCGTGGGCTGATTGGCCGATTCGCCGGGCGGTCGATCGACTGAGCGGCGGCCCGAACGAGTGCGCGAGCGCGTTACGGAAACGCGTGCGGCTTCGGAATGCCCGCGCCGTGATCGATATCGGCGATCGCCTGGCGACGTGCGGCGTCCACGGCTTGCGCGAGCGCGTCGAAGCCCGCGTTGCCGCCGATCGTGATCCACGGCTGCACGGCCTTGTCGCGATGCGTGATCTGATACTCGGCGTCCCAGCGAGCGCCTTGCAGCGCGAGCGGATGCACGTGGATGGCGTAGACGCCGTAGAGAAAGAGCTGTTCGGCCATGATTACCTCCAGCCAGCCCGCCGCCACCCCCGTGGGCAGGGCAATGGCGATCTACAGTTCGAGCTCGCCAAGGATGCGGTGCGCCAGCGCCTTGGCTTCTTCGAGGGCCTCTTCCGGCGTGCCCGAGGCGGCCTCGACTTCATACACCGCGTTTTCGAGTTCTTCGCCGTCGTCGCGCGCCAGGGAGACCAGGCCCTGGTACTGGCCGGCATTCATGGGCCGCACCGTGGCGACGGCCGTATAGATCCCCTTGGTGTAGGTGACGTCTTCCATAACGCGCTCCTCGTGGAAGGAAAACCCTCGGGCCGCGCGGGTCGCGCAATGCAGGCCGGGCCGCACGAGTCTCGTGCGCCGCCTGCAACAGGAGGGAAATTCCATGCTAGCACGTTGCCCGCGCGACTGCGGGGCACGCATGTGACGGCGGCGCGGCGCTTTCGTGTCAGCGCCGCGCCGCAAGGGGCCGACCGGATTCAACCGGGGCCAACGCGCCGCGTGTCAGTCGGCGAGCAGGGCGACGACTTCGTCGAGCGTCGGCGAATGTGCGCCCGGCCGGCGGCACGCGGCCGCACCGGCGGCGAGCGCGAAGGCCAGATGCTGACGCCAGTTGCGCTGCGGCGTGCTCATCAGGCTGAACAGCAGCCCGCCGATGGAAGCGTCGCCCGCGCCCACGGTGTCGGCCACTTCCACGCGCGGCGGCGCGGCTTCGATCACCTCGTCGCCCACATACAGCGTGGCCGCCTGCGCGCCGCGCGTGACGAGCAGCGTGGCCGAGGGATTGAGCGCACGCAGCGCTTCGATGGCCTCGGGCTCGCTCTTGCCGGGGAACAGCATGCGCAGGTCTTCGTCGGAAGCCTTGATGAGATCGGCGAGCGCGGCCATGCGGCGCAGGATCGGCTCATAGCCGTGCGCCATCAGGTTGCGGTAGTTCGGATCGAAGCTGATCTTCACGCCGGCCGCGCGCAAATCGGCGGCGAGCGTGGCGAGCGTTTCGCCAAGCGGCTGGCGCACGAGGCTGATGCAGCCGAAGTGCGCCCACTTCGCATGCGCGCGCCAGCCTTCGGGCAGCTTCGCGGGATCGAAGGCGAGGTCGGCGCTCTGCTCGCCGATGAAGTAGTACGCGGGCGGATGCGTCTGATGCACGATCGCGAGCAGCGGCGAGCGCTCCACGCGCTGCATGAAGCGCATGTCGAGGCCGGCGGCGACGCTCGCGTTCCACAGTTCGTCGGAGAAGTTGTCCACGCCGAGCGAGCCCGCGCAGGCCGTGGGCAGTCCGAGCCGCGCGACCGCGCGCGCGACGTTCCAGCCCGCGCCGCCAGGGTGGGCGCGCCAGTGCGAGTCCATGCCCGGTGCGCCCGACGGCGAAGCGTGCGGGGCGCCTTCGGGCGCGGGCGTGCGCACGAGATCGGTGAGGATGTCGCCGGCCGAGATGAAGGCCGGGAAGCCGGACGAGAAGTCCGGGCCGGTGCTGCACGTGCTCATGGTCTTATTCCTCAGCTTGGTTCTGGCCGCTCGCGCCGCCGCTCCCGGCTTCCTCGCGCCCCACGACCGGCGCCATGCCGCGCCCCGGCAGCGCGTTCAGCGCTTCGTAGCATGCGCCCATGGTGTGATAGTCGGTCTTGCCGGCCGGGCTCTTTTCATCACTGTACTTGCGGTTGTCGCACGTGAGGATGCGATACCACGCACCGTAACGATGATCGACGAAATTCGCCCAGCTATAGCGCCAGATTTCGTCGTACCAGTCCCAGAAGCGTTCGTTGCCGGTGCGGTTGCCGAGCAGCGCCGCCGTGGCGAAGGTTTCGGCCTGGACCCAGAAGTACTTGTCGTGATCGCACACGGTGCCGTCCGGGCCGAAGCCGTAGTAGAGGCCGCCGTGATCGTTGTCCCAGGCGCGCGCCATGGCGGCGTCGAACAGTTCGATCGCGCGCGGCAGGAGCCAGGGCAGCGGGCGATGGCGCTCGAGCAGCAACAGCAGCTTCGCCCACTCGGTTTGATGGCCCGGCTGGAAACCCCACGGGCGGAAGATGTTCGAGCTGTCTTCCTCGTTGTAATGCCAGTCCACCGACCAGTCGGCGTGAAAGTGCTCCCACACGAGTCCTTGCGAGAGCTTCGCCTGGCGCAGCGTGATGTTCGACGCGACACGCTCGGCGCGATCGAGATAGACGAGATGGCCCGTCGCCTCGTAAGCCGCGAGCAGCGCCTCGGTCGTGTGCATGTTGGCGTTCTGGCCGCGATAGCCGGAGACGATCCAGTCGGCGCTCGCTTCGTCGGCGTAGAGGCCTGCCGCGCCGTCCCAGAAGCGGTGCTCCATGAGTTCGAAGGTCGCGCCGATCATCGGCCGCGCTTCTTCGATGCCGGCCATCGCCGCGTGCGCGTACGCGAGCAGCACGAACGCGAGGCCATAGCAGTGGCGCGTGCCGTCGAGCACGCGCTTCTTGCCGTCGCGCCAGTCGATCTCCCAGTCGTAGCCCTGCAATTGCGGGTCCCAGTGGCCGTCGCGCAGAAACTGCAAGCCGTGACGCGCGTACGCCAGGTGCTGCGGATCGCCGGACTCGCGATACGCCATCGCATAGTTGAAGACGAACCGGCAGCTGCTCACGAGATGCCGCGAGTGCGCGTTGTAGATCGAGCCGTCGTCGCGGAAGTAGTGGAAAAAGCCGCCCGAGGCGTCGAACACGTTCGGCGCGTAGAAGCGCAGCGTGTCCTGCACGTGGCCGAGCAGGAAGCCGCGGTCGCGAAAGCTCGCAACGGGCGGCGCCGCGGCGGGGGCAAGGGAGGCGACAGGTGCGGCGGCTTGCGCGCTGGCGGTGGAGGCGGTGTCGGCGGTCATCGTCATGGCGTTCTCTTCTGGCTTGGACGTGGCTTCAACGTGAGTTCGGCCTGAGTTCGGCGTCAGTTCAGCGAGTTTTCAGCGTGTTTTCAGCAAGGCGGCTTGCTCGCCTTGCGATTCGGTTGCGAGCGCATCGACCGGCAGGCCGGCGGCGTGGCCCGTCATGTGAGCGACGCCGGGCAGCGGCGCGGCGCCCAGCGTGCTCGCGCGCGCGACGAGTTGCACGGGCAAGCGGATCTCGGCGGCGGCGGGCGTTTCCTCCAGCAGCAGCTCGACGCCGCGCCGCCCGAGCGCTTCCTTGTCGACGGCGATGGTCGAGAGCGGCGGCGTGGCGTGCGTCGCGCCCGCGATGTCGTCGAAGCCGATGATGGCGATGTCCTCGGGCACGCGCAGGCCGTGCGCGAGGCACACACGCATGGCCGCGAGCGCGGCGGCGTCGTTGTAGGCGAACAGGGCGTCGGGCGGCGGGCTGCCGGTGGCGCGCGCGGCGTCGAGCAGGCGCTGCATGGCGAGCGATGCGCCCGTGTCGGGGTCGAGCCCGCCGTCGATCGTCGTTTCGAGCGACGGGTCGAACAAGAGCCCCGCCTCGAAGAACGCGCGCCGGTAGCCGAGCGCGCGCTGCGCGATGCTGTAGTGCGCGAGCGACCCGCCGATAAAGGCGATGCGGCGGCGCCCGAGCGCGAAGAGGTGCTGCATGGCAAGCGCGGCGCCCGCTGCGTTGTCGATGTTCACCGAGCGCAGCCCCGGCGACCACAGGTCGATCAGCACGAGCGGGCGTTGCAGCGCGACGAGCGCGGCGAGCATTTCCGGCTCGACGAAGCCCGCCACGGCGATGGCGTCGGGCGCGTGCAGGCGCAATTGCTGGACGGTGTCGTCGGCGGGGCCGGCCGTGAGGAGCGCGGGCACGATGGCGTGCTCGCGGCAGGCGTCTTCCACGCCGTGCAGGACGTGCGAGAAGAACGGGCTCGCGGCGAAATTGTTGTGCTGGCGGTGCAGCAGGAAGGTGAGGCGGCGGATGCGCGGCCGCAGTTGCCCGCAGTCGTAGCCGAGCGCGCGCGCGACTTCCACGACGCGCTCGCGCGTGGCTTCGGAAAGCCCCGGCTGGTTTTTCAGTGCGCGCGACACCGTGCCGATCGACACGTTGGCCGCCTGCGCGACGTCACGAATGGTTGTCCCCATGATTCCTGGCTTGCGGTGGCGCGAAGCGCGTTCCGGGAGTGGTCAGGTGTGCGGCGATTGTATAGTAAAAACATGGTCAGGAAACCTGAATCAACGCTGAAAACCCCCGGTAAATACCCGTAAATACAGAGATAAACGTAAATTTACATGTTTAGTAAAATTAACTAAACAAGCGCGGGAACGACGGTTGCGAGATAGGCGAACACTGACATTCGACACTCGGAGGCATCATGCTAGGCACCCTGCTTCTGGTCATTCTGATCCTGCTGCTCATCGGCGCGTTTCCGGCCTGGCCGTATAGCCGCTCGTGGGGCTATGCGCCTTCGGGCACGGTTGGCATCGTCGTTGTCGTCGTCGTCGTGCTGGTGTTGATGGGGTCGATCTAGCGACGCGGTGACGAAGGCGCGGTGAAAGCGCAACGGGCCGGCGCGCGGCGGGAGCCGCGCGGCCGGCCCGTTCTGTTTGGGGCGGTCGCGGGAAAGGCGGCAGGGTGTCAGGCGCTCGCGATCTCGCCTGTTTCCCCGGCCGCGCCGGGCTTCGCGCCGAGCGTGGGGAGGAGCGCGGCGCTCGTGCTGCCGTCGATGACGACGAGCCCGGTCGCTTCTTTTTTCGCGCTGCGCTTGGCGATGGCCGCAAGCGAGGCGATCGCGTCGCTGCTGTGCTGCGTGCCCTGGCCCGGCGCGATGTGCACGCAGCCGATCGCCATCGTCACGAAGGAAAAGAAGGTGGGGTTGCCGTGCCGGTCCTCGCCGTGAATCCCGCCCGCGAGCCGGTCGCCCGGCGCATAGAAGCGCTGCGCGCCTTCGTTGAACGCTTCGATCGCCTGGCGCGCTCGCTCGCGCCACGTCTCGCTCTGGAACAGGATCAGGAAATCGTCGCCGCCCACGTGGCCGAGGAAGTCGCGCGTGGGGTCGCAGGCGTCGGCGAGCACCGTCGCCGCGAACTTCAGCACCTCGTCGCCCTGCCAGTAGCCGTACTGGTCGTTGAAGGGCTTGAACTGGTTCAGGTCGACATAGCACGCATGAAAGCCCGCGTCGTGCGAGAGCAGGCGCTCGATGTGCGAGCTGATCGGGATGTTGCCCGGCAGGAAGGTGAGCGGATTCGCGTAGCGCGCGGCCTGGATGCGCACCTCCGTCACCGCGCGCACGAGGCTCTCGCCGGTGCCGAGACCGGCATAACGGCCGCTGTCGGTGATGACGAAGCCGTCGGCGAGATAGCGCTGGTCGTCGCTCGCGAGGAGCGTGGCCATCTGCTCGACGGTCATCGACTGCTCGATCAGCACGGGCTGCGCGTTGGCGAATTGCAGGCAGGCCTTCTTGCCGAACAGCTCGCGGTGATACGGCAGCGCATAGCGGTCCATGAACGCGCGCCGGTTGATGAGCGCCACCGGCCTTTCGCCTTCCACCACGGCCACCGCATGCAGGTCGGGCAGGCCGTTGAAGAGATCGAGCACGTCGTTGTTGGTCGCATGGCGCGGCAGCGCGGGCGCGCGCACCAGCATCTTCCCGGCGGGCGAGCCGCCGCCCGCGGGCTGCGTGGCGGCGCTGCGCGTGGCTTCGGGGAACACGGCGATATGGTCCGCGCGGATCGCCTCGCGCGCCTCGCGTGCAAGCACGCGCAGCGGCTCCACGGCGGGCCGGCCGAAGAAGAAGCCCTGGCCGCAGGCAATGCCCATGTCGCGCAGCACGATCAGGTCGGCGGCGTTCTCGATGCCTTCGGCCACGAGCCGCGCGCCGCTTGCCTGCGCGAAATGCTGCATGGCGCGCACGGCTTCGAACTTGAGCGCGTCGTTGGCGATCTCGTGGATAAAGAAGCGGTCGATCTTCACCACGTCGGGCTGCAACTGCACCCAGAGGTTCAGGCTCGCGTTGGCGGTGCCGTAGTCGTCGAGCGCGAACTGCGCGCCCGCATGGCGCAGGGCATCGACCACGGGGGCGAGGTTGCGCAGGTCGTCGATGGCGCTCTGCTCGGTGAGCTCGATCACGAAGCGCGTGGGGTCGATCGGGCCGTCGAAGAGCGCGAGCGCCGAGTCGCTCGCGGCGGTGAGCTGGCGCAGCGCGTCGGCGCTGAAATTGAGGAACAGCTTGCCGGGGCAGTCGAGCCCGGCGAACGTCTCGATGCAGGTGCGGGCCGCCGCGCGTTCGAGCGATGCCGTGCAGCGCTCCTCGCCGGCGCGCGCAAACAGCGCGGCGGGCGTTTCGAGCGGCGAGCCGGCCGGCCCGCGAATCAGGCCCTCATAACCGAGAATCGCGCCGTCCTCGAAATCGACGATGGGCTGGAAGACGGCGCGCAACTGGCGCTGGGCGATCAGTGCCCCGACGCCGGTCGTGGCGTGATGGAGTGGCGCGCGAGCAGACATGGACAAGCCAGAACGGGCGAAGACGTTGAACTTAACGGCATATCATCGGATGAATTGAATGAAATTTTGGTGACAGTGCGTCAGAAGCGCCGTCTGGAAGGGACGGGCAGGGGGCGCAAGGAGAGGCGCGGCGGCGGACAAGCCGATGCGGAATCGGGCGCGATTTGCCGCAATTTGCCGTGAAGCGGGGCGGCGATGGCTCGCCGCCCCGTCAGGAATACAGGGGAAACCGGGTACGGGAACCCGGAGCCGCTCAGCGGCGCGCGGCCGTGGCGGCGCGCTCGTTCGCGCCGGCGCGCGACTCGTCGCCGGCGTTCGCGCCGCGTTCGGCGCTCATGTCGCGTGCGCCCCAGCGCTGGGCGAGCGCCGCGCACACCATCAGCTGGATCTGGTGGAACAGCATGAGCGGCAGCACCACCGCGCCCACGGCGTTCGCGGCGAAGATCACCTTCGCCATCGGCACGCCGGCCGCGAGGCTCTTTTTCGAGCCGCAGAAAATGATGGTGATCTGGTCGGCGCGCGAGAAGCCGAGCTTCTTGCTCGTGAAGATCGTGATGCCGAGCGCGAGCGCGAGCAGCACGGCGTTCACGACGAGCAGGCCGCCGAGCGCCGTGAGCGGGATGTGATGCCAGAGCCCTTCGTTCACCGCCTCGGAAAACGCGCCGAACACCACGAGCAGGATCGAGCCCTGATCGACGAACTTGAGCACGCCCTTGTTGCGCTCGATCCAGCGGCCGATCACGGGGCGCAGCAACTGGCCCGCCACGAACGGCACGAGCAGTTGCAGCACGATGTTCCACACGGTATGCCAGGCCGAGCCGCCGCTCGCGCCCTGGTTCGTGACGATAAGGCTCACGAGCGCGGGCGTGACGAAAATGCCGATCAGGCTCGAAGCGGAGGCGCTGCACACGGCGGCGGGCACGTTGCCGCGCGCGATCGACGTGAAGGCGATGGACGACTGCACCGTGGAGGGCAGCGTGCAGAGGAACAGCACGCCCGCGTAGAGCGCCGGGGTGACGAGCGGCGAAAGCACCGGCTTGAGCACGAGCCCGAGCACCGGGAAGAGGATGAAGGTGCTCGCCAGCACGACGATATGCAGGCGCCAGTGAGTCGCGCCCGCGATGATCGCCTCGCGCGAAAGCTTGGCGCCGTGCAGGAAGAACAACAGGCCGACGGCCACGTTGGTGAGCCAGTTGAAGCCGGTGGCGGCCTGGCCGTGCACCGGGAACAGGCTCGCAAGAATCACCGTACCGACGAGGCAGAGGGTGAAGTTATCGGGCAGGAATTTCGGACGTGCCATCGGACAATCTCAAGTGCGCGCCAAGGCGCCGGGCCGCGCGCGACTCGATGCGCACGCAACGGTGGATTCAGGGTCTCTATTGTCGGCGCAAGCCGATTGAAAAAGCAAATTCATTTGAAGCATCGATTAATGATTGATGTGCATGGATCGACGGTATCAATGCGCCGCTCGTGCGGCTCCCTCATGACTCCGCGACAAGCGTTCCTGCATCTCAAAAATCATCAGGAGTCCCGCCATTCTTTAGACGATAAGACGACGCCTGGCATCCAGCACGCCCTCGCCAGGTGCTGCCCGCAACGCCTTGCCAGGCGGCCTTCCGGACCCCTTCCTGGATCCAGAAAACCGTGCAGTAACATGGTGTTACAACCCTTCGGGCGGCATAACATCTTTTGGCTCGACACCCATTCGGCACGCCCATAAATTACCGTCAAAGGGACGCACGAATCGTTGCGGCGGCAAGCGTTACGTATTGTGGTCGTGTACTGCGTGAAGTGAGTCCCGGGACTGGCCCGCCATGGCCCGAATGGCGGGTTCCAGCGGTTCCAAACGGAAACGTCGGGCAGGTGAAACTTCACAATGCACGCAGGGTTGTCAAAACTGGGACGATGGGTCTTGGGGGCCGGATTGGCGGCCTTCTTTGCGTTCGCCCATGCTCAGCCCGGATTCGCGGGGCACGGCGGGGGGGGCGGCTTTGCCCACATGCCTTCCATGCCCGCCATGCACTCCGCGCCCGCGCCGCGCGGCGGCAATCCCGGCATGTCGTGGGGCGGCGGCTACCGCAACGCCATGTACGGCGGCCAGGGGGCGCCCGGTCGCTCCGGCGCTGGCTATCGTGGCGGCTATGGCGCCGCGCCTGTGCGCGTGGCGGACCAGGGTGGCCGGCACGAGCGCGGCGAGCGCGCGCCGAACCAGTGGCAAGGGCAGGTCCAGCCGCAGGCGCCCCGCCGCGAATACGCCTACGGCACGCCTTTCGGCGGCTACGGCGGCGGTTATCGCGGCAATCCCATCACGCCGGTCAGCGCGGAAACGCGCCAGGTGCCGCACCCGCCGGCCGACTCGCCGGTGCGGGCGGGCTCGATTCGCGAAGACGTCGCCCGCTACAACGAGGAGCGCGGCGCATTCCGGCCTTTGCAGCGCAACGGCGGCGAGGTTCCGCGCCCGCCCATGCCTTCGCCGTACCGCAACTGAGCCCGGCTTTCCGCTTCATTCGTCCTTCCTTGGCCGGTCCTGATCCTTCGCTCCATCGGCTCGCGGACGCCGTCGCGTTCCCAGCCGTCGTTTTGTCCTCCTGTTTTTCCCGTTTTTCCTGCTTTTTCCCCGCCTCCTCCGCCTGATTTCGCTGCCGGCATTCGCCCGTTAGCGTCGTTTGCACGCCTTCAACACCCTCCCGGCACGTCCGTCGCCCGAAAACTGACGCGTGGATACCACACTTTTTTGGAAACCTCTCGTCATACAGAACCCTTTCGTCAAAAAATCTCGCTTTTGTAACGGCGGCGCGCCATTCGCGGTCCGCGAGCCGCACCAGCGCCCCGCTGGGCGCGGCCCGGCAGGCAGCGGTCCGGCGTGGTGCAACGCAGCGCAAACCGGTATCGGCAACCTCGAAACAGGCTTCAGAGGCGGCAAACTAATCCGCCCGATATACCGGCAATAACACCGTATATTTTTGACCACAAAAATGGTCCGCAAAGATGGATCCGCCCAGAACGGCCACGCCTGCGAATCACGAAAAAACAAAGCTTTGCGCGAGCACCTTCGCCGCCAGTCACACCTTTTTTTGACAAAGACAGGAGAACCCATGAAGACCACGGTCAGCCACGCGCTGCGCACCACCCTGAAGGCGAGCGCGCTCGCCGCCGTCCTTGCCGCCGCGTCGTCGTCGGCGTTCGCGCAGTCGAGCGTCCAACTCTATGGCCAGGTCGACGAATGGGTCGGGGCGACGAAATTTCCGGGCAGCCAGACGGCCTGGAACGTGGGCGGCGGCGGCATGTCCACGTCGTACTGGGGTATGAAGGGTTCTGAGGATCTGGGCGGCGGCTACAAGGCGATCTTCACCCTGGAAAGCTTCTTCCGCGCGCAAAACGGCCAGTACGGCCGCTTCACCGGCGACACGTTCTTCGCGCGCAATGCGTACGTCGGCGTCGAATCGCCGTACGGCACGGTCACGGCGGGCCGCCTCACGACGCAGCTCTTCGTCTCGACGATTCTCTTCAACCCGTTCATCGATTCGTACACCTTCTCGCCGATGGTGTACCACGTGTACCTCGGCCTCTCGACGTTCCCCACCTACACGACCGACCAGGGCGTGGTGGGCGACTCAGGCTGGAACAACGCCGTGCAGTATTCGACGCCCAACTTCAACGGCCTCTCGGGCTCGGCGATGTACGCGTTCGGCAACCAGGCGGGCCAGAACGGCTCGAAGAAGTGGAGCGTGCAGGGCCTGTACTTCCACGGCCCGTTCGCGGCCACAGCTGTTTATCAGTACGTGAACTTCAACAACACGCCGGGCGACATTGGCAGCATCGTGAGCGGCGACACGACCATCGTCGGGCTGAAGAGCCAGGGCGTGGCGCAGGTCGGCCTCTCGTACGACCTCAAGTACGTGAAGTTCTTCGGTCAGTACATGTACACGGCGAACTGGCAGGACGTGGGCAGCTGGCACGTCAACACCGCCCAGGGCGGCGTGACGGCGCCGGTCGGTCCGGGCACGGTGATGGCCTCGTACGCGTACTCGCGCGACGGCGGCGGCCTGAACCAGACGCGCCAGACGGCGGCCATCGGCTACGACTATCCGCTGTCGAAGCGCACCGACGTCTACGCGGCCTACATGTACGACCACTTCGACAACATGTCGAGCGGCCAGACCTACGGCGTGGGCCTGCGCGCGAAGTTCTGAGCGTCGCGGCCGTCAAAGCCGGCGTTCAACGGAAAAACCCCGCGCTGCGAGCAGCGCGGGGTTTTTGCTTTCTGCCGCGCCCGGCGCCTGTGCGTTTCAATACCGGCATTTGATAAAGCGAGCACAATACTGCCGATTGATTCCTCTTTATTTACGTTCGAACTGAAGGTGAAGGCCGCGCGATGGATACTCTCGTCAGCATGAAAGTGTTCCGCCAGGTGGTGGAGGCGGGCAGCTTCGTCGCGGCGGCCGAGCGCATGAACATGTCCGCGGCCATGGCGAGCAAGCACGTCATGCATCTGGAGCAGCAACTCGGCGCGCGCCTCTTGAACCGCACCACGCGCCGCGTCGCGCCCACCGAGGCCGGGCGCGAGTATTACGAGCGCGTGGCCCAGGCGCTCACCGAACTCGACGAAGCGGGCCAGGCCGTGGGCGCGGCGAGCGTCGTGCCGCAGGGGCGGCTGCGTGTGTCGTCGCTCACGGCGTTCGGGCTGCGTCACGTGATGGGCGCGGTAGCCGACTATGCCGCCGGATTTCCGCAAGTCACCGTCGACATCACGCTCTCCGACCGCGTGGTCGAGCTGATCGACGAGGGTTTCGACGTGGCGATCCGCGCGGCGCCCTCGGGCCTGAAGTCGTCTTCGTTGATCGCGCGGCCGCTCGCCACCGCGCACATCGTGTTGTGCGCCTCGCCCGAGTACCTGCGCCGCCACGGTGTGCCGAAGACCGTCGCCGATCTCGCCCGGCACAACTTCGTGCAGTACGCGGGAGCTTCGGCGCAGGAGCTTGCGCCGTTCACCGAAGGGGCCGGCGGCGTGAAGCCCAAGCCCGGCGGCAACCTCATCGTCAATCATCTGGAGGCGCTGCGCGTGGTCGTGCTGCAAGGCGGCGGCCTCTCGATGCTCGGCACCGAGGTGGTGGGCGACGATATCGCCGAGGGCCGCCTCGTGCCGCTGCTCGTCGACGCGCTGCCGCCGCGCGAGCTGCCGATCTACGCCGTGTACGCGAGCCGCCGCCATCTCTCGGCGAAGGTGCGCTCGTTCGTCGATTTCCTCGCCGCGCGTTTTTCGGAGCGCGACCTTTGGCCCGGCGTCGAGGCGATCCGCGCGGCGGCCGCCAATGTCGACGCCGCGTTGCGCGGCGTGGAACCGCGCAACGCGGCATAGAACGCCAAGGCTTCTAGCCGGGGCGCTTCAGCGCCCCGCGCCGAGCCGCGCCCTGGTCTCGTCGTACTCGCGCTTCAGACGCGCCACGAGCTCGGCCACGGTGGGCACGTCGTCCATCAGGCCCACGCCCTGGCCCGCGCCCCACACGTCTTTCCAGGCCTTGGCCTTGGAGGTGCCCGCGCCGAAGTCCATCTTCGACTTGTCCGACTCGGGCAGCGCATCGGGATCGAGCCCGGCGTTCACGATGCTCTCGCGGATGTAGTTGCCGTGCACGCCCGTGAACAGGTTCGTGTAGACGATGTCGGCGGCCTTGGCGTCGAGAATCGCGTGCTTGTAGGCGTCGGCGGCGTGCGCTTCTTTCGTCGCGATGAAGCGCGTGCCCATGTAGGCGAGGTCCGCGCCCATGGCCTGCGCCGCGAGGATCGAGCCGCCGTTGGCGATCGCGCCCGAGAGCACGATCGGGCCGTCGAACATGCGCCGCACTTCACCCACCAGCGCGAACGGCGAGGTCGTGCCCGCATGGCCGCCCGCGCCGGCCGCCACGAGAATCAGCCCGTCCACGCCCGCTTCGAGCGCCTTGCCCGCGTGGCGCAGGTTGATGACGTCGTGCAGCACGATGCCGCCGTAGCTGTGCACGGCGTCGAGCAACTCCTTCGGCGGCGCGCGCAGGCTCGTGATGAAGATCGGCACGTGATGCTCGATGCACACGCGCACGTCGTGCTCGAGTCGCGCGTTCGACTGATGCACGATCTGGTTCACGGCGATCGGCCCAATCACGGCGTCGGGATGGGCGGCCTTGTGCGTGGCGAGTTCGGCCTTGATCTGCGTGAGCCATTCGCCCAGCAGTTCGGCGGGGCGCGCGTTGAGCGCCGGGAACGAGCCGACGATGCCCGCCTTGCACTGCGCGAGCACGAGCTCCGGATAACTGACGATGAACATCGGCGAGCCCACGACGGGCAGCGAGAGGTTTTGCAGAACGGCGGGCAAGGCCATGTCGGAGGTCTCCTTGTGGCGCGCGGGCGGAAGGCCGGGCGGGCAGGAACGCGGCGCCGGTTTCGATGAGGATAAGGCTGTCTTGACCGAACGCAGCGGCCGGCGGAATCGAGTCGTGAACGGACTGCGAAAACGACCGTTCGATTATAGGCTCGGGGTGATCCGGGCACCGGTCGTGCGGCATTCGAGGGAGTGTTCGGTTTCTACCGTTACGCACGCGAAAGCGTGTTTTCGAGTCGCACTCGCCCCATACAATGACCGCAGACCAACAAACAAAAGAGACTTCCCCATGCCCTTCGACGGATTCCAGCCTTTCACCGTTCGTACCGGGAGCGGCGTTGACATCTGCGGCGTGAAGGGCGGCGAAGGACCGCCGCTGCTGCTGCTGCACGGCCATCCGCAGACCCACATGATCTGGCACCGCTGCGCCCCCGCGCTGGCGGAGCATTTCACCGTCATCGCGACCGACTTGCGCGGCTATGGCGCCTCATCGAAGCCGGCCAGCGACGCCACGCATGCCGCCTACTCCAAGCGCGCGATGGCGGCCGACCAGGTGGAGGTCATGCGCCACTTCGGCCACGAGCGCTTTCTCGTGTGCGCGCACGATCGCGGCGCGCGCGTCGCGCACCGCATGGCGCTCGATCACGCGCACGCCGTCGAGCGGCTGATGCTGCTCGACATCGCGCCCACGCTCGCCATGTACGAGCAGACGGACCGCGAGTTCGCCACGCTCTACTTCCACTGGTTCTTCCTGATCCAGCCCGAGCCGCTGCCGGAAACGCTCATCGAAGCGAATCCCGATGTCTATATCGAACGGGTGATGGGCAGCCGCCACGCGGGTCTCGCGCCCTTCGCGCCCAAGGCGCTCGGCGCCTACCGCGCGGCGCTGCGCCAGCCGGGCGCGGTGCACGCGATGTGCGAGGACTACCGCGCCTCCGCGACCATCGACCTGGACCACGACCGCGCCGACCTCGAACGCGGCAACAAGGTGGCGTGCCCGTTGCGCGTGCTGTGGGGGCAGGAGGGCGTGATCGAGCGCTGCTTCGACCCGCTCGCCGAATGGCGCAAGGTGGCGCGCGACGTGAGTGGGCGCTCGCTGCCGTGCGGGCATTACATTCCCGAAGAAGCGAGCGACGCGCTCGTCGAGGAAATGCGGGCGTTCTTCGAGACGACGGAGCCATGAGCGCGCACTAGCCAGGCACTAGCGCGCCCGCCGCCGCTTTACCCGAGCGGCGGCAACCGGCGCGGCACCGGCGTGGACTTGACGATGGCGGTGCTGGTCTCCGCGCGCTCGGTGACTTTCGCGAGGATCTCGTCGAGCTGTTCGATCGAATGCAGATAAAGCCGGGCGATGAAGCAGTCGTCGCCGGTGACCTTGTCGCACTCGACGAACTCGGGAATGCGCCGCAGCACGTCTTCCACCAGATGCAACTGGCCGGGCAGCGGCTTCACGCGCACGATGGCCTGCAAGGTGTAGCCGAGCGCGCGCGGATCGATCTGCACCGTATAGCCGCCGATCACCCCCTGCGCTTCGAGCCGGCGCAGCCGCTCGGACGTGCTCGGCGCGGAAAGCCCGACGTGCTTCGCGAGCACGGCGACGCTTACGCGCGCATCTTCGGCGAGCGCGGCGAGCAGCATGCGGTCGATCTCGTCGAGCGTGGCCGCGGCGGCGGAAAAGGCGGAGTTGGGGCGTCGGTTCATGATTTCGTGGGTGCTCCGGCGGGTTGGCCTTTCAATCGAAGGCGAGTTTTGCACTTCTCCTAAGTTTAGCCATATATTCCTCGTCCGCACGCCGATAAACTGGCTTGCAGATGCGAAGGGCCGCGCGCCCGTCGCCCGCCAGAACGAGGATGCAAGCCCATGTCTTCCACCACCCCTGAAATTCGCCGTGGCGCGGCCGAGATGATCGTCGCGATGCTGATGTCCGGCACCATCGGCTGGCTCGTGGTCGCCTCGCGGCAGGCCCCGATCAACATCGCCTTCCTGCGCTGCGTGCTGGGCGGCTTGACGCTCACGCTCGTGTGCGCCGCGCTGGGTCTCCTGCGCCGCAAGCTGCTGCCGCCGCGCACGCTCGCGCTCGCCGTGCTCGGGGGCGCCGCCATCGTCGCGAACTGGGTGCTGCTGTTCGCCGCCTATTCGCGCGCGTCGATCTCGATGGCCACGGCCGTCTACAACACGCAGCCGTTCATGCTCGTCGGCCTCGGCGCGCTCGTGCTGCGCGAGCGTGTGAGCGTCTCGACCGTCGCGTGGCTCGCCGTGGCCTTCGTCGGCCTCGTGTGCGTGGTCGAGGTGCAGCCCGCCGTGCTCGCGGTGCCCGGCCAGTACCTGCAAGGCGTGGCCTGCGCGGCGGGCGCGGCCTTCCTCTACGCCGTTTCGTCGATCATCACGCGCCATCTCAAGGGCACGCCGCCGCATCTCCTTGCGCTCGTGCAGCTCGCCTTCGGCGCGCTCGCGCTCGCGCCGTTCATCCACTACGGCACGCTGCCCGCCACGCCCCTGCATTGGGCGCAGCTCGTCACGCTCGGCATCGTGCACACCGGCATCATGTACGTGCTGCTGTACGGCGCGATCCAGAAGCTGCCCACCGCGATGACGGGCGCGCTTTCGTTCATCTATCCCGTGGTCGCGATACTCGTGGACTGGTTCGCGTTCGGCCAGCGCCTCGCCTGGATTCAGGTGGCGGGCGCCGCGCTCATCCTGCTTGCGGCGGCGGGCGTGAACCTCGGCTGGCGGATCGTGCCGCAGCGGCGCGACGCGCGCTCGGCGTAAGGCGCAACGAGAGTACGGGCCGCGCGGGCGCGCCCCGTGCGGCGCTTTGCCATGCAAGGGCGGCGGCGCCGGCCGCATAATGTCGCGGTTCGAACCCCCGACGTTTTCCTGCGCATGACTTCTACCCACGGCGCCCCCGCCAACCACGACGAAATCGAACTGGCGCGCGCCAAGCGCCGCGCGCTCTTCCTGCTGCTGGGCGCGGCGCTCGTGTTCGTCGGCACGGCGCTTTCCCCGCCGGGCGTGGTGATCGACGGCATCAAGGCCGTGAGCGAAGCCGCGATGGTCGGCGCGCTCGCCGACTGGTTCGCCGTGGTCGCGCTGTTCCGCCGCGTGCCGATTCCGTTCGTCTCGGCGCGTACGGGCGTGATTCCGCGCAACAAGGACCGAATCGCCGACGAACTCGCCACCTTCGTGCGCGAGAAGTTTCTCGACGTGGGCTCGCTCGTCGGCCTGATCCGCCGCCACGATCCGGTCGAGCGCCTTTCCGCGTGGCTCACCGCGCCGGACAACGCGCAACGTCTGGGCGACTACGTCGCGCGCATGATGTCGGGCCTGCTCGGCCTCACCGACGACGCGCGCATCCAGAACTTCATCCGCGACGGACTGCACGCGGCGCTCGCGCGCGTCGATCTTTCGAAGTCGGCCGGCGCGATACTCGACACGCTCACGAAGGACGGCCGCCATCAGGAATTGCTCGACCAGATGCTCGACCAGCTTGGCGCGCTGCTGCGCGACGAGGGCACGCGCGGGTTCGTCGCGGCGCGCATTGTGGACGGTCTCAAAGGCGAGTTTCCGAAGACCGAGAAGTTTCTGCCCTCGGAGTGGATAGGCGAGAGCGGCGCGCGCGTGCTGGAAAGCGCTGTGAACCGGCTGTTGCTACAGGTGGGCGAGGATCGCGAGCACCATTTGCGCCAGAAGTTCGACGAGGTCGTGGAAAAGCTGATCGTGCAGCTCAAGAGCGATCCGGCGTTTCTGCGCAAGGGCGAGGAGTTGAAGGCGAGCTTGCGCGAGGGCAGTGCGCTCAACGACTACACGCGCGAACTGTGGGACAGCCTGCGCACCTGGCTGCGCGAGGATCTGGATCGCAAGGATTCGGCGCTGCACGCAAAGGTGGCCGCGACGGGCCGCTGGCTGGGCGAGACGCTGGCCGCCGACGTCGAGTTGCGCGCCTCGCTCAACGGCCATCTGGAAGATGCCGCGCGTGCGATGGCGCCCGATTTCGCGCGCTATCTCACGCACCATATTCGCGACACCGTGAAGAACTGGGACACGCGTGAAACCGCGCGGCTCATCGAACTGAAGATCGGCAAGGACTTGCAGGAGATTCGCGTGAACGGCACCGTGATTGGCGGCGCGATCGGGCTGGGGCTTTATTTGTGCTCGCATCTATTCGAGCTGGTGCGCCTGAAGCTGGGCTATTGACCCGACGTTTGACGCCACACCGCGCGCATTTGATTCGCATTCCAGATGAATCATGTGCGCGGCGGCATGGCTCGTGGAGCGGGCCTGCGGCCGTTGGTCATCTGTAGGGAAATCACCGATGCTTCGCGTATTCTGGCGCGAGTATGATGCCTTCGACAGTTTGATCACGTCAGAGCTAATTCCAACGCTCGTCCGGAAAACGGACGAGCGTTTTTTTTCGCCCGAAGCGACCGGACGGCTGCTGGGCCGTTCGGAAGGCGAAACGCTTAAACCGCGGCCGCGGGCGCTTCGAGCCGCTCGCCGTTCACGACGAGCGCGCCGCTTTTCGCCAGCTCCCCCGCCAGATCGCGCAGCAACGCGGGCCACGCGGCGCGCGGCGCGAGTTGCTGTGCGGCGGCGCGCATGGACGATGCGCTTTCGAGCATCGCCACGAGCGCGTCGAACGTCATGGTGCGCACTTCGAGCAGCTTGAAGACGATCAGCACCTTGAGCGCGTTCTTTGCGTTGCGCGCGGGTTCGGCGCGCAGCCAGTCGAGGCGCGAGAACGCGCGGGCGAGCGCCTCGTCGATATTCGAGAACGGCTTGCCGTGGCCGGGAATCACCGTCTGCACGTCGAGTTTCGCAATGGCTTCGAGCACCGCCTGCTGCTCCGCGAAGCCGCTTTCGCCGTCGAGTTCCGGAAAAATGACGCCGAAGCCGTGTTCCCAAAGCGCGTCGGCGCTGATCAGCAGGCGCGGCCCGGCCGCGTAGAGCATCACGGAGTCGGGGTCGTGCCCAGGCGCGCCGATCACCTCCCAGTCGAAGCCGCCGAGCGCGAGCCGCTTGCCCGCCACGAGCGCGCCGGTGAAGCCGAAGCGCTCGCAGGTCTGCCCGGTCGCGAGAAAGCTCAGGCGCGCCTCGTCCCACTCGCGCACGATCGGCGCACTCGCGGCCGGAATGAGCGTGGCGCAGGGCCAGTGCGCCTGCAAGCGCGCGTTGCCGCCGCAATGGTCCGAGTGCAGATGGGTGTTGACGATCAGATCGAGCGCTCGATTGCCTAATGCATGTTGCACGAGCGCGAGCGTTTGCCCGGCATGCGTGGCGTAGCCGGTATCGACGAGCGCGGTGCGCGCGTCATCGACCAGCAGCACATTGTTCGACGAAAGCCAGCCGCGCTCGAATACGCGGATCGAATCAGGCAGTGCCGGCGCCGCGCTCATGCTGGCTCGTGCCGCGTGGCGGGTGCGGCCTTCGGCATGACGAGAATCGTCGCGCGCCCCACCACGAGCGTCGCGCCGTCCTGGTTCACGGCTTCGCCCGCGAGCTTCACGAGATCGCCGTTCAGGCTCGGCTTCCACCACGCTTCCTCCACGCGCCATTCGAACGTGAGCGTGTCGCTCGCGTGCGCGGCGCGCTTGAGCTTCATGTCGAATTCGAGGCCGAGCGGTTGCGCGTACTGCGAGAAATGCGTGGCGAGCAGCGCCATGAAATGGGCGGTAGGCTGCGTGCCCGAAGCGATCAGGCCGCCGAAGCGGCTTTGCGCCGCGTAGGCTTCGTCATGGTGCAGCGGGTTCAGGTCGTTCACGAGCAGCGAGAACGACTTCACCGACTCGGGCGTGAGGGCGAGCGTCGAGCGGAACGTCTCGCCGATCGTCACGACGCGGGCGGGTGCATTCAATATTTTTCTCCTTGCTGCGGGGCCGGCGTGTCGAACCGCTGCGCGAGCCATTCGGCATGGCGCGCCTCGATCGCGTCCCACACGGCGCGCTTCGCGTCGTCGTCGAAGCCGGACCACGACGCGATCTCGTCGATCGTGCGCAGGCAGCCTTCGCACAGGCCGCTGCGCTCGTGCATGCGGCACACGTTGATGCACGGCGAAGGCGGCGAGGCGGGTGCGGGGCGTGACACGGGCGCGCTCATGTGGCTCACGCGTCGCGCAGCGCGACGTCCACCACGGGTGCGCCCGTCAGCGCTTCGAGTTCCTGCGGCGAGAGGTTGAACACGGCGTGCGGGTGGCCCGCCGCGGCCCACAGGCTTTCGAGCGCGAACAGGTCGGCGTCGATGAGCGTCACGGGCTTCGTGGCATGGCCGATCGGGCAAACGCCGCCAATCGCATAGCCGGTCTTCTCGCGCACGAACTTCGCGTCGGCGCGGCCGATTTCGCCCACGTGCGCGGCCACCTTCTTTTCGTCCACGCGGTTCGCGCCGCTTGCGATCACGAGCACGGGTGCGTCGTCATTGCGACGGCGGAACAGGATCGACTTGGCGATCTGCGCGACTTCGCAGCCAAGGCCTGCTGCCGCTTCGGCCGAGGTCTTGCCGGTTTCGGGCAGCATCACGACCGGCTTGGCGTGACCGCGCTCGCGCAGCATCAGCGCGACGCGGCGCGCGGAATCGGGCAGGGCGTCGAGGTTGTCGAGGGATTGCGTCATGAATTGATTTCCTTCGTACTACGATTCAACAGCTTGCGCTTCACGCGCATGCAGCTTCGTTGCGCGCCTTCGCGAGCAGCGCCTTGCCCGCGCGCGAGACGTTCGGACGGCCGATGGCGGTCGAGATGAAGTCGCCCGCCGCGACGACCTGGTTCAGGTCGACGCCGGTGTGGATGCCCAGGCCGTTCATGAGGTACAGCACGTCCTCGGTCGCGACGTTGCCGGTGGCGCCCTTCGCATACGGGCAGCCGCCAAGCCCCGCCACCGAGGCGTGGAAAATGGCGATGCCTTCTTCGAGCGCCGCATAGATGTTGGCGAGCGCCTGGCCGTAGGTGTCGTGGAAGTGGCCCGAGAGGCGTTCGCGCGGGAACACCTTCGTCACCGCCTGGAAGACTTCGTGCACGCGCTTCGCGGTGCCCACGCCAATGGTGTCGGCGATGTCGATCTCGTCGCAGCCGAGCGCGGCGAAGCGCTCCACCACGTCGACGACCGAAGCCACGGGCACCTCGCCCTGGTACGGGCAGCCAAACGAGCACGACACGCTGCCGCGAATGCGCACGCCGTGGTCCTTCGCGGCTTGCGCGACGGGCGCGAAACGCTCGATGCTCTCCGCGATCGAGCAGTTGATGTTCTTCTGCGAGAACGCTTCGCTCGCCGCGCCGAAGATCACGATCTCGTCCGCGCCCGCGGCGAGCGCGCCTTCGAAGCCGCGCAGGTTGGGCGTGAGCACCGAGTAGATCGCGCCCTCGCGGCGCTCGATGCCGGCCATGACCTCGGCGCCGTCCGCCATCTGCGGAACCCATTTGGGCGAGACGAACGAGGCGGCCTCGATATTCGGAAAGCCCGCGGCCGTGAGCCGGTTGATCAGCTCGATTTTCGTTGCGGTGGGGACGAAATCTTTCTCGTTTTGCAGGCCGTCGCGCGGGCCGACTTCGACGATCTTGACTGCGGTGGGTAAGGCCATTGCTGTGTCTCCAGACTTATATTCAGAAATGATTCGGCATGCTCAGTAATCGCATCGGCAACCGGATCAGTAACCGCGCCCGGCATGCACGATGCCGCTCACGGTCTCGCCGCGCGCGAGCGCGCCGATCTTGTCGGCCACCTGCGAGACGGCTTCGTCGCGCAGCGTGAGCGCCGAGCTATGCGGCGTGATCGTGATGCGCGGCTCGCGCCAGAACAGATGATCGGACGGCAGCGGCTCCTCGCGGAACACGTCGAGCGTCGCGGCGGCGAGCGTGCCGTTCGCGAGCGCGTCGAGCAGATCCTGCTCGTCCAGATGCGTGCCGCGCGCCACGTTCACGAGATACGCGCCGCGCGAAAGCTTGCCGAAGGTGCGCGCGTTGAGCACGTTCTCGGTGTCGGGCGTGGCGGGCAGCAGGTTCACGAGCACCTTCACGCCGTCGAGGAAGGCGTCGAATTGCGCGCCGTGCAGCTCACCCGAAAATGTCTCGATGCCCGCGATCGACTTCGCGCTGCGCGAAAAGCCGCGTACCGGCACGCCGAGCGCGGCCACCGCATGCGCGACCTGCGCGCCGAGCACGCCCAGACCGAGCACGCCGACGGTGAAGGTCTCGCGGGGATGCGGCGCGAGCACGTGCCATTCGCGGCGCGCCTGCGCGAGCGCGTATTCGTCGAAGCGGCGCAGGTAGCGCAGCACGGCATGCTGCACGTACTCGCTCATTTGCGGGCCCATGCCCGAGTCTTCCAGGCGCACGAGCAGCGCGTTGCCGGGCAACGTGCCGGGCAGTGCGCGCTCGTGGGCGAGGATCGCGTCCACGCCCGCGCCGAGGTTAAAGATCGCGCGCAGGCCGGGCACGCCGAACAGCTCGCGCGGCGGGTGCCAGACGACCGCATAGTCAGCGGGAGCGGTGTCGCCCGGCTGCCACTCGCGCAGTTCGGCGTCGGGCAGGGCGCGCGCGAGGCCGTGCAGCCACGCGGAGGCGTCGGCTTGCGGAAACCAGAAAATGATCTTCATGGCGCTCATCACATTGCGAAAAGGCGGCCGATGCCGGCAAACGCCTTGAGTTCGAGCGCATTGCCGCATGGGTCGGGGGTGGCCGGCGGGTTTGGCCAACTGCACCGGCACCATTCTACTTTTTCAGGCTCGCGCCCGCCGGGCAAATCGCGGCGCGGCGCGCGCGGCATGGCAGGCAAGGGCGCGGCGGGGAAGGCGCCGAAAAGCAAAGCAAAAAAAATTGGTTCGGCGGGAGCGGCTCGCAGGCCACAATCGGTTCACGCCGTGTTCCAGCGAGGAAAAAATCATGCTTTCGTGCGCGCAATCGCGTTGGCCGCCCCGCCTCGTCACCGTGCCCGGCCTGCACGGCAGCGACGGTGCCCACTGGCAAAGCTGGCTAGAACGCCAGTTCGCGCACTCGCTGCGCGCCGAGCAGGACGACTGGGATGCCCCCGACCTCGCGGTGTGGGGCGCGGCGCTCGCCCGGCGGCTGGCCGGCGAGCGCGGGCCGTTCCTGCTGGCCGCGCACAGCTTCGGCTGCCTCGTCACGGCGCATGCGTTGCAAACGGGCCTGATCGGCGGGGGCGCGGGGAGCGAAGGCGGCGACGCAGGCGGCGCCGATATTGCGGGCGTGCTGTTCGTCGCGCCCGCGAGCCCGGAGAAGTTCCGCTTCGCGGGCGCGTTCGAAGCGAGCAGCCTTGGCGTGCCGTCCATCCTGATCGGCAGCGAAACCGACCCCTGGATGCCGCTCGAAGGCGCTCATGCGCTCGCGCATCGACTGGGCAGCACGTTCGTGAATCTCGGCGACGCGGGTCACATCAACACGGCGGCAGGCTTCGGCCCGTGGCCGCGCGCGAAGTATTTCGTCGATACGCTCGTGCATGGCGCAGCGCACGGGCGGCTGCGCGACGAGGCGGTTGATGGGGGGCGGGCGTTGGCGTGAGATCGGATCAGCGGTCTTGCCGCGTGTCCCACGCTCTCAGGATGGCAATGACGGTGGGGTCTTCGGAGTAAGGCGGCAAAACTTCGTAGTGCAATTCATAGCGCCCGGCGAGACAAACCCAACGATGCACTTCGCGAGCAGGCGGCCCGTCGTAACCGTCCAGTTCTTCGCCCAGGCGGTGAAAGTGGTCTTGCCCGAGTCGCCGCGCCTGCGCGACGAGTGCGCTGACCAGGCGGCGCGCGACAACAGTGTCGTTGTATTTCGCGATGTGCCTTGCAATCCCGTCGAGATCGGCGGTCGCCTTGCCCGTGAAGACGACTTGGATGCTCACGGTTTCGGCGCGGGTAGCTCGTTGTCGGTCCCGATGCTGTTTGCCCACGCCTCGACTTGCTCGATAGTGACAACCCGTCCCGCCGTCACATCGTCCAGCCCTTCCTGAATCAGACGGCGCTTCTCGGCCTCGCGCGCGAGATACTGGACCAGCGCCTTCTTGATGATCCACTGCTTGGGACGTTCAATCAGTTCTGCCAAGGCGTCTACCTCCTGCGCCAGTTCGACGGGCACTTGTGCCGTCAGCGTACGCATTTCCGCAGCCATATCGAATCTCGTCTATTGGATTTCAATAGACTCTATTATGGAATGGTAAACGCGCCCGCGCCAATATTCATTGACGCAGGACAGGGCCGCAAACGTGCGGATCACTAGCGTTTCAACGCCTCGCGCAACAACCGCGCCGTATGCAGCGCGATCATCCCTTCCTCGTCGGTGGGAATGGCGAACACCGGCACGCGGCTCTCCCGCGCGCTCACGCGTTCCTTGCGCGCCTCCCTGCCGGCTTCGTTGGCCTGCGCGTCGAGCACGATGCCAAAGAGCGGCGCGAGCCGTTCGCACACCTGCGCGCGGATCGGCGCGGCATGCTCGCCGATGCCGGCCGTGAACACGAGCCCGTCGAGCCCGCCGAGCCCCACCGCGAGCTTGCCCACTTCCTGCGCGATGCGGTACGTATAGAAGTCGATCGCGAGCTTCGCCTGTTCGCTGCCGTTCGACAGCAACTCGCGCATGTCGCTGCTCACGCCGGAGAGGCCCTTGAGGCCCGACTCCTGGTAGAGCAGCTTTTCGATCGCGTGGTAGTCCATGCCGCGCGCCATCATCCAGAGCACCGCGCCCGCGTCGAGCGCGCCGCAGCGCGTGCCCATGGGCAGGCCGTCGAGCGCGGTGAGCCCCATGGTCGTCTCGACGCTCTTGCCGTCCTTCATTGCGCACAGGCTCGCGCCGTTGCCCAGATGCGCGACGATGACCCGCCCGCGCGCGATGTCGGGCGCGACGAGATGCATGTGCTTCGCGATGTACTCGTACGAGAGGCCATGAAAGCCGTAGCGGCGGATCCCCTCGGTGTAATAGCTGTACGGCAGTGCGAAAAGCTGCGCCATCGGGCCCGTGGTGGCGTGGAACGCGGTGTCGAAGCAGGCCACCTGCGGCAGCTCGGGCGCGGCCTGGCGCACCGCGCGGATGGCCGCGAGATTGTGCGGCTGATGCAGGGGCGCGAGCGGCGTGAGCGAGTCGAGTTCCTCGATCACTTCGTCGTTGATGAGCACGGCGTCCGAGTAGCGCGCGCCGCCGTGCACCACGCGGTGGCCGATCGCGGCGGGCGGCGTGTCGCGCAGGCCCACGGCGAGCACGAGGCGCAGGAGGCGGAAGGCGGCGTCGTGATCGGCGACCTGGGCCACGGGAAACTTCTCGTCGACGATCAGGCGTCCGTCGGCCATATGCGCGACCACGCGCGGCGCGACGCCGATGCCTTCGATCTGCCCGCCCGCGCCGTGCAGCGCGCGGGCGCCGCCTTCCACGTGGTCGTCCTCGATCACGCGATACACCGAACACTTGATGCTGGACGAACCCGCGTTCACGACGAGCACGACATGGCCTTCCGCGGCCGGCTGGGCTTGGATGCTGCTCACAGGATCTCCGTGGCTTTGCGCGCGCGCCGCGCATGGGCGAGCAGCACGGCGATCGCGCAACTGCCGATGCGCGAGCGCACGCTGTCGGCGCGGCTCGTGAGGATGATCGGCACGCGCGCGCCGAGGACGATACCGGCCGCTTCCGCGCCGGCGAGGAAGGTGAGTTGCTTGGCGAGCATGTTGCCCGCTTCGAGGTCGGGCACGAGCAGGATGTCGGGGTCGCCGGCCACGGGCGAGGTGATGCCCTTGATGCGCGCGGCCTCGGCGCTGATCGCGTTGTCGAAGGCGAGCGGTCCGTCGAGCAGGCCGCCCGTGATCTGGCCGCGATCGGCCATCTTGCAGAGCGCGGCGGCGTCGATGGTGGAGGGCATCTTCTCGGAGACGGTTTCCACCGCGCCGAGAATCGCGACCTTGGGCGTGCCGACGCCAAGCGCCTGCACGAGATCGATCGCGTTGCGCACGATATCGGCCTTGTCGGCGAGCTTGGGGAAGATGTTGACGGCCGCGTCGGTGATGAATAGCGGCTTGTGGTACGAAGGCACGTCCATCGCGAACACGTGCGAGAGGCGGCGCTCGGTGCGCAGGCCGTTGGCGCCGAGCGCGACTTCGTGGAGCAGCTCGTCGCTGTGCAGGCTGCCCTTCATGAGCAGCTCGGCTTCGCCCTCGCGCACGGCGCGCACCGCGAGTTCGGCGGCGGCGTGGCTGTGCGGCGCGTCGACGATGGTGATGCCGGTGAGGGGCAGGTCGGCTTCCTCGGCCACGGCGCGGATCTTCGCTTCGGGGCCGACGAGGATCGGCACGATGAGGCCGAGGTTCGCGGCGTCGAGCGCGCCGGTGAGCGAGGAGACGTCACAGGGGTGCGCCACGGCCGTGGGCACGGGCGCGAGGCCGCCGCAACGGGCGAGCAGAACCGAATACTTGTCGGGCGATGACGTCATGACGGAGTCTCCATGCTGGTCGTGCATAAAGGCCATGCTGCGGCGCGCAAAACCGTAACAGTGTAGACCAGCGCGAACGAGCCGGTCGGAAAGATGTGCGCCAGTATGGCGCGGCATCGTGACACAGCGGCGGCGCCGGCCGGCAATGCCCGGCCGCCTCGCCTGTCACGCTTCGTTCACAGGGCGGCGCGATCATGGGGCGAACTTGCGGGGTCGTCCGGGAACCACCGGGGGCCGTGCCGCGCCTTGACTTTCGGGAGGCTGCGGCCTAAGTTTTTAGTTGCCGCAGTGCAACATGATCTGGCTCTTTTCATCTCGCGGCCGCGCAGCGCACGAGGCGTAACCAGCGCCTGACAAGCATGTAGCAAGCGTGTGACGTGCGCACGCGAGCGTCGCGACCCCCTTTTGCCGGCCTGGCGCATGCTTGCCGCCAGGCCGGTGTGCGCTCCCTTAAAGGAGATTCGTCTCGTGGCAGTTTCCACCTCGTCGCCTTTTTCGTTCCTGCCGACGCTCGCATCGGGCACGCCTTTCTGGCCCTTTGCTTCTTTCTGGCCCCTCGCGGCCGCTTCCGACGAGACGTCATCGCCCCCCGCGCCGCTTGCCGAAGCGACTTCGGCACTGTCGTCCGCCGTGACCTCGGCGGTGAACCAGGCCATCGAATCGGCGCCGCCCACGGCCGCGCAACCGTTTTACGATTACCTGTACGACGCGTGGCAACGCAGCGTGCTCTTCCTCGATGTGCTGCGCGAGCGCGGCAATCAGACGTATGTGCACGAGCAGGCCGGCATGCCGCCCGTGCTGGCTTTCGACTATGAAGTCGTCGTCGATGGCCGTGAGCTCGACGATCCCTGCAATTACGCACTTCTGCGCATCAAGCCCGAAACGGACGTGCCCACCGACCCGCGCATGCGCCCGTTCGTCGTGATCGACCCGCGCGCGGGCCACGGCCCCGGCATCGCCGGCTTCAAGATGGACAGCGAAGTGGGCATCGCGCTGCGCAAGGGCCATCCGTGCTACTTCGTGACGTTCTTCCCGGTGCCCTGCGAAACGCAGACCATCCAGTCGGTGGCGCAGGCCGAGGGCGTGTTCGTGCAACGCGTGCGCGAGCTGCATCCCGATGCGGACGGCCTGCCGTTCATCATCGGCAACTGCCAGGGCGGCTGGGCTGCGGCGCTGCTCGCGGCCTCCGCGCCGGCGCTGGTCGGCCCGCTCATGCTCGCGGGCTCGCCGCTTTCGTACTGGGCCGGCGTGCGCGGCAAGAACCCCATGCGCTATTCGGGCGGCATGCTGGGCGGCTCGTGGATGTCGTCGCTCGCCGCCGACCTTGGCGACGGCCGCTTCGACGGCGCGCATCTCGTGCAGAATTTCGAGAACCTCAATCCCGCCAACACGTACTGGGGCAAGCTCTACAACCTCTATTCGCGGGTCGATACCGAGCGCGAGCGCTTCCTCGAATTCGAGCGCTGGTGGGGCGGCCATTTCCAGTTGAATCGCGCCGAGATCGACTGGATCGTGCAGAACCTCTTCGTCGGCAATCACCTCACGCGCAACGAGGTGTACGCGAAGAACGCGCGCGCGCCCGTGGACCTGCGCAACATCCGTACGCCGATCATCGTGCTCGCCTCGTGGGGCGACAACATCACGCCGCCGCAGCAGGCGCTCAACTGGATTCCCGATCTCTACGCGAGCGTGGACGAGATCGTCGCCAACGAGCAGGTGATCGTGTATTGCCTGCACGACAAGGTGGGGCACCTGGGCATCTTCGTTTCGGCGAGTGTGGCCAATAAGGAGCACACCGAACTGTTTTCCGCGCTGGACCTGATCGACGTGCTGCCGCCGGGACTCTACGAGGCGAAGATCACCGACTCGACGCCGGAGGCGGGACGTCTCGAGGCGCTCGAAGGGCGCTATGAGATCCGCTTCGAACTGCGCACGATCGAAGACATCCTCGCGCTCGACGACGGCCGCGACGACGAGCAGCCGTTCGAAGTGGTGCGCCGCTTCGCCGAGAACAATCAGCGTCTCTATGACCTCCTGGTCTCGCCGTTCGTGCGTGCGTCGAGCAATGCGCTGAGCGCGCACGTGCTGCGCGAGTCGCATCCGGCGCGCGTGGAGCGCAGCGTGATGAGCGACGCGAACCCGGCGCTGGGCGTGCTGCCCGCCATGGCCGAAGCGGTGCGCGGGCACCGCAAGCCGGTTGCGCCCGACAATCCGTTCACGCAAATCGAAAAACAGACCTCGGCGACCATCGAAGCCTCGTGGGATGCGTACCGCGACGCGCGCGACGCGTGGGTCGAAGCCGCCTTCTACAACGTCTACACCGCGCCGTGGGTGCAGGCCTGGGTGGGGGTGGCGCCGAACCGGCCGCTGGAGCCCATCGCGCCGCCGCTCATGGCGCTGCGCAAGGAGCTTGCGCAGTACCGGCTGCGCGCGGCGCGCGCGCACCTCGACAAGGGCACGCTCGTCGACGCGTTCATGCGCATTGCCGCGTATATCGTCGATGAAATGCACACGGTGCAGTACCGGCCGTTCCAGCGCATGCGCGAGCTTGCGCGCGAGTATCTCGGCGATCGCCAGCCGAGCATCGCCGAACTGAAGGAAGCGGCGCGCCGCCAGGGCGCGATCGTGCAACTCGATCCCAAGGCCGCGATCGAGGCCCTGCCCGCGATCGTGCCCGACATGAAGACGCGCCGCGCGCTGCTCGCGGCCGTGTATCGCATCGCGACGGTGTCGGGGCCGCTCGAAGGCGAGCGCCGCGAGCGCTATCGCGACGTGCAGCGCGCGCTGGGCGTCGAGCCGGGCAGCGAGAAGTCGGGGCTGCCGCCGCTCGATGGCGGTGGGTCGCCGGATGAAGGCACGCCTTCGGGTGGCGCGGTGTCCGGTGGTGCGGCCGCCGGTGCTGGCGGCAGCGGTTCCGCCACGCCGGCCGGCGCATCGGCTGCCGCGCCCAAGCCCGTTGCGGTTCCGGCCAAAGCGCGCAGCGCGAAGACTGCCGCAGTGGCGAGCGAAACCACGGCGAGCGCGAAGCCCATGCGCGCCGCGCGCGCGGGCGTGAAGACGAAGGCCGCGGAAGCGCCCGAGGTCAAGAAAGCGCCGGTTGCCGCGAAAACGGCGCGTCGCCCGCGCGCGGCGGCCGCGCCGACGCCCACGCGGGCGGCGGGCACGACGGCCACGCGCCGGCGCGCCACGCGCGGCGCGGGCGAGTAAGCCGAAGCCGCACGCGCGCCAGGAAAGCGCGGAGGTCGCCCTCCGCGCTTTTTTTGCATCGCGCCTTGCCCGACCGCAGCACGATCCGCAAACGCATCCGGGGCCGTGAACGGCCGCCCGCGTCCTGTTCTTGAACCGCGTCTTCAACCACGAGGTCAGCCATGCATACCCCTCCCGACCGGCCGCTGGCCGGCATGCGCGCGCTCGTCACGGGCGTGGCGAACGCCGAATCGATTGCCTACGGCTGCGCCCGCGCGTTCGCCGACCTCGGCGCACAGCTCGCACTCACCTATCTGAACGACAAGGCCAGGCCCTACGTCGAGCCGCTCGCCAATGAGCTCGGCGCGCAATTGCTGCTGCCGCTGAACGTCGAGGAAGACGCGCAACTCGACGCCGTTTTCGAGGCGATCCGCAAAGAGTGGGGCGCGCTCGACATCGCGTTGCACTCCATCGCCTATGCGCCGAAAGCCGATTTGCAAGGCGGGCTGCTCGAGTCGTCGGCGCAAGGCTTCGCGTATGCGATGGACGTGTCGTGCCATTCGTTCATCCGCATGGCGAAGCGCGCCGCGCCGCTCATGACGCATGGCGGCACGCTCTTCGCCATGAGCTACGACGGCGCGAATCGCGTCGTGCCCAACTACAACCTGATGGGCCCCGTGAAGGCGGCGCTGGAGGCGTCGTGCCGCTATCTCGCCTATGAGCTCGGGCCGCTCGGCATTCGCGTGCATGCCATCTCGCCGGGGCCGCTCAAGACGCGCGCCGCCTCGGGCCTGCCCGACTTTGACCGCATGCTGGCCGACGCCGTGGACCGCGCGCCGCTCGGCGAACTCGTCGACATCATGGACGTGGGCTATGCGACCGCCTTTCTCGCCACACGCTACGCGCGCCGCATGAGCGGCAACACCGTGTATATCGACGGCGGCGCGCACATCATGGCGTGAACGACGTGAACGGCATCGAGGCGGCACTTAGCACGAAAGCCGAAAAGCAAAGCTCGCATCGGTATAAGCCGTACGCCCCGGCTCGCTAGAATCGAGCGTTCGGCCTGCTTACAAATTCCTGAAACGCAGGCCGATGCCTTTCAACGACAGACGGGGATCACCATGGCAGGCTTGGGACGCACGGCGCGCTGGCTCGGCGCGGGCATCATCGCCATCAACACATTGGGTGCGGCGGCGGCGCACGCCGACACATCGCTGCTCAACGTCTCGTACGACGTGACGCGCGAGCTGTACAAGGACATCAACGCGAGCTTCATCGCCGACTATCAGAAGAAGAACGGCGAGGCCGTGTCGATCAAGCAGTCGCACGGCGCTTCGAGCGCGCAGGCGCTTTCGGTGCTGCAAGGCCTTCAGGCCGACGTCGTGACGATGAACCAGCCCAACGACATCGACCTGCTCGCGCAGCAGGGCCATCTCGTGCCCGCGAACTGGCGCACGCGTCTGCCCGATGCGAGCGCACCCTACACGACGACGATGGTGTTCCTCGTGCGCAAGGGCAACCCCAAGCACATCAAGGACTGGGACGATCTCGCGAAGCCCGGTGTGCAGGTGGTGATCGCCAATCCGAAGACCTCGGGCAACGGCCGCTACGCGTATCTCGCCGCATGGGGCTACCGCAAGCAGCAGGGCGCAAGCGACGCGCAGGCGCTCGACTTCGAGCGCGCGCTGCTGAAGAACGTGCCGGTGCTCGACGCGGGCGGCCGCGGCGCCACGACGACCTTCACGCAGCGCGACATCGGCGACGTGCTCGTGACCTTCGAGAACGAAGTGGCGCTCATCGATACGGGCGTGGGCGCGAAGGACTTCGAGGCCGTCTATCCTTCGGTGAGCCTGCTGGCCGAGCCGCCGGTCACGATCGTCGACAAGGTCGTGGACAAGCGCGGCACGCGCAAGGTGGCGCAGGCGTATCTCGAGTATCTGTACACGCCCGCCGCGCAGGAGATCATTGCCGCGCACCATCTGCGTCCGCGCGACGCGGGCGTCCTCGCGAAGCACGCGAGCGAGTTCAAGCCGATCAAGACCTTCACGGTCGAGCAAGTGTTCGGCAGCTGGCAGAACGCGCAGGCCGCGCATTTCGCCGATGGCGGCACGTTCGATCAGATCGTCTCCGACCGGAAGTGACGCAGGCGCTCGAATGCGCCAGGGCATGAAAAAAGCGCCTCGCGTTTTGCGCGAGGCGCTTTTCTTTTACAGGCCGCAGTCTTAGTACCAGCCGCGGCGGCCGTGCCACTCGCCGCGGCCATACCAGCGGTGGCCGTCCCAGTAGCGGTCGCCGTGCCAGCCGATCACCACGGCGGGCGCGTAGGCCACGCGCATGGGCGGTGCAACGTACACCGGGCGAGGCGCGACGTACACCGGGCGCGGCGCGACATAAGCCGGTGCGGGCGCAACGTACACCGGTGCGGGCGCAACATAAACCGGAGCGGGCACGCCGACATTCAGGCCCACGACCACGCCAGCCATGGCGGATTGCGAGGCGGCGAGGACGAGCGCACCGGCACCCAGCGCGGCAAAGAGTCTGGTTTTCATTTTGAGCCCCCTTCGGTTGAAGATTGGATGGCTTCAATGTAGCGAAGCGCCCGCCCGCTTGAGTTACCGGATTGCAACAATCTGCGCGCGAATTTTACGCGCCGCGCTCGCATCGGTTGCCGCAAAGCCTTGTGCCGCGGGCTTTGCGAGGGTTTGGCCCATGTCGGCGCGTTGCAAATCGTCATCGTCACCCGGGTGTCTGTAATCGACGCGCCGGGCGCGGCCGGCGCGAACGCGCACCGTGTTATCCCTTTATTAAGCGTATCCTGTAAACAGGCGTAATCTTCGGGCCCTGTTCTGTAACCCTTGTAACGATCCTGAAAATTAAACTCGCCCTTCATCACGAAGGCGCGAGGCGAGCGGCTTCGACTCGCTACGGGGTTAATCGATGGTTTCCGAAGTCAATGCGATGCGCCCGGCACGTGAGCGCAGCGAGCCGGATGCGCAAGGTCGCAGCGCGCCCATACCGCTGCGCCGCATCCGCAATACGTTCTTCAAGCTGCTCTATCGCTACACGCACCCGCGCGCGTTCCATCACAACGAACGGCTCGGCCGCGGCGTGAGCATCGAGCGCGACGCGGCGGGGCGGCTGACGGGCATGAGCATCGACGGCCAGCACCTGCCGTGCGTGAACGGCATGCCGCTGCCCGTGCGCGACGCGGCGGAGTGCCATCTCATCGCGACGGGGCCTTCGATCAACGCCATCGACTACGACGTGCTGCCCATGCCGCGCGCGATGGGCGTGAACGGCGCCATCGCCCTGCGCCGCAAATACGACGTGCGCTTCGACTACTACTGCATCGTCGACGCCGGGTTCGTGCGCAATCATGGCGAGCTCGTCGATCTCATCGTGGCCGAGCCGCTCACGCTGTTCGCGACGCCCACGGTGCTCTGGCACATCGCGCAGCGCTGCGCGCCTTCGCGCATGCGCTGCCGCGTGTTTCTGCTCGACGAGATGCTGTTTCCCGCCGGGAGCGGCGCGCTCGACGTGGCGCAACTGCGCGCGGCGCACGGTGCGGCGTCGCTTGCGTGGTTCGACGCGGCGCGCCCGCTGGGCTTTAGCCTCGACATCCGGCGCGGCGTGTTCGAAGGCCGCACGGTCGCCTATACGGGCCTCCAGGTGCTCGCCTCGCTCGGCTTTCGCCGCATCTACCTGCACGGGCTCGACCTCGTCGACGCCGCGCGCACGCCGCGCTTCTACGAGCGCCAGGGCGCCGTGCAGCCGAGCCAGCTCGACAAGCATCTGCGCGACGTGATCGCGCCGTCGTTCCGGCATGCGGGGGCGCTCCTGCGCCGCCGTGGCGTGCAGGTGACGAATCTGTCGATGCGCAGCGCGCTGGGCGAGGACGTGTTGCCGAAAATGCGCTGGCAGGCGCTCGTCAACGTGGAGGAGCGCGAAAGTCTTTGCGCGTGAGGCGCGAGTGAAGCGCGCAAGGGTGAGGTGCGGGAAGGTGAAGCGCGCCCGGCACGGCGGCCGGGCGGCATGAAGCTGCAACACATGCCGGACGCGAACGCCCGGCGTGCCTTTACTGCACCGCGACGCTCGCGAAGTTCTGGCGTCCGAACGGGCTCACCTGATAGCCGCTCACGGCCGTGCGCGTGATGGCGGCGGCGGTCGGGTAGCCGAGCGGAATCCACAGCGCCTGATCGTGGATGATCTGCTGCGCGGTTTCATAGAGTTTGGTTCGTTTGGCCTGGTCGGACGTGGTCTTGCCCTCGGCGATCAGCTTGTCGAGCTGCGGGTCGCAGAAACGCGCGAAGTTGATGCCCGACTGCACCGCATTGCAGCTAAAGAGCGGCGAGAGATAGTTGTCCGGGTCGCCGTTGTCGCCTGCCCAGCCCATGAAGAGCGTGTCGTGCTGGCCTTGCTTGGCCTGCTTGATGAGCTCGCCCCACTCGATCACCTTGATCTCGGCCTTCACGCCGATCTTCGCGAAGTCGGCCTGAAGCAACTCCGCGCCCGCGCGCGGGTTCGGGTTCAGCACGCTGCCGTTCGGGCGCACCCAGATCGTGGTCGAGAAGCCGTTGGCGTAGCCCGCGTCGGCGAGCAGTTGCTTTGCCTTCGCCGGGTCGTACGGATAGGGCTGGATCGACTTGTCGTAGCCCCAGGTGATGGGCGGCCAGGGGTTCGTCGCGGGCGTGGCCGTATTGTCGAAGATCGCCTTGAGATAGGTCGTGCGGTCGAACGCCATGTTCAGCGCCTGGCGCACCTTCTGGTTGTCGAGCGGCTTCTTCTGCGTGTTGAGCGCGACGAAGGCCGTCATGAACGCGGGCGTTTCGACCACCTTGAGCGACTTGTCCGTCTTCGCCGCGGACACGTCCTGGGGCTTGGGCGAGAGCGCGATCTGGCATTCGCCGGCCTTCACCTTTTGCGCGCGCACGGCGGCGTCGGGCGTGATCGCGTAGATCAGGCGGTCTACCTTCGGCTTCGGCCCCCAGTAGGTCGGGTTCACGTCGTAGCGGATCAGCGCGTCCTTCGTGTAGCTCTTGAGCACGAACGGGCCCGTGCCCACCGGCTTCGCGTTGAGGTCGATCTGCTTGCCGGCCTTGAGCAACTGGTCGGCGTACTCGGACGAGTAGATCGACGCGAAGCCCATGGTGAGGATCGAGAGGAAGGTGGCGTTCGGCTCGTTGAGCTCGAACTTCACCGTGTTCGCATCGACCTTCGTAACCGACTTCACGAGCTTGACGAGTCCCATGGACTGCGCGTGCGGGAAGCCGCTCGCGCCCGCCACCTTGTGCCACGGATTGTTCGCGTCGAGCATGCGATCGAAGGTGAACACCACGTCGTCGGCGTCGAGCGTGCGCGTGGGCTTGAACCATTCGGTCGTCTGGAACGCCACGTTGGGCCGCAGATGGAACGTGTAGGTGAGGCCGTCGGCGCTCACGTCCCACTTGTCCGCGAGCGCGGGCACGACCTTCTTCTGCGCTTCGTCATACGTCACGAGCGAATTGAAGATGACGTCGGCGGACGCGTTGGTCGTGACGAGCGAGTTGAACTGCACGACGTCGAAACCGTCGGGGCTCGACTCAGTGCAGACCGTGAGCGGTTTCGCGAACGCGGACGTGGCCGCGAGCGCGCAAGCGGCGCCGAGCGCGGTCGCGAGCACGAGTCGAGGCACGAGCCTGGGCGCGGTGGGCGAGGTGAAACGCATGGGATCTCCGTGGTTCTTCGGTGGCGGGCGGCGCCCCGTTTTGTTTGAGTCAGGAGAGGCGGGAAGGCTGGTAAGGGCGCCCGGACGTGGCAAGCTTATCGAAGGGAAATTGCCGAGACAACAATTTAATCCACATACCCATATGGAATGGGGGGCGGGCACGCGCTCGCTTCGCGAGCGGGCCCCGGCGATTCAGCGGCTCAGCGGGCAGACGCCCTGTGGGCAGAGACTCAGTGGCCCGCCGTTTCAGCGCGCGGCTTGCGCGGCGCCTTTTCGAACACGCGGTCGTAGAGCCAGCGCGGCAGCGCGCGCAGCAGCATGGCGGCCACGCGCATGGGCCAGGGGAACACGGCGAACGACGTGCCGCGCGCAATGGCGTCGGCCGTTTTCGCGGCGAAGCGGTCCGCGTCCATCAGGAACGGCATGCGGTAGGGGTTCTTCGCCGTCATCGGCGTGCGGATATAACCCGGCGCGATGGTGACCACGGGCACGCCGAACGGGCGCATCTCCACGCGCAGCGCTTCGAGATAGGCGAGCGCGGCGGCCTTCGAGGCACTGTACGCGCCCGAACCCGGCAGCCCGCGCACGCCGGCCACGCTCGCAATGCCCACGAGCGTGCCGCGCTTGCCCTGCGCCATCGCCGAGGCGAACGGCTCGAAGGTGGCGACCATGCCGAAGTAGTTGGTGTCCATCACGTCGCGGAACGTGGCGAGGTCGCCTTCGCCCGTGAGCACGCCGCGGCTCACGCCCGCGTTGGCGATCACGATGTCGGGCAGGCCGTGCTGGGCGATGAAGTCGCGCGCGGCGGCGGCGAGCGCATCGGCGTCGCGCACGTCGGCGGGATAGATGGAGACGGCGTGAGCGGGGTGGGCCTGCCGGAAGCCGGCAAGGGCCTCGCCGCGACGCGCGACGAGCCCGAGGACGGCGCCGCGCCGCGCGTATTCGGCGGCGAGGGCGGCGCCTATGCCGCTGGACGCGCCGGTGATGAAGACCTTCAGCGGCGCAGCCTGCATCACATTTTCTTCGCGCGGATCTGCGAAATGATGAAGTCCATCACCTGGAGCGTGCCCGGCAGCGCCTTGTCTTCCGGTGCCTGGATCATGGCCGGGCCGGTCTCGTACTTGCCCTGGATGGCGATGGTCGGCACGCCGTCGATCTTGTAGGCGTCGAGCAGCCCCTTGTCGCGCTGGAGCGCGCTCTGGGTCGAGAACGAGTTGTACGCTTCCAGGTACTTCTTCGGATCGACGCCCTGGGTTTGCAGGAACTTGGCCTGGTCTTCCGGCGTGAGCAGGTAGTTCTTGTTCTCGTGGATTTCGTGGAACACGGCCGGCGTGAGCTTTTGCGCGAGGCCGAGCGCGTCGAGCGCGTAGTACATCTTCGAGTGCGGGATGAAATCGTCACGGAATGCCACCGGCACGCGCTTGAACACGACATCGGGGCCCTGCTTCTTGATCCAGCTTTCGAGGAACGGGTCGAACTTGTTGCAGTGCGGGCAGCCGTACCAGAAGAACTCGGTCACTTCGATCTTGCCCGCGGGCGCGTCGACCGACTGCGGCGTCTTCAGGATCGTGTAGTCCTTGCCGGCCACGGGCGCGGCGGGCGAGGCGTGAGCCACCGAGCCGATCAGCGAGAGCGAGAGCAAAAGCGTACCGAGAATTCGTTTCATGGCGTTCAAATCCGTTGGGCTTGGACCGGCGGCGGCCGGCTGTTTGCCGCACCGGCGAGGCGCCCGCGCTGCGCAGTGTCCTGCGCGGGCGCGTCGCCTCGCGTGTGCGGGGGCTTCTTATTGATGGATGGGTCCGCGCCGTGTACGGCGCGGACGGCGATTACTGCTTCGTGAAACGGATGACGGCGGTGTCGATACCGGCGTCGGACAGGCGCTGACGCGTCGAGTTCATGTCATCGAACTTCGTGAACGGCCCGATGCGAACCCGATAGTACGTGACGCCGCCGGCGTCGCGCTGCGTCACCTTCGACTCGAACCCCTGGAACGCGAGGCGCGCGCGCTGCTGTTCGGCGTCGCCCGAGGTCTTGTACGCGCCCACTTGCAGGAAGTAGCCGGTGTTGGCGTCGCCCGGCGCGGGCGCGGCGTTGCCCTGCGCGGGCTTCGCGGCCGGCGGCGTGGGCACGGCGTTGGCCGGCTTCTGCGGTGCGTTGTTGGCGAGGATCTGCGCGGGGTTGCTGCTCGAGTTGTTGCCCGAGTTGCTGGCCGTCTGCGGCTTTTTCGCGATGGACGTGCCGCCCGTGACGGTTTCACCCGTGGACGGTTGCGGCGCGACGGCCACGCCGTTGTTGTTGGCGGCGTTGTTGTTCGAACCCGAGGGCGGCACTTCCACGATCTGCGGTTCTTCGAGCATGCCCGAGGACTGCGACTGGTTCGTGGTCTGGCCCGGCGCCGTGTTGGGCGGCGTGCTTTGCGCGGCCTGCGGCACCGGCTGGCCAGGCGACTTGCCCTGGAGCACGCGGTTCGGGTCGACCTGCTCGTTGTTCTGGCTTGCGTCGGAAGCGGCCGGCGGCGCGACCTTGGAGACGAACGGCGTGGGTGCGCGCGTGATGTAGAGCGCCACCACCACCGCGATCGCAAGGCCGACGATCAGGCCCAGCACGATGCCGAGAAAGGTTCCCCCGGACTGCTTCGACTGCTGTTTTGTAGTGCGGCGCGGTTTTGCCATCGTCTGAATCACCTGCAAACAAGAGAATCCTGGAACGGCCGTCCGCGCGAGGCGGCGGCCCCAAACATGTCGCTTCGTGCGCTGCGGGCGGCGGGGGATGTCAGGACATCGCCGCCGCCGTGCTGCCGCAGCACGCGGTTACGTGGGCTTCTGTGCGCTTACATGCGCTCGGGCGCGGACACGCCGATCACGGCGAGACCGTTCGCGAGCACGCGGCGCGTGGCCGCGAGCAGGGCGACGCGGGCGTCGCGCTCGGCGACGTCGTCGACGAGAACGCGTTCGGCATTGTAGAACGAGTGAAACTCAGCGGCGAGTTCGCGCAGGTAGAACGCCACGGCGTGCGGGGCGAGTTCGCTGGCCGCGTGCGTGAGCATGTCGGTGAATTCGCCGAGTTTCGCGATGAGCGCGAGCGCGCGCTCGCTCGACAGCGGCGCGAGATCGACCTTGGGCAGCGCGGCCAGATCGCCGCCGAACTTGCCCTGCCAGTCGCCGAGGATCGACGAGATGCGCGCGTGCGCATATTGCACGTAGTACACCGGGTTTTCGTCGTTTTCCTTCAGCGCGAGGTCGATGTCGAACACGAATTCGGTGTCGGCCTTGCGCGAGATGAGGAAAAAGCGCACGGCGTCGCGGCCGCGGCGGATGGTCGCTTCGTCGAGCAGATCGGGCGAGACCTCGCTGCCGGGGTTCGCGCCGCCCGACCATTCGATCAGGTCGCGCACCGTCACGTAGCTGCCCGCGCGCTTGGAGATCTTCACCTCCTGGCCGTCGCGCATCACCGTGACCATCTTGTGCAGCACGTAGTCGGGATAGCCCTTCGGAATGCCGATGCCGAGCGCTTGCAGGCCCGCGCGCACGCGCGCGATGGTGCCGTGGTGGTCGGAGCCCTGCACGTTGATGACCTTCGTGAAGCCGCGCTCCCACTTGGTGACGTGGTAAGCGACGTCAGGCAGGAAGTACGTGTAGGTGCCGTCGGACTTGCGCATCACGCGGTCCTTGTCGTCGCCGTAGTCGGTGGTCTTGAGCCACAGCGCGCCGTCCTGCTCGTAGGTCTCGCCCGAGGCGACCAGCGCCTCGACGGTCTTTTCCACGCGGCCTTCGGTGTAGAGCGACGACTCCAGGTAGTAGCGGTCGAACTTCACGCCGAACGCCTGCAAGTCGAGATCCTGCTCGTGGCGCAGATAGGCCACGGCGAAGCGGCGGATCGCTTCGAGGTTCTCGGGGTCTTTCTCGCCCGTGACGGGCTCGCCGTCCTTGGCCGTGACGGTTTCGCCCGCGAGATAGTCGCGCGCGATGTCGGCGATGTATTCGCCGTTGTACGCGGCCTCGGGCCATTCGGCGTCGCCGGGCTTGAAGCCGCGTGCGCGCGCCTGGGTGGAGACGGCGAGGTTGCCGATCTGCACGCCTGCGTCGTTGTAGTAGAACTCGCGGTGCACGTCGAAGCCTTGCGAGGCGAGCACGTTCGAGATGGCGTCGCCGAGCGCGGCCTGGCGGCCGTGGCCCACGTGCAGCGGCCCCGTGGGGTTGGCCGAGACGAACTCGACGAGCACGCGCTTGCCGGCTTCGCGCTGCGAGCGGCCGAATGCCTCGCCCTGCTCGAACACGGCGCCGATCACGGCGCGCTTCGCGTTGGCGGTCAGACGCAGGTTGATGAAGCCGGGGCCGGCCACTTCGGCCGCCTCGACGAGGCCGGCGGCCTCGGGCTGGGCGAGCGCGGCGTCGACGATCTGCTGGGCGAGCTGGCGCGGGTTCGCGCGCATGGGCTTGGCGAGCTGCATCGCGACGTTGCAGGCGACGTCGCCGTGCGCGGCGACCTTCGGGCGCTCGAGCGTGATCGCGGGCACGACGAATGCGGCTTCGCTCGCGCCTTCGGTGGCCTTCGCCACCTGGGCGACAGCTTGCGCGAGCAGGGTCTCCAGGGTGTGTTTCTGTGCGGGCAGCATGCTGGTTGCAAGTCCTGTGCGGGTAATGGGATGCGGGGCCGGCGTACCGTGGGCCTGGGCCCCGGCTTGCCGGCGCGGGCCGCCGGTACGGCTGCGGGCGCCGGCCTTGCGGCGAGATGCCGCGTTGGCTGGCGGCCTCGTTGCGGCAGGCGGCGTGGCGGCGCACTCGGGCGCCGCGCCCTGCGGGTAATTCCGTCCTGACGGATTTTAGCAGGTGCTAATATGTGAAATGAGGTAGCGCGACACGGGCCGCCTTGGCCCGCCTGGCTTCGCAGGCCGGGAAGTCAGGCGCGGATCCGAAAAATCATAAAGGGAACAGACATGCTGGTTACTTTTAAATGTCACGCGGCGCCCGACGTCACGATGCTGGAGAACCTCGCACAATACCTCCTCGGCATTATCGGCAAGCGGCTCGGCCCGCACGGCGTGATTACCCATGACGAACTCGACACCGCTATCGCCAAGCTCGAAGCGGCCATCGCCACGGACAAGAAAGAGCGCCACGAGCAGGAAGGCCACTATCACGAAGGCGAGGATGGCCACTTGCATCACGAACTGCCGGTCGGCCTCGCGCAACGCGCCTTCCCGTTCCTCGACATGCTGCGCGCTGCGAAGAAGGAAGAAAACGATATCGTTTGGGGCATCTGACGCGCCCGAACTGCGCGGCGCCACGGCGGCTGCGCGCGACTTCCGCGATTCCAAAAGCAACGAGCCCGCATGTGCGGGCTCGTTGCTTTTATGCGGGGCGTGTCGCCTCGAATCACTCGCTGGCGGCCGCGGGTTCGGCGGCGGAGGCGGCCGACTTCTTCTCCTTTTTCTTCTTCGGCTTCTTCACGTGCTTTTCGGTGGGCGCCGAGTACGACGACACCGGGCTTGCCTGCTGCGGGGCGGCCGGCTGGGCGAACGATGGCTGCGCGAGCGCCGCGACGCCGAAGGCGGTCAACATCAACATCAGCTTCTTCATACGATTTTCTCCGTCGTGGTTGCTGCGATTTTGCGTTTTAAGGATTTGCTGATAATCGAGCCGGCGCGGCGGCGCACCCGGTGTGGCGCCATGCCCGGCCGGGCCATCTTACAAAGCCGAAAAATTGCGCGCGCGTAATCTTCACCTTGCCGGATGGCGTATGTCGGGCGGTGACAACAGAGGGCGCGCAGCGGGGAGAAGCGCGCCGCCCGAGGCGGCGCGCGGCGGTGCCTAGAGTTGCGGCGCGAGCGCGCGGCGCGCGTCCTCGTCGGAGAGCGACATGCGGCGGGCGTAGTCGGCAAGCTGGTCCTGGCCGATCTTGCCCACCGAGAAGTAGGTGCTGTCCGGGTGCGCGAGGTAGAAGCCCGAGACGCTGGCCGCCGGCAGCATGGCCAGCGACTCGGTCACGCTCATGCCGATCTCGCCCGCTTGCAGGACGTCGAACATGTCGCGCTTCACGAGGTGGTCCGGGCAGGCCGGGTAGCCGGGCGCCGGGCGAATGCCCGCGTACTTCTCGGCGATCAGCGCGTCGTTGTCGAGCGTTTCGCTCGCGGCGTAGCCCCACAGGTCGCGGCGCACGCGTGCGTGCATCGCCTCGGCGTACGCTTCCGCGAAGCGGTCCGCGAGCGCCTTGAGCATGATCGCGCTGTAGTCGTCGTGGTCTTTCTCGAACTGCGCTTCCTTCACGTCCACGCCAATGCCCGCCGTGACCGCGAACATGCCGATGTAGTCGGCCACGCCCGAGTCCTTCGGCGCGATGAAGTCGGCGAGCGAGCGGTTCGGGCGCATCACGCCGTCCACCACGGGGCGCACCGACTGCTGGCGCAGGTTGCGCCACGTGAGCGCGACTTCACTGCGCGATTCGTCGGTGTAGATCTCGATGTCGTCGTCGTTGACCGTGTTGGCGGGCAGCAGGGCGATCACGCCGTTCGCTTGCAGCCAGCGGCCTTGAATGAGGCGCGAGAGCATCGACTTCGCGTCGGAGAACACGCGGCGCGCCGACTCGCCCACGATCTCGTCGTTGAGGATCTGCGGATACGGACCGGCAAGATCCCACGTCTGGAAGAACGGACCCCAGTCGATGTAATTCGCGAGCTCGTTCAGGTCGAAGTTCTTGAACACGCGGCGGCCGATGAACTTCGGCTTCACGGGCTGGAAGTTCGCCCAGTCGATCTTCGTCTTGTTCGCGCGCGCTTCTTCGAGCGTCACGAGCGGCGTGGCCTTCTTGTTCGCGTGCTGGTCGCGAATGCGGTCGTAGTCGGTCTTGAGATCGTCGATGAACTTCGTTGCGCCCTCATCCGAAAGCAGGCTCGACGCGACCGAAACCGAACGCGACGCATCCGGCACGTACACGACCGGGCCTTCGTAGTGCGGCGCGATCTTCACGGCCGTATGCACGCGCGAGGTGGTCGCGCCGCCGATGAGCAGCGGAATCTTCTTGATGCGGAAGTAGTCGTCGCGCTGCATTTCGCTCGCCACGTAGGCCATTTCCTCGAGCGACGGCGTAATGAGCCCCGAGAGGCCGACGATATCCGCGCCTTCGACCTTCGCCTTCGCGAGGATCTCGTTGCACGGGACCATCACGCCCATGTTGACCACTTCGAAGTTATTGCACTGGAGCACCACCGACACGATGTTCTTGCCGATGTCGTGCACGTCGCCCTTCACGGTCGCGATGACGATCTTGCCCTTCGCGCGCACGTCGGCGCCCGATTCGGCGAGCAGGCGCTTTTCTTCCTCGATGAACGGAATCAGGTGCGCCACGGCCTGCTTCATCACGCGCGCCGACTTCACCACCTGCGGCAGGAACATCTTGCCCTGGCCGAACAGGTCGCCGACGATGTTCATGCCGTCCATGAGCGGGCCTTCGATCACGTTGATCGGCCGCCCGCCCGCGCCCATGATCTTCACGCGCGCTTCTTCGGTGTCCTCGACAATGAAGTTCGTGATGCCGAGCACGAGTGCGTGCGCAAGACGCTTTTCCACGTCCTGGTTGCGCCACTCCAGGTTCTCTTCCTTCTTCGCGGCGCCCGTCTTGAACTTGTCGGCGATTTCGAGCAGGCGGTCGGTCGCGTCCTCGCGGCGGTTGAGCACCACGTCTTCCACGCGCTCGCGCAACTCGGCGTCGAGGTCGGCATACACGCCGAGCTGGCCCGCGTTCACGATGCCCATGTCCATGCCCGCCTGGATGGCGTGATAGAGGAACACGGTGTGGATCGCCTCGCGCACGGGGTCGTTGCCGCGGAACGAGAACGACACGTTCGACACGCCGCCACTGATCTTCGCGTAGGGCAGGTTCTGCTTGATCCAGCGCGTGGCGTTGATGAAGTCCACGGCGTAGTTGTTGTGCTCCTCGATGCCCGTGGCCACCGCGAAGATGTTCGGGTCGAAGATGATGTCCTCGGGCGGGAAGCCCACTTCGTTCACGAGGATGTCGTAGGAGCGCTTGCAGATTTCGGTCTTGCGCGCGAACGTGTCGGCCTGGCCCTGTTCGTCGAACGCCATCACCACGCTCGCCGCGCCGTAGCGGCGAATCAGCTTCGCGTGATGCACGAACTGCTCGCGGCCTTCCTTGAGCGAGATCGAGTTGACGATGGCCTTGCCCTGCACGCATTGCAGACCCGCTTCGATCACGTCCCACTTCGACGAGTCGATCATGATCGGCACGCGCGCAATGTCGGGCTCGGAGGCGATGAGGTTCATGAAGCGCACCATCGCCGCCTTCGAGTCGAGCATGGCTTCGTCCATGTTGACGTCGATGACCTGCGCGCCGTTCTCGACCTGCTGGCGCGCAACGGCGAGCGCCTCGTCGAACTGGCCGTTGAGAATCATCCGTGCGAACGCCTTCGAGCCGGTCACGTTGGTGCGCTCGCCCACGTTGATGAACAGCGTGCCTTCGGTCACGTTGAAGGGTTCGAGGCCGGAAAGGCGCAGGGTATGGTCAGTCATGGCGTGGGACCGGATCGTAGGTTGTCGTGTGTGAGCGGGGGCTTTCGAGCGAGAGGGGAGCGGCGATCAAACGGCGCTCAGGCGGCGTCGCGATACTGGCCGGGCCAGCGGCGCGGCTTGATCTCGGCGAGCGCTTTCGCGATGGCCGCGATGTGCTCGGGCGTCGTGCCGCAGCAGCCGCCCGCCACGTTCACGAGACCGGCGCTCGCGAATTCCTTGAGCAGTCCGGACGTGTCGGCGGGCAATTCGTCGAAGCCCGTGTCGCTCATCGGGTTGGGCAAGCCCGCGTTCGGGTAGCACGAGACATAGGTGTCGCACAGCTTCGCGAGCTCGGCGATGTACGGGCGCATGAGCGCCGCGCCCAATGCGCAGTTCAGGCCGAACGTGAGCGGCTTCGCGTGGCGTAGCGAGTTCCAGAACGCTTCGACGGTCTGGCCCGAGAGAATGCGGCCCGAGGCGTCGGTCACGGTGCCCGAGATCATGATCGGCAGGTTCTCGCCGGTGTCTTCGAAAAGCTGGTCGAGCGCGAACAGCGCCGCCTTGGCGTTGAGCGTGTCGAAGATCGTCTCGACGAGGAACAGGTCGCAGCCGCCGTCCATGAGCGCCTTGGCCTGCTCGTAGTACGCGTGGCGCAGTTCCTCGAACGTGACGTTGCGCGCGCCCGGATCGTTCACGTCGGGCGAGATGCTCGCCGTTTTCGGCGTCGGCCCGATCGCGCCCGCGACGAAGCGCGGCTTGTCCGGCGTCGAGTACTTGTCGCACGCGGCGCGCGCGAGCTTCGCCGACTCCACGTTCATCTCCACGGCCAGTTCGCCCATGCCGTAATCGTCCTGGGCCACCGTGGTCGCGCCGAACGTGTTGGTCTCGATGATGTCCGCGCCCGCCGCGAGGTATTGCTCGTGAATCTCGCTGATGATCTGCGGCTGCGTGAGCGAGAGCAGTTCGTTATTGCCCTTGATGTCGCGCGGGTAATCCTTGAAGCGCTCGCCGCGGTAGGCGGCTTCGTCGAGCTTGTAGCGCTGGATCATCGTGCCCATCGCGCCGTCGAGAATCACGATGCGCGAGGCGAGCTGCGCGGGAAGCGCTGCGCCGCGCGTGTATTTGGCGTCTGCGGCGGGGCGCGAGGCGTGCGAGGCTTGGGCTGCTGGCTGGTTCATGGGTCGCGGGCGGGCGTGGCGCCGGTTGGACTGGGAAACCCATTATTGTAGCCGCAGCCGGGGCGGCCCGCTGGCCGGGGGATCGCCCGTCATGCCCGGCGGGCCGGGCGGGCAGCGGGGGCCGCGTGCGGCGAAGGGCCAAAAGAAAACCCCGCCCGGCCAAAGCCGGACGGGGTTTCGTGCGGAGGACGCCGCGCGTTGAGTGCCGCTGGGTGCGCGCGCGCGTCAGTGAAGCACGACGGGTTGCTGCATGAGGCTGTCGAATTGCCCGAGAAATTCGTCGACTTCGTCGAGCGACTGATCTTCTTTCATCAGCTTTTGCACGTCTTCGCGAAAACGCGCCGCCATCACGCCGTCAATGAAGATCTCGCGGCGCGCATTTTTGTCGACGATTTCATAGCCGCCCGCGCGCATGGCGCTGTGGCCGTCCTGCGGAGGAAACTCGACGACGCAATAGTTGGGGCTGTTGTAGATCATTTGCATGGCGACACTCCTTTTTCCTGTGCTCCCTGACCTTCTCGGCCAATACTTGGAGCGTTCGTTCTGGAATTCAAGGGGTGGGTTCCGCATCACCTCTTATGTGGACTGCTCTCCCTTTTCGCTTGCACTTCGACTGCGTCTGCTGCCACTGCGGTAATGCCTTTCGTTCGAACTGCTTAGACCAACTGCTTGAGAAACGTTTCCAGCAACGCCGTGAAACGATGCGACTCTTCTACCGGGGCCAGATGCGCTGCATCGAGCACCACGAAATGCGACCCCTCTATGGCGCGCGCCAGCGCCTGCGTGAGCGTGGCGGGCGTGCCGTTGTCGAAGCGGCCCGCAACGGCGAGCGTGGGCACGCGCAGTTGCGCGAGACGCGCCGCGGCGTCGAAGTCGCGCAATGCTTCGCAGGCCATTGCATAGCCTTCCGAAGGGGTCCGTAATAAAACGTCACAAATTTGCTGCACGGTTTGCGCGTGCGCGTGGCGAAAGTCTTCGGTGAACCAGCGCGCCATCGTCGCGTCGGCGAGCGCCGCGAGACCGTCGCGCCGCACGGTGGCCGCGCGCTCGTTCCAGGTCGCGCGCGCTTCGGGGGGCGTGTGGCTCGCCGTGTCGCATAGCGTGAGCGTGATGACGCGGTCGGGGTAGTCGAGCGCGAACTGCTGCGCGATCATGCCGCCCATCGACATGCCGACGAGATGCGCCTGCTCGATGCCGGTTGCGTCGAAGAGCGCGGCGAGGTCGGCGGCCAGTTGCGCGAAGCCGAACGGCTCGCTTGCCACCGCGCTTGCGCCGTGGCCGCGCACGTCGTAGCGCAACACGCTATGGCGATGGCGGAAATGTCCGGCGAGCGTGTCCCACACGGAAAGATCGCCGCCCAGTTGGTGAATGAACGCCAGCGCGGACCCGCCGCTCCTGTCGTCGAAGACATAGTGCGTATCGATGCCGTTGACAGTCACTTGCATGGGTTCCTCCTTCGCCTTCCAGGCTGGGAGTCAAGCCGTTTGCGAGGTACTGCGTGCACGCGATGCCAGGTGCAGCAAGCCGCGCGCCCAAAGCTCGCGGATGAAGCGCGTTGCGATGTTCGTTACCTTGTAGGTCGCGTCCCTGTTTGCTGCGTCGTTTGTTGTGCAGGCGCTGCTTTTTGTCCGCTATTTGCAGCGTGATTTCGTGTTGGTGCCGTGTTGGTCACTGAGTGCGCGCGGTGCCGTGCTGTCGCGTTCTTCTTGCGTATCGTCTGTTAATTTTTCGGCCCCTGGGCCGTGGTTCATGCCGCGCACAAGGCCTTGCAGTCATCGCCGCAAGGCACGATTCCAGTATGCGCTATTTCGTGCGTTCATGTCGTGAAGCGGGCTGCCCGAATGGCAGTGTTCGTGCGCTTGCGCGCTCAAGGGTGCTCGGGCGCGGGGCCGGGTGAGGTGGTGGAAGGTTCTGCGCCATCCACCGGCGTTTGCGGCATGGATTCTGTCTGCATATTCGCCGAGGGAGCGGCGGGTTGCATCGGCGCTTGGGGCGCGGGTTGTGCCTGTGATTGTCCCTGCGATGGCGGCTGCGCTTCGCCTGGCTGCGCGGGCGGCATTGCGGATTGTGGCGATGTTGTGTCGGGCGTTGCGTTTGGCGTGACGGCGGGTGCTGTCCCGGGCGCTTCGTTTGGCGCGGCGTTGGATGTTGCGCCTGGCGTGGCCGTGGCCGCGTCGGGCGTTGGCGCGCTCGCGTTCTGTGCGGCGGCCGGCACCGTGAGCGCGCCGCGCCACACCAGCTCGAACTGCGTGCCGTTTGGCTCGGTCTGCAAGAGCCGCACCGGCAGCCAGCCGAGCGAGGGCGCAAGCCACACGTCGATGCGTCGCTTGTCGCCCTCGCGGCGCGGCAGGCGCATGAAGTGGCGCGCCGTGACGTAGCCATGATCGGTGCCCACCGTTTCGTCGCCGATCGTGGTGATGGGCCAGGTCTCGCCGCTGTCGTTGTCGGCCACATAGAACTCGCGCGTGACGCCGGGCTTATACGCGTCGGGGTCGCCGCGCACGAGACTCGCGAGCTGCATGATCATGCTGAAGCGGTCTTGCGCGCCATCGCTCAGCGCGAGCGAATCAGGCGTGCGCGTGAAGACGATCTGCTTGTCCGTGCGATTGAACACCGTCACGTTCGAGGGGCGATGGCCGCGCGTTTCGATGTACTGATCGGGTGCGAGGCCAAAGGCGTCGACGTGGCCCTTGCTCGTCCAGGTAAAGGTGCCGACGAAGGGCAAGGGCACGGACACGACCATCTCGTAGCGCTGGCCGTCGCTCGACCAGTGGATCGTGCCGGGCTGATTGCGCACGCCGTTATAGAACGTGTCGTATTGCAGCTCGCCCGATGGCGGCACCGAGAATTTCACGCCGTGCGAAGCCTGCGTGGCCTGCGCCGAGGGTTGCTTGCCGTTGCCGGGCGCGGCGCTCGCCGTGCCGCTGCCACCGGCGCCCGCGGCGGGGGCCGAAGCGGCGGCTTCGGGCGCGGAGGCCGCCTGCGTGTCGGGCTTGGCCGCCGGCGGCGAGGCGGGCGTTTTGGGATGCGGTTTGGGCGGCGTGATCGCCCGCAACGTGTGCGGCTCGGCGGGCTTGGGCGCGGGTTTCGGCGCGGCCGCCTGCGGCGCGGGCGCGGGACCGGCGGGCCGTGCCTCGCGCTCGATGCGCTCGGGCTTGAGCAGCGCCACCTGCACCGGCACGCGCACATGCGCGGCGCTCGGCGGTGCGCCGTGATGCCGCTCGAACCACTCGGCCGCGAGCCAGTGCAGCGCCGTCACCGCGATGAACACGCCGATCCAGCGCCACGGGCGCGTGCGCCGCGGCGTGTGTGCGTCGTGGTTCTGGCGGCGTGCCTCGCGTGAGGCGGCGGAGGTGGACATCGGGCGGGTCGTGGCGTTCGTGACGTTTCTGGGCGTCGGGGCGGCGTGGGTACACACGCTAATGTGACACAACCCGCCGGGTGCGCGCAGAAAGCGGCGCGCTCACGAAGCGGGCCCGGCCGCCCACCGGCATCGCGAATGCCGGCGTTCAGCGCGGCGTCGGACTGTACCCCAATTCGTACGAAATCTTTTCGGCACAGGTGCGCAGCGCGGTATCGACCACGCCGTTCCACTCGATGTCGAACGCGCCCTCGTGACCGAGCGCGATCAGCCCAAGCGCGAGGTCGCCGCTCGCGTCGAACACGGGCGTGCAGAACGCGTGGATGGTCGGCAGCAGCATGCCTTCCACGCGCGCCGCGCCGTGCTCGCGCACCTGGGCGAGCGCGACTTCGAGCGCCTGCGCCGTGCGCGGCGTCGAGCCGTACGAGTAGTGCTGCGCGCCCGCGAGCTCGCGCTCGATCATCGGCGCGGTCTTGCTGCGCGGCAGGTAGGCGGCGAACAGCAGGCCGGTGGCGGAGCTGAGCATCGGCATCACGTCGCCGAGTTTCAGCGACGCCTTCGCGGGGTGGCTCGACTCCATCCAGTGCACGACGGTCGGCCCCTGGTTGCCCCACACGGCGATGCCCAGGGTGATGTCGAGCGTGTCGCGCAACCCGGCGAGCGCGATGCGCGCGAGCTTCACGCCATCCACGCGTGCCAGGCGCGCGAGACCGAGCTGCAACGCGAAGCCGCCCAGTTCGTAGCGCCCCGAGAGCGGGTCTTGCGCGACCATGCCGAGGCGCATGAAGCTCACGAGGTAGCGGTGCGCCTTCGCCGGGCTCATGCCCGCGCGCTGCGCGAGGTCGCGCAGCATCATGGCGCGCGGTTCGTCGGTCAGCACTTCGAGCAGGCGAAAGCCCACTTCGATCGACTGGATGCCGGAGCGCAGCTTTTCTTCGCCGCCTTCGGCGCTTTCCGTGGAATCCGCGGACTCCGCCGCTTCGGCGGTGTCGAGGGCTTCGGCGAGGTCGTCGGCGTGCGGGGCGCGAGCGGTGCTCGCGCGCGGCGAGGCGGATCGGACGGTGGTCGGCATGGAGGCGTTGGGGTTCGGGAAATGCGACGGGCGGCGCACCCGCTTGGGTCGCGCCGATTCACCATCGTAGAATACATTTCCCTTATCGTCACTCACGTCTGACTCCATGAAACTTGCCACGCTGAAGGACGGCACCCGCGACGGGCAACTGATCGTCGTTTCCCGCGACCTGCGCAGCGCCGCCATTGCCGATGCGATCGCGCCCACGCTCCAGCGCGTGCTCGACGACTGGCGCTTCTACGCCCCGCAGCTCGCCGAGCTTTATGACGCGCTCAACCACGGCCGCGCGCGCAACGCGTTCAGCTTCGACGCGCGCAACTGCATGGCGCCGCTGCCGCGTGCCTACCAGTGGGCGGACGGTTCGTCGTACGTGAATCACGTGGAGCTGGTGCGGCGCGCGCGCGGCGCGGAAATGCCCGCCGAGTTCTGGACCGACCCGCTCATGTACCAGGGCGGCAGCGACGACTTCATCGGGCCGTGCGACGACATCGAGTGCGCGTCCGAGGCGTTCGGCATCGACTTCGAAGCCGAGGTGGCCGTGTTCACGGGCGACGTGCCGATGGGCGCGAGCCCCGACGAAGCGCTCAGGGCCGTGCGCCTCGTCACGCTCGTCAACGACGTGTCGTTGCGCAATCTCATTCCTGCGGAACTCGCGAAGGGCTTCGGCTTTTTCCAGAGCAAGCCGGCGAGCGCCTTCGCACCGGTTGCCGTCACGCCCGACGAACTCGGCGAGCACTGGCGCGAAGGCCGCGTGCATCTGCCGCTGCTTGTGCACTGGAACGGCAAGAAGGTCGGCCAGCCCGACGCGGGCACCGACATGGTGTTTCACTTCGGCCAGTTGATCGCGCACGCCGCGAAAACGCGCAACCTGCGCGCGGGCGCCATCGTCGGCTCGGGCACGGTCTCGAACAAGGACGCCAAGCGCGGTTACTGCTGCATCGCCGAGAAGCGGTGCCTCGAGATGATCGAGAGCGGGCAGGCGAGCACGGAGTTCATGAAGTTCGGCGACAGCGTGAAGATCGAGATGCTCGACGAAGCGGGCAAGTCGATCTTCGGCGCGATCGATCAGGCCGTGGCGCCGCTTCACGGCGAGTCGTGAAGCCAGCGACAAGCCAGCGCTGAAGGGTTTCGCCGGATGCCGCGCGCCACGCGTGCGGCTACACTGGCGAACACCCTTTTTTCTTCAAAGCGATCGAGGAGACCGGCACAACCCCAAGCCCTGGCCGCACGCAGTATCCGAAGCCGTACGCAGAATACGCTCGCCCCAACACGAGGAGACCCCGTGAACGCCACTCGCCCCAGCCGTCTTGCTGCACGCATTGCCCTGCTTTTCAGCCTCTGCGCGCCCACGCTCGCGCTAGCACAAATCAAGATCGGCCTCGTCCTTTCGCTCACCGGCCCGGCCGCTTCGCTGGGCATTCCCGCGCGCGACACCGCCGCGATGCTGCCCACCGAGATCGCCGGGCAGAAAGTCCAGTACATCGTGCTCGACGACGCCTCCGACACGACCCAGGCCGTGCAGGACACCAAAAAGCTCATCGACGAACAGCACGTCGACGCGATCATCGGCTCGTCGATCACGCCCAATTCGCTGGCGATGCTCGACGTGATCGCGCAGGGCGAGACGCCCACCATCTCGCTCGCTTCGTCGGCGAAGATCATCGAACCGGTGGACGACAAGCGCCACTGGATGTTCAAGACGCCGCAAACCGACGCGATGATGGCCGGCGCGATCATGGAGCACGCGGCCGCGCACAACGTGAAGACGCTCGCCTATATCGGCCAGGCCGACGCGCTCGGCGAAACCTTCTACGCCGAGATCGCGAAGGCCGCGCAGCAGCGCGACATCAAGCTCGTTGCGAACGAGCGCTTCAACCGCACCGATCCGAGCGTGACGGGCCAGGTGCTCAAGATCGTCGCGGCGCATCCCGACGCCGTTGTGGTGGGCGCGGCCGGCACGCCCGCCGCGCTGCCGCCCAAGGCGCTCAAGGAGCGCGGCTACAAGGGCCTCATCTATCACAACCACGGCGTGGGCAACCGCGACTTCCTGCGCGTGTGCGGCGCGGACTGCAACGGCACCTTCCTGCCCGCGAGCCCCGTGCTCGTGGCCGCGCAACTGCCCGAGGACCGTCCCGGCCGGCGTCACGCGCTCGACTATATTTCGCGCTACGAAGGACGTTACGGCGCGGGCACGGTGTCGGCGTTCGGCGCTTACACGTGGGATGCGGGGCTCCTGCTCGGCAACGCGATTCCTGTTGCGCTGAAGTCGGCCGCGCCCGGCACGCCCGCGTTTCGCCATGCGTTGCGCGACGCGCTGGAAGCCACGCGCGGGTTGCAGGACACCAACGGCGTGGTCAACATGAGCGCCACCGATCACCTCGGCCTCGACGCGCGGGCGCGCGTGATGGTCGAGATCCGCGACGGCAAGTGGATCTATCAGCCGCATTGACGTTATTTCCAAAGCATCAGTAATCCGAAGCAAAGGAGGGCCAGCCCATGAACGATCCTTTTTATGCCCACTACCACGCCCTGCGCGTGCGGCGGCACGAGCACGGCATCGTCGAGATCGTGATGAGCGGCGAGGGTGCGAACAAGAGCGGCCTCGCGACCGCCGACGCCCACATGCACCGTGAGCTGGCCGAGATCTGGCGCGACGTGGACCGCGATCCCGATGCGCGCGTCGCCGTGATTCGCGGCGAGGGCAAGGGCTTTTCGGCGGGTGGCGATCTGCAACTCGTCGAGGACATGGCTACGCATTTCGATGTGCGCGCACGCGTGTGGCGCGAAGCGCGCGATCTCGTCTACAACGTGATCAACTGCGGCAAGCCCATCGTCTCGGCCATGCACGGTCCCGCCGTGGGCGCGGGGCTCGTGGCGGGCCTGCTCGCCGACATTTCGATCGCCACGAAAACGGCGCGCATCATCGACGGGCATACGCGCCTCGGCGTCGCGGCGGGCGACCACGCGGCCATCGTGTGGCCGCTCCTGTGCGGCATGGCGAAGGCGAAGTACTACCTGCTGCTGTGCGAGCCGGTGAGTGGCGAGGAGGCGGAGCGTATCGGCCTCGTCTCGCTCGCCGTGGACGAGAACGACTTGCTGCCGAAGGCGTTCGAAGTGGCGAAGCGCCTCGCCAACGGTTCGCAAACCGCGGTGCGCTGGACCAAGTACGCGCTCAACAACTGGCTGCGCATGGCGGGGCCGAACTTCGACACGTCGCTCGCGCTCGAATTCATGGGCTTCGCCGGGCCCGACGTGCGCGAGGGCGTGCAGTCGCTGCGCGAGCGGCGCGCGCCGCAGTTTCCGGGCGGCGATCCGTTCTGATTGTCCGCGCGCGGCGGGCGTGGCGTCGCACGATGTTCACACGCCGCGCCGCCATGCGCGCGCTATCATCGAAGAAGCGGGTTTGCGCGCGCCGCCGCGCGAGGCATGACGCGGCGCGCATACGCGCATCCGACCACTTACCAATGCGAGGGAGATCCGCATGACCGACCCAGCAGGCTCCATGCCGCCGTTCCCGGGCTTTCCCGGCTTTCCGCCCGCCGAGATGCTCGACCGCATGTGGGGGATGATGCGCCTCACGCCGTTCGGCAGCGCCTTTCCCGGCAGCGAGCCGGGCGTGGCGCAAGCCTTCGGCCCGTCGCTGTCGATGATGTCCGACATGATGACGCCGCTCACCAACATCGAGGAGCTCGACAAGCGCATCACCGATCTGCGCGCCGTCGAGCAATGGCTCAAGCTTAACCTCGGCATGCTGCAATCCGCCATTCAGGCGCTCGAAGTGCAGCGCGCCACGCTCTCCACGCTGCGCGCGTTCGGCGCGTTCGCGCAGGCGCAGATGAACCCGTCGCCGGCCGAATCCGAACCGGCGAAAGCGGGCTTCGCGCGCGAGCGGGCCGCCGAGCCCGAAGCCGCGAGCGCGGCCGACGCCCCCGACGGCTCGGCCTCCGCGCCGCCGGGCTTCGACGCGGCCTCGTGGTGGAACCTCGTGCAGGCGCAGTTCAACCAGCTCGCGCAATTCGCGATGGCGCAGCCCGCCGCCGCGGCGCAGGCGGCCGCCGATGCGGTGAGCGAGGCGCAAACGCAGGGCGAGGCCGCCGCAGCAGCAGCAGCCGCGGCCGCAAAACGCAGCGGCAGCGGCAGCAGCACGGCCAAACGCAGCAGCAGTAGCAATACCGGCACCGGCACGCGCAGCAGCGCGCCGCGCGGGGCGAAGAAGGCGCCGGCGCAGCCGGAATAAGGCGCGCGGCGTCAGGAAGAACCGTCCCGCGGGACGACAACACGGGGAGCGTCGGCGTCATGCGGCTTGCGCTCGTGATGATGGGCGGCGGCGCGCGCGCGGCTTACCAGGCCGGCGCGTTGCGCGCGCTTGCCGAGCTGGCCGCCGAGGCCGAGCCCGCGCGCCGCGCCATGCCCTTCACGGTGATCTGCGGCACCTCGGCGGGCGCGATCAACGCCACCTCGATCGCGAGCCACGCCGACCAGTTCGCGCACGGCGCGGCGCACCTCGTCGATGTCTGGTCGAACATGCGCGCCAACCAGGTCTATCGGACCGACTGGCCCGGCGTGGCGGCCGCGGGCGCGCGCTGGCTCGCCACGCTCGCATTCGGCTGGGCCGCCGGCAGCGTGGGCGCGCGTGCCGCGCCGCGCACGCTGTTCGACAGCACGCCGCTCGCGCAGATGCTGCCGCACACACTCAACTTCCACCGCATCGAGCAGATGCTCGACGAGCGCCTGCTGTATGCGCTCGCCGTCACGGCGCTGAGCTACTCGTCCGGGCGGCATGTCACGTTCTACCAGGCCTGCGAGCCGATCAGCGCATGGCGGCGCGCGCAGCGCACGGCGCGCATGGTCGCGCTCACGCCGAAGCACCTGCTCGCGTCGGCGGCCATTCCGTTCATGTTCCCGGCCGTGCGCCTCGAACTCGACGGCCGCCACGAATACTTCGGTGATGGCTCGATTCGCCAGATCGCGCCGCTTTCGCCCGCCATTCATTTCGGCGCGGGGCGCATTGTCGTGCTGGGCGCGGCCGCACCCACGCCCGAGGTGCCCGCCGCGCGCCCCGACATCGACGTGTATCCGACGCTCGCGCAAATCGGCCAGCAGGTGCTCGCGAGCGTGTTCCTCGATTCGCTTGGCGCGGACATCGAGCGCATCGAGCACGTCAATCGCATGGTGTTGCAATTGCCGCACACGGTGGCGCCCGAAAGCGGCTGGCGACACGTGGAAGTGCTCGCGATCGCGCCGAGCGAGCGCATCGAGTTGATCGCCGCGCGCCATCTCCAGCAGTTGCCGCGCTCGGTGCGTATGCTGCTCGGCGCGGTGGGCGGCAATCGCGCGTCGGGCGCGGCCTTCGCGAGCTATTTGCTGTTCGAGCGGGAGTTCACGCGCGAGTTGATTGAGTTGGGTTATCGCGATACGCAAGCGCAACGCGAAGTTCTTTTGACGTGGCTCAAAACTCCAACGGACGGCGCAGCGATGGATTTGGGGCTGCTCCGGAAGTGAAAGACCGGCATGCTATTATTGTGTAAGGTTTTTCTGGTCAATTTGACGGAGTGTCAGGGGCGTCACGCGCTTCGCAGCGCGGGTTCCACGGCATTCACGGGCGCAGTGCTGGCCCGCCGGAAAAGCCGCCGGCAAGATGTGGCGGACGGGGCAGTCAGTGTGTTGGGCGGGATTTGGCCAGCTTTTGGCATGCATGCGGCATTCTGTCGCATCGCCCGACAAAGACGCCACAGGCCTTGCGGGAACGCCGGGCGCGCCGTGCCAAAAGCGCGGCGAACGGCCGGCAAGACACGCGGTTATCGGCAGTGATCAGCAGTTTCAGGCAGCCGGGTTCGAGGCACGGAGCAGCTACCCAGAATCCACGACGGCGCCTTTCATTCCGGTTGGCTGGATTGTCGTGGGGCAACGCCGAATGCGTTGCCCGTTCGTACGATTGCGTCCAGGGGGCCGGATACCGCGTAAAATTAAATGCTTTTTTGCCAGCGCGCCGCGTCATGAGACGCGGATCCCGCGGCACGCTACGAATTCGTCATGCGCGCGTTTTGCGCAGATCAGGGGCGGGACTATGAACACGATGCTTTATCCGGAACTTTACAAATCGCTCGAATCGGTCCGTTGGGACATGGAAAAGGACATTCCCTGGGACAAGTTCGACGCGTCGCTCCTTACCGACGAGCAGGCCGCGACCATCAAGATGAACGCGATCACCGAGTGGTCGGCGTTGCCCGCGACGGAAATGTTCCTGCGCGACAACCACCACGACAGCGACTTCTCGGCGTTCATGAGCGTGTGGTTCTTCGAAGAGCAGAAGCATTCGCTCGTGCTCATGGAATACCTGCGCCGCTTCAAGCCGGAAATGGTGCCGACCGAGGAAGAGCTGCACGCCGTGCGCTTCGAGTTCGATCCGGCGCCGCCGCTCGAAACGCTCATGCTGCACTTCTGCGGCGAAATCCGCTTGAATCACTGGTATCGCCGCGCTGCCGAATGGCACACGGAGCCGGTCATCAAGGCGATCTACGAAACGATTTCGCGCGATGAAGCGCGCCATGGCGGCGCGTACCTGCGCTACATGAAGAAGGCGCTCAACAATTTCGGCGACGTCGCGCGCGCGGCGTTCGCGAAGATCGGCGTGCTGATGGCCTCGGCGCGCCGCACCGAGAAGCCGCTGCACCCCACGAACCTGCACGTGAACCAGGCGCTGTTCCCGCGCGACACGGTGCAGTCGCGCCTGCCCGACCCGGAATGGCTCGAGCGCTGGCTCGACGAGCAGATCCGTTTCGACGACGGCTGGGAAAAGAAAGTGATCGAGCGCATTCTGCACAACCTCTCGATCCTGTTCGAACGCACGTTCAACACGGCGCAGGAACTGAACCGCTATCGCAAGGAAGTGGTTCAGCGCCTGCAAGCCGAGCAGGGCACGCAGCAGCCGGCCTGACGCGCCAGCACAACTCGCGTGCGCGCCGCTTCGTGCCCCATTGGCGGCGCGGTGCGCGCAGGACGGCCCGTAGCGCTTTTCGCGTGACGGGCCGTTTTCATTGGTGCTTTCCACTCGCGTGCCGGTCAGTGGCTTGACTGATCCTGATCGGCGCCTTTTATCCGAGCCTCATTCCATGCCCGCTACTTTCGAACGCAAGATCACGACCCGCGAAGCGCTCGCGCAACTGCGCGCCTCGCTGCCCGGCCCGGTGGTGTTCACCAACGGCGTATTCGACATCCTGCACCGCGGGCACGTCACCTATCTCGCCGACGCGAAGGCGCTCGGCGCCACGCTGATCGTGGGCGTGAACAGCGACGCTTCGGTGAAGATGCTCGGCAAGGGCGACGACCGCCCCATCAACAACGAGAACGACCGCATGGCGCTGCTGGCGGCGCTGGAAAGCGTGGACTGGGTGGTGCAGTTCGGCGAGCGCACGCCGATCGAGCTGATCGAGGCCGTGCATCCGGACATTCTCGTGAAGGGCGGCGACTACGACATGGACGCGCTGCCCGAGTCGGCCGTGGTGCGCGGCTGGGGCGGGCGCGCGCTCGCGATTGCGTTCGAGCACGACCGCTCCACCACGAAGCTGCTCCAGAAGGTGCGGGCGCAGGAAGGCGCGAAGTAAGTTTCGAAGTCGAGCCGCCCGGCTGCGGCTCAACTGGGGCTCAACTACCTCTCAACTGCGGCTTACTGCGCGAGGCTCGACGCCTGCACGGCCGGGTCCGCCACCGGGCCGCCCACGGTCGGCAGGTCCGCCGATTCGGAGGGCCGGATCGCCTTCACCACGAGCCGCTCAGGGTGGATCTGCCGGTTCAGGTGCTGGGTTTCGCGCGAGCCCGACGCGGGCGTCGGGCCGAACATGCCGCCAATTGCCGCGAAAGCCAGCAGGTTGGCAAGAATCAGGATGGCGAGCAGCCAGCGCAGCATCGTGTGAAGCTCCGTCGATTTCGTTTGTTCAGATCAGATCAAGGCGCGGCGCTCAGGACTGCGCCGCGATGAGCGCCAGCCCGGCGAGGACCAGCGCGTCGTGGCGAGTATGCGGCACCTTGAGCGCCGCTGTCACTTCCGCCGCTGCGCCGCCGCTCACCACGAGCCGTACCGGCATTTTCCACGCATCTTGCAAATCCGCCCAGGCGCGCTCGATGAGCGCCGCCTGCGCGAGCGCGCAGCCCGCCGAAATCGAGCTGCGCGTGTCGGTGGCGAAGGCGATGCCGGGGGGCGGCGCATCGGCCATGCCGCCCGCCACCACGGGCAGTTGCGCCGTGTGCTCGCCGAGCGAGCGCATCATGAGCGTGAAGCCCGGCGCGATCAGGCCGCCAACAAACGTGCCGTCCGCACGCAGCGCTTCGAGCGTGGTGGCCGTGCCGAAGGTCGCGATGAGGAGCGGCTCGCCCGGATACGCCGCGTGCGCGCCGATCATGCCGGCCCAGCGGTCGCTGCCGAGCGCGTCGGGCGTGGTGTAGCTGTTGGTCACGCCGCCCTGGCGCGCGCAGGCGCGCACGGCGGTGCGCGCGAGACCGGGCCAATGCGCTTCGACGAGCGCGTCGAGCCGTTCTCCCACGGCCGCGCCCGCGACGTTCGAGATCCATGCGCCGGAAGGCCGTGGCAGTCCCGGCCATGCTTCAGGGCAGGCTTGCGCGGCGTCGGCGCCTTCGTCGCGCACGTGGTCCATCGCGCCCGCATGCAGGCGCGACCCGTCCGGTGCGACCAGCGCCCATTTGATCCGGCTGTTGCCTGCGTCGATCAGCAGATATGGGCCGCGGCTCATGCGCCGCCGTCCGCGAGCCGCAGCGACACGTCACCGGTCGTGACGGTCTCGCGCCCGTTCGGCGTATCGAGGAGCAACTGGCCGCGCTCGTCCACGCCGGCCGCCTTGCCGCGCATCAGTTCCTTGCCTTGCTCGTAGAGGGCGACCTCGCGGCCCGCGTACGCATGGCACGCGTTCCAGCGCGCCTGGAAGGGCGCGAAGCCCGCCGCGCCGAAGCGTTGCAGCGCGTCTTCAAGCGCGTTGAGCTCGGCGGCGAGGGTGTCGGTGAGGTTGGCGTTCGGCCACGCGCGCGACAGTGCCGTGGGCGTCGTGCCGGGCACGGCGGCCGTGCTGCCGCCCGCGGCGTTGAGCGCCTCGACTTTGGCGTTGAGCGCGTCTTCGCCGCGCACGTTCGTGCCGATGCCGATCACGACCGCGGTGGCGTCCGCCGTGCTCCAGGCCGTCTCCACGAGTATGCCCACCAGCTTGTCGCCTTCGAGCAGCACGTCGTTGGGCCACTTGAGCGCGATCTGGCCGGGCGCGGTCACAGGCAGCGTGCGCAAGCCGTCCACGAGCGCCGAGCCGATGGCGAGGCTCAGGCCCGCGAGCCCTTCGATCGGGCGCGGCAGCACGCAGCCAATCGAGAACAGCAGCGCGTCGCCGGGTTGCGCGACCCAGGTGCGGCCGCGCCGGCCGCGGCCCGCCGTTTGCAGGTAAGCCACGCGCACGATCGGGCGCGCCAGGGCGTCGCGCTTTTGCGGCAGCGCCTTCAGGCGCGTCATCAGGTCGGCGTTGGTCGAGCCGGTTTCCTCGACGATCTCGATGGGCCAGTCGTGCGCGGCGGGGCCGAACAGCGTGATCGCGCGGTTGCGGTCGATGCGCCAGTCGCCGGCGCTCGGGGTATCGGGGGTGGGGGGCGTCGCGTTCATGTCTCGTATTGTAGTGGCTGGGGCGCGGGCAGCAGCGCCCGGCTTCGTTTGCCCCGGATTTCGCGCTCCGTGTGCCCGAAAAGTGAGCAATTCACAGGCAATCCACAGTTGGCTCACAGCTTATCCACGGAATCATCCACAGGTCGCGGCCGTTCGCTCCCCAGGCGGATTGGCGCCCAATCTGCTTAACTCTTAGTCAATTCACAGCGTACCCACAGGGGGTCCACACGTTATCCAGAGAGTTACCCACAATCCGTTCGCCATTCGTTTGCCCGCAATGCGCGTTCGGGCCGCCGAAACGGGGCTCGTTCGCTACAATGTTTGCTCACCCCGATCCGTCGAGTGCACACCCTTGAATCAAGACACGCCGCCCGGCCTTGAAGTCACGGCCGGCACCCGCGGAAAAACCGTGCGCCTGTCCGGCCAGTGGACCGCGCTCGCGCTCGCGCGCGACCGCGACCAGGGGGGCGCTGCGACGCGTCTGCGCGCGCTCGCCGACGAGCACGTCGGCGAATGGGATCTCTCGGGCGTCGAGCGCATGGATCACGTGGGCGGCCAGGCGCTCTGGCGCATCTGGGGCCACAAGCTGCCGGCGGATCTCGTCGACCTCACGCAGACGCAGCGCGACATCTTCGAGCGCATCGCGCTGCTCGATTCGGTGCGCGAGGCGCCCGAGCGCATCGTGCGCATCGATCCGATCACCCAGCTCGGCCTCGCAATCTTTTCGTTCTTCGACCACCTGTACGGCGGCATCTCGATGTTCGGGCGCGTGATCCTCGATCTGCTGCTCGTGCTGCGCAAGCCGAAGGTCACGCCCTGGATCGAGATTTCGGCGAACATTTACAACGCGGGCGCCCGCGCGCTGCCGATCACGGCGCTCGTCGCGTTCCTGATCGGCATCGTGCTGTCGTACCTCTCGGCGCAGCAATTGCGCCTCTTCGGCGCGAACCAGTTCATCGTCAATATTCTTGGCCTCGCGGTGATCCGCGAACTGGGGCCGGTGCTCTCGGCGATTCTCGTGGCGGGGCGCTCGGGCTCGGCCATCACGGCGCAGATCGGCGTGATGCGCGTGACCGAGGAACTCGACGCCATGCGCGTGATGGGCATCTCGCACGGCCTGCGCCTGATCCTGCCGCGCGTGATCGCGCTGGGCATCGCCATGCCGTTGCTCGTGATGTGGACCGACATCATTGCGTTGCTAGGCGGCGCAATCGCGGCGAAGATCGTGTTGGGCATCGACATTTCGTGGTTCTTCCGCTCGCTGCCCAGCGTCGTGCCGATCGCCAACCTGTGGATCGGTCTCGGCAAGGGGGTGGCGTTCGGCATGCTGGTGGCGATCGTGGGCTGTCATTTCGGCTTTCGCATCAAGGCGAATTCGCAGAGCCTGGGCGAGGGCACGACCACGTCGGTCGTCACGTCGATCACGATCGTGATCCTCGCCGACGCCGTGTTCGCGATTCTGTTCCAGAACGTGGGGCTGTCATGAGCACGACCGGCACGATTGGCACGATGAGCACGATTGCCGCGACCAAAACCACCGGCACGATCACTACGCCGCTCAAGGAGGTCGCGCAGGACCTGCCGCTGCCCGCCATCGGCGAGCCGGTGATCGAGGTGGAAAACCTCACGAAGCGCTATGGGCGCAACATCATCCACCAGCATCTGAACCTCGAGGTCCGGCGCGGCGAGATCGTCACGCTCGTGGGCGGCTCGGGTTCGGGCAAGACCACGCTCGTGCGCCAGATCCTCGGGCTCGAGCGGCCGACCTCGGGCACCATCAAGATGTTCGGCGAGAACATCTCGACCATCGACGCCGAACGCGCCCGCCTCATGCGCACGCGCACCGGCATGCTGTTCCAGCAAGGCGCGCTGTTCTCGTCGCTCACGGTGTTCGACAATATCGCGCAGCCGGTGCGCGAGCTCGGCAAGGTGCCGGCCGCGCTGATGCGCGACATCGTGATGCTCAAGCTCGAAATGGTCGGGCTGCCGTGCAAGCACGCTTCGAAAATGCCCGCCGCGCTCTCGGGCGGCATGATCAAGCGCGTGGGCCTTGCGCGCGCCATCGTGCTGGAGCCGGAACTGCTCTTTCTCGACGAACCGACGGCCGGGCTCGACCCGCGCTCCTCCGACGAAGTGGTGGAGCTCATCAGCACGCTGCACCGCGCGCTCGGCCTGACCGTCGTGCTGGTCACGCACGACCTCGACGCCATGGTCGCGCTTTCCACCCGTGTGGCCGTGCTGGCCGAGCGCAAGGTGCTGGTGGCCGCGCCCGTGGAGGAGGCGGCGTGCGTCGATCATCCGTTCATTCGCGAATATTTTCTGGGCATGCGCGGGCGCCGTGCGCTCCAGGCGCTGCCGCCCGAGCGGCGCGCGAAGCTGCCGCCGGCGGCGCTCGCCTCGGCGTCGGTGGGAGCGAGACCGTGCTAGGACACGCCATTTACCGGCGCGCCGCGGCCGCCAATGAAGGAATCTGACGATGGAAAACAAACCGCATGCGTTCTGGGCGGGCATGTTCACGATAGGCTTGCTGGTCGTGATCGGGCTGGCGGTCATCTTCTTCAGCGCCGACCGCGCGGTGCGCGTGCCGTACGACCTCATCTCGCGTTCCAGCGTGACGGGGCTGTCGCCGGACGCGGCGGTGCGCTATCGCGGTCTCGACGTGGGCAAGGTGCAGACGATCAATTTCGATCCCAAGCGGCCCGGCACGATCCGTATCCGCATCCTCGTCGACAAGCGGGCGCCCATGACGCGCTCGACCTACGGCACGCTCGCGCTCCAGGGCGTGACGGGCATCGCCTTCGTGCAGCTCGACGACAACGGCATCGACCTCTCGCCGCTGCATTCCTCGGAGGCGCATGTGGCCGAACTGCCGCTGCGGCCGGGTCTGCTCGACCAGCTCCAGCGCCGCGGCGACGCACTGTTGCGCAAGCTCGACCGCATTGCGGGCGACATCGACGACATGCTCTCCGAAGACAACCGCAAGCAGGTGATGGCGGCCGTGAACAGCCTCCAACAGGCCGCGAGCAGCGTGAACGGGCTCGCCCAGCAGCTCGAGCCCACCACGAAGCAGTTGCCGGGAGCGGTGAGCGAGTTGCAGCGCACGCTGCACTCGACCAACACGCTCATCACGAGCATGAATCGCCCCGATGGCCCGTTCCAGACCAATCTGAACAAGGCCGGGACGGCGGCGGCCCAGGCGGGCCAGGCGCTCACTTCGATCGACGCCTCGATCCAGGATCTCTCGGCGCGCGTGGGCTACGACACGCTGCCGCGCGTCGATTCGCTGACCGACGACGTGCGCTCGGCCATGCGCTCCGTGGACCGCGCGGCGGGCACCTTCAGCAAGAGCCCGCGCAGCGTGCTGTTCGGCGGCGCGCCGCAGCCGGCGCCGGGGCCGGGCGAGCCGGGCTTCGTCTGGCCTGCCGCCTCAGGGTCGAATGCGGGGACGAAATGAGCCACATGCAAGCGCCGGAACCGCAAAGGATCCCCAAAGGAAACGCAATGTCACGCACACCACGTCTGCCACGATCGATGCAACACGCCGTCCCGGCGCTCCGGGCGAGGCTCCAGGCCTTGCTGGCGGCGTTCGCGCTCGGCGTGCTGCTCACCGCGTGCGCGGGCAATGCGGGCTCGATCAACGACGTTCGCTACGACCTCGGGCTGCAAAGCGCGCAGGCGGCGCCCGCCGCCGCTGCCGCGCCCGGCGCGAAGCCGCTGCTGAAGGTGCTGGCGGTCGTCGCGCCGCCGCCGCTCGACAACGACGGCATCGTCTACCGGATGGCCTTCGATTCGCAGCGCACGGCGCGCTACGCGGAGAGCCGCTGGGCGATGTCGCCCGCGCGGCTGCTCACGGAGCGCCTGCGCACGTCGCTCGGCGCACAGGCCACGGTGCTCTCGGGCGGCGACGCCGTGCAGGCGCCCATGCTCAAGGTCGAACTGTACGAGTTCGAGCAGGTGTTCGAAAGCCCGACGCAAAGCTCGGGCGTGCTCTCCGCGCGCGCGACGCTCATGCAGGGCGGCAAGGTGCTGGCGCAACGCTCCTTCGCCACGCGCGCCCCGGCGAGCACGCCGGATGCGGCGGGCGGCGTACGCGCATTGCAGGCGGCCAGCGACGACTTCGTGAACCAGGTGGGCGCCTGGCTGGGCGGGCAGTCGCTCGCGAGGACGCCTTGATGGCGGCTCACCTGCGCGACGGCACGACGATGCGCGGCGCGACACCGGGGGCAAGGGCGGGATAGCGGCATGATCGACGCGGGACGGTTGCGGCTGCGGCTGCGCGCCCCGCACGGCGGGCGGCGCGGGACGGATGGCGGCGAGGGCGGTGGCGGCGAGCGCGAGGCCGGTGGCGAACCGGGCAGCGTGAGCGATGTCAGTGATGTGAGCGATAAGCGCGCGCCGCACACCGGCGCCCGCGAGCCCCTGCCGCGCCAGGCCTCGACGCTCTCGCGCCAGTCGCTCGCGCTCTACACGGCGCTGATCGTCTACGGCTCGTGGTATCCCTTCTCCGGCTGGCGCTCGCTCGGCCTCAGTCCCTTCGCGTATCTCGGCGATCCGTGGCCGCGCTACTGGACGGTCTTCGACATCATCACCAACATTCTCGGCTACATGCCGTTCGGCGCGCTGATCGTGTTCGCCGTATGGCCGCGCTGGCGCGGGCCGGTCGCGGTGCTGCTCGCCACGGTCGCGGGCACGCTGCTCTCGGGCGTGATGGAAGCCGTGCAGACCTGGCTGCCCACGCGCGTGGCCTCCAATCTCGATCTCGCCTCGAATGCGCTTGGCGCGTTGCTCGGCGCCGTGCTCGCGGCGCCCGCCACCGGCGCGCTGCTCGAACGCGGCTTCCTGCGCCGCCTGCGCTTTCGCTGGTTCGAGCGCGACGCGGCCGTGCTGATGGTGCTCGGCGCCCTCTGGCCGTTCGCGACGATGTACCCCGCGCCGCGCCTGTTCGGCATGGGCGACTGGCCGCGCGCGCTATGGCAGCGCCTGGACGTGTCGATGCAGGACGCCGTGATCGCCTGGACGCCCGCCGCCTGGCATCTGCGCTCGCTGCCGGACATGCTCGTTGCGCGCCTGCCCGACAGCGGCTGGGAGGCGCTCGTCGCGACGCTCAACCTGTTCGGCGCGGCGGCGTTCGCCACGCTCCCCATGCGCTCGCGCGCGCCGCGCGCGCGGCTGGTCGTCGCGCTCATCGCGACCACGCTCGCCGTCAAGGTGGGCGCGACCTTCCTCCAGTCCCAAAGCGGGCTCATCTTCGACTGGGCGACGCCGGCCGCGCTCGCGGGGCTCGTGTGGGGCACGCTCGCGGCGCTCCTCGCGCTGCGCCTGCCGCGCGGCGCGCGCGCGGCGGCGGCGACGCTCGCGCTCGCGGTGGCTCTCGTGCTCGTGAACCTGCTGCCCGTGAACCCGTATTTCGATGTGGTGCTCGCGGACTGGCGCCAGGGCCGCTACTTGCACTTCAACGGCCTCGCACGCTGGCTCTCGTGGACATGGCCCTGGGCCGCGCTTGCGTGGACCGCGTTCTCGGTCGAGCGCGCCTGGCTCGCGCGGCGCGCGCGCGAAAGCGGGTGAGTCCACGCGGCGGAGCGCGCCTGAGCGTTCACGCCATGCTCGTTATAATCGAGCGCATCGCCGCGCACCCAACGCCATGCCTCAAGGCGGCCAGCACGCATTCAGCCTGGCCCGCTCTCACCGCAAGACACTCACCGGTACCCCACGCCATGACCGATTCGTTCTACAAGTACCACGTCTTTTTCTGCCTGAACCAGCGCGAACCCGGCGCGGACCGCCCGAGCTGCGCGAACTGCAACGCGCAAGGCATGCAGGAATACGCGAAAAAGCGCGTGAAGCAGCTTGGCCTCGCGGGGCCCGGCCAGGTGCGCATCAACAAGGCGGGCTGCCTCGACCGTTGCGAGGAAGGGCCGGTTGTCGTCGTGTATCCGGAAGGCACGTGGTACACGTATATCGACGAGAGCGACATCGATGAGATCGTCGTCTCGCATTTGCAGAACGGCCAGGTGGTCGAGCGCCTGAAGATCGATCGCTGATCCGCGCACAAGCAACGCCAACAAGCGCCAACCCGTACCGATCAGTACCCATCAGCACCCGTAAGGACTGCCGCACGATGAACGCCCAGACACAAAAATTCCAGATCGACGGTCCCGTCGGCAAGATCGAATGCGCGCTCGACGTGCCCGAAGCCGGCACGCCGTCGCGCGGCATTGCGCTCGTCGCGCATCCGCATCCGCTCTTTGGCGGCACGATGGACAACAAGGTCGCGCAAACGCTCGCGCGCACGCTCGTCCAGCTTGGCTACACCACCTATCGCTCGAACTTTCGCGGCGTGGGCGAAACCTCGGGCACGCACGACAACGGCATCGGCGAGCAGGACGATCTGCTCGAACTGATCGCCTACATGCGCGCGCAACCGGGCCAGGCCGACGTGCCGCTCGTGCTCGCGGGCTTTTCGTTCGGCACCTTCGTGCTTTCGCACGTCGCGAAGCGCTATGTCGAAGGGGGCGGCGCGATCGAGCGCATGGTGTTCGTCGGCACGGCGGCGAGCCGCTGGGAAGTCGCGCCGGTGCGCGAAGACACGCTCGTGATCCACGGCGAACTCGACGACACCGTGCCGATTCTCTCGGTGTACGAATGGGCGCGCCCGCAGGAATTGCCGATCGTCGTGATTCCAGGGGCGGAACACTTCCTGCACCGCAAGCTGCATATCCTCAAGCGCATCATCGTTGAAGCCTGGCGATAAGTTTTGCGCTTCATCTGACTGACTCCGCTTGAAACTCCGCTGGACACTCGCCGCATCACGCATTTCAAGGGCCCGATGCAAGCCGTTCGTCATGCATCGTATGGCGGCAGAAATGCGTGAAAAATGCACGACAGGTATGCGCAAACGTGTGACATCGCGAAAATCCGCCGCGACGCGACGCGTATAATGGTCGCCATTTTTGTGCTTGCTGCGCCGCAATCGGTGCATGCGCGGCACGAGCAATCCGGCTCTCACAGACCGTGCGCCGCATGGCGCGCTACGTTCATCCCGTCCCCATTCAGCCCGACCTGAACCTATGCGTTTTCTCTCCTCCGGCCAACCGTCTTCTCTCGTTTCTTCCTCCATCGTTCGCAACGTCACGCTCGCAGCGCTCTTGCCCGCCACGCTTCTGGCGAGCGCAGGCACGTTCGCCCGCACGCCCGCCCACACTGCGGGCGTGAAAGTGCAGGCGCAGCCGCAAGCCGAAGTGGCGGTCGGCACTCCCGCGGACAACGTGCTCGGCGGCCTGCCGCCTCCGGGCGTGAACGCGCGCTCGTGGGTGCTCGTCGACGCGACCGCCAACCAGGTGCTCGCCTCCGGCAATGCCGATGAGCGCGTCGAGCCCGCGTCGCTCACGAAGCTCATGACCGCGTACCTCGTGTTCGAGGCGCTGCAATCGAAGAAGATCACGATGGATCAGATCGTCACGCCGAGCGAAGCCGTGCGCCGCGTGAAGAACGACGAGTCGCGCATGTTCATCGAAGCGAACAAGCCGGTGTCGGTGCACGACCTCGTGTACGGCATGATCATCCAGTCGGGCAACGACGCGGCCATCGCGCTCGCCGAACTGGTGGGCGGCAGCGAGGCGAACTTCGTCAACATGATGAACGCCGAAGCGCAGAAGCTCGGCATGGCGCATACGCACTTCGCCGACGTGAACGGCATGCCCGACCCGAATCACTACACGACGGCCGGCGACCTCGCCCGGCTCTCCGCGCGCCTGATTCGCGACTATCCCGAGTACTACAACATCTTCTCGGTGAAGGAGTTCAAGTACAACAACATCAAGCAGCCCAACCGCAACCGCCTGCTGTGGATCGACCCGACCGTCGACGGCCTGAAGACCGGCCACACCCAGGCCGCGGGCTACTGCCTGATCGCTTCGGCCAAGCGGCCGCTCGCGGGCGGGGGCGAGCGCCGTCTCGTCTCGGTGATGATGGGCGAGCAGAAGGAACACGACCGCGTGCAGGACAGCCTGAAGATGCTGAACTACGGCTATAGCGCGTACGACACCACGCGCATCTATCAGGCGAATCAGGCCGTGGCCACGCCGCGCGTGTACAAGGGCACGCTCGACGCCGTGAAGGTCGGCGTGCAGAAGGACCAGTTCGTGACGCTGCCCAAGGGCGCCGCCGACAAGGCCAAGCCGCAGGTCGAACTCACCAGCCCGCTGATCGCGCCGCTCACGCTCGGCCAGCAGGTCGGCACGGCGAAGTTCGTGGGCGCGGACGGCAAGGTGCTCGCGCAGGTTCCGATGGTCGCGCTCGAAGCGGTGCCGCAGGCAGGCATCGTCGGCCGCGTGTGGGATTCGCTCATGCTGATGGTCAACAAGAAGAAGTGATGACGGCGGCTCATGGCGCAGCGCCGGCTGTGGCGGGGGCGGGGAGTGAAACCGCCGAGCCGCTCGTCTGGCTCAACGGCGAACTCACGCCGCTTTCCGAAGCGCGCATTCCCGTGCTCGATCGCGGCTTCATCTTCGGTGACGGCATTTACGAGGTCGTGCCCGTGTATGCGCTCGCCGTGGATGAGGGCAAGGTGCGCGTGCCGTTTCGCATCGCGCAGCATCTCGCGCGGCTGAAGCGCTCGCTTGAGAAGGTCGGCATTTCGAATCCGTTCGACGAGGCGGGCTGGCGCGCGCTGGTGGCGCGCCTGATCGAGGCGAACGAAGCGGCGGGTGCGCTCGCGCGCGATGCCCACGCCAATGTCTACGTGCAGGTCACGCGCGGCGTCGCGCCGCGCGGCCATGCGTTCCCGGCGGCGGCCACGCCCACGGTGTTCGCCATGGTCAATCCGCTCAAGCTGCCCACCGCTGCGCAGCGTGAAGCGGGCGTGCGCTGCGTGAGCGCCGAGGACAAGCGCTGGCTCAATTGCGACATCAAGTCGACCTCGCTGCTCGGTAACGTGCTGATGGCGCAACACGCGGCGGAGCACGACGCGTTCGAGACGATCCAGTTGCGCGACGGCTTCGTGACCGAGGCTTCGTCGGCGAACGTGTGGGTCGTGAAGGACGGCGCGCTTTTTGCGCCGCCGCGCAGCAACCGGATTCTCGAAGGCATTCGCTATGGCCTGATCGAGGAACTGGCCGAGGCGTGCGGCGTGCGGTTCACGGCGCGTGAAGTGAGCGAGGCCGAACTGCGCGCAGCCGACGAGATTCTCGTGACCTCGGCGACGAAGGAAGTGCTGGCGGTCGTCGCGCTCGACGGCAAGCCGGTGGGCGGCGGCAAGCCGGGCTCGGTCTATGCCGGGCTTTACGCGGCTTACCAGCGCGCGAAGCAACGCGAGGCGCAGGCGCTGCGCGCGCCGGCCGCCGAGCTACAGGAAGTGGAGAAATGAAGATGACCCAGACAGGCAAACCCGGCACCCCCGGCAACCCCGAAGCGAAAGAATCGCTGATCGAATTCCCCTGCGATTTCCCCATCAAGGTGATGGGCAAGACGCACCCCGAGTTCCAGGACACCATCGTGACGGTGCTGCGCGAATTCGACGGCGGCTTCGACGCCACGACCATCGAGTCGCGCCCGTCGAGCGGCGGCAACTACACGGGCCTGACCGTGACGGTGCGCGCCACGAGCCAGGTGCATCTCGACGACATGTACCGCGCGCTCACCGGGCATCCGATGGTGAAGATCGTGCTGTAAACGCCGGCGTTTCGCAGGCAGAGACGCGAACGACGAGGGCCGCCATGCGCGGCCCTCGTCGCATTTGCAGTATTCGCTTTGCGGTATTCGTATTGCGGCCTGCGTTTCAGGGCACGTCGCCCACGCGGGCGCGTTGCGCGGCGGCGGCGGCCGTCATCAGCGGGCCGGCCTCGCAGGCGTCCTCGTAAAGCCGCCGAAAGCGCGCGACTTCGTCGAATACCCAGTCGCGGAATGCCTGCACGCGCTCCGTCTGCATGCGCTGCGGCGGGCAGATGAAGTAGTAGCGCCACGGGCTCGGCCCGTCGATGTCCTTGCACAGGCGCACGAGGCGCCCGAGCGTGATTTCGTGCATGGCGAGCGAACGGCGCACGAGCGCGATGCCCTGGCGGTCCATGGCCGCTTGCAGCAGGTTCGACGAGTCCTGGTAGAGCACGCCGCGCTTCGGTTCGGGCAGGTCCTGGAGGCCCGCCGCGTCGAACCAGGGGCGCCAGAGCTCGTCGTCCGAGCGCAGGAGCGGCAGCTTCGCGAGTTCGCGCGGGTCGGTGGGCAGCTTGCCGCCGTTGAAGTCGGGCGAGCAGGCGGGAAAGAAGATCTCGTCGAGCAGCAGCTCGGCGTGCAGCCCCGGATAGTGGCCGTAGCCAAAGCGGATGGCGACGTCGACATCGTCGCGCGCGAAGTCGGTGAGCGAATTCGTGGATTGCAGCTCGACGTCCCATTGCGGATGCGCCTCGATGAAGCGGCCGATGCGCGGCGTGACCCAGCGCGCCGCGAACGACGAGAGCATCGAGACGACCAGCCGCCGGTCGCGGTCGCCCGCGCGAATTTCCTGGGTGGCGTGCGCAAGCTGGTTGAGCGCCTCGCGCACCTGGCCCGCGTAGCGGCGGCCGGTGTCGGTCACGCGCACGCGCTTGCCGTCGCGCGCGAACAGCGCCACGCCCAGCTCCGCTTCGAGCGCGCGAATCTGGTGGCTCACGGCGCCGTGCGTGACGAAGAGCTCGTCGGCGGCGCGCGAGAAGCTTTCGTGGCGGGCGGCGGCCTCGAAGGCCTTGAGCGCATTCAGCGCGGGGAGCTGGCGCAGGTCCATATCGTATTTTTTCTCACATAGCCGTGAAAATTGATCGTTTTGCTCGACCCCTTATGGCATCTACGATTGTAGCCATCGGAGCAGGTCATTCGGAGTCGAAAATGAGAGAAATTTCTTCGGATATCACGTTTGAAGTGGCAGCCGCTCAAATGGCGTCGGTGCGCGTCACGCGCAGCACCCGACTCACCGTGAAGTGCGGCACCGTGTGGGTCACGCGCAGCGACGACACCGCCGATTACTGGCTCGAACCCGGCCACACGCTGCGGCTGCGGCGCGGCGAGCGCCTGTGGATCGGCGCGGAAGGCGGAGCTGCCGCCTGGGTGGGTTTCGCGGCGCCGGCGCGTCTGGGCGAGCGCGTGGTGGATTGGGCCGCGCGCGCCGCACAGCGGGCGGGCGTTCACATCGGCGACGGCTGGCGCACCGTTTGAGCTTGCGCACGGTGGTTCGATAACGGCGGCGGCGGGAGGGCAACCCGCCGCCGCCGTTTTTCGTGATTATTCAAGGCTATGCAGGGTTATTCGCGGCATGCCCGGCGCGCTTGTCCCGAATTCGGTAAACTCCCGAAATCATGTGCGCCACCCCGGTTTCATCTCCACAAACTTCTTCCGACCCCGGCTTGCCGGCGGCCGCATTGCAAACGGCAAATTCGCCCGTCGTCGTGCGCTGGCGCGGCAACGAGGCGTATCAAGCGAGCTTCGACGCCATGCGCGCGTTCACGGCCGACCGTGACGCCGATACGTCCGACGAAATCTGGCTCGTCGAGCATCCGCCGGTGTTCACGCTGGGTCAGGCCGGCAAGCCCGAGCACCTGCTCGTGGCCGACAGCGGCATTCCGCTCGTGCAGATCGATCGTGGCGGCCAGATCACGTATCACGGGCCGGGCCAGGTGGTGGCGTATCTGCTGCTCGACTTGCGGCGCCGGAAGCTGATGGTGCGCGAGCTCGTCACGCTCATCGAGGACGCCGTGATCGAAACCCTGGCGGCGTATAATCTCGCCGGTGAGCGCAAGGCCGGCGCGCCCGGCATTTACGTGCCAGAACACGCGAGCGGGGCGAGCGCGCTGCACGCGGGCGCGAAAGTCGCCGCCCTCGGCCTGAAGATCCGCAACGGCTGTAGCTATCACGGCGTGAGCCTGAACGTGTCGATGGATCTGGCGCCGTTTCTCGCGATCAATCCGTGCGGATACGCCGGGCTCGAAACCGTCGACATGGCGACGCTCGGCGTAAAAGCGAACTGGCGCGACGTGGCCGCGACGCTGGCGGCGCGGGTCGAGGCGAATCTCGCGGCGCACGCAGCAACACTTCTTTCGGCGGCCGAAGCGGCTGCCACAGACCCTTCAGCCGAAGCGGCTGGAGAGGAACCGGCCGTTTGCGCGGCCTCTGGCGGGGAACCGCCGCAACCGCAGGCTGGCGTTGCACCGGCGGCCTGACTGGATCGAAAGCATGACTGACATCACCGCGAACCCCGCGACGAATCCCGCAGCGAATCCGGCCGCAAGCGCCGCCGACGCCGTTCCCTACGACGCCACCGCAAAGCAGAAGGCGCAGGCCAAGACCTCGCGCATTCCGATCAAGGTCATTCCCATCGAGAAGCTCAAGAAGCCCGAGTGGATCCGCGTGAAGGCGGCCACGGGCAATTCGCGCTTCTACGAGATCAAGAACATTCTGCGCGAGCACAACCTGCACACGGTGTGCGAGGAAGCGAGCTGCCCGAACATCGGCGAATGCTTCGGCAAGGGCACCGCGACGTTCATGATCATGGGCGACAAGTGCACGCGCCGCTGCCCGTTCTGCGACGTCGGCCACGGCCGTCCCGATCCGCTCGACGCCGACGAACCGGCCAACCTCGCACGCACCATCGGCGCGCTCAAGCTCAAGTACGTCGTGATCACGAGCGTGGACCGCGACGACCTGCGTGACGGCGGCGCCGGCCACTTCGTGGAGTGCATCCGCCAGGTGCGCGAGCAGTCGCCCGAAACGCGCATCGAGATTCTCACGCCGGACTTCCGCGGCCGTCTGGACCGCGCGATTTCGATCCTCAACGCCGCACCGCCCGACGTGATGAATCACAACCTCGAAACGGTGCCGCGCCTGTACAAGGAAGCGCGCCCGGGTTCGGACTACGCGCACTCGCTCAAGCTGCTCAAGGACTTCAAGGCGCTGCATCCCGATGTCGCGACGAAGTCGGGCCTGATGGTCGGCCTTGGCGAAACGCCGGAAGAGATTCTTCAGGTCATGCGCGACCTGCGCGCGCACGACGTCGACATGCTGACGATCGGCCAGTACCTCCAGCCTTCCGAGCATCACCTGCCGGTACGCGAATACGTGCATCCCGACACGTTCAAGATGTACGAGGAAGAGGCGTACAAGATGGGCTTCACGCACGCGGCCGTTGGCGCGATGGTGCGTTCGAGCTATCACGCCGACGTCCAGGCGCATGGGGCGGGCGTGGTGTAAGCCAACCCGCGCTTGCTTGCACGCATGCATCGAAAAAGCCCGCTGAAAAGCGGGCTTTTTCGTTTACACCTTCGTTCCACGCCGCACTCGAACAGCGGAAGTCGCGCGTCGGTCCCACGCCCATCCACTTCCGCGCGAAAAGCAATGCTTCAGCAGCGTCATTAGCTATCGCGGATAAATTAGAACCGCCCGTCGCCAGACTCCCTATAGTCGGAACCTTCTTTCACTCGAACGTCGTTCCGCCGGAGTCTCACGATGAACCCACGCGCTCTCTCCGCTTTCGCACACCGTCCGCGCTTTGCCGCCGTTGCATTCGCAGCCGCGTGCCTCGCCGCCACGTTCGGCGCGCCGCGCGCGCATGCTGAAACGCGCGAGGTCGTGATCGCGTATCAGGACATGGTGGTGCCGTGGCGCTACGCGCAGGCAACGGGCGAAGTCGAAAAGGAAACCGGCTACAAGGTCACTTACCGCAAGCTCGCGAGCGGCGCCGACGTGATCCGCGCGCTCGCCTCGGGCTCGGTGCAACTCGGCGAGGCGGGCTCCAGCCCGATCGCGGCGGGCCTCTCGCAGGGCGTGGACCTCTCGCTTTTCTGGATTCTCGACAACATCAACGACGCCGAAGCGCTCGTCGCGCGCGACGGCTCGGGCGTGACGAGCGTCGCGGGCCTCAAGGGCAAGACGATCGGCGTGCCGTATGTTTCGACCTCGCACTTTCATACGCTCGTCGCGTTGCAGAACGCGGGTGTGAATCCCGCCGACGTGAAGATCGTCAACCTGCGTCCGCCTGAAGTCGCGGCCGCCTGGCAGCGCGGCAACATCGACGCGACCTACATCTGGGACCCCGTGCTCGCGCAGGTCAAGAAGAACGGCAAGGTGCTGATTACCTCGGGGCAGGTGGCGAAGGCCACGGGCAAGGCGACCTTCGACGGCTTCGTGGTCGATCGCCGCTTCGCGAAGGACAACGGCGACTTTGTCGCGAAGTTCGTGAAGGTGCTGGCCGCCGCCGACGCCGATTACAGCGCGCACCGCAGCGCATGGAACGCGGCTTCGCTCCAGGTGCAGGCGGTGGCGAAGGAGTCGGGCGCGAATGCGGACGAAGTGCCCGCGAGCCTCGCGCTCTACGCCTTCCCCACGCCCGCCGAGCAGGCCTCGAAGCAGTGGCTGGGCGGTGGCGCGCAGTCGGGCGCGGCGCAGTCGCTGCTCGCCACGGCGACCTTCCTCAAGCAGCAGGGCACGATCCAGAACCTGTTGCCCGACTACTCGGTGGGCGTCGATCCGCAATACGTGCAGCGCGCCGCTGCGCACTGAACGCAAGGAAACGCACATGAGCGCGCTCGCGATCCGCGATCTCACCGTCATCTATGAGGGCGCGCAACGCGGTGCGCCGCCGAACGTCGCGCTCGCGAACGTGAACCTCGAAGTGGCGAGCGGCGAGTTCGTCGTGGCGCTCGGCGCTTCGGGCTGCGGCAAGACCACGCTGCTCAACTGCATCGCGGGTTTCATCGAGCCCGCGCAGGGCGAGGTGCGCGTGAACGGCGAACGGGTGGAGGGGCCTGGCGCCGAGCGCGGCGTGGTGTTCCAGAAGCATGCGCTGCTGCCGTGGCTCGACGTGCTCGACAACGTCTCGCTCGGCTTGCGCTTTCGGCGTGTGCCGAAGGCCGAACGCGAGCGCATCGCGCGCGAACAGCTTGCGCTCGTCGGGCTTCAGGCGCAGGCGCGCGAGCGCGTGTACGCGCTTTCGGGCGGCATGCAGCAGCGCGTGGGCATTGCGCGCGCGCTTGCGAGCGACCCGCAGATCCTGCTGATGGACGAGCCGATGGGCGCGCTCGACGCCATGACGCGCGAGCAGGTGCAAACGCTCGTGCTCGACGTCTGGGCGCGCACGCAAAAGACGGTGTTCTTCATCACGCACAGCGTGGAGGAGGCGCTCTTTCTCGCGACGCGCATCGTCGTCATGACGCCGGGGCCGGGCCGCATCGAGCGCGAATACGAGGTGCCGTTCGCGCGCCGCTATCTCGCCACGCGCGATGCGCGTGCGATCAAGTCGTCGCCGGAATTCATCGAATGGCGCGAGCGGCTGGTGGGACTGCTGCACGCGGACGCGCACGAGGAGCCAGCATGAGCGTGCCCCAAGAATCGTTGAGGGAAGTCGCGCTGAAGGCGCGCAGGGTGCCGGCGCGTTCCGCGACCGGCACGCAGGCGGGGCGCTCGAAAGTCTGGCGCATGCCCGGCGAGGGTTCGACGGCGGCGCTCAGCGCCGCTTCGGTGGCGGCGCTCGCGCTGCTCTGGTGGCTCGCCACGCATCTGCACTGGCTGCCGCCGCTTTTTCTGCCGACGCCCGAGGCGGTCTGGCAAGCGTTCACCGACGCCTGGCACGGCCGCATCCAGGGCGGCCTGCCGCTCTCCGAGCATCTGTTCTGGAGCGCGCTGCGCGTGTTCGGCGCGTTCGCGCTCGCGGCGCTCACGGCCGTTCCCGTCGGCATCCTGATGGGCGTGTCGCGCATCGCGCGCGGCCTGCTCGATCCGCCGCTGGAGTTCTACCGGCCGCTGCCGCCGCTCGCCTATTTGCCGCTCGTGGTGATCTGGTTCGGCATCGACGAAACGGCCAAGATTGTCGTGATCTATCTTGCGTGCTTCGCCCCCATCGCCATGGCGGCGCGCGCGGGCGCGAAGAGTGCGAGCGTGGAGCAGATCCGCGCGGCGGCGTCGCTCGGCGGCGGCTTCACGCAGATCGTGCGCTTCGTCGTGCTGCCGGCCGCGCTGCCCGAGATCCTCACGGGGCTGCGCATCGCCATCGGTTTTGGCTGGACCACGCTCGTGGCCGCCGAGATGGTGGCCGCCACGGCCGGCCTCGGACAAATGGTGCTCAATGCGTCGAGCTTCCTGCGCACCGACGTCGTGGTGATGGGCATCGTGCTGATCGGGCTCATTGCCTGGGGCTTCGATCTGGGCATGCGCGCGCTCGAAAAGCGGCTCGTCCCGTGGAAGGGGCGCGGCTGAGGCGGGACCCCCGCCGTTTCCGGAAATCCAAACACCCATCGGGCGCGTTTCTGGAAAACCAGATTCGCGCCTTTGTTCGTCGAATAAAAATCCTTATAAATCAAAGGTGTGAGCGTCTGTTCACGCTGGCATTGTCCTTGCAAATAAGAACGCGCGGCCAACCCAAGGCCGCGACATAAAAACAGCAAGGAGACAGCCGATGTCCGATCCCACCTTCCGGTTTCGCTGATCCCCAGTTTCGTCCTGTCGCGGCCCGACCAGCTTCGTTCGGCCATTGGCTTAACTCATTTGCGGGAACCATCGTGAAGAAACCTCTCCACAAAGTCCTCTACTTCCAGGTGATCGTGGCGATCGTCATCGGCGTGATCCTGGGCCATTACTGGCCCGCCATCGGCATCGACATGAAGCCGCTCGGCGACGCCTTCATCAAGCTCATCAAGATGGTGATCGGGCCGATCATCTTCTGTACCGTCGTGACCGGCATCGCCGGCATGGAGGACATGAAGAAGGTGGGCCGCGTGGGCGGCAAGGCGCTGCTCTACTTCGAGATCGTCTCGACCTTCGCGCTGGTGCTCGGCCTCATCGCCACGCACGTGCTCAAGCCCGGTGCGGGCTTCAACGTCGACGTCCATTCGCTCGACGCCAAGGCCGTGGCGAGCTTCGCCGAAAAGGCGCATGGCCAGAGCAGCGTCGACTTCCTGATGCACATCATTCCGGACACGATCACCTCGGCGTTCGCACAGGGCGAGATCCTCCAGATCCTGCTGATCGCACTGCTGTTCGGCGCCGTGCTCACGCAACTGGGCGAGCGTGGCCGCGTGGTGACCGAGTTCATCGACAGCGTCTCGGGCGTGCTGTTCGGCGTCGTGAAGATCGTCACGAAGCTCGCACCGATCGGCGCGTTCGGCGCGATGGCGTTCACCATCGGCAAGTACGGCGTGGGCTCGCTCATTCCGATGCTCAAGCTCATCGGCACGTTCTATCTCACGTCGGTCGTGTTCGTGCTCGTCGTGCTCGGCACGATCGCGCGCTTCACCGGCTTCTCGATCATCCGCTTCGTTTCCTACATCAAGGAAGAACTGCTGATCGTGCTCGGCACGAGCTCGTCGGAATCGGCGCTGCCGCAACTCATGCAGAAGCTCGAGCGCCTCGGCTGCTCGCGCTCGGTGGTGGGCCTCGTGGTGCCGACCGGTTACTCGTTCAACCTCGACGGCACCAACATCTACATGACGATGGCGGTGCTTTTCATCGCCCAGGCGACCAACACCGACCTCACGTGGACGCAGCAGCTCACGCTGCTCGCGGTGACGATGCTCACCTCGAAGGGCGCAAGCGGCGTGACCGGCGCAGGCTTCATCACGCTCGCGGCGACGCTCGCCGTGGTGCCGACCATTCCGCTCTCGGGCATGGTGCTGATTCTCGGCATCGACCGCTTCATGAGCGAGTGCCGCGCGCTCACCAACATCGTCGGCAACGGCGTGGCGACCGTCGTGGTGTCGGCATGGGAGAAGGAGCTCGACCGCAACAAGCTGCGCGCCGTGCTCTCGGGCGATGTCGAAGAAGTGAAGGAAGGCGCGGGCGTGTAAGCCACGCCATGCGGGGCGGGCGGGCGATGCCGTCGCGTCCGCCTCGCGCCGTCCGCGGCTTCGCCTGACCGTTTCATCTTCATGCGGCTCGTGCCGTTGGGCGGTGCACCGTTTCCCCTGCGTGCGCATCGCCCGTTTTTGCCTTTCCACCCAAGCCGGCCCGGCGCCGCTTCACATCGCGCGTTCTCCCCGGACGCCGCACGGCGAGCATGTGCCACAATTCCGCTCATCCCCTCGACCGTCTGGAAGCCGCTGACGTGACGCGCCGCCTCATCATCCTCTTCGCGCTCGCCGCCGGGCTCGTCGCGGTCTGTGCGCTCACGTGGGCGCTCACCTGGCAGACCGGCATCGACGCGCTGCGCCGCAACGCCGCCGTGCGCGGCGACCGCACTGCGGCCTCGCTCAAGAGCACGCTGGAGCGCTACGACTCGCTGCCCTATATCGTGGGCGAGCATCCGCTCGTGCAGGACGTGCTTGTCGATCCGAAGCCCGAGTGGGTCGCCGCGGCGAACCGCTATCTCGAAGACGTGAACCGCCACGCGCGCGCCACCACAACCTACATCATCCGCGCCGACGGCATGAGCATCGCGGCGAGCAACTGGCGCGACCCGGACAGCTTCGTGGGCGTGGATTATCGCTTCCGCCCGTATTTCATCGACGCGATGCAGGGCGGCGTGGGCCGCTTCTTCGGCATCGGCACGATTTCGCACGATCCGGGCTACTACGTGTCGCAGCCCGTGCGGCGCGACGGCAAGATCGTCGGCGTGGCCGTGGTCAAGCTCAATCTCGAATGGTTTCCGGGCACCGATGCCTCGGAGCCGCTCCTCGTCACCGACGATCACGGCGTGATCTTTCTCTCCTCGGTGCCCGCGTGGAAGTACCGCACAGTGCGCCCGCTGCCGCCTGCCGTGGTCGCCTCGATCGACGCCACGCGCCAGTACGCGAGCGAGCCGATCGCGCCGCTGCCCACGAGCGTCGAGCGCGTGCTGCAAGGCGACGCCGACATCGTGCGCATGGGCGCGGGGCTGCGCGCGCCGCGCTACCTGGAAACGCGCCGCTCGCTCGGCGAGCCCGACTGGCACCTCGTCACGATGTCGTCGATCGATCCCGTGCTGGACGCCTCGCGCAACGCGACCATCATGACGGGCTTCGGCTATGTGTCGCTGTGCCTCTTCGGCTTTTACTGGCGCATGCGGCGCGCGCGCGTGAAAGAGGTGATGCGCAGCCGCGCGATGTTGCAGAAGGCCTATGCGATGCTCAACGAGCGCGTGGCCGAGCGCACCGCCGATCTTTCGCAGGCGAACGAGCGCCTGCAACGCGAGGTGGCGGAGCGCACGCGCGCGGAAAGCGTGCTGCGCGCGACCCAGGACGAACTGATCCAGGCGAGCAAGCTCGCCGCGCTCGGCCAGATGGCGGCGGGCATCACGCACGAGCTGAACCAGCCGCTCGCCGCGCTGCGCAGCTTTTCCGACAACACGCGCGTGTTTCTCGAACGCGGCCAGTACGCGGCCGCCACCGAAAACCTGGAGGCGATCGCCTCGCTCACCGAGCGCATGGGCAAGATCGTCAACCAGCTCAAGCTGTTCGTCGGGCGTGCGCGGCCCAGAAGCGCGCGCGCGCCGGTTGCGCGCGCGCTGCGCAACTCGCTCGCGCTGCTCGGCAAGCGGCTCGAGGGCGTGCGTGTGGAGCTTGCGCTGATCGAGGACGGCGCGCCGCCCGCGCCGCTCGACGCGAGCGCGGAGTACCCTGATCTGGTCGCGCAGAGCGACGACCTGCGGCTCGAACAGGTGCTCATCAATCTGCTCGGCAATGCGCTCGACGCGGTGGCGGGCGTGCCCTCGCCACGTATTGCGATCGACGTTCTGGCGAGCGCCGCGACCCTTGCCATCGCGGTGCGCGACAATGGCCCGGGCATTCCCGAGGACGTGCTGCCGCGTCTCTTTGAGCCGTTTTTCACGACCAAGGAAATGGGGCAGGGGCTCGGCCTCGGGCTCGCGATTTCCTCGTCGATCGCACGCGACTGCGGCGGCACGCTCACCGCGAGCAATGACACGGGCGGTGGCGCGTGCTTCGTGCTGACACTGCGCCGCGCTCGCGCGGATGCCGCGAGCGTCGCGCGGGCGGCGGGACTTTGAAGCCCGACAATGAATCAGGATGACGAACGAATATGGTCAATGCAACGCCCGGCCGGGTGCTCTACGTAGAGGATGACGAACTCGTGCGCCGCGCGGGCGTGCAAAGCCTGCAACTCGCGGGCTTCGACGCCGCCGGTTTCGCGAACGCCGAAGCCGCGCTGCCGCTCGTCGATGCCGACTTCGCGGGCATCGTGGTGAGCGATATCCGCCTGCCCGGCATGAGCGGGCTCGACCTGCTCGCGCAGTGCCACGAGCGCGCGCCCGATGTGCCCATCATCCTCGTGACGGGCCACGGCGATATCTCGATGGCCGTGCAGGCCATGCGTGACGGCGCGTACGACTTCATCGAGAAGCCGTTCGCCTCGGAGCGCCTCATCGAAACAGTACGGCGTGCGCTGGAGCGGCGCCTCCTGATGCTGGAAAACCACGCGCTGCGCCGCGAGCTGGCGGGGCAGAACGCGCTCGCGCCGCGCATCATCGGCAAGAGCCCGGCGATCGAGCAGGTGCGCAAGCTCATTGCGAACGTCGCGCCCACGGATGCCTCGGTCATCATCAACGGCGACACCGGCGCGGGAAAGGAGCTGATCGCGCGCAGCCTGCACGAGCTGTCGCCGCGCCATGACAAGCCGTTCGTGGCTGTGAATTGCGGCGCGCTGCCCGAGCCGATGTTCGAGTCGGAGATGTTCGGCTACGAGGCGGGGGCGTTCACGGGCGCGGCCAAACGCCGGATCGGCAAGCTCGAACACGCGAGCGGCGGCACGCTCTTTCTCGACGAGATCGAGAGCATGCCGCTGTCGTTGCAGGTGAAGCTGCTGCGCGTGTTGCAGGACGGCGTGCTGGAGCGCCTGGGTTCGAACCAGCCGGTGCGCGCCGACTTGCGCGTGGTCGCGGCGGCCAAGGGCGACATGAACGAGCACGTGGCGGCGGGGACCTTCCGGCGCGACCTGCTGTACAGGTTGAACGTCGTGACGATCGCGCTGCCGCCGCTCGCCGAGCGGCGCGAGGACATCGTGCCGTTGTTCGAGCATTTCCTGCTCGACGCGGCGGTGCGCTACCAGCGCCCCGCGCCGCTGCTCACCGAGCGCGACCGCATGCGGCTCGCGCAGCGCGACTGGCCGGGCAATGTGCGCGAGCTGCGCAACGCGGCGGACCGCCGGGTGCTTGGGATTCCCGACGATCTCTCGACGGACGCGGCGGGCGGCGCAGACGAGGCGCAGCCGCTCAAGGAGCGCGTGGAGCAGTACGAGCGCGCATTGATCGCCGACGCGCTGCAACAGAGCAACGGCGCCGTCGCCCAGGCGGCGGAGCGCCTGCAAATGGCAAAGGCCACGCTGTACGAGAAGATTCGCCGCTACGGGCTCGTGGCGCGCGGCGAGGGCTAGTCGCGCCGCGGCATGATCGGCATCGCGGTGTGCAGGCGTAAAAAAAGCAGCGGGTTTCCGCTGCTTTTTTCATGGGCGACTGGATCGCGCGTTGTATCGCAAGTCAGGTCGCAAGCGCCTTTTGCAGCAGCTTGTCGAGCTCCGCGAACTGCGGCTCGCCCACATAGCGCTTGAGAATCTTGCCGTCGCGGCCGATCACGAAGGTGGTGGGCGTGAGCTGGACATTGCCGAACTGCTTCGCCGCCGAGCCGTCATCCATCGCCACCTTGAAAGGCAGCTGGCGCGTTTGCGCGTAGTTGGCCACGTACATCGGCGCGTCGTAGTTCATCGCCACGGCCACGAATTCGAGACCGTCGCCCTTGAAGCGGTTATAGGTCTGAATCATCTTCGGCATTTCCTGCATGCAGGTCGTGCAGCTCGTGGCCCAGAAGTTGATGAGATAGACCTTGCCCTTGAGGTCGGCCGTGGAGACCTTCTGGCCGGAGAGCAGCGTGAAGGTGGCGTCCGGCACGCGCTGCTGGCTGCCGAAGAACGCGAAATAGCCGGCCACGGCAATCGCGACGACGACAACCGCCGCGCCGATGCGGCGGATCGCGCCGGAACGCGGGTTCGATGAATTCGGGGATGCAGCGGTCATGAGCCTTGCCTCGTGCGCCAAATGGACGCGGGAATGGAGCCCGGTTATTGTAGCGCCGAATTTCCCGACATAGCGGTTGCGGCACGCCGTTGCGCGCGCCTCAGCGGATAATGGCGCGCTCCTTTCACTTTTGTGACGATCGCGCCCCATGGTCTTAGCCACTCTCCGCCGTGCCCGTCTCTCGCTCGGCGCGCGGATCCGCGTGCCGCACGCTGCCTTCGCGCCTGCGCTGGGCGCGCTCGCGTTGGCCGGCGCGCTGGCCGCCTGCTCCCCCACCTACGACTGGCGCACGATCTCCAACAACGAAAGCGGCTACACGGTGGACATGCCCTCTAAGCCGGACAAGGACGAGCGCGGCATCGACGTGAACGGCACGCCCATGCGCATGCGCATGCAAACGGCCGAAGTCGCGGGCGACGTGTTCGTGGTCGGCACGCTCGATCTGCCGGACGCGCAGCCCGTAACGCAGCAAAAGGCGCTCGATTTCCTGCGCGCCGGGCTTGCGCGCAACGTGGGCGTGCCCCCCGACGCGCACGCGGTGCCGGTGCCGCTCGCAACGGGCGGCGCCGTGGAGGGCGTGGAGATGCAGGTCGCCGGCAAGGCTGGGGCGAACGGCGAAACGCGCACGATCCACGCGCGCCTCGTGGTGAAGGGCGCGCGGGCCTACCAGGTGGCGATCGTCGGGCGCGCCGAACCGCCGGTCGAGCAGGTTGACCAGTTCTTCGGATCTTTCAAGCTCTACTGAGTGTCGGGACTCCGGAGCACACGCGCGGCGGTACAAACCCACCCACGCAGCGACGGGCAGTTACGGTCGGGAGTGAAAGTTTACCCAAAGGTTTACGCGCTAATTCACGGATTTGATTGAAGGTTTACCGGTTACCCACAGCGGCTGTGGGTAACTTTGTGGAAAAAGTGCGTTCGCAGGCCGCAAAGGGCCGCCCTGTGGGCCTTCTGTTAGTTTTGGCGGCTTCCCGCTGAATCCTGAAAAGCTGAAGAATCAAGGGCTTGGCGAATCGCTCGGCGTGTAATGCGAACCATGCACAAATTCGGGCTCAATACGACCAAATGTGCATAAGTCAAGTCTTGACTTCGATTTATTGGCGCTATCCACATTCCGCCGCGGCACAAGCGACCCAAGCGCCGCCCACTTTCGCCGGCTGATTCGCTGGACCGCAGCGGCCCTACCGCTCGGCCAGCACGCGCCGGTACTGCACGGCCTCGGCCACATGCGCGGCGCCTGGCATGGGCGCGTCCGCGAGATCGGCAATCGTGCGGGCGACCTTCAGCACCCGGTAGTGCGCGCGCGCCGACCAGCCGAAGCGCTCGCCCGCCTCGCGCAACAGGGTTTCTCCTGCGGCGTCGAGGCGGCAGACCGCGTCGGTTTCGCGGCCGCTCAATTCGCGATTGGGCTTGCCCTGGCGTTCGATCTGGCGTGCGCGCGCCGCCTGCACGCGAGCGGCGATGACGGCGCTCGGCTCCGCGTTCGCGCTGGCGCGAGCGGCCAGTTCGGCGGGCGGCAGGGCGGGAATCTCGATCTGGATGTCGATGCGGTCCAGCAGCGGCCCCGAGAGTTTGCGCAGGTAGCGCGCGGCGCTTTCGGGCGTGCAGCGGCAGCGCCCGGCGGGGTCGCCGCGCCAGCCGCACGGACAAGGGTTCATCGCGGCGACGAGCTGGCATGCGGCGGGGAAGTCGGTTTGCCAGGCGGCTCGCGAAATTGTGATCGAGCCTACTTCGAGCGGCTCGCGCAGCGTTTCGAGCACGTGACGGTCGAACTCGGGCAACTCGTCGAGAAAAAGCACGCCCAGGTGCGCGAGCGTGATCTCGCCCGGCTGCGGCGGATTGCGCCCGCCGATCAGTGCCGCCGCGCTCGACGAATGATGCGGCGCGCGAAACGGCCGGCGTCGCCATTGCTGCGGCGTGAAGCCGATTGCGCTGGCCGAGAGGATGGCGGCGGACGCCAGCGCCTCGTCGTCGGTCATGGGCGGCAGCAGGCCCGGCAGGCGGGCAGCGAGCATGGACTTGCCCGCCCCGGGCGGTCCGACCATCAACAGATGATGACCGCCCGCCGCCGCGACTTCGAGTGCGCGGCGCGCGCCGCGCTGGCCGATCACGTCGGCCATGTCGGGCGGTGCGGCGCCTGGCGCGGCTTCGAGGTCGCTGGCGCGCACGGGCGTGAGACGCGCGTCGAGCGCCGTGCCCGCGAGGTGGGCGCACAGCGAACGCAGGTCCGCCACGCCATACACGGCGACGCCTGGCACGAGCGCCGCTTCGGCCGCGTTTTGTGCGGGCAGATAAAGCTCGGGTGTGCCGGGCCTGTTGCGCTGTGCGAGCGCGACGCAGGCCGTTGCTTCGTCTACCTCAGTGTCAGGATTCCGAAAGATTGCGCCGACGCCAGAATCATCGGCGGGTGAAACCGTCACGTCGTCGTACGCAACATTGTCCCGATGGGCGCGCGCCGCGCCGCATGCCATGGCAAACGCGCCGCGCATGGGCCGCACGGCGCCGGTGAGCGAAAGCTCGCCCGCGAACTCACGATGCGCGAGCGAGGCGGCCGGGATCTGCCCGCTCGCCGCGAGGATGCCGATTGCGATCGGCAGGTCGAAGCGGCCCGACTCTTTGGGCAGGTCGGCAGGGGCGAGGTTGACGGTGATGCGCCGCACGGGAAAGTCGAAGCCGCAGTTCGAGAGCGCCGCGCGCACGCGCTCGCGGCTCTCGCGCACTTCGAGGTCGGGCAGGCCGACGATGGAAAACGACGGCAACCCGTTGGCGAGATGGACTTCTACGGTGACTTCGGGCGCGCGGCCAGCAGCCGGCGCGCGGCTGCGCACCACGGCAAGCGACATGGGATTCTCCGGAAGGCGGGCACGCGGGAGCGGTGCGCGCCGCGTACGCGTTGTGTAGACGCTTCGTACACGTACCGTGCGCCGTGCATGCGCCAGGCTGGTGAGGCGTATGCCCCTTTACGGTTCCATTTCGTTGCGCGTACGGATCGCTTGCGGTGATGCGTCAGTCAGCCGGGCACGTGCGCGCAGGTGAGTGAGCGCCAACGTGCACGGCAAAATGATCAGGACGACTGGTGAGTCACCGGCAGCTTCTGTTCGAGCTCGGCCACGCGGCGTTCGAGCTCTTCGAGGCGTGCGCGCGTGCGCACGAGCACCTGCGTTTGCGCGTCGAACTCCTCACGCGTGACGAGCTCCAGCTTCGAAAAGCCTTGCGAGAGCATGGCGCGCACGTTGCGCTCGACGTCGCGCGCCGGAGAGTTCTTGAGCAGATCGCTCACGCGCGACTGCAAATCGTTGAATACGTCGTTCGGTTGTTTCATTCGGTTCCCCTTCGCTGCACAAAAAATGTGCAAATTTCGTTTCGGCTGTGCCCCGCTTCGGATCGTGGTCGATCTTGGTGCGAACCGGCCGGCGCGCCGGCGTGCGTGCGCGCAACTGGTGCGCACCGCCCGCCCGCGTGTGATCCATGTTCGCTGCCGGCCGCTGGTAGCCCGCCGGCAGCCCGCTCATCGCCCCGTGATGGCCACCTTTCGGGGCCCCGCGCGGGAGCGAAGCCTCAGAACACTGTAGCAACGTTCCCCCCGCGACGCCACCGCGCGCGCGCCACGCTGGCCGTTCGGCCAGGGCCTTGCGCGCCGCGCCCCTCAAGGCGCGGACCGGCATTGTCCCCGGCTTTGGCCGAGCTTGCATCGAAGTCCGTCACACAGGGTTTGACGTGGGGTGCAGCAAATTGGCACGGGTGTTGCTACTACTGCCCCGCGCACCGAACGACAGATGACTCGCGGTGCGCCGGCGAAGCGGAGGCGAGCACAGGCACCGCACGCAAGGCGCCCGTAGCAGAAGCAAACAAGACATGAAGCAACCACAGCGAGGACTACATGAAACTGATTACAGCAATCATCAAGCCGTTCAAGCTCGATGAGGCGCGCGAAGCCCTCTCGGCGATCGGCGTTTCGGGGATCACGGTGACGGAGGTGAAGGGCTTCGGGCGCCAGAAGGGGCACACCGAGCTGTACCGCGGCGCGGAATACGTCGTCGACTTTCTGCCGAAGGTGAAGATCGAGGCCGCCGTGGCCGACGACATCGTCGAGCAAGCCATCGAGGCGCTCGAGCGCGCGGCTCGCACCGGCAAGATCGGCGATGGCAAGATTTTCGTGACGCCGATCGAACAGGTGATCCGCATCCGTACGGGCGAGACGGGCGCCGACGCGCTGTAAGGGCGACCCGCGGTCATGGGACCAGAGTCAAGGCCGCAGCGCCGGCTCTGGTCGACACACAGAGAGACAAGAGGAAAGAGGAAACCGAGATGCGCAAACTTTTGATGTCCTTGCTGATGGCCGGCTCGCTGCTGGCCGGCGGCGTCGGCGCCGCGCTGGCGGACGACGCCTCCGCTCCGGCCGCGGCCTCCGCGCCGGCTACCGCCGCTTCGGCACCTGACGCTTCCGCGGCCGCACCGGCGTCCGCACCCGCCGCCGACGCCGCTTCGGCTCCGGCCGCCGCCGCAAGCGCGCCGGCCGATGCGTCGGCAGCCGCCGCAGCAGCGGCGCCCGCCGCGCCGACCGCGCCGTTCTCGGTCGATTCTTCGAAGATCAACTCGGGCGACACCGCCTGGATGCTGACTTCCACCGCGCTCGTGCTGTTCATGACGATCCCGGGTCTCGCGCTCTTCTACGGCGGCATGGTCCGCAAGAAGAACGTGCTCGCCACGCTCATGCAAAGCTTCGCGATCACCTGCCTCGTCACGATCATCTGGACGGTGGTGGGCTACTCGATCGCGTTCACGCCGGGCGGCTCGTTCATGGGCGGCTTCTCGCGCGTGTTCCTTGAAGGCATGAACTACATCAAGGGCGACAAGGCGACGACGCTCACCGTGAGCCACCTCGCGCCGACCATCCCCGAGAGCGTGTACTTCGTCTATCAAATGACGTTCGCGATCATCACGCCCGCGCTCATCACCGGTGCGTTTGCCGACCGCATGAAGTTCTCGTCGATGCTCGTGTTCATGACGCTGTGGTCGATCATCGTCTACTCGCCGATCGCGCACATGGTGTGGGAACCGACCGGCTGGCTCGCCAGCGCCGGCATCCTCGACTTCGCGGGCGGCACGGTCGTGCACATCAACGCCGGTATCGCGGGCCTCGTGTGCTGTATCGTGCTCGGCAAGCGTGTGGGTTATGGCCGCGAAGTCATGGCTCCGCACAACCTCGTGCTCACGCTGATCGGCGCGGCCATGCTGTGGGTGGGCTGGTTCGGCTTCAACGCGGGTTCGGCAGTCGCCGCTGACGGCCGTGCCGGCTTCGCAATGCTCACCACGCAAATCGCCACCGCCTGCGCGGCGCTTGGCTGGATGTTCGCGGAGTGGATCGCCAAGGGCAAGCCTTCGGTGCTCGGCATCGCTTCGGGCGCCGTGGCCGGTCTCGTGGCCGTGACGCCGGCGTCGGGCTTCGTCGGCGTGCTGGGCGCGATCGTGATCGGCGTGGTGGCGGGCGTGGTCTGCTTCTGGTCGGCCACGTGGCTCAAGCACAAGTTCGGCTACGACGATTCGCTCGACGCGTTCGGCGTGCACGGCATCGGCGGCATCATCGGCGCCATCCTGACCGGCGTGTTCGCGGTCAAGGACATCGGCGGCGCCGACGGCAGCGTGATCCTTCAGATCAAGGGCGTGGCCACGACCCTCATCTACAGCGGCGTGGTCAGCTTCATCCTGCTGAAGGTGATCGACATGGTGATGGGCCTGCGCGTCACGGAAGAAGAAGAGCGCGAAGGTCTGGACGTGATCCTGCATGGCGAGCGTGTGGAATAAGCGTCTCGTGCCTCAAGGTTTGATGCAGTGTTGATGTAGCAAGGCAGCAAGCAGCAGCGACCTGGGCCCGCCTTTTTGGCGGGCCCTTTTTCTTGGCGCCGCCGGAAGGCAAAAAGAGGCGCGGCGGGAATAACGCATGCGCCCGTGCGTTCGCATAGTGCCCCTTCAAACCGTGTGCCCAATTGCGTCCAGCCGGGTGCGCGGTCCAGAATGGATATCCGGCGTGAGTTTTCCGTGCGGGCCGGGTGAGGCCGGGTCGAATCGCTTAACGTGATCAAGGCGATGAACCCCGCTTTGCCCAAGGGGATCCGTGAGCGCAAAGCCATCTTGCAACTGGCGCAATCGTCCCCAGATAAAGGGCCGGTTTCCCTACAATCTCAGCATTACGTCCGCGAGTCACCCCTTATGGTCCCGCATCTGGTTACGGCGTTGAATGGCCCGCTCCTCGAACTGGAGCAGCGCATTCTCGACGCGACGCCGGCCATCGAGCGCTGGTTCCGCCTCGAATGGCAGGAGCACACGCCGCCGTTCTACGCTTCGGTGGACCTGCGCAACGCGGGCTTCAAGCTCGCGCCGGTCGACACCAATCTTTTTCCCGGCGCCTTCCACTGTCTGCCGCAGGAAGTGCTGCCGCTCGCCGTGCAGGCGGCGATGGCCGCGATCGAGAAGATCTGCCCCGACGCCAAGAACCTGCTCGTGATTCCCGAGATGCACACGCGCAACGCGTTCTATCTGGAGAACGTGGCGCGGCTCGCCACGATCATGCGCCAGGCGGGCCTGAACGTGCGCTTCGGCACGCTGGACGAAACCATCGCCGGGCCGGTCACGATCTCGCTCGCGGACGGCCAGAAAATCGTGCTCGAACCGCTCGAGCGTTCGCAGCGCCGTTTGGGTCTGAAGAACTTCGACCCGTGCTCGATCCTGCTGAACAACGATCTGTCGGGCGGCATTCCGCCCGTGCTCGAAAACCTGCACGAGCAGTACGTGTTGCCGCCGTTGCACGCGGGCTGGGCGGTGCGCCGCAAGTCCACGCACTTCTCCTGCTATGACGACGTGGCGAAGAAGTTCGCCAAGATGGTGGGCGTGGACCCGTGGATGATCAACCCGTACTTCTCACACGTGGAAGGCGTGGACTTCGAGGCGCGCACGGGCGAGGAGCAACTGGCCACCGCCATCGACGCCGTGCTCAAGAAGATCGCGAAGAAGTACCGCGAGTACGGCATCACCGAAAAGCCTTATGTCGTCATCAAGTCCGATGCCGGTACGGACGGCCGCGGCGTGATGACGGTGCACGACGCCTCCGAGGTCGCCGCACTCACGAAGCGCGAACGTGCGAAGATGTCGGCCACGAAGGACGGACTCGAAGTGCGCGACGTGATCGTGCAGGAAGGCGTGTACACGTTCGAGCACATCGGCGACGAAGTGGCCGAGCCGGTCGTGTACATGATCGACCGCTACGTGGTGGGCGGCTTCTACCGCGCGCACGGCAGCCGCGAGCGCGACCAGAACCTGAACGCGCCGGGCATGCATTTCGTGCCGCTCGGCTTCGAGCACACGGCGCTGCCCGACACGCGCGCGAAAGCGGGTGCCGCGCCGCCGAACCGCTTCTACATGTACGGCGTGGTCGCGCGGCTCGGTTTGCTCGCGGCGTCGGTCGAGCTGGAGAAGACCGATCCCGAGGCGATTCAGGTCTGAACCGCGCGAACGGCTCGTTCGCCATTCTTCGGACAATACAACGCAGCGCCCGCCACCGTGCGGGCGTTGCCGTCATGACACCCGGCATCACACCCGGTGCCACGCAGGGAAACGACAGGGACGATATGGATATTCTCTTCATCGCCGATCCGCTCGAGCGGTTCAAGATCTACAAGGACTCGACCTACGCGATGATGGCCGAGGCCGCGAAGCGCGGCCACACGCTCTTTGCGTGCGAGCCGCAGCACCTCGCATGGATCAATGGCCAGGTTGAAGCCGACGTGCGGCGCTTCGAGATCGTCGGCGATACGGCGGACCTGCATCGCGAAACGTGGTTCAAGGACGCGCCGGATTCGCGCGCGCTCACCGGCTTCGACGCCGTGATCATGCGCAAGGATCCGCCGTTCGACATGGAGTACGTCACGTCCACGTGGCTGCTGGAGATCGCCGAGCGAGCGGGCGCGAAGATCTTCAACAAGCCGCAGTCGATTCGCGACCATTCGGAAAAGCTTGCCATCGGCGAGTTTCCGGACTTCGTCGCACCCACGCTCGTCACGCGCAGCGCCGCGCGCCTGCGCAAGTTCCACGAAGAGCACCAGGACGTGATCTTGAAGCCGCTCGACGGCATGGGCGGCATGGGCGTTTTCCGCGTGAAGGCGGACGGCATGAACCTCGGCTCGATCATCGAGATGCTGAGCCATGACGGCGCGCGCAGCGTGATGGCGCAGAAGTTCATCCCCGAGATCAAGGACGGCGACAAGCGCATTCTGCTGATCGGCGGCGAGCCGGTGCCGTACTCGCTCGCGCGCATTCCTCAGGGCAACGAAGTGCGTGGCAACCTGGCTGCGGGCGGGTTGGGCGTGGCCCGGCCGCTCACCGCGCGCGACATCGAGATCGCCAAAGCGCTCGGGCCGACGCTCGCGGCACGCGGCCTGCTGCTCGTGGGGCTGGATGCCATCGGCGACTGGCTCACCGAGGTCAATGTCACGAGCCCGACGTGTTTCCGCGAAATCATGGAACAGACCGGCTTCGACGTGGCCGCGATGTTCATCGACGCGCTGGAGTGCGCGGCTGCCTGAACTGGGCTGTGATCGGCGTCGCGGCCGCGTTTCGAGGGCCGCACCTGGCGTGCGGGCTTGAAAGCCCGCTGTATGGCGGCATCTGACGGATGTGGGCGTTTTGCAGGGCAGGCGCTCCACCAGGACCTTGCGTGGTCGGGCCGCTTCGGGCGGCTTCTGGCCTTTTCGGACCACGAAAGGTCACGCAGGCGGCGCAGGTCTGTGAACGGCGCGCGACATCTGTCGCCGCTGTGAGCAGAACCGCCTCGCGTGCGCGAAAATGACCCTGCTACAATGCCGCGAGCCTGCGTTCCGGGCTGGCAAGCCGGCGTCATACAAGACGTTCCGGCTGCCGCGCGGTGCGTGTTCCGACCCTGCGAGCCCACGGCTGGCCGCGGGTTCGGCGCTGCCGGATGCGTATCCGGCGAGTCAACCAGAGCCGTTTATTGCAGTCACGCTGACATGGCAGGAATTCTGATCATTGCGCACGCACCGCTCGCCACCGCGCTACGCGAGTGCATCGCGCATATCTATGGCGGTTGCCCGGCGCGCATCGGCGCGCTCGACGTGTTGCCCGACAGCGACCCTGCGGAAGTGGTCGCCAAGGCGAATTCGGAGATCGAGCGACTGCGCGAGGAAAACGGCGCGCTCGTGTTGACCGACATGTTCGGCGCGACGCCCTCGAACATCGCGGCGCGTCTCGCCACCGTGCCCGAGGTGCGCGTGCTGGCGGGCGTGAACCTGCCGATGCTCGTGCGCGCGGTGTGCTACCGCGCCACGCCGCTCGACACGCTTGTCGAAAAGGCGCTGGCCGGGGCGAGCAAGGGCGTCCAGACCATCGGGCCCTGCACGCCGCCTCCCGCCGAGTGCGGCTGCGCGCCTACCCCGTGCGCCGAGGCCGTGGCCGACGCCGCAAGCCAGGTGGCGAGTCAGGCTGCGAACCCGGTTGCGAGCCAGGCTGCAAGCGAGAGCGCAACGAGCGCGACGCGCGGCACGGTTGGCGCGGATTGCGCCCAGGCGGGCCTGCTAAGGCCGGCGGGCACCTGAGCGCGGGGCGCACCACGGCGAGCCAGGCCACCAGACTCACCGCAAGAACATAGCCACACTTCCACACACTGCGTCCGGATCGACCTATGCTGCAACAAGAAACGACCATCGTGAACAAACTCGGCCTGCACGCGCGGGCGTCGGCGAAGCTGACGCAGCTTGCAGGCAACTACCAGGCGGAAATCTGGATGAGCCGCAATGGCCGCCGCATCAACGCCAAGAGCATCATGGGGGTCATGATGCTGGCGGCGGGCATCGGCAGCACCGTGGTGATCGAAACCGAAGGCCCGGACGAGGCCGACGCCATGAGCGCGCTGCTCAAGCTGATCGCCGACAAGTTCGGTGAAGGTCAGTAAGACGCGCGTAGTTCTCGCGTCAGTCCGGAACGCCGCGCTTAGCCGCGGCGTTTTCTTTTGTGCGGCGCCTTCGTGAGGATGCTTGACGATGCTTCCGGGCGGCGCCGCAGGCTGCTGCACGAGGACGCAGCGAGTCCTTTGCAGGCGCACATCGCCACATTCGGCCGCCGCGGAATTTATAATCATCGCCGGGGTCTGAGAGAGCGCATTGCAGCGGTTTGCCGCAGCATCAAATAACCAGAGGAGGTGCGCGTGCCGTTCACGCTGCATGGAATTCCCGTATCACGCGGTATTGCCATCGGGCGAGCGTATCTGATCGCCCCGGCTGCACTCGACGTCGACCATTACCTCATCGAGCCCGCGCAGATCGAGGACGAAATCGTGCGTTTTCGCGCGGCGCTCAAGGCCGTCGAGCAGGAACTCGACGCGCTGCGCGCCGACCTCGCCGCTGACGCTCCCTCTGAAATGGGCGCGTTCATCGGCGTCCACCTCATGATCCTGAACGACGTGATGCTCGTGCAGGAGACTATCGACCTCATCCGCACGCGCCGCTTCAATGTGGAGTGGGCGCTTACCGAACAGCTCGAACGCCTCTCGCGTCACTTCGACGACGTGGAGGACGAGTACCTGCGCGAGCGCAAGGCCGATATCGAGCAGGTCGTGGAGCGCGTGCTGAAGTCGCTCGCGGGCGCGATGCCCGCTACGCTGCACGGCGGCTGCGACGAGATGATCGTCGTCGCGCACGACATCGCGCCCGCCGACATGTTGCAGTTCAAGGGCCAAACCTTCCAGGGCTTCGTGACCGATCTGGGCGGCCGCACCTCGCACACGGCCATTGTCGCGCGCAGTCTCGGCATTCCGGCGGCCGTGGGCGTGCAGCAGGCGAGCGCGCTGATCCGTCAGGACGATCTCATCATCGTCGATGGCGACCATGGCATCGTGATCGTTGATCCCGCGCCCATCGTGCTGGAGGAGTACACCTACCGGCAAAGCGAGATGGCGCTCGAACGGCGCAAGCTGCAACGCCTGAAGTTCTCGCCCACGCAAACGCTGTGCGGCGCGAAGATCCAGCTTTACGCGAACATCGAGCTGCCGGAAGACGCGCAGGCCGCGCTCGACTCGGGCGCGACGGGCGTGGGTCTCTTTCGCACCGAGTTTCTGTTCATGAATCACAAGGACCAGTTGCCGGAGGAGGATGAGCAGTTCGCCGCCTACCGCCGCGCGGTCGAGCTCATGAACGGGCTGCCCGTGACGATCCGCACGATCGACGTGGGCGCGGACAAGCCGCTCGAAGCCATGACCGGCGCCGACGGCTACGAAACCGCCGCGAATCCGGCGCTCGGCCTGCGCGCGATCCGCTGGAGCCTGTCCGAGCCGCAGATGTTCCTCACGCAGTTGCGTGCGATCCTGCGCGCCTCGGCCTTCGGCGCGGTCAAGATCCTGATTCCGATGCTCGCGCACGCGCAGCAGATCGACCAGACGCTCGACCTGATCCGCGAGGCGAAGCGCCAGCTCGACGACGCCGGTTTCGCCTACGACCCGAACGTCCAGGTCGGTGCGATGATCGAGATTCCGGCCGCGGCGCTCGCGCTGCCGATGTTCCTGCGGCGTCTGGATTTCCTCTCGATCGGCACCAACGACCTGATCCAGTACACGCTCGCCATCGACCGCGCCGACAACGCCGTGGCCGATCTGTACGACCCGCTGCATCCGGCCGTGCTGCAACTGATCGCGCATACGCTGCGCGAGGCGAAGCGTGCGGGCGTGCCGGTTTCGGTGTGCGGCGAAATGGCGGGCGACCCGGCGTTCACGCGCTTGCTGCTCGGCATGGGGCTCACCGAGTTCTCGATGCATCCGAGCCAGTTGCTCGTGGTGAAGCAGGAGATCCTGCGCTCGCAGCTCAAGTCGCTGGATAAGCCCGTGGCCGATGTGCTGGCGGCTTATGAGCCTGAAGAGTTGCAGGCGGCGCTGCAACGTGTGACGCAGGCCTGAGCGCTCGCGGGCACCGGGCGCAAAGTCAAAAAGCCCCGGCTATGTCCGGGGCTTTTTGCGTTCTGGCTCAACCGTGCTTCAGGCGTGCCGGTGCGGCTCGCCGCACACCGCGCAGTCCGGCTGCCGCGCCACGCGCATCGTGTTCCACTCCATGCGCAGGGAGTCGAGCATCATGAGCCGCCCCACGAGCGGTGTGCCGATCTCGCCGATCACGCGCAGCGCCTCGGCGGCCTGCATCGCGCCGATGATGCCCACCGTGGGCGCGAACACGCCCATCGTTGAGCACGCCACTTCCTCGAACGGCTGATCCTCGGGAAACACGCAGGCGTAGCAGGGCGAGGCCTCGTCGCGAAAGTCGAACGTGCTGATCTGCCCGTTGAAGCGCAGCGCCGCGCCCGAAACGAGCGGCACGCCGTGCTTCACGCACGCGCGGTTGATGGCGTGGCGCGTGGCGAAGTTGTCGGTGCAGTCGAGCACGACACTCGCGCCGGGCACGTGCGCGTCGAGCCACGCATCGTCGATGCGCGTTTGCAGCGCGTTCACCTTCACCTCGGGATTCAGGCGCGCGATGGCGTCGCGGCCCGACTCGACCTTCGCGCGGCCCACCGACGCCGTCTCGTGCATGATCTGCCGCTGGAGATTGGTGAGATCGACCGTGTCGTTGTCGACGAGCGTGATCGTGCCCACGCCCGAGGCCGCGAGGTACATCGCGGCGGGCGAGCCCAGGCCGCCCGCGCCCACGACGATCGCATGCGCGTCGAGAAAGCGCTGCTGCGCCTCGATGCCGATTTCGTCGACGAGGATATGGCGGGAGTAGCGGAGGAGTTGGTCGTCGTTCATCGCGTTGCACTCGTTGCGAGGCGCCGCGACGGGCCGAAGGCCGGGGACGCGCGCCGGAAATACAGAATTCGTATTGTACCGGCGGCGGGAGGTTCGTCTTCGCGGCCCACGTTGGTCGAGGTTGGTCGACCTTGGTCGATCAAGCGCGGGCCGCGAAGCGGGTACTGCCTGTTACTTCGCCGGAGCCGAGGCGGGCGCGGGAGCCGAAGCGCCCGGCGCCATGATGAGCGCGCCCGGCTTCACGGCGATCGGAGCCGAAGCCGAAGTGGGCGGCTTTTGCTGCGCGAGGCGGCGCTCCATCGGCGACTTCGATTCGGCCACCGGCTTGCCCTGGAGCTTGTTCAGGGCTTGCTGGAGCATGAAGTCGTCGGTGGAACCGAACTCGACCGGCTTGCGCTCGCGATCCTTCTGGCGCTGCTCCGGCGTCTTCTTGTCGTTCTGCTCCTCGAGCTGGCGCAGCATGTCCATGCGCTCCTGCTCGCGCACTTCCTGCTCCTTCTTCTCGTCCGGGTCCTGCGTGTTGGCGAGGTGGTTCTGGTAGTCCACTTCACGCGTGACGAGTGCGTCGTCCGGATCGCCGTCGGCGTACTGGTCGACCGCGATGTCAGGACGGATGCCCTTGTTCTGGATCGAGCGGCCGCTCGGCGTGTAGTAGTACGCCGTGGTCAGGCGCAGCGCCGTGTCGGCCGTCATCGGGCGCACGGTCTGCACCGAGCCCTTGCCGAACGTCGTCTTGCCGACGATGAGCGCGCGCTTCTGGTCTTGCAGCGCGCCCGCCACGATTTCCGAGGCCGACGCCGAGTAGGCGTTGGTCAGCACGATCATCGGCACGGTCTTGAACTCGGCCGCCTCGCCCTTGAGCGGGTCGCCGTCGAACGACGGCAGGCGGTAGTTCTCGTAGGTGTCGCGGTAGACCTGCTTCGAGTCCGGGATCTGGCCGTTCGTCGAAACGACGACCGAATCCGGCGGCAGGAACGCGCCCGCCACGCCCACGGCGCTTTGCAGCAGGCCGCCGCCGTTGTTGCGCAGGTCGAGGATGATGCCCTTGAGGTTCGGTTCCTGGCGCGCGATGTCCTGGAGCTTGGCCGCGAGGTCGGGGACCGTGCGCTCCTGGAAGCTCGTGACGCGGATATACGCGTAGCCCGGTTGCAGGATCTTCGACTTCACGCTCTGCACCTTGATGATGGCGCGCGTGATGGTGAGCGGGAAAGTGCGGTCGTCGGTCTTGCGGAAGATCGTGAGCGTGACCTTGGTGCCGGGGTCGCCGCGCATCTGCTTGACGGCCTGGTCGAGCGTCATGCCGCGCACGGGCTTGTCGTTGATGCGCGTGATGAGGTCGCCCGGACGGATGCCGGCGCGGTACGCGGGCGTGTCTTCGATCGGCGAGATCACCTTGATCAGGCCGTCTTCCGACGAGATTTCGATGCCGAGGCCCGCGAAGCGACCCTTGGTCTGCTCCTGGAGCTCCTGGTAATCGGTCTTGTCGAGATACGACGAGTGCGGGTCGAGGCTCGACACCATGCCCTTGATGGCCGCGGTGAGGAGCTTCTTGTCGTCGACCGGCGTGACGTACTCATGCTTGATTTGACCGAACACTTCGGCGAAGAGCCGTAGCTGGTCAAGCGGCAGCGGCTCGATGACCGTCTGCTGGGTTTGCTGCGCCTCGGCGGAAATCTGCAGAGTGGCAAATACGCCGGTCGCGAGGCCAGCGGCAATCAGGCCGATGTTTTTCAGGTTCTTTCGCATAGAGATTGTTGCGTGCGGTCGAAAAGGCGCGTGGCAGCGTCTAATGGAAAAGCGACGGACAAGTATAACTGCACACCTGCCGTGACTGTGTATATGGCGCGTACGATGGGACTAAGACAGTGCAGCCGCCGCCTGGTTCGCAAGACGTGTGCCGCAAACCCAAGCCTGGCGCGGCGCTGGCGGGGAGCTGGCATTTCTGCCAGATAGCGGCGTGAAAATGCGGGAAGCGCTGGAAGCGCGGATAAAGGGGAATGTGCAACGGTCTGTGCGGGGGCGCCAACGTTGCCGCGGTTGGCGGGTCCGGTGCTCGCCCGCGCCGGATCGGGCGGTCCGGGCGAGCACGGATGGGCGGCGGGGAGCGTTTAGCCCGCCTTCTTGCCCTGGTTCGCTACGGCCGCCTGCGCCTTCGCGATAGCTTCGGCGTCGCCCAGGTAGTAGTGCTTGATGGGCTTGAGGTTCTCGTCCAGCTCATAGACGAGCGGCACGCCGTTCGGAATGTTCAGGCCGACAATGTCGCTGTCCGAAATGCCGTCGAGGTACTTCACGAGCGCGCGGATCGAGTTGCCGTGCGCGGCGATCACCACCTTCTTGCCGGTCTTGATGGCCGGAGCGATCGACTCGTTCCAGATCGGCATCACGCGCGCCACGGTGTCTTTCAGGCACTCGGTGAGCGGCAGTTCCTCGCGCGGCACCTTGGCGTAGCGCGGGTCGTTGTAGGCCGTGCGCGAGTCGGTCGGCTCGAGTGCGGGCGGCGGCGTGTCGTAGCTGCGGCGCCACACGAGCACCTGCTCGTCGCCGAACTTTTCAGCCGTTTCGGCCTTGTTCAGGCCCGAAAGCGCGCCGTAGTGACGCTCGTTCAGGCGCCACGAGTGGACCACGGGCAGGTACATGAGGTCCATCTGGTCCTGCACGTGCCAGAGCGTGCGGATCGCGCGCTTGAGCACCGAGGTGTAGGCGATGTCGAACGTGTAGCCGGACGCCTTGAGCAGCTGGCCAGCCTGCTGCGCTTCGCGGTTGCCCTGCTCGGTGAGGTCGACGTCCACCCAGCCGGTGAAGCGGTTTTCCTTGTTCCACGTCGATTCGCCGTGGCGGATGAGTACGAGTTTGTACATGAGGATGCCGGTCGGTAGTGAAGGAAGCGGTAATCGGGGACGGGAGCAGCGACGCGGCGGCGGCGAAAACGCAACGGCGCGGCGGCGGCACGGTCCGGCGGGCGCACGCCCGGGCTGGGGGGCGGTCACCCTGCGACAAACGCTTATTTTATAATGAGCGGATTGCCCGAATCCGTTTTCGCACGATTTCTCCGTTTTTCCACCCGATTTCCACTTTTGCCGGCGGACCCTCCGTGACGTTCTTCACCAATTACATCAACCTTGTACTCATCGCGATCGTCCTCATCTCAGGAGGGTTGCTCCTGTGGCCGACGCTCAAGCGCGGCGGCCGCGGCGGCGTTTCGACCGCCGAGGCGACGCAGCTGATCAACCGCCGCAACGCGGTGGTGATCGACGTGCGTCCCGCAGGTGAATTCGCGAAGGGCCATCTGCCCGCGGCGCGCCAGATCGAATTCGGCGAGCTGACGGCGAAGATCGGTCAGCTCGTGAAGAACAAGAGCAACCCGGTATTGCTGGTCTGCCAGACGGGCCAGCAGTCGCACAAGGCCGTGCGCCTCGTGAAGGAAGCCGGTTTTGCCGAGGTCCACGTGCTGGACGGCGGCGTGAACGCCTGGCAGCAGGCCGGGATGCCGGTCGTGAAACAAGGAGCTTCGAAGTGAGCAAAGTCGTCATGTACAGCACCCAGGTGTGCCCGTATTGCCAGATGGCCGAACGTCTTTTAAAGTCGCGCGGCGTCGAACACATCGAGAAGGTGCTGATCGACCGGGACCCGGCGCGGCGCGAAGAGATGATGACGCGCACCGGCCGGCGCACCGTGCCGCAGGTTTTCATCGGCGAGACGCATGTGGGCGGTTACGATGACCTCTCCGCGCTCGATCGTGCGGGCGGCTTGATGCCGCTGCTCGAAACCGCCTGACGAAAATCTGGTTTGCAGCCCAGCCGTGGTTCGATCCGGCCGTACGGCCTCGGTCAGCGGGCGGGCTGCGCAGCGTGACGTAGCGCCGCAGGGTTTCGGCCCGCGCGAGCCCGCAAGGCTTGCGCGGGCCTGTTGCCGTTCATTGCCGTAATGCGGCTCATTTTCGAGACCTTGAGATGTCGCGATAATGCGGCCGTGATCCATTCAATCAGGGAAGCCATACACCATGTCTGACGAGAACAACCAGCCGTTCTTCAACATCCAGCGCATCTACCTCAAGGACATGTCGCTCGAGCAGCCGAATTCGCCGGCCATCTTCCTTGAGCAGGACATGCCTTCGGTCGAAGTGGAAGTCGATGTCAAGGCCGAGCGCCTCGCCGAATCGGTGTTCGAGATCATCGTCACCGGCACGGTCACGGCCAAGGTCAAGGACAAGGTTGCGTTCCTGATCGAAGCCAAGCAAGCCGGCATTTTCGACATCCGCAACATCCCGGCCGAACAGGTCGATCCGCTCGTCGGCATCGCATGCCCGACCATCCTGTTCCCGTACCTGCGTTCGAACATCGCCGACGCGATCACGCGCGCGGGCTTCCCGCCGATCCACCTGGCCGAGATCAACTTCCAGGCGCTCTACGAGCAACGCCTCCAGCAGCTCGCCCAGCAAGACGGCGCAAGCAGCGCGACGCACTAACCGCGTACGCTGATCGTTTTCACGAACTACCGGTGCGGAGTATCGGAATGAACATCGCCGTTCTCGGCGCCGGAGCGTGGGGCACCGCGCTGGCAGGGCACCTCGCCCAGGCGCATCAGACCCTGTTGTGGGCGCGCGACGGCGCGCTCGTCGACACCCTGCGCAAGACGCACGAAAACGCCCGCTATCTCGCGGGCGTCGCGCTCCCCAAGGCGCTTCAATACGAAACGGATCTTGCCGCCGCGCTCGACCATGCGTCGGGCGAGGCGGATCTCGTCGTGCTCGCCACGCCCGTTGCGGGCCTGCGCGACATGCTGTGCACGCTGCGCGACATGGGCCGCGTGCCCGCGCACTTCGTCTGGCTCTGCAAGGGCTTCGAGGCGCAAACGCAGTTGATGCCGCATCAGGTCGTGGCCGCCGAGCTGCCGGGCCACGCGAGCAATGGCGTGCTCTCGGGCCCGAGCTTCGCGCGCGAAGTGGGCGAGGGCCTGCCGGTCGCGCTGACGGTGGCGAGCGCCTCCGCCGCCTGCCGCGAGCGCACGCTGGCGGCGTTCCATCACCGCGCCATGCGCATCTATACCGGCGACGATGTGGTGGGCGTGGAAGTGGGCGGCGCGGTCAAGAACGTGCTCGCCATCGCCACCGGCATCTCCGACGGCCTCGGTCTCGGCCTGAACGCGCGCGCCGCGCTCATCACGCGCGGACTCGCGGAGATGACGCGCCTTGGCGTCACGCTCGGCGGCCGTGCCGAAACCTTCACGGGCCTGACCGGCCTCGGCGACCTCATTCTCACCGCAACCGGCGACCTCTCGCGCAACCGCACGGTGGGCAAGCAGCTCGCGAGCGGGCGCACGCTCGACGACATTCTCGGCGCGCTCGGTCATGTGGCCGAAGGCGTGCGCTGCGCGCAGGCCGTGCTGGCGCTCGCGCGTGCGCATGGCATTGAAATGCCGATTACCCAGGCGGTATGCGCCGTGCTGTTCGACGGTGTCGCGCCGCGCGACGCCGTGAGCGCACTGCTGCGGCGCGACGCGAAGGCGGAGTAGGGCGTTTGATGATGCGCGCTCGCCCTGCGCGAGACCAGAGTGAGCGCTAAAGCACTAACTCCAGATCGCATTGGAGGACCGTATGCTTAGTATCGGAAATTGCCGCATCGAGGCGCAGGCCGTCGACATCACCACCTTGAAGGTCGATGCGATCGTCGATGCCGCGAACGAGTCGCTGCTCGGCGGCGGCGGCGTGGATGGTGCGATCCATCGCGCCGCCGGGCCCGATCTGCTGCGCGAGTGCGAGACGCTACACGGCTGCCCGACCGGCGACGCCAAAATCACCGGCGGCTACCGCCTTCCCGCGAAACACGTGATCCACACCGTTGGCCCCGTCTGGTACGGCGGCGGCCGCGACGAAGCGCATCTGCTCGCGTCGTGCTACCGGCGCTCGCTCGACTGCGCGCGCGAGGCGGGTGTGACGAGCATCGCGTTTCCGGCAATCAGTTGCGGCGTCTACCGTTTTCCCGCCGACGACGCCGTGCAGATCGCCGTCGCGACCGTCATCGACGCATTGCCGGACTCGCCTGCGCTCGTCCATGTGATCTTCGCGTGCTTCGACAATGCGATGCTCGCGCGCTACGAGCGTGAGCTGGCAGCGCGTGGCAAGGCGTAGCGACGGACTGACTTCGCATTTGCCTTATTCGCCGCCTTCGAACCCCGTCTGCCGCCAGGCCTCGAACACCACGACCGCCACCGTGTTCGAGAGATTCAGGCTGCGATTGCCGGGCCGCATCGGCAGGCGCACGCGCTGCTGCGCCTCGAAGCGGTCGAGCACCGCGTCGGGCAGGCCGCGCGTTTCCGCGCCGAACACGAACCAGTCGCCGGGCTGGAACACATGCGAGTGGAAGCGGCCCGAGCCGCGTGTCGTGAACGCGAACATGCGCGACGGGTCGGGCGCTTCTTTCGCGAGGAACGCATCCCAGTTGGCGTGCACGTGCATTTGCGCGTACTCGTGATAGTCGAGGCCGGCTCGGCGCATCTTCGCGTCGTCCAGCGGGAAGCCGAGCGGCTCGATCAGATGCAGGCGCGCGCCCGTGTTCGCGCACAGGCGGATCACGTTGCCGGTGTTCGGCGGAATTTCGGGCTCGACGAGAACGACGTTGAACATGACGATGAAACTCTCTCGATGTCTTGCGATGTCTTGAATAGATGAGGCCGATCAGTCCTTCGGCGTGCGCAGCGCGACGAAGTTGGTCACGCGCCGCGCGCCGGCGGCCTTGAGCGTGTGCGCGAGCGCGTCGAGCGTGGCGCCCGAGGTCATCACGTCGTCGACCACGCCCACGTGCTGGCCATGCAACGGCCGCGTGAGTGCGAACGCGCGGCCGACGTTGCGGCGGCGCGCTTCGCGGTCGAGCTTCGATTGCGGGGCCGTATGCAGAATGCGTCGCACGAGCGTGGCGTCCGCGCGCGTGCCGAGGCGTCGCGCGAGCGGCCGTGCGATCTGCCATGCCTGGTTGTAGCCGCGCTCGATCAGGCGCTCGCGCGACAGCGGCACAGGCACGACGATGTCGGGCACGCCGCCTATCCCGGACGCATCGGGTGCATCCTGGGCGACCAGCGCGAGGCGCCGGGCGAACTCCTCGCCGAGCGCGAGGCGCGCACGAAACTTCAGACCCCGTGCGAGCAGATCGAGCGGCGCACGATAGTCGGCGAGCGCAAGCGTGGCGTCGAACGCAGGCGGCGCGTCGATGCAGGCCTCGCAGCGGTAGCGCGCGCGTCCCGCCGCGCGCCGCCGGTGCGTGAGCGGCATGGCGCACACGGTGCAGCGCAGGCGCGCCTCGTTCCAGTACGCGGCGTCGCAGCACACACAGAGCGTGGCTCGCGACAAATTGCCGCATAATGGGCAGAGGTTGGGCAGTACGAAGTGGGCGAGCTGCGACGGCAGCCCCCGCGCCTTTCGACAGACGCGCGCAACGCCCGCAAGACGACTGCGGTCCGGGGTGTGACGCGAACTGGGCGGCGTGACACGCGGTGCATGGCGTGGCTCGCGTGAAAAAAGGCGCGGTGGCATCGAAGGACGTCCGGGCAGCGGGCTCGCGTGACTGAAAGGAAAGGAGTGAGCGAGTATACTTCGCAGACTTCGCCAATACGACCGACATGTCCCCGTCTTCCGCAAGAACTGGCCGTCCGGACTATGACACCCGGCACCTGCGGCGCATCTTCGATCGCCGTGCGGCGACTTTCGACGAGGTCGCCTTCCTGCCGCGTGAAATCGCGCAACGCATGCGCGAGCGCCTCGAATACATCAAGGTGAGTCCCGCCGCCGTGCTCGATATCGGGTGCGGGCCCGGCGACGACCTGCCCGCGCTGCGCGAGCGCTTTCCTGAAGCGCCCGTGTTCGGCGCCGATCTTTCCCTCGCAATGCTGCGCCGTGCGCGGGCGCACGATGCCGCCGACACGAGCTGGCGGCGTTTCCTGCCCGCCTCGGTCGGACGTGCGCTCGGCTCGCGCGGTCCGCGCTTCGCGCAGGCCGACTTCGGCGACCTGCCGTTCGCGCATGGCGCGTTCGAGCTGCTGTGGTCCAATCTCGCGTTGCACTGGCATCCGCGTCCGGACCTCGTGTTCGGCGAGTGGCAACGCGTGCTCAAGGTCAACGGCCTGCTGATGTTCAGCACGCTCGGCCCCGACACGCTCAAGGAACTGCGCGGCGCGTTCGCCGAAGTCGAGGCCGCGCACGGCGTGCCCACGCGCGCGCACATCATCGATTTCGTCGACATGCACGATCTCGGCGACATGCTCGTCGAGAACGGCTTCGAGATTCCGGTGATGGACCAGGAAACGCTCACCATCACCTACAAGACGCCGGAGAAGCTGCTCGCCGACGTGCGGCGCTGGGGCGCGTATCCGTTCGAGCGCGAGGGGGATGCCGAAGGCACGCACGGCGCACGGCGCCTCTATCGCGCGCTCGTGGCCGCGCTCGAAGCACGCCGCCGCACGGACGGGCCGCATGCGGGCACGATTGCGCTGACCTTTGAGATCATCTACGGTCACGCGTGGAAGGCGGTGCCGCACACGACGGCCGAAGGCCATGGGATTGTGCGCATCGAGGACATCGGACGCGGTCCGGCAAGGAATCGGTAACGTGGTAAGGGGGCTTTCGTTATGCCTGAAATTAGCGCCTGAAAAGCCCTCGAAAAATTGTTGAAAAATCGCGGCGAAGCCCGTCTGGCATGGGTTTGCGAGAGATTGGGCGTTGCTTGTGGGGGCTGGGGATCACGCCTATAATGCGTCAGTTTGCTGCACGGAAGGGACCCCAAAATCCATTGTGGCAAGTCCAGATCTCCCCGTAGTTGTGCGAGGCGCGACGCGGCGATAGTCTGGGGAGGTTGTTGTGGGGGAAGCGAGCGATGCAGGCTTCTGATCTGCTGGCGAGTCCGGAGCCGGTCCTTCAGGACTGGACCATGAAGCGCAACTGTTCGGTTTCGCCCAGGCAATTTGTGTTCTTCTATGTTTCGCTGGCGCTGGTCTCCATCGCGATCGCCGTTCTGCTGTTGATCCACGGCGCCTGGCTGGTTTTGCCGTTTACGGGCATCGATCTGTTGGTAGTGGGCGGCGCGTTTGTCATCTACGCGCGCCATGCTGTCGATTACGAACGTATCAGGCTTTATCCGAACCGGCTGGTGATCGAGCAGATGAGCGCTGACGCGCTCACACAGTTCGAATTCAATCCCCGCTGGGTCCGGGTCGAGCCGGGCGCGACCCCACGCGACCCGGTGCGTCTCGTGTCCCGCGGCCAGGCGGTCGCTGTCGGGTTGCATCTGCCGCAATATCGGCGTGCGCAGTTCGCGCGGGAACTGCGTAGCTGGCTTGCGCGCGCGGGTTGATGCGCGGCGCGTGAGTCCGGCCGGCGTGGCGTGAGCGTCCCAGGGGGCGCCCTGGTTGCAAAACCTTCCTGCGGGGCCGAGGGTTTGAATGGAAATTATGGGTAAGGAAGCTATGAAAACAATCAAGCGAGCCCTGCAAGGGGTGCTGGCGTGCAGCGGATTCCTCGTCGCCGGCGCGGCACTCGCAGTCGGAGACAGCCCCGGCGGTCCTGCGGTGAACGAGATCAATTTCCAGCCGCCCGTCACGCGCATCGCCGAAGAGCTCTACAGCCTCCACATGATGATGCTGCTCTTGTGCACCGTGATCTTCATCGGTGTGTTCGGCGTCATGTTCTATTCGATCTACGCGCACCGTAAATCGAAGGGCCACAAGGCCGCCCACTTTCACGAGAGCACGACCGTCGAAATCATCTGGACGGTGGTGCCGTTCATCATCGTCGTGCTGATGGCGCTGCCCGCGACCAAGGCCGTCGTCGCGATGAAGGACACGTCCAACGCCGACCTCACCGTGAAGGTGACGGGCTACCAGTGGAAATGGGGCTACGACTACGTGAAGGGGCCCGGTGAAGGCATCGGTTTCTTCTCCACGCTCAGCACGCCGCGCTCCGAGGTGAACAACCGCGTGCCGATTACCGACACCTACTTGCAGGAAGTCGACAACCCGCTCGTCGTGCCGGTCAACAAGAAGATCCGCATCATCACCACGGCCAACGACGTCGTGCACTCGTGGTACGTGCCCGCGTTCGGCGTGAAGCAGGACGCGATTCCGGGCTTCGTGCGCGACACGTGGTTCAAGGCCGACAAGGTCGGCACCTATCGCGGCTTCTGCACCGAGCTGTGCGGTAAGGAGCACGCGTTCATGCCGGTCGTGGTCGAAGTGCTCTCCGACGAAGACTACGCAAAGTGGGTCCAGACGCAAAAGGCCAAGATGGCCGCGGCCAACGACGACCCGAACAAGACCTACACGCTGGCCGAACTCAAGGAGCGCGGCGAGAAGGTCTACGCGTCGAACTGCGCGGTGTGCCACCAGCCCACCGGCAAGGGCGCGGGCGCGTTCCCGGCGCTCGACGGCAGCAAGGTCGCCAACGGCCCGATCGCCGAGCACGTGAGCATCGTCCTGAAGGGCAAGAACGCCATGCCTTCGTGGGCGCCCACGCTCAACGACGTCGAGATCGCTTCTGTCATCACGTTCGAGCGCAACTCGTGGGGGAACCACACCGGCGACATTCTGCAACCGCGCCAGGTGGCCGACGCGCGCAACGGCAAGATGCCCGAAGGCGGCGACCACACCGCAGCGGCCGGCGGCGCTGCGGCGGGTGGTGCGGCGAGCGGCGCGGAACAGGCAGCCGCGGCGAGCGGTGCCACCGAAGCGAGCGGCGCAGCGGCGGCCAGCGGCGCCGACCAGGCATCGGGCGCAGCCGCGCCGAGCGCCGCTGCGTTGCCGGCAAGCGTCTACTTCGAAGTGGGCAAGAGCACGCTGCCCGCCGACGCGAAGGACGCCATCCAGGCCGCCGCCGATTACGCGAAGGCGCACCCCGACGCGAAGTTCACGCTCTCGGGTTTCACCGACGCGAGCGGCAAGGCCGACGTGAACGCCGATCTCGCCAGGCGCCGCGCGCAAGCCGTGCGCGACGCGCTGAAGGCGGCGGGCATTGCCGAAGACCACATCATTCTGAAGAAGCCGGAAACGATTACTGGCAGCGCGAACGCGAAGGAAGCGCGCCGCGTTGAGATCAGCGCGGCGGCCTGAACGAGCAAGCGGGCCGCCCCGCAAGCAGCACAGACGCAGGACAAGCGCTGCGCGAGCACATAACAAGCAAGCAAACGCTGCAGCAAGAGACGCAAAGCAATTCGCTTCAGGAGAATAGTCATGTCTAGCATCGGACACGATGTAGCTGGAGGGCACGGCCACGTGCACGGCGACCACGGGCACGCCACGCCTCACGGCTGGCGCCGCTGGCTGCTGGCGACGAACCACAAGGACATCGGGACGCTGTATCTCATCTTCTCGTTCGTGATGTTCCTTTCGGGCGGCGTCATGGCGCTCGCCATTCGTGCGGAGCTGTTCGAACCGGGCATGCAGATCATGCGCCCCGAGTTCTTCAACCAGCTCACCACGATGCACGGTCTCATCATGGTGTTCGGCGCGATCATGCCGGCGTTCGTGGGCTTCGCGAACTGGATGGTGCCCTTGCAGATCGGCGCCTCGGACATGGCCTTCGCGCGCATGAACAACTTCAGCTTCTGGCTGCTGCCCGCCGCCGCGTGCCTGCTGGTGGGCTCGTTCTTCGCGCCGGGCGGCGCCACCGCCGCGGGCTGGACGCTCTACGCGCCGCTCTCCACACAGATGGGCCCCGGCATGGACTTCGCGATCTTCGCGGTGCACATCATGGGCGCCTCGTCGATCATGGGCGGCATCAACATCGTCGTGACGATCCTGAACATGCGTGCGCCGGGCATGACGCTCATGAAGATGCCGATGTTCGCGTGGACCTGGCTCATCACCGCCTACCTGCTGATCGCCGTGATGCCGGTGCTCGCGGGCGCGATCACGATGCTGCTGTTCGACCGCCACTTCGGCACGAGCTTCTTCAACCCGGCCGGCGGCGGCGACCCGGTCATGTACCAGCACATCTTCTGGTTCTTCGGGCACCCCGAGGTCTACATCATGATCTTGCCGGCGTTCGGGATCGTTTCGCAGGTGATTCCGGCGTTCTCGCGCAAGCCGCTGTTCGGCTATAGCTCGATGGTGTACGCCACGGCGTCGATCGCGATTCTCTCGTTCATGGTCTGGGCGCACCACATGTTCGCCACGGGCATGCCGGTCACGGGCCAGTTGTTCTTCATGTACGCGACCATGCTGATCGCGGTGCCCACGGGCGTGAAGGTGTTCAACTGGGTCGCCACGATGTGGCGCGGCTCGCTCACGTTTGAGACGCCGATGCTGTGGGCCGTGGGCTTCCTGATCGTATTCACGTTCGGCGGTCTCTCGGGCCTCATGCTCGCCATGGCGCCGCTCGACATCCAGTACCACGGCACTTACTTCGTGGTGGCGCACTTCCACTACGTGCTGGTGGCGGGATCATTATTCGCGTTGTTCTCAGGGTGGTACTACTGGTCTCCAAAATGGACCGGCTGGATGTACAACGAGACGCGCGGCAAGATCCACTTCTGGTGCTCGCTCATCTTCTTCAACCTCGCGTTCCTGCCGATGCACTTCGTCGGCCTCGCCGGGATGCCGCGCCGCTATGCCGACTATCCGGCCCAGTTCACCGACTGGAACCAGGTCATCACGATCGGCGCCTTCGGCTTCGGCCTCTCGCAGGTGTACTTCCTGTTCGCGGTGGCGCTGCCCGCGTATCGCGGCGGCGGCGAACTCGAAAAAGCCGGCGACAAGCCGTGGGACGGTGCAACGGGCCTCGAGTGGACCGTGCCGAGCCCGGCGCCGTTCCATACGTTCGAAAATCCGCCGACGGTCGAATAAGCCGTTGGCCCGAAGCGTCCGGCCGCGCGCGCAGTGTCCATGCAACGCACACGCAGCGCAGCGCGCCGGATGCAAACGAACCCCGCGGTTTTCATCGACGCACGCACGAGGAACATTTCACGATGCGCATCACGATCGAAGGAGAGGCCGCGGCCAGCCGCGCTGCAAGCATGACCCGCGATCCACAACAACGACGCACGCCTGCGGAAATTCGCGCGGGCAACCGGCGAATCGGCCTCATTCTGCTCGCCGTGGTCGCCGCGTTTTTTCTGGCCGGCGTCATCAAGCAGGTGTATTTCGCCGGCCACTGACGCGCAGGCGTTTGCCGGAAGACCGTTCGAGGAAGTCCGATGTCCACGCATGCCCGTAGCGATCGCGCGTTCAACCGGTCGATGCTCATCAAGCTCGTCGTCGTGGCGGTATTGATGTTCGGCTTCGGCTTCGCGCTGATCCCGATGTATCGCGCGATCTGCCAGGTCACCGGCATCAACAACCTGGTGCAGCGCGACGCCACCGAGCGCGAGGCGCGCAACACGCAGGTGGACATGACGCGCACGATCTCGGTTGAGCTCGACGCGAACGCGCGCGGACTGCTGGGCTTCAAGCCGGAGCAGTCGAGCATCGACGTGCATCCTGGCGAAGTCATGACGGTGATGTACGACATTTCGAATAACGAAGGACGCACGATCGACGCGCAGGCCATTCCGAGCTACGCGCCGAAGCAGGCAACGGAGTATTTCCGCAAGATCGAGTGCTTCTGCTTCACGCAGCAGACCTTGAAGGCGAACGAGACGAAGCGCATTCCGGTGGTGTTCGTGATCGACCCGAAGCTGCCGAAGGACGTGAAGACGATCACGCTGTCGTACACGTTCTTCGAGCTCAACAAGCCGGGCGTGCCGCCGCCGCCGAAGCAGTCGGCCGGGGCGTGATGTTCGTGCGGCAAGTGCGGGAAGCAGCGAAGGGACACGGAGGCGACGGGGCATGAGTCACGAAGGCGGCGGCACGGGACCGGCGAAGCAGAAGAAGGGCGGCTTCCTTCAGGTGGTGAAGGCCGTGGCGTGGTCGTTCCTTGGTGTGCGCAAGCGCGCCGACCTCGAATCCGACGCCGCGCAGCTGCACCCGGTGCAGTTGATCATCGCGGGCATCATCGGCGCGGTGCTGTTCATCGTCGTGCTGCTGTTGATCGTGCACGCGGTGGTGGGATGAGGGCGCGCGCGCCGCGGCGTGTGCGAAGCAGTGAATAACGAGGACGAACTCGAGCAAAAGCAGCCGGCGGTGTCCGGTGCAACTGGAAATTGGAGAAACAGGCATGAGCGGCCAAAACGATAGCCCGTACTACTTCGTACCGCACCCATCGCGGCATCCGATCAGCGCGGCCATTGGCCTTCTGGTCATGCTCGCCTCGCTGGCGTCGTGGATCAACGGCGATTCGTGGGCGCCGATCGGCGTCGCCATCGGTCTGCTGTGGCTGCTCTTCACGCTCTGGCACTGGTTCGGCGACGCCATCGCCGAGTCCGAGGGCGGCATGTACGGCAAGCGTGTCGACGTGTCGTACCGGTGGAGCATGAGCTGGTTCATCTTCTCCGAGGTGATGTTCTTTGGAGCGTTTTTCGGCGCGCTGTTCTACGCGCGCGCGATCGCCCTGCATCAACTCGGCAGCCTCGACTACAAGCTGATCTGGCCGGACTTCTCCGCTGTGTGGCCGAACACCGGTCCTGCGGCGCTGGTTTCGCACTTCCGTTCCATGACGCCGTGGCCCGTGCCGACCATCAACACGGCGCTGCTGCTCTCCTCGGGCGCGACGCTCACGGTCTCGCACCATGCGCTGCGCGACAATCATCGCTCGAAGGCCATCGCCTGGCTCGCGGCCACGATCGTGCTGGGCGTGTGCTTTCTCTTCCTGCAAGCGTTCGAGTACATCCACGCGTACGGCGAACTGAACCTCACGCTCGCTTCGGGTATCTACGGTTCGACGTTCTTCCTGCTCACGGGCTTTCACGGCTTCCACGTGTTCCTGGGCGGCACGATGCTCACGGTGGTGCTGGTCCGGATGATTCGCGGGCACTTCACCGCCGAACATCACTTCGCCTTCGAAGGCGCCGCCTGGTACTGGCACTTCGTCGACGTGGTGTGGCTCGGTCTTTACATCGTCGTGTACTGGTTGTGACGCGCGCCGCGCCGCGCGCATGCAGCGGCGCAAGAGCGGAAAATGAAACAAGGCGCCGCCCGACGTAGTCGGCGCGGCGCCTTGTGTTTTGCGCGGTGCGGGGTTCGCCTGGGCTTCGTTCCGGCTTCGGTTTGGCTTCGCTTCGGCGCGGCGTTCAGCGACCGTAAGGAATCCCGGTGGACTGGATCCAGCCCATCCAGTGCGCGAACAGGATGAAGAGAAAGAGCGAGATGGAAAGGCCCACGCGCGTGGCGAGCGACCAGACCATTCGCTTGGTGCGGCCCCGGTCGTGCATCATGAAATAGAGCGCGGAGATCATGCTCGCGATGATCAGCGCGAACGCAACGGGGACCAGTATGTGCATGAAGTTCACGGAATTTGGCATGCCTGAAAACGCCTGTCTCATTATGGCACTGGCTCGCGCAGCGCGGGGTTCGATCACCGGTATGTTCCGCATCGGACGTGCCCAATGAAAATCCGGCTCGTTCCCGCTCTGCTCATCCTGATCGTGATGGCCGTGACGATCCGGCTCGGCTTCTGGCAACGCGACCGCGCGCATCAAAAGGAAGCGTTGCAGGCGCAGATCACGCAGTACGCGACGTCGACCCCGCAAGCGGTGGGCGCGGCCCCGCTCGCGTTGAAGGACATCGAATTTCATCGCGTGAGCGCGAAGGGCACGTTCTTGCCCGAGCGTGTGGTGTATCTCGACAATCGTCCCTATAACGACCAGCCGGGCTTTTATGTCGTGATGCCGCTTAAACTCGAAGGCGGCGGTTACGTGCTCGTGAATCGCGGCTGGCTGCCGCGCAACATCGCGGACCGCACGGCGATCGCGCCCTACGAAACGCCGCCGGGGCCGGTCGAAGTCGTGGGCATCGCGCGTGCGACCGCGACGCAGGCATTCGAACTCGGTGCGGGCGGCTCTGCACCGCATCAGAAGATACGGCAGAATCTCGGCGTCGCTTCCTACGCAGCGGAAACCGGATTGCCGCTGCAACCATTCGTGATCCAGCAAACCGGCTTCGTGCCGGGCTTCAAGGACGGGCTCGTGCGCGACTGGCCGGTGCCGGACACCGATGTCGAGCGTAACTACGGCTATATGCTCCAGTGGTGGGGCATGGCGCTCGCGGCGCTCGGTTTCGGGGTTTACGCGGCCCGCAAGGCTGCGGCAAAAGAGCGCACCGAAGGTGCGACCAGACGCCAGGCCGGCAGCAACGGCAGCGCGAAGGATGCCTGATGATCTGTCCGACGAATCAATGTCATCCAGACATCGTCCGGACATCGGCGCGGCGCATGCAGCACATGGACAACTGAAAGCGACAGAAGCGAGGTTCCCCGAGAGTGTCGACGCAATCCCCCCGTTCCGCCCAGGTCGCGCAGCCGGCCGCCCCGCAAGCCCAGGCCGCGCGGCGGCGTGGCCGCTGGACGCTGCTCCTCATCGTGCTGATCTGCGGCGCGCCCATCGCGATCTCCTATTTCACGTACTACGTGATCAAGCCGAAGGGCGGCACGACGAGCTATGGCGCGCTCATCGAACCGCAGCGGCCCATTCCCGGCGCGCTGCTGGTGACGGGCGACGACGGTCATGAAGTGCCGCTGGGCTCGCTCAAGGGCCGCTGGCTGATGATCTCGGTGAATGGCGGCGCCTGCGACGAAGCCTGTGCGAAGAAGCTCTATTTCATGCGCCAGGTGCGCGCGACGCAGGGGCCTGAGCGCGAACGCATCGTCACCGTATGGCTGCGCACCGACGACGCAAGCGTGCCCGAGAAAGTGAAGGGCGCGTATGCCGACACACGCATGCTGCGCGTCGATCCCGCGGCGGTTGCCGCGTGGCTGCCCGCCACCGATACGACGAAAGACACCGACCACATTTACCTCGTCGATCCGAACGGCAACCTGATGATGCGGTTCCCCGCGAACCCCGATCCGTCGAAAATCAAACAAGACGTGACTAAGCTCCTCAAGTGGTCGCGCATCGGTTAAGGTGCGCAGCGCGAATCTGACAGAAAAGAGTAATCGAGATGTTTATCCTGGAGCTGGGCCTGATCGGCCTGTGCGTCGCGTTGCTGCCGCTGTCGTGGGTCTGGGTGAAGGCCGACGACGACAAGTTTCGCAAGCTCGTGTGGCTCACGACCTTCATGACGCTCGACCTCGTGATGTTCGGCGGCTTCACGCGCTTGACCGACTCGGGCCTCGGCTGCCCCGACTGGCCGGGCTGCTACGGCACGTCGTCGCCGTTCATCGCGCACGTGCAGATCGCCGCCGCGCATCTGGCCATGCCGAGCGGACCCGTGAGCATGACGAAAGCATGGATCGAGATGATCCATCGCTATTTCGCCATGGCCATCGGTGTCCTGATCATTGCGCAGATGGCGATTGCCTGGCGCGCGCGCATCAAGCGCCTGCCGCTGCACGTTTCGCCGTGGTGGCCCACCGCGCTGCTCGGCCTGATCGTCGTGCAGGGCGTGTTCGGCGCGTGGACGGTCACGATGAAACTGCAACCCGTCATCGTGACCACGCACTTGCTGCTGGGCCTCACGCTGCTCGGTTCGCTCGCGTGGCTCGGCGCACGCATGACGCCGCTGCCCGCGTTCGAGCCCGACGCCGCGCGTTGGCGCGTGGCCGCGCTCGCGGCGCTCGTGCTGCTCGTCGTGCAGATCGCGCTGGGCGGCTGGGTCAGCACGAACTATGCGGTGCTCGCCTGCACCGACTTTCCGACCTGCAACGGCGCATGGATTCCGCCGATGGATTTCCATCACGGCTTTCACCTCTGGCGCGCGCTCGGCATGGACGCCAACGGCGACGTGATCACGCAGGACGCCCTCGTTGCGATTCACTGGACACACCGCACGTTCGCGTTCATCGTGATCGCTTATCTGGTATGGTTCGCCCTCAAGTTGCGACGCTATGCCTCGCTCCGGCGTCCGGCAAACTGGGTCATCATCGTGATCGCGCTCCAGTTTCTGACAGGACTATCTAACATCGTGTTGCAATGGCCGCTGCCTGTGGCGGTGGCGCACAACGGTGGCGCGGCGATCCTGCTGCTTTTGCTCGTCGTGCTAAACTTTCGAATTGCTTGTAGCCGCCCCGGCCGCGCCGTTCTCCCTGCGCGCGACACCGCTGCGGTGTGATCCCGCCCTATGGAAAGTACAACCCTCCCTCAATCGCCCGGCAGCCGGATTTCGCAATATCTTGCGCTGACCAAGCCGCGCGTGACTCAACTGGCCGTGTTTTGCGCGGTCATCGGCATGTTCCTCGCCGTGCCGGGCATGGTGCCCTGGCAGCAACTGATCGGCGGCACCGTCGGCATCTGGCTCACGGCCGGCGCGGCTTTCGCGATCAACTGTCTGGTCGAGCAAAAAGTCGATGCGCGCATGCGTCGCACTGCCTGGCGTCCTTCGGCGCGTGGCGAGATCACGAGCACGCAAATCCTGATCTTCTCCATGGTGATCGGCGGCATTGGGATGTGGGTGCTGTACACCTTCACCAATCCGCTCACCATGTGGCTCACGGTCGCGACCTTCATCGGCTACGCGATCATCTACACGCTGCTGCTCAAGCCGGCCACGCCACAGAACATCGTGATCGGCGGCGCCTCGGGCGCCATGCCGCCCGCGCTCGGCTGGGCGGCCGTCACGGGTCACGTGCCCGGCGACGCCTGGATTCTCGTGCTGATCATCTTCGTGTGGACGCCGCCGCACTTCTGGGCGCTCGCGCTCTATCGCCGCAAGGACTACGAAAACGCCGGCCTGCCGATGCTGCCCAACACGCACGGCGAGAAGTACACGCGTCTGCATATCCTGCTCTACACCGTGATCCTGTTCGCGGTCACGCTGATGCCCTATATCTCGGGCATGAGCGGCGTGCTGTATCTGGCCTCGGCCGTGTTGCTCGGTGCGGTGTTCCTCGCCTACGCGTGGAAGATCTATGTCGAGTACTCCGACGCACTCGCCCGCAGGACTTTCCGCTATTCGATCATCTACCTCTCGTTGCTGTTCGTAGCGTTGCTCGTCGATCACTACGTGCATGCGCTCATCGCGGCGTAACGCTATGGCCCATCGCACGCTAGCGCGCCTCGTGCGCGCCACGGTTGTCGCGCTTGCCGCTGCCGGTGCGCTGGGCGGCACTCTGGTTCTGGAAGGCTGCGGCCAGCAGCCGCCTTCGTTCTCGAATCTCGATATCACCGGCAACACGCAGTTCGGCAAGGACTTCTCGCTGCCCGACTCGAACGGCAAGACGCGCACGCTCGCCGACTTCAAGGACAAGGTGGTCGTGCTGTTCTTCGGCTACACGCACTGCCCGGACGTTTGCCCGACCACCATGGCCGAGCTTTCGCAGGCGCTCGAACAACTGGGACCCGATGCCGCGAAACGCGTGCAGGTGGTGTTCGTGAGCGTCGATCCCGATCGTGACAGCGCGCAGATCCTGGGCCAGTACGTGGCCGCGTTCAATCCGACCTTCATCGCGCTGCGCCCCGCCAACGAGGAGCAGCTCAAGCAGGTGACCAAGGACTTCCGCGTGTACTACGCGAAGGTGCCCGGCACGACGCCCGACAGCTACACGATGGACCACACCGCCGCGAGCTACGTGTTCGACACGACCGGCAAGCTGCGCCTCTTCGCGCGCGACGGGCAGGGCGTCACGCCCTGGCTGCACGATCTGAAGATCCTCCTCGGCTCCAATCCGGACTGAAGTCCGTCTGAGGCCCGACTGAAGCCCGCCCTGGCGCTCATGCGTCACGGTGCGCGCTTCAGCGTCGCGCCGGCATACCGGTATGCGAATTCTTTATTTCGCGCGGCCTGGCCCATATGAGACCATTTATATTGTCCGACCGGCGGCACACGATGCCGCCGTACCGGAGAGACAACAAAACCACGCAGGAACATCACCTCCATGCAGCGCAGAAATCTGATTAAAGCACTCCTCGCCGGCGTTGCCGCGACCACCCTCGCGGCCAGCTTCGGCGCCCGCGCCGACGACCAGGTCATCAAGGTCGGCACCGTTTCGGGTCCGGACGCGCAAGTCTGGGCCGTCGTCCAGAAGGTCGCCAAGCGCGAAGGCCTGAACGTCAAGGTCATCGAATTCAACGACTACGTGCAGCCGAACGCCGCGCTCGACGCCGGCGACCTCAACGCCAACAGCTTCCAGCACCAGCCGTACCTCGACAGCCAGGTCAAGCAGCGCGGCTACAAGCTCGTGAGCGTGGGCACCACCTACATCTCGCCGATCGGCGTGTACTCGAAGAAGCTCAAGTCGGTGAACGACCTGCCGCAAGGCGCGAAGGTCGCGGTGCCGAACGATCCGTCGAACGAGAACCGCGCGTTCCTGCTGCTGCAATCGAAGGGCGTGATCAAGCTGCGCGCGGGCGCCGGCACGAACGGCAGCAACGCGACGCCGCTCGACGTGGCCGAGAACCCGAAGAAGATCAAGTTCGTCGAGCTGGACGCCGCGCAACTGCCGCGCTCGCTCGCCGACGTCGACGCCGGCGTGATCAACACGAACTACGCGCTCGCCGCCGGTCTCCAGCCGACCAAGGATGCGATCGCGCTGGAAGACATCCACAGCCCGTACGCGAACGTGATCGCCGTGCGCACCCAGGACAAGGACAAGCCGTGGGTGAAGAAGCTGGTTGCCGCATACCAGTCGGAAGACGTGCGCCAGTTCATGAAGAGCGAATTCAAGGGCGCGATGGTCCCGTCGTTCTAAGCGATATTCGAGTTGCGGTCCGCGTCCGATCGACGCGGCAACCCGCTGGCAGCACCCGAACGCCGTGGCGAAAGCCACGGCGTTTTTTGTTGGGTGCACGCCGGGTCGGAATCGATCAGAAATGGGCGGCGCAACGCGTCATTTTGATGGTGATCAATTGAGACGCTAGGGGATCGCCTGGACGCGCGCTATCTTTCCCACGGAAGTCAGACCGTTGGTCCTATGGCGGTACTGCGTTGGGCTATCGGCGGTCCCCTGTGTAATGCCAATCTGGTCCTGATGAGGAGTCCACTGAGGGACTTCCAGGGTAAATCCTGGTACCGGACGGGCTGCGCGCTGAGCCTTATGTGTTCATGTAAGCATTTGATTTTTATCGATAATTTTTGTCTTGGCTCGGTGTGCTGCTGCGTGTTGACTGGTCTTATTGTGGTTATATAATGGGCTCGCTTTCGCACCGGACCTGTCTGCGCCGCCATGCGGCCCGTCCAACCGTCCGGCCATCCCACGATCTGTCCAACCGCTGGCGCCAAGTCCATGGAAACCCGTTGGTCTGCCCTGATGCCCGATGCGCGCAATGTGACGCCGCTCTATTTGCAGCTGGCGCGCAACCTTGCCACGGCCATCCACTGCGGCGTGTGGTCGGCTGGCGAGGCGCTGCCATCGGAGCGCACGCTGTCGGACGCCATCGGCGTGTCGCGCATCACCGCGCGCAAGGCGATCGAGTTGCTTGTCGAGCAGGGCCTGATCCGGCGCGCGCGCGGCGCGGGCAGCTTCATCACGCCGCGTGTGGAAGATCCGCTGTCACGCCTCACCGGTTTCACGAAAAAGATGGAACAGCGCGGCTTCACGGCCGATTCGGTGTGGCTCGAGCGCGAAGTGCGCCCGGCGCACCGCGAAGAGATCGTGCAGCTCGGGCTTTCACCGGTCTCGTCGGTGGCGAGCCTGCGCCGGCTGCGCCGCGCGGACGGCATCGTGATGGCCGTCGAGCATTCGGCGCTGCCGGCCTCGATCGTGCCGGACCCGCAGGCCATCGAAGGCTCGCTCTACGCGTACCTGGAGCAGCGCCGCGTGCCCGTGGTGCGCGCCTTGCAGCACTTTCGCGCGGTCAATGCGACGGGCGAGATCGCCGCGCTGATGGACGTGGAGCCGCGCGCGGCGCTGCTCGTCATCACGCGCGTGGGCTTTTCCGCCGATCAGCGCGCCATCGAGCTGACCGATACCTATTGCCGCGACGGCTATTACGACTTCGTTGCGGAGCTGCGCCAGTGAGCGCCGCCCGCGGGAACGGAACGCCGCCGTTATCTCTCTCATGCACGTCACCGAAACGTCCTACCGCGCATTGAAGCGCCTTATCGGAAGAATCTCATGCTGAGCGGAAACATACTCACCCCTGACGGCTGGATCAACGGCTCCCTGTCGTTCGAGAACGGACGCATCACCGCGATCACGGGCGTGGCCGCCGATCCCGCGAAGAACGACGCGCCCTACATCCTGCCGGGCTTCATCGACCTGCACGTGCACGGCGGCGGCGGCGCCGATGTGATGGAGGCGGGCGACGCGATCGAAACCATTGCGCGCACCCACGCGCGTTACGGCACGACGAGCCTGCTCGCCACCACCATGACCGCGCCGCGCGACGAACTGATGAACGTGGTCGCCGGGCTCGGCGACGTCACGCGCAACCGCACGCCGGGGGGCGCGCGCGTGCTGGGCGTGCACCTCGAAGGGCCGTACATCAACCCCGGCAAGCTCGGCGCGCAACCCGACGCGGCGGTTTCGGCCGTGCTCGACGAAGTGCTCAAGTACCTGTCGATCGCGCCCATTCGCGTGGTGACCGTGGCGCCCGAGATTGCGGGCCATATCGAGATCATCGGCGAGATGGCGGCGCGCGGCGTGCGCGTGCAGCTCGGCCATTCGCTCGCGACCTACGACGACGCCGTGGCAGCGCTCAAGCACGGCGCTTGCGGCTTCACGCACCTTTTCAACGCGATGTCGCCGCTGCATCATCGCAACCCGGGCGTGGTGGGCGCCGCGCTTGCGCATGCCGAGTACGCCGAGATCATTCCCGACCTGCTGCACGTGCATCCGGGCGCGATCCGCGCCGCGCTGCGCGCCATTCCGCGACTTTATGTGGTGACCGACAGCACCTCGGCCACCGGCATGCCCGACGGCGAATACCGCCTCGGCAGCCAGCACGTGACGAAGTGCCTGGGCGGCGTGCGCCTCGCCGACGGCACGCTCGCGGGCAGCACCCTCACCATGGACCAGGCGTTGCGCAACCTCGTCTCGATCGGCCTGCCGATCGCCGATGTGTCCGCACGCCTGTCGCGCTATGCCGCCGATTACCTCGGCATCGAAGACCGTGGCCGCCTCAAGCGCGGCGCATGGGCCGATGTCAACGTGTTCGACCGCGAGCTGGCGCTCACCGCGACCTACGTCGAAGGAGAATCGATTGTCGAATATGCTTAAGGAAGCGCTGGCCTCGGCCGGCGTCGTCGCCGCGCAACTGGCGGACACCTCGCGCGTCGAGGCGCTCGCCCGCGCGCTGGAAGCCGAGCCGCGCCACGTCGCGCTCACCGTCGCGCGCGGCAGTTCGGACCACGCGGCGAGCTATTTCGCTGCGCTCACCATGAGCCGTATCGGCGTGCCGGTGGCCACGCTGCCGATGTCGATCGCCACGCTCCAGCAGGCGCCCTTACGCGTGCGCGGCCAGTTTGCCCTAGCTTTCTCCCAATCGGGTAGGAGTCCTGATCTCGTTGCGACGATCAAGGCGCTGCGCGAAGCGGGCGCGTTGACGGCGGCGATGGTCAACGTGGCGGGCTCGCCGCTCGCCGAGGCCGCTGGCACGGAGCTGCCGCTCCTCGCGGGGCCGGAGTTGAGCGTGGCGGCCACCAAGAGCTATATCGCGATGCTCGCGATGGCCGCGCAACTCGTGGGCTTCTGGCAGCGCGACACCGCGTTTCTCGCCGCCGTGCGCGCGCTGCCCGACGCGCTCGATCGCGCGGGCACGCTCGACTGGTCGAAGGCCGTCGATGAGTTGCGCGACGTCAAGCAAATGATCGTGATCGGACGCGGCCCGGGCCTGGCCATTGCGCAGGAAGCGGCGCTCAAGCTCAAGGAAACGTCGGGTATCCAGGCCGAGGCGTTTTCGAGCGCCGAAGTGCGGCATGGCCCGATGGAGCTGATCGATCGCGATTACCCGCTGCTGGTGTTCGCGCCGCGCGGGCCGGAGCAGGCGGGCCTGATCGAGTTCGCGCGCGACATGGAAAAGCGCGGTGCGCGCGTGCTGCTCGCTGCGCCCGCCGATGTGCCCGGCGCGGCACTGCCGCTGGAGACGGCCGCCGACGCGGCGCTCGACCCCATCGCGGCCATTCTGTCGTTCTACGTGATGGCGGCGGGACTTGCCGCCGCGCGCGGCCGCAACCCCGACGAGCCGCGCTACCTGAACAAAGTCACCGAAACCCACTAGATTGGAAAGCGAATGGAACGCATCGAGGAGTCTCGCCTGATGGATCCGCATACTCGCGTAGAGGGGCAGATCGTACTGGTCTCGCCGCTCACCGGGCCGGTCGTGCCGCTTGTGTCGGTGCCTGATCCGGTGTTCTCGGAAGGCCTGTTCGGCGACGGCATTGGCGTCGATCCGCTCGTCGGCAGTGTGGTCGCACCGTGCGACGGGATCGTTGTCCATCTCGCGCGCACCAGCCACGCGGTCACGCTGCAAACGGCCGAAGGCGCGCAGGTGCTCGTGCATGTCGGCATCGACACCGTCGAGCTGAACGGCAAGGGTTTCACGCCGAAGGTCGCGCAGGGCGCGCAGGTGTGCCGGGGCGACACGCTGATCGATTTCGATCTCGATGTGGTGGCGTGCAATGCGCCGAGCCTCGTCTCGGTCGTTGCGATCGCCAATTCGGACGCCTTCGAAGTGATCGATCGCGCAGGCGCCGGCCACGTCGAAGCGGGCAAGAGCGCACTGCTCGTGCTGCGCCCGCGTGACGGCGCACAGATCGCCCCGGCCCACGAACTGGTTGCGAACGAAGTGCGCCGCAGCATCACGCTCACGCATGCGGGCGGCCTCCATGCGCGTCCGGCGGCGCGAGCGCGCGAAGCCGTGCGCGGCATCGACGCGCGCGTGGAAGTCCGCTTTGGCGAGCGCAAGGCGGCTATCGAAAGCGTCGTGGGCCTGCTGGCCCTTGGCGCGGGCGAGGGCGCGACCATCGAACTCGTCGGAATCGGCAACGAGGCGCTGCGCGCCGTGGACGCCGTGGCGAACGAACTCCTGCGTGAAGCGCCCGGCGAGGGCGGCGAAGCGCCGGCGCGGCAGCACTCGCCCGCGCCCGTGACACAGCAAGCCGCGGCCGCGGCGTCGTCCGCCGAGCCGGGTGTGCTCGCGGGCGTATGCGCGGCGCCGGGCGTCGCGGTCGGCAAGCTGGTGCGCTGGGACGAAGCCGAACTCACGCCGCCCGAACTCGCGAGCGGCAGCTCGGCCGCGGAAAGCCGCCTGCTGGACAAGGCCATCGCCGAGGTGGACGCCGAGCTGAACCAGAGCGTGCGCACCGCTTCGCAGCGCGGCGCGATCGGCGAGGCGGGCATCTTCACGATGCACCGCGTGCTGCTCGAAGACCCGACGCTCGTGGACGCCGCGCGCGACGCGATCAGCCTCGGCAAGAGCGCGGGCTACGCATGGCGCGAAGCGATTCGCGCGCAGATCGCCGTGCTCGGCAAGGTGGACGATCCGCTGCTCGCGGAGCGCGCCGCCGATCTGCGCGACCTCGAAAAGCGCGTGCTGCGCGCGCTCGGACTCTCGAACACGGCCGCGCGCACGCTACCCGAAGAAGCCGTGCTTGCCGCCGAGGAATTCACGCCTTCCGATCTCGCCACGCTCGACCGCAAGCGCGTGACGGCGCTCGTGATGTCGCGCGGCGGCGCGACCTCGCACGCGGCGATCATCGCGCGCCAGGCCGGCATTCCGGCGATCGTCGCGCTTGGCGACGCGCTCCTTGCGGTGGCAGAGGGCACGGAAGTGGTCGTCGATGCCGGCGCAGGCCGCTTCGCCTATACGCCGAGCGCGCTCGATGTCGAGCGTGCGCGCAGCGAGAAGCAGCGCCTTGCGGGCGTGCGTGAAGCGAACCGCCGCACCTCGCACGAAGCGGCGAGCACGCGCGACGGTCACGCGGTCGAAGTCGCGGCGAACATCGCCACGCTGGAAGACGCCGCGACGGCGGTGGAAAACGGCGCGGACGCCGTGGGTCTGCTGCGCACGGAGCTGCTGTTCATCCATCGCCAGGCTGCGCCGACGGTGGAGGAACATCGTCAGAGCTACCAGGCCATTACCGACGCGCTGGCGGGCCGCACCGCCATCATCCGCACGCTCGATGTGGGCGCGGACAAGGAAGTCGACTATCTGACGCTGCCGCCCGAACCGAACCCGGCGCTGGGCCTGCGCGGCATTCGCCTCGCGCAGGTGCGCCCCGACCTGCTCGACGACCAGTTGCGCGGCCTTCTCGCCGTGAAGCCGGCGGGCAAGGTACGCATCCTGCTGCCGATGGTGACCGACGTGGGCGAACTCGTGCGCTTGCGCGAGCGCATCGACGTGTTCGCACGCGAAGCGGGCCGCACCGAGCCGATCGAAGTAGGCGTGATGATCGAGGTGCCCTCGGCCGCATTGCTCGCCGACCAGCTCGCGCGCCACGCCGATTTCCTCTCGATCGGCACGAACGACCTCACGCAGTACACGCTCGCGATGGACCGCTGCCAGCCCGATCTCGCGGCGCAGGCCGATGGCTTGCACCCGGCCGTGCTGCGCCTCGTGGCGGCGACGGTCGAAGGCGCACGCAAACACGGCAAGTGGGTGGGCGTGTGCGGCGCGCTGGCGGGCGATCCGCTCGCGGCACCGCTGCTCGTCGGCCTTGGCGTGAGCGAGCTTTCCGTCGATCCGGTTTCCGTGCCGTCGATCAAGGCGCGCGTGCGCAAGCTCGACTACAGCGAATGTCGCCAGCGTGCGCAGGACGCGCTCGCGCTCGAATCGGCGCAAGCCGTGCGCGCCGCGAGCCGCGAAAGTTGGCCGCTCGATTGATCGTTCGGTTGATCATTCGGTCGATCGTTCGGTCGATTGTTTGATCGAGGGTTCGATCGAGTTTCTCTATTCACCACGCTTTAAGTAATCCTTAAAAAATACGCCGGCGTGCGCAGCGATCGCGCGCCGGCTTCTCTCACCCACGTACGTCACGCAAGAGACAGGGACTGGAGGCAGTTCAATGGATGGCAATCCGTTTCTCAAGATACAAAGCCTCGGCCGCGCGCTGATGCTTCCGATCGCAGTGCTGCCGGTCGCCGGCATCCTGCTTCGTTTCGGCCAGGCCGACATGTTCAACATCAAGATCATCGCCGACGCGGGCGGCGCGATCTTCGATAACCTGCCGTTGCTTTTCGCGATCGGCATCGCGGTGGGCTTCGCGAAGGAAAACAACGGCGTCGCGGCGCTCGCGGGCGCGCTGGGCTATCTGGTCCAGACCGCCGTGATGAAGGACATCAACGACAAGCTCAACATGGGCGTGTTGTCGGGCGTGGTCGCCGGCGTCGTTGCGGGCATGCTGTACAACCGCTTCAAGGACATCAAGCTGCCCGAGTTCCTTGCGTTCTTCGGCGGCAAACGATTCGTGCCCATTGTCACCGGGCTCGCGTGCCTCGTGCTGGGCATCGTGTTCGGCTATGTGTGGGGACCGGTGCAGGGCGTGATCGACACGGCCGGTCACTGGCTCACCACGGCGGGCGCGATCGGCACGTTCGTGTACGGCTTGCTCAACCGCTTGCTGCTCGTCACGGGGCTGCATCACATCCTCAACTCGCTCGTGTGGTTCGTGTTCGGCTCGTTCACGCCGGCGGCCGGCGGCGCGGCGGTGACGGGCGACCTGCACCGCTTCTTCGCGGGCGACCCCACGGCGGGCAGCTTCATGGCGGGCTTTTTCCCGGTGATGATGTTCGGTCTGCCGGCCGCGTGTCTCGCAATGCTGCACGAGGCGCCGAAGGAAAAGCGCGCGATGGTGGCGGGCCTGCTGATGTCGATGGCGCTCACCTCGTTCCTCACGGGCGTGACCGAGCCGATCGAATTCACGTTCATGTTCCTTGCACCCGTGCTCTACGCGATCCACGCGGTGCTCACGGGGTTGTCGCTCGCAATCTGCTCGCTGCTCGGCATCAAGCTCGGCTTCACGTTCTCGGCGGGCGCGATCGACTATGTGCTGAACTATGGGCTCTCCACGCACGGCTGGTATGCGATTCCGCTGGGCGTGGCCTATGCGGTCGTGTACTACGCGCTGTTCCGCTTTTTCATCCGCCGCTTCAACCTGCCCACGCCGGGCCGTGAAGCATCGGCGGGCGACACGGCCATTGCTTCGTCGATGTCGGGTGTCGCCGCTGCGGCCACGTCGCTCACGCGCGCGGCTCGCTATATCGACGCACTTGGCGGCGCGGCCAACCTGAAGGTGGTCGATGCCTGCACGACGCGTTTGCGTCTCTCGGTGGCCGATCCCGCGCATGTCTCGGAACCGGCATTGAAGGCGATCGGCGCGCGCGGCGTGCTCAAGCGCGGCGGTGAAAGCGTGCAGGTCATCATCGGACCGGAAGCGGACATCATCGCCGATGAAATCCGCAGCGAAATCGCGCGGGGTGGTGCGGGCGCGGCGAAGGCACCGGCGGCGCAGCCCGCGGCTCAGGCAACGCAAGCGACTGCGAGTGCGCCTGCAATCACGAGTGCGCCTTCGGCGCAGGGCCCGCTCGATCCGAATCCGTCGCGCTGGCTGGCGGTGTTCGGCGGCGCGGCGAACATCGTCTCGCTCGACGCGGTGGCGGCCACGCGCCTGCGCGTGATCGTGCGCGACCCGGCGGCGGTTGAGCGTGCGAAGCTGGGCGCGCTCGACGTGGCCTGGGTATCGACGGATACGCTGCACATCGTGGTGGGCGAAGCGGCGGCGCGTTACGCGCGCGAACTGGCGCTCCAGACTGCCTGATCGATTCGCGCACGCGAATGAAAAAACGCCGTGGTGTAGCGCCACGGCGTTTTTGCTTTTGGGGCCGCTAAAAACGCGTCGTACGCCTCAATAAAGCGTGTGCTCATTCTCCTTGATCGTGCTGGCGGTGATTTTGCCGCGCATCACGCGATAGACCCAGGCGGTGTAGCCGAGCACGATCGGCAGGAAGATGATGACGGCCACGAGCATGATTTCGAGTGTGGTCTGGCTCGAAGTCGCGTCCCAGACCGTGAGGCTCGAACGCGGGTCGAGCGACGAGGGCATGATGAACGGGAACATTGAGAAGCCCGCCGTGAGGATCACGCCGACGATCTGGAGCGATGTGCACACGAACGTGAGCCGCTCGAAGCGCGAGAGCGCGAGCCCAAATGCGAGCGCGCCGCCAAGCAGGCCCGCGATCGGCGCGAGCGCCGTCAACGGATAGAGCCCGTAGTTCGAAAGCCAGAGGCCCGGTCCCGCTTCGACGGTCTTCAGCAGCGGATTGGCCACGCCGTCGAATGGCGCGGGCGAAGTGATCGTATAGCCGCTGATGAGCGTCGCCACGAGCGCGCCCGCCACGACGAACAGGACAACGGTCAGGCCCGAGAAGATCCGGATCGCCTTCGCGGCGCGCATGGCGACGACGCCGTCGGACTTCATCTTCACGAACGCCGCGCCGTGCGCGGTGAGCATGCAAAGGCTCACGAGTCCGCAGATCAGTGCGAAGGGATTGAGGAGTCCGAAGAAGCTGCCGTGATACGTCACGCGCAGATCCGTGTCGTAGACGAATGGCACGCCTTGCAGCAGGTTGCCGAACGCCACGCCGAACACGAGCGCCGGCACGAAGCCGCCGATGAAGAGGCCGCAGTCCCAGCCCTGGCGCCATCTCACGTCCACGCGCTTGCCCCGGTAGTCGAAGCCCACGGGCCGGAAGAACAGTGAGAAGAGCACGAGCAGCATCGCGAAGTAGAAGCCGGAGAACGAGGCCGCGTAGGCGAGCGGCCAGGCGGCGAACATGGCTCCGCCCGCCGTGATGAACCAGACCTGGTTGCCTTCCCACGTCGCGCCAACCGTGTTGATGACGATTCGGCGTTCCTCATCGGTCTTGCCGATGAAGGGCAGCAGCACCGCCGCGCCCATGTCGAAGCCGTCGGTGAGCGCGAAGCCGATCAGCAGCACGCCGATCAGCGCCCACCAGATCAGCTTGAGAGTTGCATAGTCCATGGCGTGAGTCCTCTATGGCGCTCAAGCGACGCTGCCGCCGCGTGTCACCGCCGCGGCCGGAGCCTGCTCGTGGAAGTAGCGTCCCGTGTGCAGCGACGAAGGGCCGAGGCGCGCGTACTTGAACATCAGCGTGATCTCGATGATGAAGAGCAGCGTGTAGAAGATCACGAAGCCCGCGATGCTCAGGATCACGTCGCCGGGCGCAAGGCTCGACGCCGAAAGGCGCGTGGGCAGCACTTCGGCGATGGTCCACGGCTGGCGGCCCAGTTCCGCGACGACCCAGCCGAACTCGGCGGCGAGCCAGGGCAGCGGAATCGCCACCAGGGCCCAGCGCAGGAACCAGCGGCGGTTGTCCTTGAGCAGCGAGCGCTGCGCGCAGAACCCGAAGGCGAGCACGAAGGTCACGAGAAAGAGAAGGCCGAGGCCCACCATCACGCGAAACGACCAGAACACGGGCGCAACCGGCGGGATCGCCGTTCGCGACGCGGCCCTGACCTGCGCGGAAGTCGCGTCGACCACGTTCGGCGTGAACCGCTTCAAGAGCAGCCCGTAGCCGAGGTCGGCCTTGTGCGCTTCGAACACGTCGCGCGTCTGGGTGTCGTCGGTGCCTTCTTTCATCTTTTGCAGCGCGGCGTAGGCCAGCATGCCGTTGCGGATGCGCACTTCGGCGCGGCCCATCAGGTCCTTCAGGCCGATGACGGGCGTGTCGATCGAGCGCGTGGCGATGATGCCCATGAGCCAGGGAATGCGGATCGCGTAGTCGGTGCGTTCCTCTTTCTGGTTGGGCAGGCCGAACAGCGTGAAGGGCGCGGGCGCGGGCGCGGTGTCCCATTCGGCCTCGATGGCGGCGAGCTTGACCTGCTGCACCTCGCCGTCGGTGTAGCCCGATTCGTCGCCGAGGATCAGCACGCATAGCGTGGAGGCGAGGCCAAAGCCCGCGGCGATGGCGAACGAGCGCAGCGCGAACTCCACGTCGCGGCGGCGCAGCAGGTACCACGACGAGATGCCGAGCACGAACATCGAGGCCGTCACGTAGCCGGCCGAAACCGTGTGCACGAACTTCACCTGTGCGACGGGATTGAAGATCACCTCGAACAGGCTGGTGAGCTCCATGCGCATGGTCTCGTAGTTGAACGCCGCGCCCACGGGGTTCTGCATCCAGCCGTTGGCGATGAGAATCCACAGCGCCGAGAGGTTCGAGCCGAGCGCGACGAGAAACGTGGTGAACAGGTGCGCGCCTTTCGACAGGCGATTCCAGCCGAAGAAGAACAGGCCGACGAAGGTCGATTCGAGGAAGAAGGCCGCGAGCCCCTCCACGGCGAGCGGCACGCCGAAGATATCGCCCACGTAGTGCGAGTAGTAGGACCAGTTGGTGCCGAACTGGAACTCCATGGTGAGGCCGGTGGTGACGCCCATCGCGAAGTTGATGGCGAAGAGCTTGCCCCAGAACAGCGTCATGTCCTTGTAGATCACCTTGCCGGTCATCACGTAGACGGACTCCATGATGACGAGCAGCCACGACAGGCCAAGCGTGAGCGGCACGAACAGGAAGTGGTAAAGCGCGGTGATGGCGAACTGAAGCCGCGAAAGATCCACTGTTTCAATCGTGGGCATGGCGCTCTCCTTGCGGATTTCCTCGTTGCGTTCCTTGTTGCGATGGCGACGCCGGCGGCGCGGCCGTGGGCGGCATGGGCACGGAGAGAATGGCCTGCGCCACGGCGGCAGGCGCCATGCGCATATCTTCGGCCTGCGGGTGATTGAAGAACGCGTATTTGAGCGCGAGCAGCAGCACGAGCTTGATGGCGAGGACGAGGACGATGTCGCGCGCGAACGTGGGGCCGCGGGTCCACTGGACGATCCGCGCGCGCAGCGGGAGCGCCGCGCGGGGGCGTTGACCGGATGCAGAGATCATGACGACGGTTGCCCTTGAGCGCGTTGTCAGGCCAGACCGCCGCGCGGCCTGGGGCTCATCACCTCGAAATCATCTTAGGGTGGAATCAGCGCGGCCGGTGCGAAGGTGTGCAGCGGGCTGACGGGCGCGAGGGCGCGCAGGGGCGTAAGCAGTGTGCAGGAGCGTGCAAAAGAAAAAGCCCCGTTCGCGGGAACGGGGCTTTCGGTACGGCTTCCGGGCTGACGCTTACGCGTAGTCGGCAAGCGCGGTGCGCATCTTCTTCATGGCGCTCGCCTCGATCTGGCGAATGCGCTCGGCCGACACGCCGAACTCGTCGGCCAGCTCGTGCAGGGTCGAACCGCCCGAGCCGTCGTCGGCGACGTTCAGCCAGCGCGCCTCGATGATGCGGCGGCTGCGTGCGTCGAGCGCTTCCAGCGCGCTCGCGATGCCGTCGGACTGAAGGCGGTCGCGCGAACGGGCGGCCAGCACGGCGCTCGGCTCGCTATGCGAGTCGGCGAGCCAGGCGATCGGGGCGTACGACTCCTCGCCGTCTTCCGTCTGGCCTTCGAGCGCGATGTCGGCGCCCGAGAGACGCGTTTCCATCTCCACGACTTCTTCGCGCTTCACGTTCAGTTCCTGCGCGAGGCCGTCGATCTCCTCCGGCGTGAACGATTGCAGGCCCTGCTTGTGGCTGCGCAGGTTGAAGAACAACTTGCGCTGCGCCTTGGTCGTGGCGACCTTCACCATGCGCCAGTTGCGCAGGATGTACTCGTGAATTTCAGCCTTGATCCAGTGCATCGCGTACGACACGAGGCGCACGTTCTGCTCGGGGTCGAAGCGCTTCACAGCCTTCATCAGGCCGATGTTGCCTTCCTGGATCAGATCGGCATGCGGCAAGCCGTAGCCGAGGTAATTGCGCGCGATCGACACCACGAGGCGCAGGTGCGACAGCACCAGACGGCGCGCGCCCTCGAGGTTGTTTTGCTCGCGAAACTCAGTCGCGAACTGGCGCTCTTCTTGCGGCGTCAACATCGGGATCCGGTTCACGGCCTGGATGTAGGCGTCGATGTTGCCCAACTGACCGGGCAGCAGGGAAGCGTTCGCGAGCGCCAGTGAACCCCCGGCCTTGGCCGACGACGGGCTCAGCGTATTCGGAAGGGTCATGGTCATTGCGTTGCTCACGTAGCGAACTCCTTAGGAATCTTGCAAAAGTCAGACTGCGACTCCACGGTGGATGTTAGCACTCTGAATCACCGAGTGCTAATACTTGGAGTCTGTAGGGGCTTCAAGGTTCCTTGATTCCTATCGAAATGGTTGTATCGATAGATTACACCAAAATCGCGGCGGGCAAGTGGGACGGGGCTTGCGGCCCGGCGCGGGTCCGCGCATGGGGCGGGCCGAAGGAACACTCTAGATCGGGACAGCAGTCCGGCGCGAGCGCGCGGAGAAATAAGGGTTGGAATCAACGACCTTGGTGGGCGGCGTTGCGCCCGGACTTTGCCACGGAATCTGACTAATAGACATCGGACAAAGCCGAAAGTGCTGCGCTGCGACAATGGAGCGCGGCCGGCAAGGGTGGGCCGGTTCGGCGGGTGGCGTACGCCTCACATATGGGGATGTCACTTTTGATCGCAAGTATCCACGCGTCAAATCCTGGTATAAATTTCAGCCAGGCGCATGCAGAAAATCTTCGGCGTGGGTCTGCGTGGAGCGCGCGGACCGGCGCGCAAGGGGCTCGAGCGATGGCGGCAAAAGTAATCGATGCGATTCGCGGTCTGGAGCGCGAGCGCTTTCGCGCGATGGTGGACGGCGACGGCACGTCGCTGGACCAGTTGCTCGCCGATAACGCGACGTTCATCCATACGAACGGCAAACGCGAGACCAAGCAACAGTTCATCGACGCGATCACGGCGGGCCGCCGACGCTACCGGCAAATCGAGATCCAGTCGCAGGACGTGCTGCCCGTGGGCAACGAAGCCTGTGTGATCTCCGGGCGCGTGCTGATCGAGATGGAAGCGAACAACGGCGCACTGCTCTTTCCGATTGCCTACACGGCGATCCAGACGCAAGAGGGTGGTCACTGGCGTCTGCTCGCGTGGCAAGCGACACGTTGCGCGATCGAGTGATGACCGGTCAGTCCACTCGCTGAAGCGCCGGTTAGGCGTTTCAGGCGCACGCCGGCGGCCCGTTTTGCCGCCAGCGCTCAACGGCGCTGCATCTGTCCTGCTGAACTGCAAACTTTCTCCGGCTGCCTCAGGCCGCCGCGCGTCGATCTACCTGTGGCCAGGCCGCGCGATTCACCGCGCTCACGATAGCGGCGATGCTTGCATGGGCTGCGTCGTCGGCCACGCCCACGCCGTGGCGCACTGACTGGCCGCCCACGCGCGTCCCGACGAACACGACGGTGCCGCCCTGTGCTGTGCGCGCGGTCTCGAACGACGTGATTTCGATGCTTTCACCGGCCACCTGGGCAATCGCCGCGGCAACGGCCCCGGCGTGGGCTTCGTCCACGCTCGCCGCCGCCGGCACGGCCACGTCGCGGCCTTCCCAGCGCACGCGGCCCGCGCCGATATGCGCCGCCGGTCCTTGTGTTTCGAAGTACTCACGCGCGAAAAGCGCGCAAATCGAATCGCCCGTGATTTCCTCGCCCGACGTATCGGCCACCGTCTGCACGGCGTGGCTGAACTCGATCTGCACGCGGCGCGGCGGCGTGAAGCCCATGCCGCGCTCGAGCAGATATGTCGCGCCGCCCTTGCCCGACTGGCTGTTCACGCGGATCACGGCGTCATAGCTGCGGCCGAGATCGGCGGGATCGATCGGAAGATAGGGCACTTCCCAGATCGCGTCGGGCTGCTGCTGCGCGAGGCCCTTGCGGATCGCGTCCTGGTGCGAGCCCGAGAACGCCGTGAACACGAGGTCGCCCGCGTACGGATGACGCGGATGCACGGGCAACTGGTTGCAGCGCTCGACCACGCGGCGCACGGCGTCGATGTCGGAGAAGTCGAGGCCCGGATCGATGCCCTGGGTGTAGAGGTTCATCGCGAGCGTGACGAGGTCCACGTTGCCGGTGCGCTCGCCATTGCCGAACAGGCAGCCTTCGATACGGTCCGCGCCCGCGAGCAGCGCCATTTCGGCGGCGGCGACCGCCGTGCCGCGGTCATTGTGCGGGTGCACCGAGAGGACGATGCTGTCGCGGTAGGCGAGATTGCGGTCCATCCACTCGATCTGGTCGGCGTAGACGTTCGGCATTGCCGCTTCGACGGTCGCCGGGAGATTCACGATCATCTTGTGATCGCGCGTCGGGCGCCACGTCTGGGCCACCGCATCGCAGACTTCGCGCGCGAAGGTCAGCTCGGTCATGCTGAAGGTTTCGGGGGAATACTGGTAAATCCAGTGCGTTTGCGGATTTTTATCGGCATGTTCACGGATGATGCGCGTGCCTTCGACCGCGAGCGCCTTGACCTCATCCTTCGACTGCCCGAACACGATCTTGCGGAACGACGGGCAGATCGCGTTGTAGAGGTGGACGATCGCGCGCGGCACGCCCTGGAGCGCCTCGAAGGTGCGCGCAATCAACTCTTCGCGCGACTGCACGAGCACTTCGATCGTCACGTCTTCCGGAATGCGCTTTTCGTCGATCAGCTTGCGCACGAAATCGAAGTCGGTCTGCGAAGCGGACGGAAAGCCGACTTCGATTTCCTTGAAGCCGATCGCCACGAGCATCTCGAAGAACTCGGTCTTCTGCTCGATGCTCATGGGTTCGATGAGCGACTGGTTGCCGTCGCGCAGGTCGGTGCTCATCCAGATCGGCGCGCGTCCGACGGTACGCGTTGGCCATTTGCGGCCGTTCAAGCGGATGGCGGGAAAGGGGCGGTACTTCTCGGCGGGATTACGCAACATGACGAGCCTCGTTCTTCATGATGTCGTTTGCGATGGCGGTCGGCAGCGGGCGGCTGGCGGGCTGACGACGGAGCACGATGCGCGAAACTTCACGCGTACGGGCGGCAACCTCGGACGCGAAGAAGACGGCCACGGTGACGGCGGTAGCCGGCGCGGCGAAACTGGACGTGAACGATGCCCATGCAACGTGCATTTTGACCTCGCGACTCGTCCGAACGGTAAGCGGACGAATGCAGACGACAGGTTGTAGAGATACAGCGGATTTGGGGTACTGCGAGAACTGCTTTGGGAGGACCGCGGTGACCGGAGAGGGGGTCGTTGCGGCGCTACACCAGCTTTAGGCTAGGCGTAGCGATAGGGCCGATAGTCGGCCGAAGGTAATTCGGAGGGTGTTCGGGTAGGAACGCATTCGTCCAATGTAAATCAGGGCGAATGCGTGTGTCAACAACGAATTTGCAGATTGGCCGCGTGAAGATGCCCGAGGATGGCTGACGAAGCGCGCCGATGCGTTGGCGGACAAATGTGGGAGCGAACGCGCGGGTCGCCCGCGCCGCAAGGCTTTCAGCGGATCGGACGAGGTCTTTGGGGTTCGCTCTTTAGCGCTTGGCGATGCGCTTGATCGTCTCGATCTGGCGCGTGATCGCCTCCGGCACCGGCGCTTCGCCGCGCAACACGGCCTCGATCCAGGCGGCCGTAGTGGGCGCGTCGCGGCCCTCGGGGAGATCGACTTCGGGTGCGCCGGGCGACGAGCGCTCCGGTTCGACCAGCGTTTCGCAGATGCCGTCGTGCAGCCAGTCGACCTGCACCTGACGCCGCGTGTCCGCGACGGCTTCGCCTTCGGTGCCGCGCGCGAGCAGCGCGCCGCCAATGGCCGCGTCCGGGTGCGCCGCGAAGAGCGCGCTCAGGCTTTCGCGATACGGCGGATGCGTGTAGTTCACGAGACGCAGGCCCGGCTGCGCGAACGGTTGCAGCAGCTTCACGAGCGTATGCGTGGAGTTGCGCACACCCATGCGACGGCGCAGCGAGAGCAGGCGCGCCACCTTCGGCGCGAGCGTTTCGATCGAGGCGAACGCCACGCGGCGCGTAGCCAGTTGCGACTCGACCCCGGCATGATCCCCGGCTTCGGGCTGGTTGAGCGCCGCGAAGATCTCGGCGCTCGTCACGCGGCCCGGATCGGTGGTGACGCCGTGCACGAGCGTCGGCACGCCTTCGCGTGCGAGCAGCAGGGCGAGCAGCGGCACGAGATTGGGCTGCTTGCGCGCACCGTTGTAGCTCGGGATCGACACGGCGCGGTAATCGCCTTGCGGCGCCGCGAGCGGCGCGAACGAGGCGTGCGCGGCGCCGAGCATGGCGGCGAGTTCGTCCGCGGTTTCACCTTTGAGGCGGTAAGCGAGCAGCACCGCGCCCAGTTCGAGTTCGGGCACGCGGCCGTCGAGCATCGCGGCGTAGAGCGCGTGCGTGTCTTCCGACGAGAGCGAGCGCGCGCCGTGAGGGCCGCGGCCGATCTCCTTGATGAAGCGGGCGCACGGGAAGATGTCAGTGGAATCGGCGGTGGTCATGGGCTGGCGCGGTTCGTTCGACGGCGTGCGGCAAAGGCCGCCATCGTATTGAAATGGGGGATGCGGGAAGTATCGCACGAGCGCGCCGCCCCTCGCCGGGCATGCCGGCGCCCACGTCCGGCCGGCGAGGCCGCGCGCGCGAAGTGCAAGCCGCGCACGCCCGCCGCCGCGCGTTACACTCGCGATTGACCAACCGGACGGCGCAAGCCGTGCCCCATCCCGCTACGCCTGCGTGCCTCGCGCACGCGTCCACACAAAGACGGAGAACTCCATGACCTACGTATTCGAACCGGCGCCGCTCGCCTCGGTGCCGGTTGCCGGCAGTGACGCGCGCTTTCCGGTGCGCCGCATCTACTGCGTTGGCCGCAACTACGAAGCCCATGCGCGCGAGATGGGCCACGATCCGAACCGCGAGCCGCCGTTCTTCTTCGCCAAGCCTGCCGACGCCGTGCTCTACGTTGCCCCCGGCTCGACCGGCGAGTTCCCGTATCCGGCGCAGTCGCAGAACGTGCACTTCGAGATGGAACTCGTCGCGGCGATCGGCAAGAGCGGCAAGGACATTCCCGTCGTGAGCGCGCTCGACCATGTGTATGGCTACGCGCTCGGTCTCGACATGACCCGCCGCGACCTGCAAGGCGAAGCGAAGAAGCTCGGCCGTCCGTGGGACACGGCCAAGGGCTTCGACCATTCAGCGCCCATCGGCCCGATTCATCCGGTTTCGCAGATCGGCCAGTTGGCGCAAGGCGAAATCTGGCTCGCCGTCAACGGCGAGGACAAGCAGCGCTCGGATATTTCGCAGATGATTTGGCCCGTTGCCGACACGATCGCATTCCTTTCCACGCTTTTCGAGCTGAAAGCGGGCGACCTCATCTTCACGGGCACGCCCGAGGGCGTGGGCGCGGTGGTGAAGGGCGACCTGATGACGGGCGGCGTGGCCGGGATCGGCGAGTTCGCCGTGCGGGTCGTCTGAGCGGCGCGAACCCAGTCAGGAAACAAGAGGAGCAAGAGAGGAGCATGAAGCTTTACAGCTATTTCCGCAGTTCGGCGTCGTATCGCGTGCGTATTGCGCTGAACGTCAAGAATCTGTCGTACGACTACGTGCCGGTTCACCTCGTGCGCGAAGGCGGCGAGCAGCTCAAGCCCGCCTACCGTCAGGTCAATCCCGACGCGATCGTGCCGACGCTCGTCGACGACGACCAGCACGCCATCCAGCAGTCGCTCGCGATCATCGAGTATCTAGAGGAGACGCATCCCGAGCCGCCGCTGCTGCCGAAGTCGCCGCTCGATCGCGCACACGTGCGTTCGCTCGCGTTGCAGGTGGCGTGCGAGATTCATCCGGTGAACAACCTGCGGGTGCTCAAGTACCTCAAGCACACCGTTGGCGCGGACGACGCGACGAAAGACGCGTGGTACCGCCACTGGATCGAGTCGGGCTTTGCGACGCTGGAAGCGCGCCTCGCCGGCGATCCGCGCACCGGCAAGCTCTGCTACGGCGACACGCCGACCATCGCCGACCTTTGCCTCGTGCCGCAGATCTACAACGCGAACCGCTTCAAGATCGACACGACGCGTTACCCGACCATCCAGCGCATCAACGACTACGCGCTCACGCTCGATGCGTTCGCGCGCGCCGAGCCGGGCGCGCAGCCGGATTCGGAATAAGCGCCTGATTCGCGAGCGCGAATGAAAAAAGGGCGTCGTTCGCGAGAACGACGCCCTTCGTGCATCTATTGTGCGTTTAAAAGCCGGGTTTAGCCGCCAAGCAGCGCGTCGGCGAATTCTTCGGCTACGAACGGCTGCAAGTCTTCGACCTTCTCGCCCACGCCGATGAAGTACACCGGCACCGGGCGCTGGCGCGCGATCGCGGCAAGAATGCCGCCCTTGGCCGTGCCGTCGAGCTTCGTGACGATGAGACCGGTGAGTCCCAGCGCGTCGTCGAAGGCCTTGACCTGGGCAAGCGCGTTCTGGCCCGTGTTGGCGTCGATCACGAGCAGCACTTCGTGCGGTGCGCCGTCGAACGCCTTGCCAATCACGCGCTTGACCTTCTTCAGCTCGTCCATGAGGTGCAACTGCGTGGGCAGGCGGCCGGCGGTGTCGGCCATCACCACGTTGATGCGGCGCGCGCGCGCGGCGCTCACGGCGTCGAAGATCACGGCGGCCGGGTCGCCGCTTTCCTGCTGCACGACGGTCACGTTGTTGCGCTGGCCCCAGATGGCGAGCTGCTCGCGCGCGGCGGCGCGGAACGTGTCGCCGGCGGCGAGCAGCACGCTCTGGTCGAAGCTTTGCAGGTGCTTGGCGAGCTTGCCGATGCTCGTGGTCTTGCCCGCGCCGTTCACGCCCGCGATCATCATCACGAGCGGTTGCGCGCGGCCGAGCATGAGCGACTTCTCGAGCGGCTTGAGCAGGCCGATGAGCAGGTCGCGCAGGGCGTCCTTCACCTGCTGGGCGTCGGTCAGGCGGTCGGCGCGCACCTTCTGGCGCAACTGCTCGAGCAGGAATTCGGTGGCGTCGACGCCCGCATCCGACATCAACAGCGCGGTTTCGAGTTCCTCATACAGATCGTCGTCGATCTTCGCGTTGACGAAGATGCTCTGGATGTTCGAACTCGTCTTCGAGAGCCCCGACTTCAGACGCGTGAGCCACGACTGCTTGGCAGCGGGTTCGGGCGCGGGCGGCGGGACGATCTCGATCGCTTCGGGCTCGTCTTCGGCCTCGCTGGCGACGGTGATGGCGGTGATGGCTTGCGGCGGCGGCGCAAGCGGTTCGCTCGCGGGCGCAGCGGCTGCCTCGTCCTGCGCCTCGGGCGCCGGCGCGGCTTCGGCCTGCTCGCTCTCGGCGTCCTTCGAGCCGCGGAATCGTTTGAAGAAACTGAACATGATATGGCGTGGGTCAGGCGCGTTTCGGGTCGGACCGGAGGGCGGTCGGCGACGGCTTGGAAAGGGGTAACGCGCGGAAAACACGGCATTTTATCAGGCGCGTTACGTCCCGTCGTTGCGGCGCCCGCGCGGCACGCGCGCGCCCGTGTGGTAACGTGCGCGCATTGCAGGGCGCGATGCGCACCGCGCACATCATCCCTAGTCAAAGTGCCGCAGGCAGACTGCCCGCGGCCAAACGCAGCCGCAGACCAAACGCATGACTCGTTCCTCTTCCTCGCGTGGGCCTGGCGCCCGTTCCCATCAGGCCGATTCGCGCGCGCGCGGCGGCAGCGGCGGCGGTGCGCACACGATCCGCATCATCGGCGGCGACTGGAAGCGCACGCCGCTGCCGGTGCTCGATCTCGACGGCCTGCGCCCGACGCCCGACCGCGTGCGCGAGACGGTTTTCAACTGGCTCGGCCAGCGCCTCGACGGCCTGCGTTGCCTCGACCTGTTCGCCGGGAGCGGCGGCCTGGGCTTCGAGGCGGCCTCGCGCGGTGCCGCGCGCGTCGTGATGGTGGAGCGCAGTGCGCGCGCCGCCGCGCAACTGCGTGCGAACCAGACGCGCCTTGGCGCGCGCATGATCGAGATTGCCGAAGCCGACGCGCTGCGCCTCGCGGCCAACCTCGCGCCGGGCTCGTTCGACGTCGTGTTCCTCGACCCGCCGTTTGGCGACACCGCGCTCCTCGAGCGCTCGCTCGAACTGGCCGCCCCGCTCGTCGCGCCGGGCGGCTGGCTTTACGTCGAGGCCGGCGTGGCGATCGATCCGGCCGCGCAGCCCGCGCTGGCGGGCTGGGCCGTGGTGCGCGAGGGCAAGGCGGGTGCGGTTCACTATCATTTGCTGCAACGCGAAAATGAGGAATAATGCGCGTTCGATAAGAAGCGGCGGACGGTCTCACCGTCACGCACGCAAGTGCGCATGCATCGCCACGGCACTGCATTGCGCCCCATTTCTGTTGAGAGGAGAAGTCTCATGGTAGTCGCCGTGTACCCCGGTACCTTCGACCCGCTCACGCGCGGACACGAAGATCTCGTGCGGCGCGCGTCGAGCATTTTCGACACGCTGGTGGTCGGCGTTGCGGACAGCCGCAACAAGAAGCCTTTCTTCTCGCTCGATGAGCGGCTAGAGATTGCCCACGAAGTGCTCGGCCACTATCCGAACGTCCAGGTCATGAGCTTCAAGGGGCTCCTGAAGGACTTCGTGCGCAGCAACAACGCGCGCGTGATCGTGCGCGGCCTGCGCGCGGTGTCGGACTTCGAGTACGAGTTCCAGATGGCGGGCATGAACCGCTACCTGCTGCCCGACGTCGAGACGATGTTCATGACGCCATCGGACCAATACCAGTTCATCTCGGGCACGATCGTGCGCGAAATTGCCCAGTTGGGCGGCGATGTCAGCAAGTTCGTGTTCCCGTCTGTGGAAAAGCGCTTGCAGGACAAGGTGGCGTCGCTCGGTGGTACGGGATCGAAGGCGTGAACGCGCGGCCAAAGCAGCGTAAACTATAGGGCTAAGCAACGTGTACGCCGGCCCCCGCGCTGGCAGGAAGTGAGAAAAGCATGGCCCTGATGATTACCGACGAGTGCATCAATTGCGACGTCTGCGAGCCCGAGTGCCCGAACGACGCCATTTCGATGGGCCCGGAAATCTACGTGATCGACCCGGGCAAGTGCACCGAGTGTGTCGGCCATTTCGATGAGCCGCAGTGCATTCAGGTGTGCCCGGTGGAGTGCATTCCCAAGAATCCGGAGCATGTGGAATCGCCCGAGCAATTGATGCAGAAGTACCACGCGCTGGTGGCGGCGAAAGACAAAGCCTGACGCATCTTCATCCCCGGAAACAAAAAAACGCGCCAACAGGCGCGTTTTTTATTTCATCTTGCTGTCTTCTTACGCGACGATGCGCTTCAACGCCTCGATGAGCGTATCGCATTCGGCATCGGTGCCGATCGAGATCCGCAAATGCTGATTCACGCGCGGCGCGTTGAAATGGCGGACGAAGATTTCCTTTTCGCGCAACTTGGCCGCAATTGCCGCCGCATCGTGCGCGGGATGCTTCGCGAACACGAAGTTCGCCGCCGAGGGCACCACGTCGAAGCCAAGCGCGGCAAGCGCGGCCGTGAGGCGCTCGCGGCTTGCCATCACGCGTGCGCTCGTGGTCTTCAGCCAATCGGCGTCCTCATAGGCGGCCGTCGCGGCGGCCTGGGCGAGTCGGTCGAGCGGGTAGGAGTTGAAGCTGTCCTTCACGCGGTTGAGCGCTTCGATGAGATCGACGTGGCCGAACGCGAAGCCCACGCGCATGCCCGCGAGCGAGCGCGACTTCGAGGTGGTGTGCACGACGAGCAGGTTCGGATAGCGGTCGATCAGCGCGATCGCCGATTCGGCGCCGAAGTCCACGTAGGCCTCGTCGATCACCACCACCGATTCCGTGTTCGCCGCGACGAGCCGCTCGATTTCCGCGAGCGGCAGCGCGTGGCCCGTCGGCGCGTTCGGATTCGGGAAGATCACGCCGCCATTGGGCTGAAGATAATCGTCGATGCGAATCGCGAACGGCTCGGTAAGCGGCACCGTGCGGTACTCGACTTCGTAGAGCCGCGCGTAGGTCGGATAAAAGCTGTAGGTGATGTCGGGAAAGAGAATCGGCTTGTCGTGCTTGAGCAGCGCCTGGAACGCATGGGCGAGCACCTCGTCCGAGCCGTTGCCGACAAACACCTGCTCGGCGCGAATGCCATGATGCGCAGCCACGGCTGTGCGCAGGCGCTTCGCGACCGGGTCCGGGTAGCGGCGCAGCGACTCGCCCGTCTCGCCGAGCTCGTGGCGGATCGCCTCGAGCACGCGCGGGGAGGGTGCATACGGGTTCTCGTTGGTGTTGAGCTTGACCGGTTTCGCGAGCGCGGGCTGTTCGCCCGGCACGTAAGGCACAAGCTGCTTGACGATATCACTCCAGTAACGACTCAAGACGCTCTCCTGGTTTCAGCTGTTTCGATGCAACTGCATGACCGCGCGTTCCGCTTCGCCCTTCACGAACGTCGGCATGACTGCGAGCGCGCGCTCGATCGAGGCGTCGATCACGTCCTGCTCCTCGCGGCGCGGCGGCTTGAGCACGAAGTTCGCGACGTCGGGTTTCGCGCCCGCGCGCGCGCCTTCGGGGATCAGGTCGCGCGGATGGCCAATGCCGATGCGCAGGCGCCAGTATTGCTGCGTCGACAGATGCGCGGAAATGTCCTTCAGTCCGTTGTGGCCGCCGCTGCCGCCGCCGAGCTTGAGCTTGACGGTGCCGGGCGGCAGGTCGAGCTCATCGTGCGCGACGAGGATCTCGTCCGGCAGGATCTTGAAGAAGTTCGCGAGCGCGACGACCGACTGGCCCGAGCGGTTCATATAGGTCTGCGGTTCGAGCAGATGCACTTCCTCGCCGTAGAGGCGCGCCTTCGCATAGTGGCCGTGAAAGCGCCGCTCGTCGCGCAGCGTCGTGCCGGCTTCGCGCGCGAGCTGGTCCACGAACCAGAAGCCCGCGTTGTGGCGCGTCGCCGTGTATTCGGCGCCCGGATTGCCGAGCCCGACGATCAACCTGATCATTGTGGTGTTCCGCCTGCGTAAATCGTTGAGTCGACCCGCAAGTGTACGGAAGAGTAGAAAAGAGTGCGAAAAAAAACCCGCCGGGGCGAACCGCGGCGGGTCACGTCGTCCGTTTCAGGGAAACGGATCGAGAGGATCGGCTCGTTGAGGCCGCTGCGATTACTCCGCAGCCGCTTCTTCGCCTTCAGCAGCCGCCTGGGCGCCAGCCGGCACGGGTGCCGATGCGACGACCGGGTTTTCAGCTTCCACGTGCGAGACGAGCGTCACGCCGGCGGGCAGCGTGATGTCCTTGGCGTGGAGCGACTGGCCGGCTTCGATCTTGGCGAGGTCGACTTCGAGGAATTCAGGCAGTTGGGCCGGCAGGCACTGGACTTCGATTTCAGCCAGAACGTGCGAGATGATCGCACCACCCGTCTTCACAGCCGGGTTGGTTTCCTGGTTCATGAAGTGCAGGGGCACCTTCGTGTGGATCTTCTTGTTCGGATCCACGCGCTGGAAGTCCACGTGCAGCACGAGCTGACGGAACGGGTGATATTGCACGTCGCGCAGCAGAACTTGTTGCGACTTGCCGGCCACTTCGAGGTCGAGGATCGACGAGTGGAAGGCTTCCTTCTTCAGGGCGTGCCACAGCGCATTGTGGTCGAGTTCGACCAGTTGCGGCTCCGAACCGACACCGTAAACGATGCCAGGGGTCTTGCCAGCGATGCGCAGGCGGCGGCTCGCACCCGTACCTTGCAGGTTACGCTCGAAAGCGATGACTTTCATTTGATTCTCCATTGCACTACCCGCGACCAGGCAGTAAAACGGGGCCTTTTCAGCAGAACGCCTGCCTTCGGGCCCCCAGCGATGCAGCGCGAACCTTCGTCCGCTCGCGCCGATTACGTGCAAAAGCGCGGCATTCTCGCGAACACCGCGCTTTGCGCGTCAATTCTTTTTAGCTTTCCGCGAACAGCGACATCACCGAGTCGCCGCGACGGATACGCGAGAACGTTTCGGCCAGCAGACCGGCGCTCGTGAGCGAGCGGATCTTCGGGCACGAACGCGCTTCGGTACCGAGCGGAATCGTGTCGGTGACAACCAGCTCGTCGAGCGCCGAGGCGGCGATACGCTCGCCTGCGCCACCCGAGAGAACCGGGTGCGTGGCGTAAGCGAACACCTGCTTGGCGCCGCGTTCCTTCAGCACTTGCGCTGCCTTGCAGAGCGTGCCGGCGGTGTCGACCATGTCGTCCATGATCACGCAGGTGCGGCCTTCGACTTCACCGATGATGTTCATCACTTCGGCGACGTTCGCCTTCGGACGACGCTTGTCGATGATCGCGAGATCGCAACCAAGCTGCTTGGCGAGCGCACGGGCGCGCACCACGCCGCCGACGTCAGGCGAAACGACCAGCAGGTTCTCGTAGTTCTGCTTGCGCAGATCGCCGAGCAGCACGGGCGTAGCGTAGATGTTGTCGACGGGAATATCGAAGAAGCCCTGAATCTGGTCGGCGTGCAGATCCATCGTGATGATCCGCTCGACACCGGCGATTTCCAGCATGTTCGCCACGACCTTCGCCGAGATGGCGACGCGCGCCGAACGGGGGCGGCGGTCTTGACGGGCATAGCCGAAGTAGGGGATGGCTGCGGTGATCCGGCCTGCGGATGCGCGCTTGAGCGCATCGACCATGATCATCAGTTCCATCAGGTTGTCGTTGGTCGGAGCGCACGTCGACTGAAGGACGAAGACGTCCTTGCCACGCACGTTTTCCTGGATTTCGACCTGGATTTCACCGTCGGAGAAGCGGCTAACCATAGCCTTGCCGAGGGGAATACCGAGGATCTTGACGACTTCCTGGGCAAGCGCGGGATTGGCGTTGCCAGTAAAAACCATCAGGCCGTCATGGCTGCTCATCATGCACCTGCTGCGGACTTGGGGGGGACGAGAGGAACTACTTAGGCGAATGGCTCCGGGTAACCCACAGAGCGAACTGCCTGAAATTTTGGCAGGGGAGGAAGGACTCGAACCCTCGCATGCCGGAATCAAAATCCGGTGCCTTAACCAACTTGGCGACTCCCCTACACTCAACTTTGAGCTTGCCTGACCGGGTAGGGCCGATCAGCCATGCAAAACTATGCCGCGAAAGCGAAGAGTGGATGCGTATTCAGACTCGAGGCTACCGCGCTTCTCCAGTCCGGTTGTTCCGCAAGCAGTCTGGCTCGTGCCGATTCTGCTTCGGACCGACTGGCGAATGCTGCAAAAACGCTGGCACCCGATCCGGTCATCCGCGCTGGTGTGATGCTGTTCGAGACACGCTCAAACCATCCAAGCACCTGCGCTACTTCCGCGTATTTTCCTGCGACAACCGCTTGCATATCGTTATGACCGAAGCTGTCTGGCCATCCGTTCTGCGTTGCTTGCTGTGCAAGAAAGACTGCTATTGTGCAGGTCTTTGTGTCCCTTGTCAACGACTTTTCTGAAAAAATTTCAGCAGTAGGAACATGAACCCGCGGCGTCACCACCAAAAAATGACGCGGGGGCAATTGTACAGCCTCCAATGCCTCTCCAACACCCTCCGCGAACGCATTTTTTCCGAACACGAAGAAGGGTACGTCAGCACCCAGTTTGAGTGCGAGCGCCTGGAGTTCTTCGCGCGGCACGTTGAGCTTCCACAGACGGTTGAGCGCGAGCAGCGTGGTGGCCGCGTCGGAACTGCCGCCGCCAAGACCCGCGCCCATCGGCAGACGCTTTTCGATGTCGATCTCGACGCCTTCGGTCGTGCCGGTGTGCGCCTTGAGCAACGTCGCGGCGCGCACGGTGAGATCGTGTTCGGCGGGCACGCCTTCCACTTCGACGGTGCGTGTGATGCGGCCGTCACGGCGGCGCGTGAAATGCAGCGTGTCGCCCCAGTCGAGCAACTGGAACACGGTCTGCAAATCGTGGTAGCCATTGGGGCGGCGGCCCGTGATGTGCAGGAAGAGATTGAGTTTCGCGGGCGCGAGGCAGTCGCGCAGCGAGTCCTGGGTTTCGATCATGATGCCTGGAATGATGCCTGGAACTGACCGGCGCGCGCCGGCCAGATCACGCTGATGTTGGAGCGTGCCGGTCCGCTTACTGGTCGAGCACGAGCTTGATCTGAAGCGGCGGTTCTTCGCGCGTGAGATTAACGCGCTTCACGCCCGTGGCCGGTGCGTTGGCGTACGCAACGTAATCGATGGTCCAGCCGTCTTGCTGGATCTGGGCAAGGCGCTGCGGATCTTGCGGGTCGGGCGTGGTGCGCGCGTGCGACGTGGGCGCGACCGACGGTTGCAGCCAGTAGCGCAACCCCTCGACGGGCAGCGCGAAGCCGAGCGCCTGCTGCATGAGCGTGCTCACGTTGTCGGCCGTGAGCGGGGGGCGGTTGGGCAGTTCGAGCGTGGCCTGAGCCGGTGCGGAGGTCACGAGCGCGAGCGTTTGGCCGAGCGGGTTGAGCAGTTGCAGCGTGACCGTCGAGTCGGTCTCGCGCCAGTCGAAGTTGCCGTACGCGTTGCGCTGCTGGCCATTCTGGTCGACATATTGCACGGCGAAGCGCCCATGCCAGGCGCGGTTCGTCTGCGTGCTGAGCGAGGTCGTGGCGTTCGAGGTGGACGGCTGGCGCGGCGCTTGCTGCGTGGCGCAGCCCGCCAGCACGAGGAGCGCGGCTGCCGCCGCGCCGAGCGACGCGCGGCGCGCAAACCGGGCGACGCGCGCAGCAGGGAGGGCCTTGGGAGAAACGGTATTGAAAAAATCTGCCATCAGAGATCGTTCACCTGGAAGCGCTTGAGCGTCTTCAGGAGCGTGTCGTTGTCGGGTTCAAGCTTGCGGGCCTCGCGCCAGGCCTGCCGCGCGCCGTCCTGGTCGCCGTTCTTCCAGAGCACTTCGCCGAGATGCGCGCCGATTTCGGCGTTCGGCTGCATGGTGTAGGCCTTGCGCAAAACCTTGATTGCGTCGGCGTTGTCACCCAGGCGGTACTTCACCCAGCCCACGCTGTCCATGATGAACGCGTCGTCCGGTGCGAGCGCTGAAGCTTTCTCGACGAGCTTGTCAGCTTCCTGGAGGCGCTGGTTGCGGTCGGCGAGCGAATAGCCGAGCGCGTTGTAGGCCTGCGGATTGTCGGGCTGCGTCTTGATGAGCTTGCGCAACTGCGCTTCCATGACGTCGTAATGGCCGGTCTTTTCCGCGGCCATGGCGTAGTCATAGGTGAGGTCGGGGTCGTCCGGGAAGTCGGCGGTCGCCTTTGCAAGGCGCGCTTCGGCCTCCGGGTAGCGCTTCGCGTCGAACAGGATCGCGGCATCGGTGCGCGCGATCAGCGCCTGGTCGCGCGGATCGTCGGCCTGGATGCTCGCGAGTTGGCGGCGCGCTTCGTCGGTCTTGCCTTCCTTGTCGAGGATCTGCGCGCGCGTGATCTGCGCCGGCACGTACTGCTGGCTGTTGGGCTGGATCTTGTCGAGCCACTTTTGCGCACCCGCGTCGTCCTTCTGCTCGACCGACAGTTGCGCGAGGTAAATGTAGGCCTGGCCGGGATCGGCGGCCGGATTCTTCTCGGCGACCTGCGCGTATTGCGTCAGGTACTTCTGAGCGGCATCGAACTTCTTTTGCTGCACGTTGATGAGCGCGAGCGCCATGAGCGGCATCAAGTCGTTCGCGTTGTCCTTGTGCAGGGTCTCGAACTGCTTTTGCGCGTCGTCGAGGCGGTCGGCGGCAAGATAGGTTTGCGCGAGCGCAAGCCGGCCTTCGCGCGACTTCGGATTCTGCTGGACGTACTTCTCGATCGAAGCGATGCCTTCCGCGCGCTCCTCCGGCCCCATCTGCGCGAGCATGAGCGCCGCGGGCAGGTAGTCGGGCTTGAGCGTGAGCGCCTGCTCGAACGACTTGCGCGCGCCGGGCACGTCGTCGGCGAGCAGTTGCTGGCGGCCGATCGCGAGCTGCGCCTCGGGACGGTTCAGGTCGTCCTTGAGCAGCGTCTTGAGGACATTCAGGCCGCCCACGCGGTTCGGGCCGCGCGAAAGCAGCAGTTGCAGCGAGAGGATCGCCTGGCCGCGGCTGTCGGCCGGGACTTTCGTCATCTCGCGCGCGAGCAGCGGCTGCGCGTCGTCGGGCTTGCCGGCGAGCACGAGCAGCGAGGCGTCGAGCTGCGCCGCGCGCTCGGAGTCGGGCGCGTACTGCTGCCAGAGCTGTACGGCCGTGAGCGCGTCGGTCGGGCTTTGCGCGGCGAGCGCGATTTCCGTCGCACGCTGCGCCATGCGCGGGTCATGCGTGTCGCGCGCGAGCGCAAGATACGTCTGGAAGGCGGGCGCGGGCTGGTCGCGTTGCAGCGCGATTTCCGCGGCGAGCACCTGGAAGACGATCTGGCTCGACAGCGGGACGATCGGCAAATCCTTCTTCTCGTCGGGCGAGGCGGGACCGAAAGCGTCCGGCATGGTGACGGAAGTGTCGTCCGTGTCGGGGGCCGGATCCTGCGCGTACGCGCTCGACGTGGTCAGCGCCCAGGCCGCGAGAACCACGGCGCCGATCAGGCGGCGCGCGAAGGTGGCGGGCAGGCGGGGCGTCGTGGGACGCTGCGCGAACAGCTTAACGAAAGACAGTTCCATGGAATTCCGTCGAATGTTTCGGTCGATTGTAACGCGCTGGCTACAATACGCGCACAACGCGCACACACCTTTACGCAAGTTGCAGACCAACCCGAATTACCGACCGTGTCAGGCCGCCAGACATGCCAGAGTTGCCAGAAGTTGAGGTTACCCGAAGAGGGATCGAACCGTGGGTCGCAGGCCGCCGCGTTGAGCGCGTGGAGGTGCGCAACCCCTCATTGCGCTGGCCCGTGCCGGCAACGCTCGCGCGCACGCTGCGCGGCCGCACGATCCGTTCCGTCGGGCGGCGCGGCAAATATCTGCTGTTCGAGGTGGACGAGGGCTGGTTCATCGTGCATCTCGGCATGACCGGCACGCTGCGCGTGCTGCGCAACCTGCCGAAGCCGCCCGCCGCCGAAAAGCACGATCATGTGGACTGGTTCTTCGACGACTTCACGCTGCGCTTTCGCGACCCGCGCCGCTTTGGCGCCGTGCTCTGGCATCCGCGCGAGGCGGGCGACGTGCTCGGCCATCCGCTGCTCGCGGGGCTCGGCATCGAGCCGTTCACGCCTGCGTTCGATGGCGCGCTGCTCTTTCGCGAGACGCGCGGGCGCAAGGTGGCGGTCAAGCAGGCGTTGCTCGCGGGCGATATCGTGGTGGGCGTTGGCAATATCTACGCGTCCGAAAGCCTCTTTCGCGCGGGCATCCGGCCCACGACTCCGGCGGGCCGCGTTTCGCTCGCGCGCTACGCACTGCTCGCGGACGCCGTGCGCGCCGTGCTCGCCTCGGCCATCGAGAAGGGCGGCAGCACGCTGCGCGACTTCGTGGGCAGCAACGGCGAAAGTGGCTATTTTCAGCTCGAATACTTTGTTTATGACCGCGCGGGCCAACCCTGCCGCGTGTGCGGCACGCCGATCAAGCAGATCGTGCAGGGCCAGCGCTCCACTTATTTCTGTCCGCGCTGCCAGCGCTGACCCGCAAGCTTCCCTATGTACCGAACTTCGTCCCAATCCACGCCGCTTCCCGCCGGCGCCTATCCGCAGGAACTGCTCGGCGGCTTCGCGCCGCGCCTGATCGCATGGCAGCGCGAGCACGGCCGCCACGACCTGCCGTGGCAGAACACGCGTGATCCGTACCGCATCTGGCTGTCGGAAATCATGTTGCAGCAGACTCAGGTCGCGACCGTGATTCCGTACTACGCCCGCTTTCTCGAACGCTTCCCGACGGTCGGGGCGCTCGCCGCCGCGCCTGACGACGACGTGATGGCGCTGTGGGCCGGCCTCGGCTACTACTCGCGCGCGCGCAATCTGCATCGCTGCGCGCAGGTGGTGGCCGACGCGCACGGCGGCCGGTTTCCCTCGACAGTCGAAGCGCTCGCGGAGTTGCCGGGCATCGGCCGCTCGACCGCGGCCGCGATCGCGTCGTTCGCATTCGGCGCGCGCGAGACGATTCTCGACGGCAACGTGAAGCGCGTGCTCGCGCGCGTGTTCGGCGTGGAAGGCTTTCCCGGCGAAAAGCGCGTGGAGAACGCGATGTGGGCGCTTGCCGAGTCGCTCGTGCCTGGCCCCGACGCAAGCGATGCGGACGTGAGCGCGTACACGCAGGGCTTGATGGACCTCGGCGCGACGCTGTGCGGCCGGGGCAAGCCCGACTGCGCGCGTTGCCCGTTTGCCGCCGACTGCGTGGCGAACACCACGGGTCGTCAGCGCGAACTGCCAGCCGCGCGTCCGAAGAAGGCCGTGCCCACGCGGCGCACATGGATGCTCCTGCTGCTCGACGGCGACGCCGTGATGCTGGAGAAGCGCCCGCCGTCGGGCATCTGGGGCGGACTGTGGAGCTTGCCTGAGGCCGCCGATGAACCCGCGCTCGCCGAGCGCGCGCGCGACTTCGGCGTGACGCCGGAGTGTGCGGCGTCGAGTTCCGCGCTCGCGCCGCTCACGCATACGTTCACGCACTTCAAGCTCGATATCGAGCCGCGCGTGATCGAACTGCGACGCGACGCTGCGCCGCTCGAAGTGAACGATGGACAGACCGCATGGGTGTCGCTCGGCAATATCGACGCGTATGGCGTGCCCGCGCCGGTGCGCAAGCTGCTCGATGCGATGCGTGGGCCGCTGATCTAAACCGGAGCGCGCAGTCGCATCAAAGCAACTGATGCTGCTGCATGTAGTGATGCACGACGTCGATGCGCGCACCGGCGTCGTTCAACTCCATCAGCTTTTGACGCGCGCGCAGCGCAATGGGCAGCACTTCGGCGAGACGGTTCGATACCCATGAGGGATCGTCGAAGCGGAACGGCTCCGCGAACGGCAGGCTTGCGGGGTCGCGCTCGCGAATTGTCGCGATGATCCGCTCCAGCACCTCGGCGCACGCGCCGAACTTCGCGAGTTGCCCGCTGCCTTCAAGCGGAATGTCTTCGGGAATCAATTCGGCCATGCCCACGAGCAGGCCGTCGGCTTCCACGCGATGCGAGAGCAGTTGAAAGCGCTGCGTGCCGTGCGTCTGGATGTGCAGCATGCCGATGGTCTCGGCGTCGCACTGGTCGATGACGGCGAGGCAGCCAACCGGCTCGGGCACCGCGGGCTCGTAGTGCTGTGCGACTTCGGCGCCGCTCTTGAGCAGGCACACGCCGAACGGCGTGTGCTCGCGCAGGCACTCGCTCGCCATGTCCAGGTATCGCGCTTCGAAAATCTTGAGCGGCAGCAGGCCGCCAGGGAACAGTACCGTATGCAGCGGGAACAGCGGCAAATCGGCAAGCACGGCAGTAGACGAGGACATGGCGCAACGCTTTCCGTTAAGGACCGCGCGATGCGCGGCCGGTTAGGCGATCAGCCGCGACGATTCTCCGACATCGAGAGGCGCGTCGCGGTGACGCACGATAACGTTCGACCCGCTGGCAAAGCGCGTGGCGAGCGTCTGGGCGATGTACACGGAGCGGTGCTGGCCGCCGGTGCAGCCGATGGCGACGGTCAGATAGCTGCGGTTGTCCGCGCGAAAATGCGGCAGCCATTTCGCGACGAACCCATAGACATCGTCGATCATTTCGTGGACGGCCGGCTGTGCATTGAGGAAGTCAATCACGGGCTGATCGAGCCCGGTGAGCGGCCGCAGGCGGGCGTCGTAGTGCGGATTCGGCAGCGTGCGTACGTCGAACACGAGGTCCGCGTCGAGCGGCACGCCGCGCTTGAAGCCAAACGATTCGAACGTGAGCATGAGCGAGCCGCGCTCGCCCTCCACGAACACCTTCACCCACTGGCGCAGCGCGTTCGAGCTCAGGTTGCTCGTATCGACCTGGTGACCGAATTCGGCCAGGTTCGAGACCAGCTCGCGTTCGTGCTCGATGGCCTCTTCCAGCGACTTGAGCATGCCCACGTTGGCGTCATGCGCGGCCGAGCCCGAGAGCGGATGGCGTCGTCGCGTTTCCGAGAAGCGCTGGATGAGCGCCTGCGTGCTCGCGTTGAGAAACAGCACGCGCACGTCATGGCGTTTCGCGAGGTCGCGAATCATCTCCGGCATGTCGTCGAACGAAGAACTCGAGCGCGCGTCGATCGCGACCGCCAGGCGCTCGTAGCCATCGTCGCTGAGATATTGCGCGAGTTGCGGCAGAAAGCGCGGCGGCAGATTGTCGACGCAGAAGTAGCCGACGTCTTCGAGCGCATTGAGCGCCACTGACTTGCCGGAGCCTGAGATGCCGGTGATCAGGATGATACGCATGGGAAAGTCGATGAACCCGATTGGGTCATCATAGCATCCGATCCGCGCGCCTGTACCGGCTCTCCGGGCCGCGCGGCTTGCGTCGCAGGCGCGCAGGGCGCGCCCATCGTGCGTGTTGGCGTGCCCAGCGTGCGGCGCGCGCGCGGCGGCGTCAGATCAGCTTGCCGGGAAACTGGCTGTCGGGGTCCTGCATGGCGAGGCGCTGGCGGTCCATGAAGTCGCGCAGCGTGTCGATGCCGCGCAGTTGCAGGATCGTGTTACGCACGGCGGCCTCGACCAGCACGGCGAGGTTGCGGCCCGCGGCCACCTGGATCGTGACTTTGCTGATGGGCAGGCCGAGCACGTCCACGGTCTGGCTCTCCAGCGGCAGGCGCTGGAACTCGCCGTCCGGGCGGCGCACCAGTTGCACGATGAGCTTGAGCTTCATCTTCCGGCGCACGGCCGTTTCACCGAAGATCGTCTTGATGTCGAGCAGACCCAGGCCCCGCACTTCGAGCAGATTCTGCAAGAGCGGCGGGCAGCGGCCTTCGACGAAATCGGGCCCGAGGCGCACGAAGTCCACCGCGTCGTCGGCCACGAGGCCGTGGCCGCGGCTGATCAGCTCCAGCCCCAGTTCGCTCTTGCCGAGGCCCGAGTCGCCCGTGAGCAAGACGCCCATGCCGAGAATGTCGAGGAACACGCCGTGCAGCGTCGCGCGCGGCGCGAGGATGCGCGACATGTAGAGGCGCAGGCTGTCGATGACGGTGGCCGCCGACATCGGCGTGGTGAAGAGCGGCGTGGACGAACGCGTGCAACGCAGCACCAGTTCGGGCGGCGCGGTCATGCCGTCTGCGACCACGAGGAAGGGCGGTTCGAGCGCGATCAGCTCGGCCATGTGGCGCGAGCGGTCTTCGTCGGTCTGTCGCTGGTAGTAGTGGATCTCGGCGTCGCCGAGCACCTGGATGCGGTTCGGGTGGATGAGGTTCAAGTGGCCGACGAGGTCCGCGCTCGCCGTGGCCGTGGCCACCGTTTCCGTCGAAAAGCCGCGTTCCCAGCCTTCGTGCCCCGTCAACCAGCTGAGTTTCAGCGTGGTGGCGTTGTCGTCGAAGATGCTTTGGGCGTTGATGCTGGAAGTGTCCATGAGTCGCTGACTCCGCGAGAGGGCTCGCTTAACTGCCGGCTTAACTGCTGGCTAAATAACCTTCGTAACCTGCATGATCTGCGCGAAATTTGCCTGCCCGATGGTGCGAACGCGCGCCTGCGCCCGTGCCGGCGCGACCGCGCGCAAGCGGCCGGGCACGACGCCGCGCATTACATCAAGGTTGCCACTGGGTGAGCAGGCGATGCAACGTTTCGCGGTCCTCTTCCGTGTGCAGCCGCTCGCGCGTTTCGCGATCCGACAACAGTTGTGCGATTTCGGAGAGGATTTCAAGGTGCTGCTGCGTGGCCTGTTCGGGCACGAGCAGGAAGATGAGCAGCGAGACGGGCTGGCCGTCCGGCGCTTCGAAGGCGATCGGCTCGGCGAGGCGCACGAAGGCGGCCAGCGGCTGCTTCAGGCCCTTGATGCGGCCGTGAGGAATGGCGACGCCTTCGCCGAGGCCCGTGGAGCCGAGGCGCTCGCGAGCGAAAAGATTGTCCGTAACCGTGCTGCGGGCGATGCCGTTCTGGTTTTCGAAGATCAGGCCAGCCTGCTCGAACACGCGTTTCTTGCTGGTAACGGACAGGCCGACGACGACGTTCTCGATGGGAAGTATTTTGGCTAAACGATTCATGTTGGCAGGCGAAAACGTGGCCTGAATGCTCCTCACCCCAGCCACTCCCCGCTTCGCGGGGCGCATTGGATCAGGCGACGAAGCCCGGTGCCGGGACCGTGGGGCCCGATGGTGCGTGGGATCCCAAAAACGACTGGACCATTATAGAACAAGCGTCCGTGCCGATGGTGCGATGCGCCATGCATAAGCGCAACCCGTGTTCCCCGGTTGCACCGCCGCCGCGCTGAGCCGCAGTCGACACCATCCAAAGTTGCGCACACTCATGAAAAAGCCGCCCGGTTCGGGCGGCTTGCTTCACGGGCGGAGGATGAACTATCGACTCCAGCCCTGCTTCATGGCGTGGATCGCCACGAGGCTCATTGCGGCGGGACCTCGATCACGGGCGCGGGCTGATGCTTGATCGCATCGTGCTGATGCCCCTGCACGCGGTCCTTGTGACGCACGACCTGGCGGTCCAGCTTGTCGACCACGAGGTCGATGGCGGCATACATGTCGCCGTTCGCGCTCTCCACAAAAATATCCTTGCCTTTCAGATGAAGGTTCACTTCAACCTTCTGTCTCTTATCCTTTTCCTTATGGTTGTCGACCGAGAGGACCACATTGCCATCGATTACCTGATCGAAATGTCTTAGCACCCTGTCCAGTTTGGTGATCACGTATTCTCGCAACGCTGGCGTTACTTCGAGATGGTGTCCACTGATCTTCAGATTCATAGTGCTTCTCCAGGCTAATGGCCGCGTGACGCGTGAAGTGCGGCAATGCCGGTCGACTCTCTGCCTGCGCGCGGCTCCCCGAAAGGCCTGCGACGACGGGCTAGCTCGGCCGGCCATGTCCACCAACGGGCGTAGCGGCCGGAAAACGCTTGCTCCGTAAAAGCCGGAACAAGCTAAAGAGACTTGCGCAGATTGACCGCCGGAATCTTCAGCGCTTCACGATACTTCGCGACGGTGCGTCGCGCGACGACGAAGCCCTGTTCCGCCAGCAGTTCGGCTATGCGGCTGTCCGAAAGAGGAGATTTGGGGTTCTCGGCTCCTATGAGTTGCTTGATGAGGGCGCGGATGGCGGTGGACGATGCAGCGCCCCCCGTGTCCGTCGATACATGCGATCCGAAGAAGTACTTAAATTCAAGTGTCCCGAACGGAGTCAGCATGTATTTGCCGGTTGTCACACGCGAGACAGTTGATTCGTGTAGGCCCAGCGTATCAGCAATCTCCCTCAAAACCAAGGGGCGCATGGCGATTTCGCCGTGCACGAAAAAGTTCTTCTGACGCTCGACGATAGCCTGCGCCACGCGCAGGATCGTCTCGAAGCGCTGCTGGATGTTCTTGATGAGCCAGCGCGCTTCCTGCAACTGCTGGCGCAGCGATCCGCTGCCCGGGTCGCCCCGGTTGTTGCGCAAAATATTCGCGTACAGATGGTTGATGCGCAGCTTCGGCACCACTTCCGGGTTCAGCTCCGCGTGCCAGTTCTGGCCGCTTCGCTTCACGATGATGTCCGGCACCACGTAATCGGCTTCGGCCTTACCGTATGACGCACCCGGGAACGGTTCCAGCGAGCGGATCAGCGTATGCGCGTCGCGCAGCTCGTCGTCGCCCGTCTTCAGTTGCTTGCGCAACCGCGTGAAGTCGCGTGCGGCGAGCAGTTCCAGATGGTTCGACACGATCTCGAGCGCGAGCGTGCGCGTTGGCGACGAATTGACGCGCAGCAGTTGCAGCTTGAGGCACTCGGAAGCCGAGCGCGCGCCGACGCCTGCGGGGTCGAAGCTGTGCAAAAGCGCGAGCGCCGCGTTCAGCTCGTCGCCGTCGACTTCGAGTTCCTCAGGAATATCGGCAAGAATTTCCTCACAGGTCGCGCTGAGGTAGCCGTCTTCGTCGAGCGATTCGATGAGGAACGTGATCAGTGCGCGATCGCGCAGGCTCGCGTTCGTCTCGCGCAACTGCGCCATCAGGTGATCGCGCAGCGTGGTGGTCGATTCGTGGATCTGGAGCGGCGGCAGGTCGTCGTCGTCGGAGGCGTTGCCCGAGCGGCCATAGTCGTCGAGGTTCCACTGGCTCGCGTCGCCGTTCGCGTCGCCGCCGAGGCCGTCGTATTCGTCCACGCCGCGCGGCTCGCTTTCGCCGTTCTCGCTGCTGCCGTTGGCCGAGGTAGTGGACGTGCTTCCGCCCTGCATCGGCTCGGCGCCCGCGGAGGCGGGCGGTTGCGCGATGAGCGAACCGTCGGCGGCCACGCGCAGCGGGCTCGCGATCCAGTCGTCCTCGTTCTCGAGCAACGGGTTCTGCGCGATCGCCGTGGCGACCTCCTGTTGCAGTTCGAGCGTCGACAGCTGAAGCAGCCGGATGGACTGTTGCAGTTGTGGCGTGAGCGCAAGATGCTGCGAGAGGCGGAGTTGGAGGCTGGCTTTCATGGCGGTGTGCGAACCATTGTAAAGAGTTTGCCACGCGGACGAAACCACGGGACATTCGCGAATACGAGCGTGTGCCGTGTCGCGACGCGCCCCGAATTTGGTGCGCAAACAGGATTGCCGTGCACCCGTCATGGACAAGGTCGATACAGCGGGATTACACAGGAAAAACCCAGGAAAAAGCCGGAAAACGCGGGAAAAATGCGCGCAAGCGTGAGCATGCGCGCTGCGGCTCGCTCACGTTCCGTGAGCGCCGCGGGGACAGCCGTGAACGATGGGCGGGCGCGCGAGGCGCGCCCCTGGGACTTACATGCGGAAGTGCTCGCCGAGATAGACGCGGCGCACGCTTTCGTTTTCGATGATGTCGCCGGGTGCACCGGCCGCGAGCACGGTGCCGTCGCTGATGATGTACGCGTGGTCGCAAATGCCGAGCGTCTCGCGCACGTTGTGGTCCGTGATCAGCACGCCGATGTTGCGCTGCTTGAGGAACTTCACGATCTTCTGGATTTCCAGCACGGCGATCGGGTCGACGCCCGCGAACGGCTCGTCGAGCAGGATGAAGCTCGGGTCGGTGGCCAGCGCGCGCGCGATTTCGACACGACGGCGCTCGCCGCCAGACAGCGAAAGCGCGGGATTTTCGCGCAAATGCGAGATCTGCAACTCGTCGAGCAGCGCCTCGGCGCGCGAGGTGATGACGTCTTTCGACAGACGTTTGCCGTTGCCGTCCACCTGAAGCTCGAGCACCGCGCGGATGTTCTCCTCGACGGTGAGCTTGCGGAATACCGAGGCTTCCTGCGGCAGATACGACAGGCCGAGCGCCGCGCGCTTGTGAATGGGCAAGAGGCTGATGGACTGGCCGTCGAGGTCGATCTCGCCGGCGTCGAGCGGGACGAGCCCCACGATCATGTAGAACGAGGTGGTCTTGCCGGCGCCGTTGGGGCCGAGCAGGCCGACCACTTCGCCGCTTTTCACGTCGAGCGAAACGTCCTTGACGACCGTGCGCGAGCCATAGCGCTTCTTCAGGTTGCGCACGACGAGCGAGCTTGTCTTGCCGGCGAGCTGGCGGCCGTGGCTTTGGGGTGCGGTGATGGTGTTCACTGTTGCGGCGCTCCCTTCAGCGTAGAGGACGGAGCGAGCGTGGCCGGCGCGCCGGTGAGTCCCGCTGCGCCCGTGTTGCGCGGCGCAAGCATCGCGCGCACGCGGCCGCCGGGGTTGCCGGGGCCGGCGACATCCTTGCCCGAGCGCGCGGTGTAGAAGTCGTTCTGGCCGTCGTACGTGACCACGCTGCCGTGGACCTGATCCATCACCGTCGAGGTGCCCTGGAGGCGGCGCACCGTGGCGCGGGTCGTGAGCGTGGTGAGGTCCTGCTTGCCGTCGTAGTCGATGCGCTCGGCCGTGCCGTCGACGAATTCGTCGAGTCCTTCGCGCTTCTGGCGGAAATAGGCGAGCTTGTCGTCGGGCGTGCCCGGCGCAACGGTGCCGGTCGCGTACTGGTAGCCCTGCGGGTCCTGCGTGACGACGAGCTTGTCGGCCTTGATGAGGATCGTGCCCTTGGTGGCGACCACGTGGCCGGTGAAGACGGTCTGCTGCTTCAGGTCGTCATAGGTCATGTTGTCCGCTTCGATATTGAGCGGCTTGTCCTTGTCGGCGCGCTCGGCGTGGGCCGCGGGCGCGAGGCCGCCGAGCAGCAGCGCGGCGGCGAGCGCCGGCAGCGCCGCGAAAAGGGCGCGGCGCGCGTTGAGCGAACGGCCGTTCAGAGGACGGGGAAGCGAATCGTTCATGCAATCATGCCTTGCGTGGACGGCCCGGCGTTCAGGACGAGCCGCCGGAGTCAGCCGGGGCGATCGCGCCTCGGACGTTGCCGAAGAGCTGGATGACCCGGGTAACGTTGTTGTAGTTCATGCCGCTGGTGGCCGTCATGACCGACTGGCCGCGTCGAAGTTTAACCGGCTTTTCAGTCAGGATCACATCGTCGTTCACGAGCACTTTGAAATGTTCGGAATCGGCTTGCATTTCCGGGTCGCCTGCACCAGCCGAGCGCACGATGCGCGCGTTGTCGTACAGATTGACGATCGAGGCGTCGGCGTTGACCGTGCCGCGCAAGCCCGTGGCCGTCACGATCGGCTTGCCGGGCTGGAACGCGCGCACGGCCGGGTTCGTGAGGTCGCTGTTCTCGTCGTCCTCGTAGTGAACCATGTGCGTGGCCGTGAGCCGGTACTGCGTGGCGCCGGACTGGTCGAGCTCGGACACCGAGAAGTTATCGGCGAAATAATCGGGCGAGTGCGTGAGCGGACGCGGCGCCGCCTCTTTCTCGCGCGGCTGGACGGCCTGTAGCAGCCACCACGTGAAGCCGGCGAGCGCGGCCACGCAAAAGAGCGGCACGAGCGAAGTGAGGCGGAACTTCTGGTTCATCGCGGCATCCCGGCAAGCGGCGCGCAGGCCGCGGCGAGCAGGGCGTCGTAATGGTTCTGCGCCCGCAGGATCAGGTCGGTGACTTCACGCACGGCGCCGTGGCCGCCCACCTTGTCGGACACCCAGTGGGCGCGCGAGAGCACGTCCGGGTGGGCGTTCGAGGGCGCGGCGGCGAAGCCGCACTGGAGCATCACGCCGAGGTCGGGCCAGTCGTCGCCCATGTAGCCGCACGCCTCGGGCGCGATGCCCGTTTGCGAGAGCAGCTCGGCGAACGCCACGCGCTTGTCCTCCACGCCTTGCCACAGGTGCGTGATCTTCAGCTCCTTCGCGCGCACGGCGACGATTTCCGAGCGGCGGCCGGTGATGATGGCCGTGTCGATGCCCGCTTCGCGCAGGAGCTTGGCGCCGTGGCCGTCGAGCGAGTTGAACGCCTTCATCGTGTCGCCCGCGCCGGTGAACAGCAGCCCGCCGTCGGTGAGCACACCGTCGATGTCGAAAATCATGAGCCGCACGCGCGCCGCGCGCGCGGTTGCGTCGAGTGGGGTAGCCATCAGATCACCTTCTTGGAGAACAGGTCGTGCATGTTGAGCGCGCCGATCAGCATGCCCTCGGTATCGACGACCAGCATCTGATTGATGCGATGGCGCTCCATGAGTTCCACGGCTTCGACGGCGAGCTGGTCCGGACCGATGGTGCGCGGGCCCTTCGTCATGACTTGCGTGATCGGCAGGTCGCGGAAATCGCCCGCGCGCTCGAGCACGCGGCGCAGGTCGCCGTCGGTGAAAATGCCTTGCACGCGGTTCTCCGCGCTGACGATCGCCGTCATGCCCATGCGCTTGGCCGTGAGCTGGAAGAGGGCGTCGCGCACGGTGACGTCGTCGCGCACCTTCGGGATCTCGTCGCCCGTGCGCATCACGTCGCGCACGTAAGTGAGCAGACGCCGGCCGAGCGCGCCGCCCGGATGCGAGCGCGCGAAGTCGTCCGCGCCGAAGCCGCGCGCGTCGAGCACGGCGACCGCGAGCGCGTCCGAAAGCGCGAGCGCCGCCGTGGTGCTCGCGGTGGGCGCGAGGTTCAGCGGGCAGGCTTCCTTCTCGACGCCTGCGTCCAGATGCACGTCGGAGAGCTGGCCGAGCGTCGATTGCGGGCGATTGCCCGTGATGCCGATGAGCTTCGCGCCAATGCGCTTGACGAGCGGCAGGATGGCGACGAGCTCTTCCGACTCGCCGGAGTTCGACAGGCCGATGAAGACGTCGTCAGCAGTGACCATGCCGAGGTCGCCGTGGCTCGCTTCGGCCGGATGCACGAAGAAGGCGGGCGTGCCGGTGGAGGCGAGCGTAGCCGCGAGCTTGCGGGCAATGTGGCCCGATTTGCCGATGCCGGAAACGACCACGCGTCCACGGCAACTGAGGATGAGATCGACCGCGCCGACGAAGTTGTCGTCGAGCCGGTCGCGAAGTCCGCGCACGGCGTCGGCTTCGATGTCGAGCACGTCGCGAGCGAGCTTCAGCGCCCGATCGCCATTGATTTTCGCTATCATTCGCGGAGTATAACAAAGGCGTCTGTGCGCCGCGCCGACGCCCCCTGCGCGAAAACCTCGTGCACGGACCGCGAGGCGCGGCCTCGCAGTTTCCTGTAGCTCCCCGTGGTTCCCCGTAGATTCTCCCTGGCACTTCCCATCAAGCCGCCTTTGCATCGATCATTGACCCGGACTGGGACAGGATCGGCGCGGGTGAATAATTGCATCGCCGGTCACGCTGACGAACGAGGACGTTTCACACGATGATTTCCCCGCTGGAAATGACGCTGTTCCTGCTGCTCGCCTCGGTGGTTGGCGTCGTGCTGTTTCGGTATCTGAATCTGCCGCCCATGCTCGGCTATCTCACGGTCGGCATTCTGGTGGGCCCGCGCGCGCTCGGCATCGTGCCGGACACGCACGGCGCGCAGAACCTGGCCGAGTTCGGCGTCGTGTTCCTGATGTTCTCGATCGGGCTCGAATTCTCGCTGTCCAAGCTGCGCGCGATGCGCCACGCCGTGTTCGGCCTCGGGCTCTCGCAGGTGCTGGGCACGATTCTGGTGGCGCTGCTGCTCGGGCTCGTGCTGGAGCCGTGGGTGCATATCACGTGGCAGGCGTGCGTGGCGCTGGGCGGCGCGCTCGCCATGTCGTCCACGGCCATCGTGAGCAAGATGCTCTCCGAGCGGCTCGAAATCGAATCGGAGCACGGCCGCAACATTCTCGGCGTGCTGCTGTTCCAGGATCTGGCCGTGGTGCCGCTGCTCATCGTGATCGCCGCGTTCGGCGGCTCGTCGAGGTCGCTGCTCGAATCGCTCGGCACGGCCGCCGTGAAGATCGTGCTCGCGCTCGGCATCCTGCTCTTTGTCGGCCAGAAGTTCATGACGCGCTGGTTCAACGTGGTCGCGCGCCGGCGCTCGCAGGAGCTGTTCGTGCTCAACGTGCTGCTCGTCACGCTGGGCGCGGCGTTCATCACCGACAAGTTCGGCCTGTCGCTTGCGCTCGGCGCGTTCATCGCGGGCATGCTGATCGCCGAAACGCCGTACCGGCACCAGGTGGAGGAGGACATCAAGCCGTTTCGCGACGTGCTGCTCGGCCTCTTCTTCGTGACCACGGGCATGCTGCTCAATCCGCACGTGATCTGGCAGCACCCGGTCATGGTCGGGGCGTTCGTGGTCGGCCCGGTCGTGCTCAAGGCCGTGCTCATCACGGCGCTCACACGCCTTTTTGGCGCGTCGCCGGGCGTGGCCATGCGCACGGGTCTCGGCCTTGCGCAGGCCGGCGAATTCGGCTTCGTGCTGTTGAACCTCATTCTCGACAAGCATCTCGTCGACCCCACATTGCTCCAGGCGATTCTCGCCGCCATGCTGCTTTCCATGCTGGCCGCGCCGTTCCTGATCCAGAACGCCGATCGCATCGTGCTGCGCCTTTCCTCGACGGAATGGATGCAGCAGTCGCTGATGATGACGCGCATCGCCACGCAAAGCATCAAGCAAAGCGGCCACGTGATCGTGTGCGGCTACGGCCGGGCGGGGCAGAACCTCGCGCGCATGCTCGAATACGAAGGCCTCTCGTATGTCGCGCTCGACCTCGACCCCGACCGCGTGGCGGCGGCGGCGGCGGCGGGCGAGTCGGTGGTGTTCGGCGACGCCGCGCGGCGCGAGTCGCTCGTGGCGGCGGGCATCCATCGCGCGGCGGCCGTGGCGATCACGTACGCCAACACGCAGTCGGCGTTTCGCGTGCTCCACCACATTCACGAACTGGAGCCCACGCTGCCCGTGATCGTGCGCACCGTGGACGACTCCGATCTCGAACGCCTGCTCGCCGCGGGCGCGACCGAGGTGATTCCGGAGATCGTGGAAGGCAGCCTGATGCTCGCTTCGCACATGCTGGTGGTGATGGGCGTGCCGATGCGCCGCGTGGTGCGGCGCGTGGAGGAGCTGCGCGACGAGCGCTACAGCCTTTTGCGCGGCTACTTCCACGGCACCGACGATGCAGGCGAGGACGGTCACGAGCAGGTGCGGCTACAATCCGTACCGGTTGACGAGCGCGCCGACGCCGTGGGCCGCACGCTCGCGGAACTGGGTCTTTACGACCTCGGCGTGGAGGTCACGGCGATCCGCCGCCACGGCATTCGCGGCGTGGAGCCGGACCCGTCGACCAAGCTGCGCGAGGCCGACATTGTCGTGCTGCGCGGCTTGCCGGAGCAGCTCGCACAGGCCGAGGAACGGCTTTCGCGGCACCGCAAGCCCGGCGCCGCCGGCGCGGCGGCGGCCTGAGGCGTGCGGGCGAGCGCACCTTGAAAATCCGCTTGCGGGGTCCCGCCCCGTTTATGCGTTCTACTGTTCTTTATTCTTGTCACGACCCGGAGAAATCATGTCCAACGCACCCGCGAGCCCGAGCGCCGAAGCCGCCCAGTTCGTGAAAAGCCTGATCCGCACGGTGCCCGACTGGCCTCAGCCGGGAGTGCAGTTCCGCGACATCACCCCGCTCATCGGCGACCCGAAGGGCCTGCGCGTGCTGATCGACCTGTTCGTCGAGCGCTACGTGGACGCGAAGCTCGACTACGTGGCGGGGCTGGATGCGCGCGGCTTCATCATCGGGCCGATCGTTGCCTATGAACTGAACGTGGGCTTCATTCCGATCCGCAAGATCGGCAAGCTGCCGTACAAGACGGTGTCCGAGACCTACAAGCTCGAATACGGCGAAGCGACCGTCGAGATTCACGAAGACGCCTGCGGCAAGGGCGACCGTGTCGTGATCGTGGACGACCTGATCGCCACCGGCGGCACCATGATGGCCGGCAAGCTGCTGCTGGAGCGCCTCGGCGCGAGCGTGGTGGAGGGCGCGGCGATCATCGATCTGCCGGACCTGGGCGGCTCGAAGCTGCTCACCGATGCAGGGCTGCCGCTTTTCACCGTGACCGCTTTCGGCGGTCACTGAGCACCGCTGAATTCCGAACGCATACCGCCACGAGTCGATCTCATGCCGAATTTCGCGCTCTTTCTCGCCACCTCCATCGCCATCACGTTCGCGCCCGGCCCTGACAACCTCCAGGTGCTCGCGCGCGGCATCTCGCAGGGCCGCGCGGCCGGCCTCGTCGCCGCGCTCGGCTTTGCCGCGGGCGTGACGTTCCACATCACGCTCGCCGCACTCGGCGTGGCCGCCGTGCTGCGCTCCTCGCCGCTCGCGTTCCAGATCCTCAAGCTCGCGGGCGCGGCGTACCTCGTGTGGATCGGCGTGAAGGCGCTGAGGAGCCAGGGTCTCGCCGCAGCGGGCGAGCGGCCGCGCCAGGCGCTTTCCGCGATTTTTCGCCAGAGCGTGCTCGGCAACATCATGAATCCGAAGGTGACGCTTTTCTTCGTGGTGTTCCTGCCGCAGTTCGTGGATGCGCATGGCGCGCACAGCGTCACGCTGCAAATGCTCGAACTCGGCCTCGTGTTCATGGCGCAGACGGTCGTGGTGTTCTCGATCTTCGGGCTGTGCGCGGGCACGATCGGCGGCTGGCTCAAGCGCCGCCCGCGTGCGGGCGTGTGGCTCGATCGTCTCGCCGGTTTCACCTTCATTGCCATCGGCATTCGCATCGCCCTGCGCGACTGACCTACGGAGTCCTGACCGATGACCTTGCCTTGCATTACCGACGCGCGGCGCTTCGACGTCGGCGCGCATCTGCCGTTTCATATCGGCGACGAGCGCGTGGGCTGGATCCGCGAAAATGACGTGGCGCTGCTCGCGCGCTGGCCCGATGTGTTCGAGATCGACGGCGACGCGGACAACGCGCGCGTCACGCTCGCGCCGCACTTCGACAACGTCGCGGCGCGCAGCGCGGCGCTCGGCTCGGTGATCGGCGCGCTCGCCGCGGAAGGCCGCATTCCGGGCTGGCGCAACGAAACCTACGCGATCCGAAACGCATTCGACGCGACGCCGCTGGCCTATATCGAGCGCGCGGCGTCGCGCTTCTTCGGCACGATGACGTACGCGGTGCATCTGAACGGCGTCGTAGAATATGCGGAACGCGCGCCGCAGTTGTGGATCGCGCGGCGCAGCGACACCAAGGCCACCGACCCCGGCATGCTGGATAACGTCGTGGCGGGCGGCATCGGCTGGGGCTTCGGCATCGAGGCCACGCTCGTGAAGGAGTGCTGGGAAGAGGCGGGCATTGCCGCCGATCTGGCGCGCGAGGCGCGCGCGGGCCGCACGGTGCACGTGCTTCAGTCGCTGCCGGAAGGCACCCAGGCCGAGCAGATTTTCGTCTACGATCTCGCGCTGCCGGCCGATTTCGTGCCTCACAACCAGGACGGCGAAGTCGGCGAGCATCGCCTCGCGCGCATCGACGAAACCGCGCGCTGGATCGAGGAAGGCGCCATGACGGTGGACGCGAGCCTCGCGACGCTCGACTGCCTGCTGCGCCGCCAATGGATTGACGAAGACGCGTGCGAGGGCATTGCCGCGATCTTCGAACCGCCGACGCTGTGAAAGGGCGCCGGTTTTTTAAAGCCCAAACCAAAGCCCTTTTAGAAACACCAAAGTATTGACGGGAGTTACCAAGGTCATGTCGACCGATCACAGCTTCATCCTCAAACTGTCGTGCGCCGACCGGCCGGGCATCGTGCATGCCGTGTCGGGTTTTCTGTTCGAGCGCGGCAGCAACATTCTCGATTCGGCCCAGTTCGGCGACAGCCACACGGGCGAGTTCTTCATGCGCGTGCACTTCCAGCAAGTGGGCGGCGATCCGGGTCTCGAAGGCTTGCGCAGCGCGTTCGCGCCGCTCGCGCAGGAGTTCGGCATGCGCTGGGAGCTGCACGATGCGAACGTGAAGCCGCGCGTCGTCATCATGGTCTCGAAGATCGGCCATTGCCTGAACGACCTGCTGTTCCGCTATCGCACCGGCCAGTTGCCCATCGAGATTCCGGCGATCATCTCGAACCACAAAGACTTCTATCAGCTCGCCGCGAGCTACAACGTTCCGTTCCATCACTTCCCGCTGCTCGGCGGCACGGCGGCCGACAAAGCCGCGCAGGAAGCGCGCGTGCTCGAAGTGGTGAACCGCGAAGGCGCTGACCTCGTGGTGCTCGCGCGCTACATGCAGATCCTCTCGACGCAACTGTGCGACGCGCTCGAAGGCCGCGCGATCAACATCCATCACTCGTTCCTGCCGAGCTTCAAGGGCGCGAAGCCGTACTACCAGGCGTTCGACCGCGGCGTGAAGCTGATTGGCGCAACGGCGCACTACGTGACGTCGGATCTCGACGAGGGTCCGATCATCGAGCAGGAAGTGGAGCGCGTGGATCACAACATGACGCCCGACCAGCTCACCGCCATCGGCCGCGACGTGGAGTGCGTGACGCTCGCGCGCGCGGTGAAGTGGCATGTGGAGCATCGCATCGTGCTCAACGGGCACAAGACGGTGGTGTTCCGCTGATTTCGCTTTGGTCTTGCGCTGATCTATCGTTGATCAGGTGCGACACCGTGCCGTAGCGTGTTGTGTGACACGCTACGGCTTTTCGAAATATTCTTGTTGTTCTCCCGCGCATTCGCGTACCCGCGTTTTTCCCGTGCGCACCGCCTCATACCCCCGTACTACTCCTTAAGGCCTAGCGGCGCATCGTCGCGCACTCCCTGCGGAGAATAGTCCTTACCTTCCCCGTTTCCTACGCTTGTCACGTCAACAAGACGAGCGAGAGGAAACACCCATGAAAGCCGCCCCATCCCCACAGGCGGAGCCCGTGCCGGATAGCCGCGCGTGGCGCGTGCTCACCTCGAGCACATTTGCATTCACGATCTGCTTTGCCGTCTGGATGATGTTCGCGATCCTCGGCATTCCCCTCAAGAAGCAGCTTCATCTCACCGATACGGAATTCGGCCTGATCGCCGCGATGCCGGTGCTCACCGGTTCGCTCGCGCGCGTGCCGCTCGGCATCTGGACCGACCGCTACGGCGGGCGCGTCGTGTTCTTCATCACCATGCTTGCGACGATCGTGCCGATCTGGCTCGTCTCGTACGCGACGCAACTGTGGCAATTCCTCGTGCTCGGACTGTTCGTGGGTTTCGCGGGCGCCTCGTTCTCGGTGGGCACGCCCTATGTGGCGCGCTGGTTCCCGAAGTCGCGCCAGGGCTTCGCTATGGGCGTTTTCGGCGCGGGCAACTCGGGCGCCGCGCTCAACAAGTTCGTGGCGCCGGTGCTGATCGTGGCGGCCGGCACGTGGACCATCGTGCCGAAGGTCTACGCGGTCGCGATGCTCGTCACCGCGTTGCTGTTCTGGGTGTTCTCCGCGAGCAACCCCGCGCACCGCGTGTCGGGCTCGACGAGCGTGGCGGCCCAGATGCGCGTGCTCGCCGACCCGCGCGTGATGCGCTATGCGCAGTACTACTCGGTGGTGTTCGGCGGCTATGTCGGCCTTTCGCTGTGGATGCCGCAGTACTACGTGAACCAGTACGGCTTCGGCATCGAGCAGGCCGCGTTTCTCGCCGCGTGCTTCTCGCTGCCCGGCGGCGTGCTGCGCGCGCTTGGCGGCTGGCTCTCCGACCGCTACGGCGCGTATCGCACGACGTGGGCCGTGATGTGGGTCGCGCTCGCCTGCTTCTTCCTGCTGAGCTACCCGCCGACCGACTTCACGATCCACGGCGCGCACGGCCCGCTCGGCCTGCATATCAGCACGGGGCCGGTGTTCTACACAGTGCTGATGTTCATCGTCGGCATTGCGATGGCGGTGGGCAAGGCTTCCGTCTTCAAGTTCATCGGCGACGACTACACCGACAACATCGGCGCGGTCTCGGGCGTGGTGGGGCTGGCGGGCGGTCTCGCGGGCTTCATCCTGCCGATCCTGTTCGGCTTCCTCGTGGACCTGACGGGCGTGCGCACCACCTGCTTCATGCTGATGTTCGGCGCGACGGTGGTGAGCCTGCTCTTCATGCACGTCTCGTTTCGCCCTGAAGCGCTCGCGAAACTCACGAGCAAGACCCGGCACGGCGTGGCGCCGGAGCTGAAAGAAACAACGTACTCCGAATGATCAAACTCGCGCCGCGTGTGCGGCGCCAACTGTACGAGCACAATCATGTCCAAATATCTCCTGACCCAATGGGAGCCTGAGAACGCGAAGTTCTGGCAGGCTTCCGGCGAGCAGATCGCCACCCGCAACCTGTGGATTTCGATTCCGGCGCTGATGCTGGCGTTCGTGGTGTGGTCGCTGTGGAGCGTCACGGTGGTCAACCTCGACAAGGGCGGCTTTCACTTCACAAAGAACGAGTTGTTCTGGCTCACGGCGCTGCCCGCGCTCTCCGGCGCCACGCTGCGCATTTTCTACTCGTTTCTCGTGCCGATTTTCGGCGGCCGCCGCTTCACGGCGATCTCCACGGCGAGCCTCCTGATCCCGGCCATCGGCATGGGCTTCGCGCTGCGCGATCCGTCCACGTCGTATTCCACGCTGCTCGTGCTCGCGCTGCTGTGCGGCCTGGGCGGCGCGAACTTCAGCTCGTCGATGGCGAACATCAGCTTCTTCTTCCCGAAGGCGCGCAAGGGGTTCGCCACGGGCCTCAATGCGGGCATCGGCAATCTCGGTGTTTCGGTCGTGCAGTTCGTCACGCCCATCGTGATCTCGACCGCCGTGTTCGCGGGCCTGCTCGGCGACGGCCAGACATATGTGAAGAACGGCGTCGAGCACAGCATCTGGTTGCAGAACGCGGGCTTCGTGTGGGTGCCGCTCATCATCGTTTCGTCGTTCGCCGCGTGGTTCGGCATGAACGACATTGCCGACGCGAAGGCCTCGTTCAGCGAACAGGCCGTGATTTTCCGCCGCGCGCATAACTGGATCATGTGCTTCCTCTATGTCGGCACGTTCGGCTCGTTCATCGGCTTTTCCGCGGGTCTCGCGCTGCTCACGAAGGCCGAGTTCCCCGCGATCAACCCGACCGCATGGGCCTTCCTCGGGCCGCTTGCCGGTGCGCTCACGCGTCCCGTTGGCGGCTGGATCTCGGACAAGCTCGGCGGCGCGCGCGTCACGCTCTGGACCTTCGTGGCGATGATCGTGGCGGTGATGGGCGTGATCGTGTTCCTGCCGGGCGGCACGTTCGGTGGCGCGCAGGGCAGTTTCGCGGGCTTCCTCGCGATGTTCGTGGTGCTGTTCGCGCTCACCGGCATCGGCAACGGCTCGACCTTCCGCATGATCCCCGTGATCTTTCTCACGCAGCATCAGCGCGCCGCGCAAGGCGCGGGCGCGCAGGCGCAGCACAGCGCGCTTGCCGAAGCGGGCAAGGAATCGGCTGCCGTGCTCGGCTTCGCGGGGGCAATGGGCGCATACGGCGGCTTCTTCATCCCCAAGAGCTTCGGCACCTCGCTCGACATGACCGGCTCGCCGGTTTCCGCGCTCCTGTGCTTCATCGGCTTCTATGTGGTGTGCGCACTGGTCACGTGGCTCTTCTACGCGCGCCGCAACGCGTCGATGCCTTGCTGACGCGCGAGCGTGGAGCGAACTAGTCCTTAGGGAGTAGCGCGGCGCGTTGGGACTCATCCCTTTGCGCTGCGCGAACACTCCCCTCGGTGAATGGGCAGGCCAGCGCCTGCTCGCCATACTCGGAACGACACGAGCGCCTGGCGCCACGCGTGACGAACACGCAAGCGGCGACGGGCGCGATCGATCGAATCCAGCAGCAGCCCCGGAGAACCTGATGAGTTATTTTCTGGACCGGTTGAAGTTCATGTCGCGCGTGAAGTCGACCTTCTCGAACGGTCACGGCGCGGTGGTGAACGAGGACCGCAAGTGGGAAGACGGCTATCGCAGCCGCTGGCAGCACGACAAGATCGTGCGCTCCACCCATGGCGTGAACTGCACGGGCTCGTGCTCGTGGAAGGTCTACGTGAAGAACGGCCTGATCACGTGGGAAACGCAGCAAACCGACTACCCGCGCACGCGCGCGGACCTGCCCAATCACGAACCGCGCGGCTGCCCGCGTGGCGCGTCGTATAGCTGGTATGTGTATTCGGCGCAGCGCGTGAAGTATCCGATGATCCGCGGCCGACTGATCGAAATGTGGCGCGAGGCGCGCAAGACGCTCGACCCGGTCAAGGCATGGGCCTCGATCGTCGAGGACCCGAAGAAGGCCGCGCGCTACAAGCGCGCGCGCGGTCAGGGCGGCTTCGTGCGCGCCGACTGGGACACGGCCACCGAGATCATCGCGGCGGCCAACGCCTACACCATCGGCAAGTATGGCCCGGACCGCGTGGTGGGCTTCTCGCCCATTCCGGCCATGTCGATGGTCTCGTACGCGGCGGGCGCGCGTTACCTGAGCCTGATCGGCGGGGCGTGCCTGTCGTTCTACGACTGGTATTGCGACTTGCCGCCGGCCTCGCCGCAAACGTGGGGCGAGCAGACCGACGTGCCTGAATCGGCCGACTGGTACAACTCCACGTATCTCATGGTGTGGGGCTCCAACGTGCCGCAAACGCGCACGCCCGACGCCCACTTCTACACCGAGGTCCGCTACAAGGGCACGAAAACGGTGGCGGTGTCGTCCGACTTCGGCGAGATGGTGAAGTTCGGCGACATCTGGCTCGCGCCGAAGCAGGGCACCGACGCGGCGCTCGCGCTCGCGATGGGCCACGTCGTGCTCAAGGAATTCCACGCCAGCGGTAAGTCGGCGTACTTCCGCGACTACGTGAAGCAGTACACCGACATGCCGATGCTCGTCACGCTCGCCGAGCGCGACGGCTCGCTCGTGCCGGACCAGTTCCTGCGTGCCTCGCAACTGGCCGCGAATCTCGACGAAGCGAACAACCCGCAATGGAAGACGCTCGCCATCGACTCGGCCACGGGCGACATCGTCGCGCCCAACGGCTCGATCGGTTTTCGCTGGGGCGAGGGCGAGCACGACGGGGGCAAGAAGGTGGGCCGCTGGAACCTCGAAATGAAGGACGGCGGCAGCGGTCGCGAGATCGATCCGCGGTTGTCGCTCGTCGATCAGCATGACGAAGTGGTCGAAGTGGGCTTCCCGTACTTCGGCGGCGAACAGGGCGCGCTGCTCGCGCGCCGCGTGCCCGCGAAGCGCGTGACGCTCGCCGACGGCACGCGCGCGCTGGTGGCGACCGTCTACGACTTGCAGATGGCCAACTACGGCGTCGATCAGGGGCTGGGCGGCCCGAACGTCGCGTCCTCGTATGACGAGGATGTGCCCTGCACGCCGGCATGGCAGGAAAAGCACACCACGGTGCCGCGCAAGCTCGTGATCCAGGTGGCGCGCGAATTTGCCGACAACGCCGACCGCACGCGTGGCAAGAGCATGGTGATCGTGGGCGCGGCGCTCAATCACTGGTATCACAACGACATGATCTACCGCGGCATCATCAACCTGCTGATGATGTGCGGATGTATCGGCCAGAGTGGCGGCGGATGGGCGCATTACGTGGGCCAGGAAAAGCTGCGTCCGCAGTTCGGCTGGGCGCCGCTCGCGTTCGCGCTCGACTGGTCGCGCCCGCCGCGCCAGATGAACGGCACGTCGTTCTTCTACAACCACACGAGCCAGTGGCGTCACGAGAAGGTGGGCGTCGACGAGATCCTGGGCCCGGGCGCCGACCGCGCGCGCTACAAGGGGCTCTCGATGCTCGACCTCAACGCGAAGTCCGAGCGCCTCGGCTGGCTGCCTTCGGCGCCGCAACTGGGCGCGAACCCGCTCGACGTGGTGGACGCCGCGCAGCGCGCGGGCGTGCCGCCGGTGCAGTACGCCGTCGAGCAGCTCAAGTCCGGCAAGCTCGATTTCGCCTGCGACGACCCCGACAATCCCGCGAACTTCCCGCGCAACATGTTCGTGTGGCGCTCGAACATTCTGGGCAGCTCGGGCAAGGGCCACGAATACTTCCTCAAGTATCTGCTCGGCACGCAGAACGCGCTGTTCGGCGACGAAGCCGACGCGATCAAGCCCGCCGAAGTGAAGGTGCGCGAGGCGGCCGAAGGCAAGCTCGACCTGCTCACGGTGCTCGACTTCCGCATGAGCACGACCTGCCTGTACGGCGACATCGTGCTGCCCACGGCCACGTGGTACGAGAAGGACGACCTCAACACGTCGGACATGCACCCGTTCATCCACCCGCTTTCGGAAGCGGTGCAGCCGCTCTGGGAGAGCAAGACCGACTGGGAGATCTACAAGACCATCGCGAAGAAGTTCTCGGAGATCGGCGGCGCGCACCTGGGCAAGCGCACGGACCTCGTGTGCACGCCGCTCATGCACGACACGCCGGGCGAATTGGGCCAGGCGTTCGAGCCGAAGGACTGGCGCCTTGGCGAATGCGATCTCGTACCGGGCAAGACCGCGCCCGCGATGACGGTCGTGGAGCGCGACTATCGCGAGATCTACAACAAGTTCACCTCGGTCGGGCCACTGCTGGAGAAGCTCGGCAACGGCGGCAAGGGCATTAACTGGAACACCGTGCACGAGGTGGGCGAGCTTGCACAGCTCACGGGCATCAAGCATGGCGAGGGTGAGGGCGCGGCGGCGGGCCGCCCGCGTCTGGAGACGGCCATCGACGCCGCGGAGATGATCCTCACCTTCGCGCCCGAAACCAACGGCCATGTGGCGGTGAAGGCATGGGACGCGCTGTCGAAGATCACGGGCCGCGACCACACGCATCTGGCCGAAGGCCGCGAGCACGACAAGATCCGGTTTCGCGACGTGCAGGCACAGCCACGCAAGATCATTTCCGCGCCCACGTGGTCGGGGCTCGAATCGGAAGAGGTGAGCTACAACGCGGGCTACACGAACGTGCACGAGCTGATTCCCTGGCGCACGCTCACGGGCCGTCAGCAGTTCTATCAGGATCACCGCTGGATGCTCGACTTCGGCGAGGGCTTCTGCAACTACAAGCCCGCCATCGACACGAAAACCGTTTCGCCGATGCTCGGTGCGAAGCCCAACGGCGAGCACGAACTCGTGCTGAACTGGATCACGCCGCACCAGAAGTGGGGCATCCACTCCACCTATACGGACAACCTGCGCATGCTCACGCTCTCGCGCGGCGGCCCGCACGTGTGGGTGTCGGAAGCCGAGGCGAAGGAAGCGGGTCTCGTCGATAACGACTGGGTGGAAGTGTTCAACGTGAACGGCACGCTCACCGCGCGTGTGGTGGTGAGCCAGCGCGTGCCGCGCGGCATGTGCCTCATGTATCACGCGCAGGAAAAGATCATCAACGTGCCGGGCGCGGAAACGAGCGGGATGCGCGGCGGCATTCACAACTCGGTCACGCGCACGGTGCTCAAGCCCACGCACATGATCGGCGGCTATGCGCAACTGTCGTATGGCTTCAACTACTACGGCACGGTCGGCAGCAATCGCGACGAGTACGTGATCGTGCGCAAGATGAAGAAGGTCGAGTGGCTCGAAGGCCCCATGAAGGAAGGAGCAGCATCATGAAAATCCGCGCCCAGGTGGCGATGGTCCTGAACCTCGACAAGTGCATTGGCTGCCACACGTGCTCCGTGACGTGCAAGAACGTGTGGACGTCGCGCGATGGCGTCGAGTACGCGTGGTTCAACAACGTCGAAACGAAGCCCGGCATCGGCTATCCGAAGGAATGGGAGAACCAGGACAAGTGGAACGGCGGCTGGGTGCGCAACCCGAACGGCAAGATCGCGCCGCGCCAGGGCCCGAAGCTCAAGGTGCTGGCCAACCTGTTCGCCAACCCGAACCTGCCCGGCATCGACGACTACTACGAACCGTTCACCTACGACTACGAGCATTTGCAGAACGCGCGTCTTTCGCAGACGCCGCCCACCGCGCGCCCCGTGTCGGTCATCACCGGCAAGAAGATGGACAAGATCCATTGGGGTCCTAACTGGGAAGACGACCTGGGCGGCGAGTTTGAATCGCGCAGCCGCGACAAGCTGTTCGAGAACGTGCAGAAGGAGATGTACTCGAGCTTCGAGAACACCTTCATGATGTATCTGCCGCGTTTGTGCGAGCACTGCCTGAACCCCGCGTGCGTGGCGTCGTGCCCATCGGGCTCGGTGTACAAGCGCGAAGACGACGGCATCGTGCTCGTCGATCAGGACAAGTGCCGCGGCTGGCGCATGTGCATCTCCGGTTGCCCGTACAAGAAGATGTACTTCAACTGGAAGAGCGGCAAGGCCGAGAAGTGCATCTTCTGCTATCCGCGCATCGAGGCGGGGCAGCCTACCGTGTGCTCGGAAACCTGCGTGGGCCGCATCCGTTATCTGGGCGTGATGCTCTACGACGCGGACCGCATCGGCGCGGCGGCATCGGTGGAATCGACGCAGGACCTGTACCAGTCGCAGCTCGACGTGTTCCTCGATCCGCACGATCCGGCCATCCAGGCCGAGGCGCGCCGCCAGGGCGTGCCGCAAAGCTGGCTCGACGCGGCCGCGCGCTCGCCCGTGTACCGCATGGCGGTCGACTGGAAGATCGCGTTTCCGCTGCATCCCGAGTACCGCACGCTGCCGATGGTCTGGTACGTGCCGCCGCTCTCGCCGATCCAGTCGGCGGCCGATGCGGGGCATATCGGCATGGACGGCGTGATTCCCGATGTCGCGAGCCTGCGCATTCCCATGCGCTATCTCGCCAACCTGCTCACCGCAGGCGACGAGAAGCCCGTGGTGTCCGCGCTCAACCGCATGCTGACCATGCGCGCCTACAAGCGCACGCAGACCGTGGACGGCGTGAACGACCATGCCTTGCTCGAGCGCGCGGGCCTCACGCCGGAGCAGGTGGAAGACATGTACCGCACCATGGCGATCGCGAACTACGAGGACCGCTTCGTCGTGCCGTCGTCGCACAAGGAGATGGTCGAGGACTCGTTCAACGAGAAGGGCAGTTGCGGCTTCTCGTTCGGCAACGGCTGCTCGGGCGGCGTGTCGGAAGGTTCGCTGTTCGGTGCGAAGACCGAAGGCAGCGTGGCCTACGCGGACATGCCGAAATCGCGTCGCAAGACGCCATCGCAAGCGTGAGCGGGAGGACCTCCATCATGTCGATTTATCCGGTTCTCTCCGCGTTGCTCGATTACCCCGAGCAGCCTTTGCTCGACGCGCTCGACGACATCGAGGCCATACTAGCGGCTTCCCCGCACGGCGCGTTCGCCACGCGCGAACTCGCGCCGCTCGTCGCCGCGCTGCGCGAGCGCTCGCTCATCGAGTCGCAGGAAAACTACGTGGCCACGTTCGATCGCAATCCGCGCCACTCGCTGCATCTGTTCGAGCACGTGCACGGCGAAAGCCGCGCGCGCGGCCAGGCGATGGTCGATCTGCTCGACGAATATCGCAGCCACGGCCTCGACATGGCGACCAACGAGTTGCCCGACTACGTGCCGCTCTTTCTCGAAGTGCTCGGTCTGATCGACGAGGACGACGCGAGCGCGCTGCTCGGCGAGGCGATCCACGTGCTCGCCGCGCTCGGCAATCAGCTCGAAAAGGATGAAAGCCCGTACGCGGGCATTTTCCCGGTACTGTGCGAACTGAGCGAAGTCGAGCCGCTGCCGCTCGTGGGCGCGCCCGTGCGCGACATGGACGAGGCGCTCGAACGCTTCGGCACCGGCGCGGACGGCGTCGAGCCGCTCGTGCGCTCGTTCGCCGCGAGCGCCGCTCCGCAGGTCGTTCATTTCCACCCGCGAACGGCGCACGCCGCTGCTAGCGCCTGCGTAAAGGAATCGCCATGAACACGTTCAACCCGTTTTTGTTCGGCATCTATCCCTACATTGCCGCCGCCATCTTCCTGTTCGGCAGCCTCGCGCGCTTCGAGCGCGAGCAATACACGTGGAAGGCGGACAGCTCGCAGATGCTTTATCGCGGCCATCTGCGGCTTGGCAACATCCTTTTTCACGTCGGCATTCTCGGCCTCTTCTTCGGCCATCTGTTCGGACTGCTCACGCCCGTGGCGGTGTGGGACTGGCTCGGCGTGCCGCACGCGGTCAAGCAACTGGTCGCGATGGTGGCGGGCGGCGTGATGGGTTCGATGTGCCTGGTCGGCCTTGCGATCCTGCTGCATCGGCGGCTTTCGAACGCGCGCGTCTCGGCCGTGACGCGCGTGGGCGACAAGGTGCTGCTGCTCTGGCTGCTCGTCACGCTGCTGCTCGGGCTCACGACGATCGGCGAGTCGGCAAGCCATATGGACGGCGCGATGATGGTGCGGCTCATGACCTGGGCGCAGCACATCGTCACGTTCCAGGGCGACGCCGCGAGCTACGTGGCGAGCGCGCCGCTCATCTTCCGCCTGCACCTCTTCATGGGCATGACGCTCTTCGTGATCTTCCCGTTCACGCGGCTCGTGCACGTGTGGAGCGGGTTTGCCTCGATCACCTATCTTTCGCGCGCGTGGCAACTCGTGCGCAGCCGCTGACGCGTGGTTTTCCCGGTCCTTGCGGCCGGGAACGACGGTGCCTCTGACGACCGTGGGGATCGGTCGTCGTTCGCGGGGAGCGAGCCGCGCTCGAACTCCCCGCCTTTTTTCGCGACGCGCGCATGATGAGGGCTGTGCGATGGAAATCGCCTGAACAGGCGAGTGCACTGACGCATAGTGTCGCAGTCGGCAATCGATCCCGCGACATCTCGCGCCATCTGCGATTCACCGTCAGATAATGATCGGCGTACGCCTCGCCGTTTCGGCGCCGCCGATTCCCGCTACCGGCCATGACATCCTCTCCCGATTCCGCCGCTGGTTCCACCATCGGTTCCACCACCGGTTCCACCTCGGATTCCGCTGAAAGCGCCGCCGCGCCGTTCCCGCGCCGGCTCTCTACGCGCATCGTGGTGCTGTCCACGGTCGCGCTCGCGCTCGTGCTCGCGATGATCAGCGGCACGCTCTGGCTCTCGTGGCAACTGGAAGGCGCGGGGGCCGCCATCAACGACGCGGGTAGCCTGCGCATGCGCGCCAACGCCGTGGCGATCGCGCTCTGGGAGGCCCGCACCGGCAAGCCCGCGCAGGTCGACGCCCAGATGCGCCAGCTCGACGAAACGCTGCGCGAACTGCGCGACGGCGACCCGGCGCGGCCGCTCTTTCTGCCCGCCGACGCGAATATCCACGCGCAGTTCGAGCGTGTCGCCTCGGCCTGGAGCGACGCGCTCAAGCCCGCGGCGCTGCACGACCTCGCGGCCGGCGCGGGCGAGCCTTCCACCTATATCGGGCTGCTGTCCGGTTTCGTCGACGAGGCGAACGGCCTCGTGAGCCTGATCGAGCGCGAGAACGCGCGCAAGACGGCGTGGCTGCGCATCTCGCAGGTCGCGCTGGCGGCGCTTTCGTGCGTGGGCACGGTGGCGATCGTGTATCTGCTCTACCAGTGGTTCGTCGCGCCCGTGCAGCGCTTGCAGGACGGGCTCGCACGCGTCGAGGCACGGGAGTTCCATACACGCTTGCCGGTCGACGCCGAGGACGAGTTCGGGCATCTCGCCCAGGGCTTCAACCGCATGGTCGCGGAATTGCAGGCGCTGTACCAGGACCTGGCCGCGCGCGTGGACGCCAAGACCGCACAGCTCGCGGCGCAGAACCGCGAACTCGCCACGCTCTACGAAATGGCGGCGTTCCTCAACACGCCGGGGCCGGCGGAAAGCGTGTGCCACGACTTCCTTACGCGCGTGATGCGCGAGTTCGACGCCGAGGGCGGCACGGTGCGCGTCGTCTCGCCCGACGACGGCAATCTGCATCTGCTCGTGTCCGAAGGCATGCCCGAAGCGCTCACGCTCGCCGAGCAATGCATGCCGGCGCAGGACTGCGTGTGCGGCGGCGCTTCGGCCGAGGCGCCGGTCGTGTTCGGACTGCGCGCGCCGGGCGGCGCGAGCGAGGCGAACGCCGCCTTCGCGCAGCGCTGCCTGAAGGCGGGCTTCGTGAGCGTGGCGGTTTCGGCCATCGTCGCGCAGAACGAGACGCTCGGCACGTTTTCGCTCCATTTTCGCGAGGAGCGCGAGATCTCGGCATCCGGCATCCAGTTGCTGCAAACGCTCGGCCGCCATCTCGGCGTCGCGCTGATGAACCGTCGGCTCGTGGCGCTCGGGCGCCAGCTTGCCGTCTCCGAGGAGCGCAACCTGGTCGCGCAGGGGCTGCACGACAGCATCGCGCAGGGACTGAGCTTCCTGAAGATGCAGGTGCACCTGCTCGACGGCGCGGCGGGCCGGGGCGACCTCGACGAGATTCGCGAGATCGTGCCGCTGCTCGCGGGCGGCGTGGAGGAGAGCTACGACGACGTGCGCGAGCTGCTGCTGAACTTCCGCACGAAGCTGGCGCCAGGCAAGCTGCGCCTCGCCGTGGAGGACACGGTGGCGCGTTTCAGACGCCAGTCGGACGCCGAGCTGACACTCGACTATCGCGACGAAGGCGGGCCGCCGCTGCCGCCCGATCAACAGCTTCAGGTGCTGTTCGTGCTACAGGAGGCGCTTTCGAACACGCGCAAGCATGCGGAGGCGCTGCATGTGCACGTGAGCGTCTTGAACGGGCGCGACTTCAGCCTGAGCGTGGCGGACGACGGCGTGGGCTACGATCCCGCCGAAATCGCCTCGCGCGGTGAGTCGCATGTGGGGTTTCATATCATGCACGAGCGCGCGCGCCGCCTGAGCGCCGCGCTCACGCTCGACAGCTCGCCCGGCAACGGGGCGCGCGTGGCGCTTGTGCTGCCCGCCGCGAGCCGCCTGGCCGCGTGAAGCAGGCACGGCGCACCATGACACCCATGACACCGGCATCACGATCAGAATCAGAAACCTGAGCGACAACGGAATAAGAAAACGTCGCCACACCCAACCATCCCCATGACCATCCGCATTCTGCTCATCGACGATCACACGCTCTTTCGCTCGGGCGTGAGCGCGCTCTTGCAGCGCCAGCCCGACCTCGAAGTGGTGGGCGAGGCCTCGGACGGCGTAGAGGGCGTCAAGCGCGCGAAGCAGCATGTGCCCGACGTCATCCTGCTCGACCTGAACATGCCGGGCCTCTCGGGCCTCGAAACGCTGCAACTGCTGGTGGAGGACCTGCCCGACACGGCGGTCGTGATGCTCACCGTTTCCGAGGACGCCGACGAACTCACCGCCGCCATGCGCGCGGGCGCGCGCGGCTTCCTGCTCAAGAGCATCGACGCGGACGCGCTGGTGGCCGCGATCCGCAAGGCCGCGAGCGGCCAGCCCGTCATCACCGAGCACATGACGGCCAAGCTCGTCGAGCAGATGCGCAAGCCCGCGCAGCCGAGCGCTCCAAGTGTGCAAAGCGCGGCGCGCACGAGCGCCGATGCGCTCACGGCGCGCGAGCGCGAGATCGTGCGCGAACTGGCGCGCGGCGCGAGCAACAAGGAGATTGCGCGCACGCTCGACCTGGCGGAGAGCACGGTGAAGATTCACGTGCGCAACATTCTGCGCAAGCTGAATCTCTCGAGCCGGGTGCAGGTGGCGATTTATGCGGTGGGACAGGACGGCATGGCGGGCGCAACGGGCGAGCGGGGCGGCAACTGAGGCCGCCCGCCCGCGCCGGGCGCAGGCGGAAGGCGGCTCAGACGAGCCGCAGATAAATCAGCTCGCGCTTCATATAGGCGTAGAAAATGGGCGCGGCGATCACGCCCTGGATGCCGAACGCGGCTTCCATCACGAGCATCGCGACGAGCAGCTCCCACGTGCGCGCCTCGATCTGGCCGCCCACGATGCGCGCGTTCAGGAAGTATTCGAGCTTGTGGATGACGATGAGGAACGCGAGCGCCGTGACGGCGGCCGGCAGGCTCACGGTGAGCGCGATGGCGACGATCAGCGTGTTCGAGATCAGGTTGCCGATCACGGGCAGCAGGCCCACCACGAAAGTCACCACGACCAGCATCTTCGCGAGCGGCAGCGGCGCGTGAAAGAGCGGCAGCACGAGCAGCAGGAAGAGGCCGGTGAACACCGTGTTGATGGCCGAGATCTTCACCTGGGCGAACACGATGCGGCGGAACGCGTCGGCGAAACGCGAGACGCGCGCGACGAACGCCGTGGAAAGCGGTAGCCGCGTGGCGTTCTTCTGCGCGCCGATGGCGATGATCGCGCCGATGATCATGCCGATCACGATATGCCCGAAAATGCGCGCGGCGTTCTTGCCGCCCTGGCCAAGCTGGGTGGCGTGCTCGTGCATGAGCGCGAGCGCCTTGAGCTTCATCTGGGCGACATCCACCGGCAGATAGGCGGCGATGGATTCAGGAATGCGACTGCGCGCCTGGTCGACGAAGGTCATCATCTGCGCCATGACCTTCTGCACGCTCGGCACGTCGTTCTCGAACTGCTCGATCACGCCCACCGTGAGGCCCGTGAGCACGCCCACGATCACGATGGAGACCAGCACCACCGAAAGCCAGCGCGCGCGGCTGCTCGACATGCGCCGCTCGATGAGCGGCGAGATGGTGTGGACCAGCTGGAAGACGAGCATGCCTGCGAGCAGCGCGCCGAGCAGGTTCAGGTGCAGCACCGCCCACATACCGGCGAGCGCGGCCATATAGCTGCCGATCTCGACTGCCGAAAGCTTCGGCAGGCTCATGTCGCTCGTGAGCCTGACCGGCCTTGGCCGCAGATCGCGCACCTGTTTATCTTCGGTCGCTTCGTTGCGCTTGACCATTTTCGGTGTATTCCGTCCCCAAACCACGGGGACGCAAGCGTCCCCAACCCGTTGTTGCCGCAGCTATTTCTACTGCTTACTTTCCCGAAGCCGTGTCGAGTGTGGCCATCTGGCGCTTGAGCAGCGGCGCGAGATAGCGGCCCGTGAAGCTGGCCTTCGACTTCGCCACCTGTTCGGGCGTCCCCTGGGCCACGATCTGCCCACCGCCCGCGCCGCCTTCCGGACCCATGTCCACGATCCAGTCGGCGGTTTTGATGACATCGAGATTATGCTCGATGATGACCACCGTGTTGCCCTGATCGCGTAGCCGGTGAATCACTTCCAGCAAAAGTGCGATGTCGTGGAAGTGCAGGCCCGTGGTCGGCTCGTCGAGTATATACAGCGTGCGGCCCGTGTCTCGCTTGGAAAGTTCGAGCGAGAGCTTCACGCGCTGCGCCTCGCCGCCCGACAAGGTCGTTGCCGACTGGCCGAGGCGGATATAGCCCAGGCCCACGTCGAGCAGCGTCTTGAGCTTGCGCGCCACCACCGGCACCGCCTTGAAGAACTCGTAGGCGGATTCCACCGTCATGTCGAGCACTTCGCTGATGTTCCGGCCCTTGTATTGAATCTCCAGCGTCTCGCGGTTGTAGCGCTTGCCGTGGCAGACGTCGCAGGGCACGTACACATCGGGCAGGAAGTGCATTTCCACCTTGAGCACGCCGTCGCCCTGGCAGCTTTCGCAGCGCCCGCCCTTCACGTTGAACGAGAAGCGGCCCGACTCGTAGCCGCGCTCCTTGGCCGCCGGCACGCCCGCGAACAGCTCGCGGATGGGCGTGAAGAGACCCGTGTAGGTGGCCGGATTCGAGCGCGGCGTGCGGCCGATCGGCGACTGGTCGACGTTGATGACCTTGTCGAAGTGCTCCATGCCCTCGATCGCCTCGAACGGCGCCGGTTCCGCCGACGATCCATATAGATGCTGCGACACGGCGTGATACAGCGTGTCGTTGATGAGCGTGGACTTGCCCGAGCCCGAAACGCCCGTCACGCAGGTGAGCAGGCCCACCGGCAGATCGAGCGTCACGTGCTTGAGGTTGTTGCCGTACGCCTCGACGATGCGCAGCCGCCGCTCGCCGGGCTCGATGCGCTCGTCCGGGTAGTCGATGCGGCGTGCGCCCGAGAGGTACTGGCCCGTCATCGAGGCCGGATCGTGCTCGACTTCGGCCGGCGTACCCTGCGAAATCACCATGCCGCCGTGCTCGCCCGCGCCCGGCCCCATGTCGACCACGTAGTCGGCCATGCGGATCATGTCCTCGTCGTGCTCGACCACGATCACCGAATTGCCGAGGTCGCGCAGATGCTTGAGCGTGGAGATGAGGCGGTCGTTGTCGCGCTGGTGCAGGCCGATGGAGGGCTCGTCGAGCACGTACATCACGCCCGTCAAGCCCGAGCCGATCTGCGAGGCGAGGCGGATGCGCTGCGCCTCGCCGCCCGAAAGCGTTTCGGCGCTGCGTTCGAGCGAGAGATAGTCGAGCCCGACGTTGTTCAGGAACATGAGGCGCGCGACGATTTCCTTGACCACCTTGTCGGCGATCTCGCGCTTCGCGCCTTCGAGGTGCAGCGTCTGGAAGTAGCCGAGCGTGTCGCGCAGCGGCCAGCCGCTCACCTCATAAATGGCGCGCGCTTCTTCACCCATGCCGATGCGCACGAAGCGCGCTTCCCGGCGCAGGCGCGTGCCTTCGCAGTGCGGGCAGGCCTGATTGTTCTGGTACTTCGAAAGCTCCTCGCGCACGGCGGCCGAGTCGGTCTCGCGGTAGCGGCGTTCGAGATTCGGGATGATCCCTTCGAAAACGTGCTCGCGCACCGAAGTGCGGCCGCGCTCGTTGATGTACGAGAACGGGATCTCCTGCTTGCCCGAGCCGTAGAGCAGGATCTTGCGCACCTTCTCCGGCAGATCTTCGAACGCGGTGTCGATGTCGAAGTCGTAGAACGCCGCGAGACTTTGCAGCATCTGGAAGTAGAACTGGTTGCGCCGGTCCCAGCCCTTCACGGCGCCCGCCGCGAGCGACAGCGACGGGTGCGCCACCACGCGCTTCGGATCGAAGAACGTGATCTGGCCGAGACCGTCGCACTCGGGGCACGCGCCCATCGGGTTGTTGAACGAGAAAAGGCGCGGCTCCAGCTCCGGCAGCGAGTACGAGCAGATCGGGCAGGCGAACTTCGAGCTGTAGAGGTGCTCCTTGTTCGTGTCCATTTCGAGCGCGATGGCGCGGCCGTCGGCCAGACGCAGCGCGGTTTCGAACGACTCCGCGAGGCGCTGCTTCATGTCGGGGCGCACCTTGAGGCGGTCCACCACCACGTCGATGGTGTGGCGCTCGCTCTTCTTGAGCTTGGGCAGCGACTCGACCTCGTAGATCTTCGCTTCCCCTTCGTTGGCCGTGCCGCCGCCCGAGCGCACCCGGAAACGCACGAAACCTTGCGCCTGCATGTCGTCGAAAAGCTCGACGTGCTCGCCCTTGCGGTCCGCGATCACGGGCGCGAGGATCATGAGCTTCGTTTCCTCGGGCAGGGCGAGCGCGGCGTCCACCATCTGCGAGACGCTTTGGGACTTCAGCGGAATCTCGTGGTCCGGGCAGTAGGGCGTGCCGATGCGTGCGTAAAGCAGTCGCAGGTAGTCGTGAATCTCCGTGACGGTGCCGACCGTCGAGCGCGGGTTGTGCGAGGTGGCCTTCTGCTCGATGGAAATAGCCGGCGACAGACCCTCGATCAGGTCCACGTCGGGCTTCTCCATCAGTTGCAGGAACTGACGTGCGTAGGCCGAGAGGCTCTCCACGTAGCGGCGCTGGCCTTCCGCGTAGAGCGTGTCGAACGCCAGCGAGGACTTGCCCGAGCCCGAAAGCCCGGTGATCACCACGAGCTTGTGGCGCGGCAGGTCCAGATTGACGTTCTTCAGGTTGTGGGTTCGGGCCCCACGGATACGGATCTGTTCCATGAACCTGCGGGAGAAAGGGAAACCAAACCTGCTACTATAACGACTTTTCCAGACCGCCGTTACGGCTTGCTGACGGTCTTTGAAAGGGCCCGGAGCGGCAAGTGCAAGGGCCTCGAAAGAGGCGCGTCAGGGAGCGTCCGCCTGGTCCGCGCGTGGTCCGGTTTGGTCCGGTCTTCAACGTGCGGGCAGTTGCGGTCAAAAGCAGCAGCCCAAACCCACAACGCTCCGATGTCCTCCAACTCACCCGCTACTTCCTCACGCATGAGCGCGCCCGAACTGCGCGCGACCGTATCGCTCGCGGCGATCTTCGCGCTGCGCATGCTGGGTCTGTTCATGATCATGCCGGTGTTTTCCGTCTACGCGAAAACCATTCCCGGCGGCGACAACCTCTTGCTGGTCGGTATCGCGCTCGGCGCGTACGGCGTCACGCAGTCGCTCCTCTATATTTTCTACGGCTGGGTGTCGGACATGGTGGGCCGCAAGCCCGTCATCGCCGCCGGTCTCATCATCTTCGCGATCGGCAGTTTCGTCGCGGCCGGCGCGCACGACATGGTGTGGATCATCGTCGGGCGGGTGATTCAGGGCATGGGCGCCGTGTCGTCGGCGGTGCTCGCGTTCATCGCCGACCTGACCGCCGAGGAGCACCGCACCAAGGCCATGGCGATGGTGGGCGGCTCGATCGGCATGTCGTTCGCCGTGGCCATCGTGGGCGCGCCCATCGTGTTCCACTGGCTCGGCATGAGCGGCCTGTTCACGCTGGTCGGCGTGTTCTCGATTCTCGCGGTGGCTGTGGTGATCTGGGTCGTGCCCGACGCGCCCAGCAAGCCCGTGCACGTGCGCGCCCCGTTCGCCGAGGTGCTGCACAACGTCGAACTGCTGCGCCTGAACTTCGGCGTGCTCGTGCTGCACGCCACGCAAACCGCGCTCTTTCTCGTGGTGCCGCGCCTGCTCGTGGATGCGGGCCTGCCGGTCGCCTCGCACTGGAAGATTTACCTGCCCGTCATGGGCCTCGCGTTCGTCCTGATGGTGCCCGCCATCATCGCGGCGGAGAAGCGGGGCAAGATGAAGGCCGTGCTCGTTTCGGCCATCGGTCTTATCCTGATCGGCCAGCTGTTGCTCGGCTCGCTCGCGCATACACTTGTCATTGTGTCGGCCGTGCTGTTCGTGTACTTCCTTGGCTTCAATATTCTGGAAGCGTCGCAGCCCTCGCTGGTTTCCAAGCTCGCGCCGGGCAACCGCAAGGGCGCGGCCACGGGCGTGTACAACACCACGCAGTCGATCGGGCTCGCGCTCGGCGGCGTGGTGGGCGGTTATCTGCTCAAGCACGAGGGCGCGAGCGCGGTGTTTTACGCCTGCTCGGGACTCGTCTTGTGCTGGCTTATAATCGCGGCCAATATGAAGGCGCCGCCCAAGCGGGCCTCAAGTCGAACCTGAGCGAACCAACAACGGTTCACAGCAACGCAATTCGCGGAGGCGGTCCGCGACCGGTGAAGGCGCCTGATACATCGGGCGCTCGCCGGCGCGTACCGCGCGGCCGCTCCTCGCAACGGAATCAAACAGGAGAATATTCATGGCATCCGTGAACAAGGTGATCCTCGTCGGCAACCTCGGCGCCGAGCCGGAAGTGCGCTATCTGCCGAGCGGCGACGCCGTGGCGAACATTCGCCTCGCGACGACCGACCGCTATAAGGACAAGGCGTCCGGCGAGTTCAAGGAAATGACCGAATGGCACCGCGTGGCGTTCTTCGGCCGTCTGGCCGAGATCGTCTCGGAGTACCTGAAGAAGGGCTCGTCGGTGTATATCGAAGGCCGGATCCGCACGCGCAAGTGGCAAGCGCAGGACGGCACCGACCGTTACTCGACGGAAATCGTCGCCGACCAGATGCAGATGCTGGGCGGCCGCAGCGGCGGCGCGTCGGCAGGTAGCGACATGGGCGACGACGGCGGCTACAGCCGCGAACCGTCGGCGCCGCGCGGCGGCGGCCGTGCCGCAGGTGGCAACAGCGGCGGCGGTGCGCCGCGTTCGAGCGGCGGTGGCGCGGGCGGCGGCCGTTCGAGCGCGCCGGCCGGTGGCGGCTTCGACGAGATGGACGACGATATCCCGTTCTAAATCGTCCGAACGAATCTGCCGGACCTGAAGCCCCGGCTCGACCGCATGGTCGAGCCGGGGCTTTTTCATTCGCCGGTGCGCACCAGGTGACTCTGGCAAGCCGGGCGAGCCGGGCGCAATGCGCGATGTACCGCGACCCGCTGCGACGTTTGCGCCCACTTGGGCGTTTGTGCGCCGGAACCGGCGCTTTTTCTGATTTTTGTCACGGCAAAACTCCCGTCGGCGAGTCACCATAAAAAAGATGCATTTAATTTGCATCTTACAAGAGAGCGCAGGTCGATCCCACAGCGTACCAGGCGCTCAGACCATCGCCGTGATCCCCACAAGGAAAGGAGCAAGCCGTGTTTTGCTATCAATGTGAACAGACCGACCGTACCCAGGCCACACCGGGGTGCGCCTCGGCCAAGGGCAACTGCGGCAAGGACGCCACGACCGCCGATCTGCAAGACCTGCTGATCTACGCGGCCAAGGGCATCGCACAGTACGGCGCGCTGGCGCGCAGCCTCGGCAGCCCCGATCGCGAAGCCGACCGCTTCACGCTCTACGCGCTGTTCACGACGCTCACCAATGTCAACTTCAACGCGAGCCGTTTCGTGGCGATGCTGCGCGAGGCCGCCCAGCATCGCGACCGCCTGAAGGCCGGCTGCGCGGCGCTCGCGCTCGCGCAAGGCGTGGCCGTGCAAGAACCGGCAGGCCCCGCGCAATGGCAGCCGGGCAAGGATCTCGCCGAACTCCAGGCGCAGGCCGCGAGCGTCGGCATCCAGGCCGGGCTGCCCGCCGTGGGCGAAGACGTCGTGGGCTTGCGCGCGCTCGTGCTCTACGGCTTGAAGGGCGTGTGCGCCTATGCCCATCACGCGCGCGTGCTCGGCTACGAGAGCGAAGAAGTCTATGCGGGCGTGGAGGCGGCACTGGTGTTTCTCGCGAGCGATCCCACCCAGGCCGGCGACCTGCTCGAACATGCGCTCGCGCTCGGCAACCTCAATCTGAAGGTGATGGAACTGCTCGACGCGGCGAACACGGGCCGCTTCGGTATGCCCGAACCCACCGCCGTGCGCGTGACGCCGGCCGCGGGCAAGGCGATTCTCGTCTCGGGCCACGATCTCGGCGATCTGGAGGCGCTGCTCGAAGCGACCCAGGGCACCGGCGTGCAGATCTACACGCACGGCGAAATGCTGCCCGCCCATGCTTATCCGAAGTTCAAGGCGTATCCGCATCTCGCCGGCAACTACGGCGGCGCCTGGCAGGACCAGCAATCGGACTTCGCGAACTTCCCCGGTCCGATCCTGATGACGTCCAACTGCCTGATCGAGCCGCTGCCGCAGTATCGCCAGCGCATCTTCACGACCGGGCCGGTGGGCTGGGCCGGCGTGCGCCATCTCGAACATCACGCGTTCGCGCCGGTCGCGCAGGCCGCGCTCGCGCTGCCGGGCTTCCGCGAAACGGCGCCCGAGGAAACCATCACCATTGGCTTCGCACGCAACACGGTGCTCGGCGTGGCGGACAAGGTGATCGACGCCGTAAAGGCCGGCCAGATCCGCCACTTCTTCCTGATCGGCGGCTGCGACGGCGCGGCGCCCGGCCGCAACTACTACACCGAGTTCGCGCAAGGCGCGCCCGACGACACCGTCGTCATGACGCTCGGCTGCAACAAGTACCGCTTCAACCGCCACGAGTTCGGCGACATCGGCGGCATTCCGCGCCTGCTCGATCTCGGCCAGTGCAACGACAGCTACTCCGCGATCCAGATCGCCGTCGCGCTTTCCAAGGCGTTCGACTGCGGCGTGAACGACCTCCCGCTCACGCTCGTGGTGTCGTGGTTCGAGCAGAAGGCCGCGGCAGTGCTGCTCACGCTGCTCGCGCTCGGTCTGCGCAACATCCATCTCGGACCGACGTTGCCGGCCTTCCTCACGCCGAATGTGCTCGACATCCTCGTCAAGCAGTTCGGCATCTCGCCGATCGGCGACGCGCAAGCGGACCTGAACGCGGCGCTCGCCCGCAAGGCCGCCTGAGCGGGGGAGCGAGTGTCATGAGTTATCAGATCGAGCTCACCACGCGCGACGGTCAGGCGTTCGGCTTCGCGTGCGAGCCGGGGCAGGACGTGCTGGCGGCGGCCGCGGCGGCGGACATCACGCTGCCGTCGCAGTGCCGGCGCGGTAGCTGCGGCGCGTGCCATGCCACCGTGACCGAAGGCGCGTATACGCTCGGCGAGCACAGCGCCGACGCGTTACCGGCCGACGAGCCGCGCGCGGTCCTGCTGTGCCGAACGACGCCTTCGGCCGACCTGCGCGTGGCCGCGCCGTACGACCACACGAAGGTGCTGCTCCAGCCGGTGGCGGTGCGCGCGGCGCGCATCGTTGCGCTGGAGACGATCGCCGACGACACGCGCCGCCTCGAACTGCATCTCGAGCCCGACGACGCCAGCGGCAGCGCCGCCGAATTCGAAGCGGGCCAGTTCGTCGAGCTGGCGTTGCCCGAGGGCGGCGTGCGGCGGCCGTTCTCGCTCGCCAACACGAGCAACTGGGAAGGGCGGCTGGAGTTCCTGATCCGGCTGCGGCCGGAGGGCGAATTTTCGGCGTACCTGCGCGAGCGCGCGCAGCCGGGCGACCGGCTCACCGTGCACGGCCCGCAAGGCGGCTTCGGCCTGATCGCCGACAGTCTGCGTCCGCGCTGGTTCGTGGCGGGCGGCACCGGCCTCGCGCCCGTGCTTTCGATGCTGCGCCGCATGGCCGACTACGGCGAGATGAACGATGCGCGGCTTTTCTTCGGCGTGAATCGCGAGAGCGAGCTTTTCATGCTCGACGAACTCGATGCGCTGCGCGCGGCGCTGCCGCAGTTGCATGTCGAGCTTTGCGTGCGCGAGCCGGACGATGCCTGGGAGGGTGCGCACGGCACGCCCGTCGATGCGCTCGCGGCCGGGCTCGCGGCCGTGGCAACGTCGGTGGCAACTTCGGTGGCAACGTCGGCGGCGATGCCCGACATCTACGTCTGTGGTCCGCCCGCCATGGTGAGCGCCGCGCAGGCGGTGGCGGCGCGCTCGCGCGTGCCGTCCGCGCAGTTCGTCAGCGAGCGCTTCACCGTTTGAGCGGGGCGCAGCGTCTTGCTTCGTGTTTTTCCCGTGTCAGTGTTGACCTCGCCTTCGGGCGAGGTTTTTTTTCGCGTGCCGGGTGACCTGGCGTGACGCAGCCGACGTGAACCAGAAGAGATTGACATTCAGTCATAAACTGCCAAAATGTCCAATATCATGAAGCTATCCCGTGAAACCTGTTCCGGCCAGCCCGGCGACGAAAACGCGCTGCTCCTGCGCGAGGGGCGCAAGATCGTCGAGGCGCTCGGCCAGACGCTCGCGCCGCTCGTCGAGGTGGTGCTGCACGACCTCACGCGGCCCGAGCATTCGGTTGTGGCGATCGCGAACAACCTGTCGGGTCGCCAGGTGGGCGACGCCGCCACCGAAATGGGCGTCGCGCGCATCACCGACCCCGGTTTTCCCGAGGTCGTGCCGAACTATCCGAATCGCTTTCCCGACGGGCGTCCGGCCAAGAGCACCTCGATCGGGCTGAAAAACAGCGCGGGCGAATACGTCGCGGCGCTCTGCCTGAACATGGACGTGTCGTTGCTCGGCGCGGTGACGGCGGGCCTCGGCCAGCTGATCCAGACCGGCACGGCCGCGCCCGTGACAGAAACGCTCGCGCCGCGCGGCGCGGGCTGCGTGCGCGAGGCGCTCGAACGCTTCGCCGCCGCGCGCAATACGACGCCCATCGGCATGACGCTCGCCCAACGCCGCGAGGCCGTGCGCGAGCTCGCCTCCGGCGGCCTCCTGAACCTTCGTCATGCGCTCGCCGACGTGGCCGCCACACTCGGCGTCGCGCGCTCGACCGTCTACACCTACCTGCCAGCCGAAGAACGACCATGAGCACTCTGCCTATCACCTTCGAAGACGTCGCCGCCGCCCACGAACGCCTGCGTGGCGTCGCGCACCACACGCCGGTTCTGACCTCGCGCACCGCGAACGAACGCACGGGGGCGCAGCTTTTCTTCAAGTGCGAGAACCTCCAGCGCATGGGTGCGTTCAAGTTTCGCGGCGCGTATAACGCGATTGCGCAGTTCACGCCGGAGCAGAAGGGGGGTGGCGTGATCACGTTCTCGTCGGGCAATCACGCGCAGGCGATTGCGTTGTCGGCACGCCTGCTCGGCGTGAAGGCCGTGATCGTGATGCCGCACGACGCGCCCTCGGTGAAGGTGGAGGCTACGCGCGGCTACGGCGGCGAGATCGTCTTTTACGATCGCTACACCGAGGACCGCGAGGCGCTCGGCCAGCGGCTCGCGGCAGAGCGCGGCCTCACGCTGATTCCGCCCTACGACCATCCGCACGTGATGGCGGGGCAGGGCACGGCCGCGAAAGAGCTGTTCGAGGAAACGGGTGAGCTCGACCTGCTGCTCACGCCGCTCGGCGGCGGCGGGCTGCTGTCGGGCTGCGCCACGGCCGCCCATGCGCTCGCGCCCGCGTGCACCGTGATCGGCGTCGAGCCCGAGGCCGGCAACGACGGCCAGCGCAGTCTGCAAAGCGGCGAGATCGTCCATATCGACACGCCGAAGACGCTCGCCGACGGCGCGCAGACCCAGCACCTCGGCAACTACACCTTCGCGGTGATCCGCGAGCGCGTGAGCGAGATCGTCACGGTGAGCGACGCGGAACTGGTCGAGACGATGAAGTTCTTCGCAAGCCGCATGAAGCTCGTGGTCGAGCCCACGGGTTGTCTCGCGGCGGCGGCGGTGCTGCACGGCAAGGTGGACGTGCGCGGCAAGCGCGTGGGCGTGCTCATCTCGGGCGGCAACGTCGACCTGCTGCGCTTCGCCGAGCTGGTTCAGGCAGCGGGCTAAGCTACCCGGCCGCGCCGCGCCCCGCTGCGCCCGGCGCGTCAGCCCAGCAGTTCGGCAAGCGCCGCGCGCGCGTTCGTCACGTGCGCGGCTTCGCCGGGCCGGGCCGGCAGCAAATGGAATTCGGCCGCGGGCAACACCGGCAATCCGAACGAGGCCGGGCAGGGCATCACCCCTTCGCCGATCGCCGATTCGTTCAGGCACGAGATGCCCAGGCCGGCCTTCAACGCGAGTTGCAGGCCGGCCACGCCCGACGCCGAGTGCGAGATCAGGTACGGCATGCGCGACTCGTCGAGCAGCTTCACCACGCGGCGCTGCAACTGGCAGGTGGCGGGCAGCAGCACGAGCGGCCAGGGCGGCGTGAGCGCGGGCCGCTCGCGCAGCGTTTGCGCCGCGCCGACCCACAGGAGTTTCTCGCGCCGGATCACCGTGCTCGGGCGCGCGCCGCCGGCGCGGCCGCCTTCCTCGACGAGACGCAGCGAGAGTCCGATGTCGAAGGCGTTGCCGTCGGCGGTGCTGTCGATTACGGCGCTGGGCAGCACCGTCACATGCAGGCGCAAACGCGGGTGCTGGCTCGCGAAACGCCGGATGATTTCGGCCACGTCGTGTGGACGGTAGTAGTCCGTGATGGCGATGCGCACCTCGCCGTCGAGCGTACGCCCGAGCATGTCGTCGAACGCGGCGTCGCACAGCGCCACGATGCGGCGCGCGTGATCGAGCAACTTCGCGCCGGCCGGCGTGGCCGACATGCCCTGCTTGCTGCGCACGAAAAGCGGCTGGCCCACGCGCTCCTCGAGCTTCTTCAACTGCTCGCTCACCGACGACTGCGAAAGAAACACCCGCTCCGAGCCCGCCGAGACGCTGCCCGCCTCGGTAACGGCGATAAACGTGCGCAACTGCGCGAGGTCGAAACCGCGTGCGTTCATGAACAGTTGTCCTTGCTGGTTTTGACGATTCGGAATTTCCGAATCGATCGATAGGATTTTCCCGCTTTTCCGAAGGATGGTGCGCTTCTACGATGCCCCCAGTCAATCGTTTTCTGGAGGGCGTCATGAGACGCATGGCAGCGCGCGGTGCGACGCATCGCTGGAAGGTGTTAGGGGTGGGCGTGGCGGCCAACGCCAGTTTTGCCGCGGCGCTCGGCGGCATTCCCGCAACCGGGGTGTTGATCCGTTCGGGCTACCACATCGGCACGGCGGAGCTGGGTTTCGTGCTGGGCATGCTCGGGCTCGGCATCGTGCTGAGCGAACTTCCCTGGGGACTCCTGACAGATCGCTGGGGCGACCGGCGCGTGCTGCTCACGGGGCTCACCACCACGGCGCTCGCGCTGCTCGCCATGGCGGCATGGGGCGCGCCGGCAGGCGTCCATGTGCCGGGTCCGAAAGCGCTCGCGGCGGGCCTGCTCGCGCTTGGGCTGCTTGGCGGCAGCGTGAACGGGTCGAGCGGGCGCGCGGTCATGGCGTGGTTCGCCTCGCACGAGCGCGGCCTTGCGATGAGCATCCGTCAAACCGCCGTGCCGGCGGGCGGCGGTCTCGGCGCACTCGTGTTGCCCGCGCTCGCCGAGCATGCGGGCTTCGCGGCTGTGTTTGGCGCGCTCGCCGCGATGTGCGCGGTCTCCGCCGTGCTTACGATCATCTGGCTGCACGAGCCGCCGCGCGAACTCGATGGCGCGCGCGCTCCACAGGCGCAGGCCCAAGCGGAACTCGCCGTTTCGCCGTTGCGCCGCGTGGCGGTGTGGCGGCTCGTGATGGGTATTGGCGTGCTGTGCGTGCCCCAGGTGGCGGTGCTTTCTTTTGCGAGCATTTTCCTGCATGACGTGGGGCATGCGGGTACCGTGGCTGTCAGCGCGACGCTGGTGGCCGTGCAGGGCGGAGCGGCCTTCATGCGCGTTTGGGGCGGACGCTGGACCGACCGCCACGGCAACCGGCGTACCTGGCTGCGCGGCAGCGCGGCGCTCACCGTTGTGCTTTTCACGCTGCTGGCCGCGCTGACGGCTGTCACGGCGCAGGCGCACCACGCGAGCGGTTGGCTCGTCGTGCTGCTCGCGAGCTTGCTCGTGCTGGGCGGCATTGCGGCTTCCGCATGGCACGGCGTGGCGTTCACCGAACTCGCTACGCTCGCGGGCAACGGCCGCGTCGGCAGCGCGCTCGCGATGGGCAATACCGGCGCTTTCCTCGCGTTCTGGGTCGCGCCCTCGGCGATTCCGATGCTGTTGTCGTGGTTCGGGTGGGCCGCCGTCTGGGTTGCGGCCGCCCTGTGCGCGGCGCTGGCGTGGCCTGCCTTTGCCAATCCGCGTGAGCGCAATGGCGTGGAGCATGGCGGCCCGGTGCGCCAGCGGGTCCGGCCTCGAGCCGCCGCTTGATAGCTGGCCGATGGTCGGTCGATAGCCGGTCGATACTGGCGCCCTTCAGATTTATCTCAATCAAAGTTGAGATGCGCGCAATTTCTCTCGGAAAAGTCGATCAAAATACATAACACATGCGAAAGGACTGCTTAAGATTCATTTAACCTTTCGGAAATCTCCGATTTCGAAGGATGGGATTCAATGGTCAGATAAACGACCTTGCTGACGTTGCGGCTTGCCGGTGCACCTGTGCGGCGCTGGCGCGGCGTCACCCCACCTCAAAGGAGATTCAGTGTGAAGCTACGTGTCGTTCTGGCGGACGATCATCCATTCGTTCTGCTTGGCGTTCGCTCCGCACTCGTCGCCTGCGGCGATATCGAGATCACAGGCGAAGCGTGCGGCGCAAGCGAACTCTTCGAACTGCTCAAAACCGTGCCGTGCGACGTGGTGGTGACCGACCTCAACATGCCCGCGGCCAGTGGCGAGGCCGAAGACGGGCTACGCCTCGTGCGCCGCTTGCGCCATGACTGGCCTGACATTCGCGTGGTCGTGCTGACCAGCGTGGCGAACGCCGCCATCCTGCGCGCGGTGGCGCACACGGGCGTGACCGCCATGCTGCGCAAGAACGAACCGCTGGACGGACTCGCGGGCATCGTGCACGCGGCGGGGCAGGGCACGGCCTGGATCAGCCCGGCCATCGAGCGTGAGCTTGCGAGCGCGGACGGCGGGTCCATCATGCGCGTGCCGCGTTTGACGCCGCGCGAATCGGAGGTGATCCGCAAGTTCGCGGGGGGCAGCTCGATTACCGAAATCGCGCGCGCGCTCGACCGCGACGTGCGCACGGTGAGCCGCCAGAAGCGCGAAGCCATGGCGAAGCTGGGTGTGAGCAACGACGCGGGACTCTTCGCCTTCGTGAGGGCGCACGGACTGTTATGAATCTGCCTTCTTCCCCGCCGGCGCATGGCACTGCCACGCACCTGCCGCCTCTGCGCACCATGCGCGAGAACGGCGAGCCGCGTGTCGGCCTGTCCGGCGCGGGTGCCGCCGCGGCACACGAAGCGCCCGATCTCGCGGCACCCGTGCGCGTGATCGTCGCGGACGATCATCCGCTCGTGCTGTACGCACTGGAAAGCCTCCTCGCCAACTATCCAAACCTGCAACTCGTTGCGCGCGCCCAGAGCGTGCCCGAACTCTTCGAAGTCGCGGCGCAGCACAGCTTCGACCTCGTCCTGATGGACCTCTACATGGCGCTGCCCGGCGAAATGGACGGACCCGAGGCGATCCGCGCGTTTCGCGTCCAGTTTCCGCAGAAGGCCGTTGTCGTGCTGACGATGGAAAACGACGCTTCCGTGTTGCGCAAGACCATCGACCTGGAGGTGAGCGCGGTGCTCAGCAAGCGCGACCGTCTCGACCTCATTCCTGTTGCCATCGTTTCGGCCATGGCGCGCGAGCACTATGTCGGCCCGGTCGTGCGCGACCTGCTTGCGGAGGCGGCGCGTACCGAGCGGCGCGAAGAAGTGCATCGTATCCTCACGCGGCGTGAGTTCGAGGTGCTCACGCACTATGCGAGGGGACTGGGCGTGACGGAAATCGCCGGTTTGCTCGGGCGCAGCGTGAAGACGATCAGCGCGCAGAAGTGCGCCGCCATGAAGAAGCTCGCGCTCGGCAACGACATCGAGCTTTATCGCTTTGCCGTGGAATGCGGCGTGACGCAGGTCGAGCCGGCCTGAGCGCGTGCGTTCATACGCATTCACCCTTTCATTCAATTGCACGCAGATTCTTTCATGGCTGGCAGCCACGGGGTTCGAAAGGAGGACTCGCGCGCGGCGAGCCCCTTGCGCGTGATCGTTGCTGACGACCACGCATGTGTGCGGCTCGGCGTGGCGAACCTGCTGCGCGCAACGGCGTGGGCCGTCGTTGTCGCCGAAGCGGACGACACGCTTGCGCTCGTCACACAGCTCGACCAGGTCGACTGCGACGTCATCGTCACGGATCTCTGCATGCCGGGTCTCGACGGCGAATACAGCTCGCTTGCCGTGTTGCGGCGCCTCGCTCGCGCCCCGTGTGCGCCGGCGATCGTCGTCCTGACCATGGTGTCGACGCCGCAGATTCTGACCGGCTTGCTGCATCACGGGATCGACGCGATTGTCGACAAGCGCGACACGGCACTTGCGCTTCTTCCCGCACTCGCTGCGGTGCGCGCCCGTGCACCGTTTCTGTCAGAGCGCGTGCACGAAGTGCTGGCGCTGGCCGGCGCGGCGTGCGCACCCTGCGCGGGTGTGCCGAGTGCGCGCGAGTGGGAGGTTTTCCAGCTTTACGCGCAGGGCCTGTCCATCCGTCAGATCGCACACCGGCTCGAACGCAGCGGCAAAACCATCAGCGCGCAAAAGCGCAGCGTGATGCGCAAGCTCGGCCTCGCCACCGAGCGAGACCTCATCCGTTTCACGACACAGGTCGGGCTCACGTGATTCACGTGCGAACCTGATGCGTTTCAGATTTTTCAGTCGCCCGGCGGATTTTCCCTTCCATCGTTCAAAGCAATATCCGGCGCGTTTTAAGAGTTGTCCTATCTGATTGCCGAGATCGTCTCCCCATAATTTCTAGCTCGACGCGCGGTCCGTCAGATATTGCCGCTCCGGCAATGCGATCGATGAGCGCGCCAGTCGGAAAAGGTGTAGCGAGCCAGCAACCGGTCCGACGGCATCCGCGCGAATTCCTGATGGACACGGAGAAGAACGATGAAGCTCGGTAAGCGTTTGGCGGTCGAGGGCGCGGGCACCGCATGGCTCGTGTTCACGGGCTGCGCGGCTACGGTGCTCAGCGCGAGCCTGCCGGCGCAGGGCTGCAACGTGCTCGAAATGGCCGCCGCATTCGGTTTCGCGCTGACGGTAGCGAGTTACGCGGCCGACCGCGCGGCGAGCGCGCACTTCAATCCGGCGGTCACGATCGGCTATGCGATTTCGCGGCGCTTTCCCGTGCGCGAGGTCGGGCCGTATATCGCGGCGCAGACCATCGGCGCCATTGTCGGCGCTGCGTTGCTCATTCGCGTCGCGAGCGGCCGGCCGGGGTTTTCCGTCGCGGTTTCCGATTTCGGCAGCAACGGTTACGACGATCATTCGCCGAGCGAGTACACCCTCGCCGCCGTGTTCGTGCTCGAACTGGCCGTGACTTTCGCATTTGTCTTCGTGCATTTGCTGATGTCGAGCACGGCTGCGCGTCGCAAGGCGGCGCCGATCGCGGCAGGCGTATGCCTCGCCGCCATTTATCTGGTGGCCATTCCGGTGAGCAACGGCGGCTCGAATCCCGCGCGCTCGACCGGCCCGGCGCTTTTCGTCGGCGAGTGGGCGCTCGACCAGCTTTGGCTCTTCTGGGCGGCGCCGCTGTTGGGAGGCGCCGCGGCCGGCGTCGTGTACCGGTTGGTGAGCCGCCAACAATCCCATGTCTTATCCGCGCCGCTGCGCGACGGCGTCTGAATGCCCCGTATGCCTTGCGCCGTGTGCCGCGTCGTGTGTTGCCCCGTGTGCCGCGCCGTGTGCCCATGAAATCAATTATCCGCATCGCCGGCCCGGGCGCGCGCCTTGCCGCATGGTGGCGCGTTGGTGTGCTCGCGTGCGCGCTCGCGCTCGGCACGCTGGCGGCGCACGCCGCACCTTCGTGCGAGCCGCCTGGCGAATCCGTCGAGCTCGCGCGCGAAGTGTCCACGGCGTTGCCGCCGCGGCTCGTCGTCGGGGTGGTCGCGGGGGGCTGGGCACCGCTCGAGGTCTTCGACGGCGCCACGCTCACGGGCTTCAGCGCCGACTATCTGCATCTGCTGGCGGGCGCGGGCGTGAAACTGCAACCGCGCATCTTTGCGGATATGCCCGCGTTGCTCACGGCAGCCTGTGCGGGCGACATCGACATCGTCATGAGCCTCGCGCGCACGCCGTCGCGCGAACGCTGTCTCGCCTTCACGGTGCCTTATCTGAACGGCACGACGGCATTCGTCACGCGCGCGGGCAAGGGAGCGCTCGCGACCCAGCCCGCGCGCCTCGCGCGCGCGACATTCGCGGTCGAGCGCGGCTATGCACTCGAATCCGCCTTGCGCGAGCGCTTTCCCCAGGCGCGCATCGAAACGTTCGTGAGCACGCCGGCCGCGCTGCATGCCGTCGCCCTGGGCAGCGCGGACATCTACGCGGGTTTCGCGCCGGTGGCACGCTACCAGCTCTCGCTGGAAGATTTTCGCGACCTGCGTGTCGCCTTCGAGGAGCGCGACCGTATGCGCGAGTTGCGCTACGCCGTGCCGGTGTCGAAGTCGGTGCTGCGCGATCGGCTCGACCTGCTGCTGGCGGGCGTGCGGCCCGCTCCGGCGGCGGCCGTGCGTGCACGCTGGCTCGACGGCGGCGCGCGCCAGGACGCCGCGTCGCCCTCGTTCAGCCTGAGCGCCGACGAACGCGCGTGGCTGCGCACGCTGCCGCCGCTGAAGGTGGGCTACGACACGGCGTGGCTGCCGTTCAGCTTCACGAACCGGGACCGTGCGCCCTCGGGCATGGCCAACGACTATCTCGACTATCTTTCCCGCACCCTCGGCATCACCTTCGAGCGTGTGCCGTTCTATCCCTGGACGAAAGCCGGGGACGCCATGGAGCGTGGCGAGATCGCGCTTGCCGCGACCTCGGTGAACGACGGATCGATCGGCGCCGGCACGCTCTATACGGAGTCCTTCGAACACTATCCGCTCGTGATGGTGGGGCGCCGCGACGAGCCGATGGCGCGCTCGCTCGCCGACTTCACGGGCCGCCGCATCGCGCTCGCGCCGCACGCGCCCGAACTGGAGGCGTTGCTGCGCGTGGGGCGCGGCAATCCGGTTGGCACGCATGCAGTGCGCGTGGGCAGCCTCGATGAAGGCCTCGCGATGGTCGCGCGCAACGACGCCGACGTGCTGGTGGGCAACGCCGCTGCGCTCGACGTGCCGCTCAGCGCCGCCTACCTCGACACGCTGAAGGTGCTGGGCGCGGTGGGCGTGGACGACTCAACGGTCTTCGCTGTGCGTTGCGACCTCGCGCCGCTCGCGCGGCTCATCGATCGCGCGCTCGGGGCGATGTCGCCCGTCGAGCAGCAGCAGATCCGCAACCGCTGGACCGCCGCCACCGCCACGCGCTCCGGCGGCTGGAGCGTGAACGCGCTGCGGCTGCTGCCGCTCCTGATCGTTTCCGCCGTGCTGCTGCTCGTCACGCTGCGCGCTTACGTGTTGTTGCAGCGCGAGATGCGCCGCCGCCGCCGCGCCGAGCAGGTGCTCGCGCGCCAGGTGGAGTTGCAGGACACGATGATGGAGATGATCCCGTATCCGCTCGGCGCCCGGGATCTCGAAAACCACTATCTCGCGCTCAATCGCGCCTACGAGGAGGCGACGGGCTTGCAACGCGCTGCGGTGCTTGGGCGCACGGGCGCGGCCGTCAACGCCTGGGGGCCCGAAAACAGCCTGCGCATGGACGAGCTCTACCGGCTCACGATCGCCGAGGGCGAGAGCCAGCGGGTCGAGCTGATCTTCGAAAGCGCGGCGGGCGAAGCCCGTCACGGCATCTTCTGGACGCGCCTGTGCCGCGACCTGCAAGGCGCGCCGTTCTGCGTGCTCGGCACCATGATCGACGTCACCGACATTCGCCACGCCGAGTTGCGCGCGCGAGTCGGAGCGGCTGCTCTCGGATGTCACGGCTTCACTGCCGGCCATCGTGTTCCAGTTGCGCCGCGCGCCGGACGGCCATTACTCGTTTCCCTATATCGGCGGCGACACGCAGCGGCTGCTCGGCGACACCGCCGACGCGCTCCGCCACGCCAGCTCGGTCGATCTCGCGCGCGTGCACCGGCACGACCGCGCGCGCCTCGCTTCGCGGCTCGAACGCTCGGCGCGCCGGTTCGTGCCGGTGCATGCCGAGTTCCGCTTTCATGGCGCGGCGGGCCTCGTGTGGGTGCGGGCCGAATTCGCGCCGCGCTGCGCCGACGACGGCGCGATCGTCTGGAGCGGCTATGCGGTGGACGCGAACGTCGAGCATATGCGCGCCGACGAACTCGAACATGCGCGAGACATAGCCGAGGCGGCCTCGCGCGCGAAGGACGATTTTCTCGCCATGATGAGCCACGAGATCCGCACGCCGATGAACGGTGTGCTCGGCCTCGTGGAGGTGCTCGAGCGCACGCCGCTGAACCTCGACCAGACGCAGATGGTCGGCATGGTGCACGAGTCGGCGGGCGCGCTGCTACAGATTCTCGACGACCTGCTCGACTACTCGAAGATCCAGGCCGGGCACCTCGTGATCGAATCGCAGCCGTTCGACGTACGCGGGCTCGTCGACAACGCGGTCGGCCTGCTCGCCGCGCGTGCGCACGAGAAGGGGTTGAAGGTGCGCGTGGACGTGGAGCCGGGCGTGGCGGCGCTTCTGCGCGGAGACAGCGTGCGGCTGCGCCAGATTCTCTTTAACCTGCTCGGCAACGCCATCAAGTTCACGCCGGCGGGCGATGTGAGCGTGCACGTTGGCGCGCGCGATCTGGGTGAGCGCGGCGGCCGTGGCGACGGGCCGGCTTGCCAACGGCTCTCGGTTTCGGTGACCGACACCGGCATCGGCATCGCCCCCGAGGCTCAGGCGCAGCTCTTCGAGCCCTTCGTGCAGGCCGAGACTTCGACCACGCGGCGCTTTGGCGGCACGGGTCTCGGTCTCACGATCTGCCGCAAGCTCGCGGCGCTGATGGGCGGGACGCTCGAGTTGCGCAGCGAACTCGATCGCGGCACCTGTCTCACGTTGCATATCGAATTGCCGGTGGAGACGCGTTCCTGCGTGGCGCGCGGGCTGCGGGGCAAACGCGCGCTCGTCGCGTGCGACGAGGAGAGCGAGGTCGCCGCGTTGATGCACTTTGGCATCGCGCTCGGCATGAAGATGCGTCGTGTGGAGCCCGCGCACCTCATGCGCGCGGCGCGGGCGGGGCAGGCCGATCTGGTGTTCGCGTCTGAAGCGCTGGCCGGGGAGTTGGGCAAGCTCGGTGCCCCCGTGCTTTGCCTGACCGAGAACCCGAAACCGAGCGGCTACCGCGTGGCGGAAAACGGCGTGCGCGTGAGCGTCAATCCGCTGTCCTGGCGCGGCTTGAGCGCGGCCTGTGCGATGGCGCTGGCTGGCCTGCCGGTCAAGGCGGCGGTGCCGCCGCGACCGGCAGCCGACGCCGAGACCACGCTCCCCACACCCGACCGGGAAAAGGAGCTGGCGGCCGGCCGTCTCATCCTCGTTGCGGAAGATCATCCGGTGAACCAGGAGTTGATTCGCCATCAGCTCGCGCTGATCGGCTTTGCATGCGATGTCGTCGACGACGGTGCACAGGCGCTCGAAGCGCTCGCCGGCTGCGAATACGGCTGCCTCATTACCGACTGTCATATGCCGAACGTATCGGGCTACGACCTTGCGCGGCGCGTGCGCGAGGCGGAGCGCGAAACCGGTGGCGGACTGCATTTGCCGATCGTCGGCATCACCGCGAATACGGCGCCCGAGAACATGAGCCAATGCCGCGAGGCCGGCATGGACGATTGCCTCATCAAGCCCACGCGCGTGGCCACGCTGCGCGAGCATCTCGCGCGCTGGTTCGGCGTGGAGGGCGTGCAGCGCGCGCTGCTCGACGACGCCGCGCGCGACGCGCTCGCGCAAGGACCGTCGGCGGGTGCCGGGATTGCATCGGGTTCCGGTTCGGGTGCGCCGGGCGAGCGCTCCGCAAGCGCTCGTCCGTTCGAACCACTCGATCTCGCGCACATGATCCAGGTCTGGGGCGGTGAGGCCACCGTCAAGACGCTGCTCGGCTCATTCGTCTCCGCCATGCGCGACGATCTCGAAGCGTTGCCGCCGCTGCTCGAACACGTGGATATCGAGCGCTTGCGCGAGTGGCATCATCGGCTCGCGGGCGCCGTGGGCGTGTTGCAATATCCTGCGCTGCTCGCCGAGCTGGAGACGTTCCGCAGTCATATGAACAGTCACACAGCCGCGCAATTGCGCGAAGAGGGCTATGCGCTCATTCGCACCTGCCAGGCCATGCTCGGCGGCATCGAGCAGCAGGCCGCATTGCTCGCATGAATGGGGCGCATGACGCATACGTCATGCGCAGCGCGGAAAACAGGCGAAAAAAAACGCGGCCGAAGCCGCGTTCAAGGTTGGAGACCCTTCAATGAAGAGTCACTTCTCGCATTTCCTAGCTTAGTCGGCGCGCGAAGAGAAATCGAGACAAATTCGATCAATTAACTATTACAAGAAGTGCTCGTAATCACGCCTGCCGAGGCGTCGTCGCGCTTGCGAAACCATTCGACGGTGAAGTCAACGAACGAGCGTGTTTTTGCCGGTACATGACGGCGGCCGGGGTAGACGAGCGAGAGTTCCTTGTCCGCGTCGCGGATTTCCCACTCTGACAGTACACGGACGAGCAGGCCTTGCGCGAGATCGGCGCTTACCTGATTCGCGGGCAGGATAGTGATGCCCATGCCCGCGATCGCGGCCTGGCGCAGCATGACGGAATTATTCACGGCGTAGGCGGGCGCGATCAGCACCGGCTCGCGCGCGCCGTCGGGGCCCTCGAAGTGCCATTCGTTGCCGTGGATGTCGGCGGAGGGCGCGAGCAATGTGTGCAATTCGAGATCGGTGGGGCGGCGCGGCGCGGGGTGACAGGCCAGATACGCGGGGGCGGCGACGGCGACGGGCGCCACACTCACGAGCGGCCGGCGGATGAGCGTGCCGCCGCTCACCTGGCGCGGCGCGACGATGCCGGCGTCGAAGCCTTCCTCGATCAGATCGACGGGGCGGTGCAGCAGCGTGAGCGAAAGCCGCACTTTCGGAAACGCAGCGAGAAAGCGCTTGAGCATGGGTGTGAGGTCGTGCAGCGAAAACGAGGCGTGCGCGACCACGCGCAGTGTGCCCGAGGGCACCGACACGCCGTGGGCGATCTGCGTTTCTATGCGCTCCAGGTCGTCGAGAACCTGGCGGCAGCCCTGCGCATACGCCAGACCCGCTTCGGTGAGCGAGGCGCTGCGCGTGTTGCGGTTGAGCAGCCGCGTTTCCAGATGCGCTTCGAGCAACGCCACATAGCGCGTGACCACCGCGTTCGACATGTTCAGACTCGCGGCCGCACGGCCGAACGATCCGTGCTCCGCGACGCTCACGAACACGCGCATGGCCTGGAGCTGATTCATGTTCTTGGGAAGTGGGGACATGTGCTGATATGGACTGCTATGGAAAGCCGACGCGGCGCAAAGGCTGACGAATGAATGGCAAGCGGATGGCAAGTGGATGACGCTTGGCGCCTGCCGTGACGGATAGTACCGATCCACGTAGGCTGGAAGGAATGGGAATCGTCCGAATCGCCGCCTTATCCTGAATTGAGCCTGTTGTCTCGCGGCAACATTTTATTGGGATACCGTATCAACGGTGTTACTGCCCATAAAAATGAGATAGGTCGTGAGCATTGAGGGGTAAGCGATTGAGGGTTAACGACAGGCAAATTCAATTAATTCGAAAAATCTTTTGCCGGGATGCAGGGTGGCCCGCCCGAAAGCGACGCCCATAAACTTCGACATGCCAATCAATGCGGTGATGCATTCACCGCGCCAAGGAAACGCTATGCCGGCGTGAGGCCGGCGACGGCATCCACTTTTGCCGAAAGGCCTTGCATCGAAGGAAGCATATGAAAAAGAAACTCGCTCTCGCGGCGGCAGTCGCTGCGACTTTTGCATCGGCGTCGTACGCGCAAAGCAGCGTCACGCTATACGGTATCGTCGATGCCGGCTTTACGTACACGACGAACGTGAACGGCAACGCCAACTACGCGCTGACGAGCGGCAACATCCAGGCAAGCCGTTGGGGCTTGCGCGGCGTCGAGGATCTCGGCGGCGGGCTGAAGACGATCTTCACGTTGGAAAGCGGCTTTAACGTCACGAATGGCCAGCAAAACGGCGGCCTGTTCAATCGTCAATCGTATGTCGGTCTGACGCAAGAGCAGTACGGTACGCTCACGTTCGGCCGTCAGTTCGACTCGATGGTCGACTACATCGCGCCGCTCACCGCAGTCGGCACCTGGGGCGGCACCTACACGGCGCACCTGATCGACAACGACAACCTGAACGGCACGTTCTCGCTCAACAACTCGATCAAGTACACCAGCCCGAACTTCTCGGGCTTCCAGTTCGGCGGCATGTACGCATTCTCGAACCAGGCCGGCGGTTTCGCAGTCAACCGCGCGTACAGCGCCGGCATGAGCTACGCGAACCAGGGGCTGCGCCTCGCCGCGGCTTACACGCAGATCAATGGCGTGAATAGCACCGGCAGCGGCGCGGTTCAGGGCTCGTCGCTTGCGAGCACGTACGCATCGATCGGCTCGGGTAACCGTCAGCGCACCTGGGGCGCAGGCGGCAGCTACACCTATGGTCCGATGGTCGGCGGCGTTGTGTTCACGCAGTCGCGTCTCGATGGCCGGCTCATCGATTCGGTGCGTTACAACAACATCGAAGCGAACTTCCGCTACAACCTGACGCCGGCGCTCGGCATTGGTGCGATGTACGCGTACACGAACGCGAACGGCGCGGCTATCGACGCCGGGACCGGCAGCGCTTCGGCGCACTGGAACCAGTTCGGTCTGCAAGCCGACTACGCGCTCTCCAAGCGCACCGATGTCTACCTCGAAGGCGTGGGCGTGTGGGGCGCGGGCCAGAACGCGGCGGGCATCACGCAAGTGGGCTTCCAGGGCAACGACAACTACTCGTCGAGCAAGAACCAGGGCATCGTCACGACGGGTATCCGTCACCGCTTCTAAGGAGAATTCGGGGTCGTCGCGTTCCTGGTTGCGTTCGCCACAAGCAGCGCGATCGGGAATGTGTCGCACCGGATGGCAAGAAGGTAGTACTTGGGTTGATGGGCGCCGCTTGCGGCGCCCTTTTTTATTCCCCGTAAGCTTACGTTGCGCCGACATCGGCGCACCGGACGCGCCTCGCGGATTTGCTCTAGCATGTGGGGGCGCGACTGCGGCCTTCTGGTGCAGCGCGCCACAACAACAGGAGAAATTCCATGAAAGCGCTTCGCCCGCTCCAGCTCGCTCTCGCTCTGTGTGTCCTTGCTTCCAGCGCCGCATTCGCCGATACCGTCGCGCTGAAGGCCGATCTCGAACCGTCCAGCGAAGTGCCGCCGCGCGTGAGCCAGGGCCACGGCATGCTCAACGCGACCTTCGACACGTCCACGAAGTCGCTGAACTGGACCGTCACGTACGAAGGTCTGTCAGGCCCGGCGACGGCCGCGCACTTCCACGGCCCGGCGCCGGTTGGCCAGAACGCGGGTGTGCAGGTGCCGATTCCGAAGGGCGAGCAGGCCAGCCCGATCAAGGGTTCGGCCACGCTCAACGAGCAGCAGGTCACCCAGTTGATGGGCGGCCAGTGGTACTTCAACGTTCATACGGCGCAGAACCCTTCGGGCGAAATTCGCGGCCAGGTGCTGCCCGCCAACTGAGCGTCGTTCGATCTTCAGCCTGCCACGTGACGCCGTGCGAAAGGGGAGCCGATGATGAGCTGGCAGTGCAGGCTGATCTGCGGCTTCCTGCGCCGCACCTTCCTGCCTGAAACGCGCAAGTCGATCGACGTCGCGCGCGTGCGCAGGCTCACCGCGAGGCGCATCTGGACGCCGGGCGTGCCGCACGGCTGGCGCCTGCGCGAGCAGTACGCCGCATCCGATGCCCCTTTGCGCGGCGAGTGGCTCATCTGCGAGCGCTCGCCCGCGCAGCGCACGTTTCTGTATCTCCACGGCGGCGGCTATTACTTCTGCTCGCCGCGCTCGCAGCGCGCGATTTCGTTTGGTCTCGGCAAGCGAGCCGATGCCGATGTCTTTTCGCTCGACTATCGCCTCGCGCCCGAGCATCCGTTTCCGGCGGCGCTCGACGATGCGCTCGCCGCTTATCGCCGCTTGCTGGCGGACGGCAGGCGGCCCGGCTCCATCGTGATCGGCGGGGATTCGGCGGGCGGCGGCCTTGCGCTCGCGACGCTCATCGCGCTGCGCGATGCGGGCGATCCGCTTCCGGCGGGCGCGGTGCTCTTTTCACCCTGGACCGATCTCGCGGCAACGGGCGCATCGATATGCGAGAACGACGGCCGCGATCCGATGTTCAGCGGCGGTGTATTCGCCCGCATCGCGCCGTTCTACCTGGGATCGGCCAGCGCGACCGACCCTTACGCCTCGCCGCTCTATGCCGACTTTCGCGGCTTGCCGCCGCTAAGCTTTTTCGTGGGCAGCACGGAAACGCTGCTCGACGACACGCGCCGCGCGGTCGAGCGCGCACGGGCCGCCGGGGTGGCGGTGGAGTGCGAGATCGCGCGCGGTCTGCCGCACATCTGGCCGATCTACGCGCCCTTCATGCCGGAGGCGCGCAGCACGCTCGACGTCGCCGCGCAATTTGCGCGCCGCGTTGCCGCTGCCGACGCGCACGACAGCGAGAACCCGCGCCCGCCTCAATCGAGCGCGACGTCGATCGCGTCATAGGCTGCGTGCACGGCGGCTTCGCCATAGCGGCGTTCGAGCCGGCGCACGGTGAAGTGCCCGTGGGCCACCTGCTGGAAGTGGTCGATGAAGACGGTGTTGACCATCGCGCCGAGCACCGCGCCGATGGCCGGTATCGACTTGGCGGCGACCTGCTCGCTCACCTGCACGGAAAAGCGCGCGGCCACGGTTTGCATGAGCTTGAGCAGCGCCGTCGAGCCGTGCGCGGCGAAACCCTTCGTCGCCATTTCCGACGATGCCTTCGACACCGCCTTCGCCAGCGCGCCGCGCAGGATGAAATAGCCGAAGTCGGCTTCGTCGTCGGCGGCCGAACGGCCGCCCATGCCGAACACGGTGAGACATTGCAACTGCGCGTCGGGGCTTTTCAGATCCTCGCCTTCGCTGCGCGCGATGTCGCAGATCGAGCGGAACATCAGCGTGGTCGTGACGGGCAGTTCCACGGGCAGCGCGAAAAGGCCGAAGGCGCCGCCCGCCGCGCCCGTGGTCGCCACGGCGAACTTGTGGAGCAGGTTGCTGGGCTTCGCGCCCACGCCCGGCTCGCCATTGACCTCACTCCCGCCGTTACCGCCATTCGGCGCCGCGAGCGCGCCAGGCTTGCCGAGTGTTTTCAGCGCGAGCCGCAGACATTTGCGCAACGCGGCTTGCGTCGCGTCGGTCACCTTGTCGTTCGCGACGCCCGGCAGCCGCGCGATCAGCTTTTCCACCGGCGCGCCGACGATAGCCGCGAGCTTCATCCCAAGCGGCGGCGTTTCGAGTTCGTGTTTGGCGCGCCGCAGCGCGTCGAGGTCGGCAGCCGAGAAGGCCGAGATGGCGCCCTCGCGGGCCGGATCTTCGGTGGTGGGTTCCATTGCGCTCCCGGAATCGCGGCGGCAAAGGCGGGCGTCGCCGCCGCTCGACGCCCCAGTGTAGTGGATTGGGCCGTGCTATGATGGCCAATCTTTGACGCGTCAACCGTTGCTGGATCAAAAAATGGCCGTTCATACCGCCGCCCATCACTCAAGCGGGCAGGTTCTGCCGTTCCGGGAGTCGCTGCTCGCGATGCTCGGCGTTTCATTCGTGACGATGCTCGTCGCGCTCGACCAGACCGTCGTGGGCACCGCGCTGCCGACCATCGTCGCCGAGCTGCGCGGTTTCGAGCTCTACGCGTGGGTCGCCACGTCGTACTTGCTGACCTCGGTCATCACCGTCCCCATTTTCGGCCGCCTCGGCGACTACTACGGGCGCAAGCCGTTCGTGATCGCCTCGATCGTCGTCTTCACCGCCGCTTCCGTGCTGTGCGGCGCGGCCAACAGCATGCTGTTCCTCGTGATCGCGCGCGGGCTGCAAGGCATCGGCGGCGGCATGCTCGTGGGCACCGCGTTCGCCTGCATTCCCGATCTCTTTCCCGATTCCGTGGTGCGCCTGCGCTGGCAGGTGCTGATGAGCTCGGCGTTCGGCATCGCCAATGCGATCGGGCCGTCGCTCGGCGGTTTCCTCACGCAGTATTACGGCTGGCGTTCGGTGTTTTACGTGAACCTGCCGGTCGGCCTGCTTTCGCTCTTTTTCGTCTGGAAGTATTTGCCGCATTTGCGCCACGTCGCGCACGAGGCGCGTATGCGCCTCGACTGGCCCGGCGCGCTGCTCATCGCGGTTGCGCTCGGCAGTCTCCAGCTTTTCGTCGAGCGGTTGCCGGGCCATGGGCTGAGCGCTTCCGCCCTTGGCCTGCTCGCGCTGGCGCTGGCGGCCGGCTGGGCGCTCTGGCAGTGGGAGCGGCGCTGCCCGCAGGCGATCCTGCCCGTCGACATGTTCCGCAACGCGAGCCTGAACGCGCTTTTCACGCTCGCCGTGCTGGGCGGCTTCACGATGTTCTCGCTGCTGTTCTACGCGCCGCTGCTGTTCCAGGGCGGCTTCGGCATGACACCGAAGGAAGCGGGCGTTGTCATCACGCCGCTCGTGGTGTTCATCACGATCGGCAGCATCGCGAACGGGCGGATCGTTTCGCGCATTCGCAACCCGAATCTCATGCTCTACATCGGCTTCGCCATGCTGGCGGCGTCCTGCTTCGCAGTGTCGCTCGCCACGCGCGGCACGCCGCGCGGGCTGCTCATGGCGTTCATGATCGTGGCGGGCGTCGGCCTCGGCTTCGTCATGCCGAATCTCACCGTGTTCGCGCAGCAAACCGCCGGACGCGAGCACCTCGGCATCGCCACGGCGCTGTTGCAGTCGCTGCGCATGATCGGCGGCATGATCGGCACGGCGCTCACTGGCACGATGGTCACGCAGCTCTATTCGAGCGGCGTGCAAAAAGCGCTCGAAGCCGATCAAGCGGGGCACTGGCTGCCGCAACTCGCCGATCCGCAGATTCTCATCAACCGCGACGCGCAGACCGCGCTCATCGCCGATCTCACGCACGCCGGGCATCATGGCGCGCCTTTGCTGGAGGCCGCGCGCGAGGCGCTCGTAGGCGCGATTCACCTTGGCATCGCGCTCGCGGCGGTGATTGCGCTGGTCTCGTTCTGGCAGACCCGGCGCGTGCCACCCGTGAAGCTTCAGCGCAAAGTCGAGCCCGTGATTCACGCGGATTGAGTGACCGGGTCAGGGCGCCCAGGTCGGCACGCAGGAAAAAACAAAACATGGAAATTCAGGATCGCATCGCCATCGTCCAGCAGTTCGGGCGGACTTATCGCGCGTTCATGTCGGCATTCGAGGCGCAGGTCGGGCATCCGCTGCCGCGCTGGCGCATTTTGCTCGCGCTTTATGACCAGAACGGCGAGTCGTCGCAAAAGCGGCTCGTCGAGCGGCTGCGCGTGGACCCCGGCGCGCTCACGCGGCAGTTGAAGGCGCTGGAAGCGCTCGGCTGGATCGAGCGCCGCGCCGACCAGCGCGACAACCGCATCACCAATGTGACGCTCACCGGATCGGGCCGCGCCGTCATCGAAGACGGGCTGCCGCGCCGCAACGCGTTCCTGAACCAGACGATGTCGCTGCCCGACGACGCGCTCGCGGCGCTATCGGGCGCGCTCGGGATGATGGAGACGCGCATCGGCGAAGCCGCCGTGGCGCCTGTGCTTATTGCGCAGGCGCAGGGGCCCGAGGCGGGCTGAATGCCTGCCGATGAAGGAGGCGGCGTGTAACGCGCCGCCTCGTCGCGCAACGGCTGGAAGCGCGCAAGAGAACGTGGCAAGGGAGCGTGATCAGAAGAACGTCTCGATCACTTCCGTCACGCGATACGACGGATCGACCATCAGCACCTGGCGCCACTTGTCGAACGTGAGGCAGGGGTGCGAGATGTCGAACGCGATCATGTCCCCGACCTTGATATCGGCGCCCGCCGGGATCTTCAGGTAAGCGTGCTGATCCATCATCTGGAACACTTCCCAGCCTTCGCTTGCCGCCACTTCGCGCGGCGTGCCGCCGTTCGCGGGGCGATAGTGGCGCGAAGCCTCGGGAAAGCCCGCGTCGAAGGCGGCGTCGCGCTTGCCGAAGCCGATGATGGCGCGGCCCGGCTCCGGAATCGACTGCACGTAGGCCCACAGTTGCAGCGCGGGCAGGAGTGCCACGCCCATTTCGCGCGCCACGGGGTTGCGCGTGAGAATTTGTGACTGCGCCTGCTTGTAGACGCCCACGTCGTGCGTCACGTAGCAGCCGGGGCGCAGCACCACGTCGATGGCGCCCGCCTGGGTGGACGGCGCGAACTCCTCCGCCACGATGTCGTACCAGGCCGAGCCCGCGCCCGAGAGCAGCGCGGGCGTGCGCGCGAAGCGGCCTGCGGCGGCGAGTTCCTGCGTGACGTTGAGCGCGTCGCGCAGGAAGGTGCGCACTTCGCTTTCTTCCTTGAGGATGCCCTCGTAAATCTCCACACCCGCAAGCTTGAGCGAATCGGGGTAACGCGCGATGGCCGCGAGCACGGCGTTGCGCGTGTCGGTATCGCGCACGCCGGTGCGCCCCCGCGGCACGCCCAGTTCGAGCAACAGCTGAAGCGTGCGGCCCGACGCGCGGAAGAATTCGCCCAGCTGCTCCACGCCTTCGACCGAATCGACGAGGCAGAAGAACTCGAAAGTCGCATCGCTCAGCAACTCCGCGATGATCGCCATGTTGCGGCGGCCCACGAGCTGGTTCGCCATCAGCACGCGCGAGATGCCGCCACGGTAGGCGGCGCGCGTCTGGTGCGCCGTGGCGAGCGTGATGCCCCAGGCGCCCGTTTCGATCTGGCGGCGAAAGAGCTGCGGCGCCATCGTCGTCTTGCCGTGCGGGGCGAGCTTCACGCCGTAGCGCGTGACGAAGTCCTGCATCCACTTGAGGTTGTGTTCGACGCGGTCGGCATAAAGCACCGCAGCGGGCAGGCTCACGTCCTCTTCGAGTAAATTCCATTCGAGGCGCCCCGCGTCCCCGAGCGGCACGCTCGCGCCCGGCACGTTGCCGAGCCCCTTGCTGTTCGGGTCGATCGTTGCACTCTGATAGTTTGTAACTTTCATTTCCCTTCGCTCCATATGCTTCATGCGACGCTGGTGCGCCGGTCTCTTCGGATCCGGCGTTGACTTGGAGATAGTACACAAAGTAACATCGCTTCGTGAATTGTTATTTACTAACAGGCTCCCCGCGATGAATACCGCCGCCGATCCGGCGCGCTTCGACATCGTCGCGCGCATTGCGCAATGCGTGCCGGATCTGCGTCCGGCCGAGCGCGATGTCGCCGCGCTCATTCTCGACGATCTCGCCGGCGCCGCGCGTGCGAGCATTGGCGAGCTCGCGCAGCGCGCGGGCGTGAGCGTCGCCTCGGTCACGCGCTTCGCCAAGACCGTGGGCTGCCACGACGTGCGCGAACTCAAGCTACGGCTCGCGCAAGCGGCTGCGGTGGGCGAACGTTTTCTGCGCGTCGGCGCAGCTGCCGTTGAAGGCGGCGAACGTGCGGCGCACGTGGCGGACGCCGCGCCCGAGCCGCTCGCTACGCGCGTCTACGACGAGATTCACGCCGCGCTCGCACGCAACCACGAATTGCTGCGCCAGGCGCCGTTCGCGCAAGCCGCGGCGGCGCTGGGGGCCGCGCGCATGATCTACGTGTTCGGCATGGGCGGCGGCTCCAGCGCGCTCGCCGACGAAATGCGTTTTCGCCTCGTGCGCCTCGGCCGTCCGGTCGCGTCATACCAGGACAGCCTGTTGCAGCGCATGGTGGCGAGCACCGTCTCCGACGAATGCGTGGTCGTCGCGCTGTCCGTAACAGGGCGCGTGCCCGAACTGATCGATGCGTGCCGCATTGCCCGCGATTACGGCGCGACGCTCATCGCGCTCACCGCACCCGCTTCACCGCTCGCCGCGCTCGCCGACTGGGTCGTGCCGATCGTCGCGAGCGAGACCGATTTCATCTACAAGCCATCGTCGTCACGTTACGCGATGATGATGGCACTCGACGTGCTCGCCACCGAACTGGCGCTCGCCCAACCCGAGGCGAGCCGCGAGTTGCTGCGGCGCATGAAGCACACGCTCGACGCGCATCGCGGCGGCGGCGGCGAACGCCAGCCGCTCGGCGACTGAGCATCGGACCGAGAGCCACCCTGAGGAGACGTGTATGCATTCGCATCCCGAAGCCGCTGACACGCTGATCGTCGGCGCGATGCTTTATGACGGCACCGGCGCGCCGCCCGTCGAACGCGATGTGGCGCTGCGCGACGGGCGCATCGTCGCGATCGGCAATCTGTCGAACTGGCTCGCGGAGGAAGTGATCGAGGCGAACGGGCGCGCACTCGCGCCGGGCTTCATCGACGTGCACACGCACGACGACACGCACGTGATCCGCTCGCCGCAAATGCTGCCGAAGATCAGCCAGGGCGTGACGACGGTGGTCGTCGGCAATTGCGGGATCAGCGCGTCGCCCGTGACGCTCAAGGGCGATCCGCCCGACCCGATGAATCTGCTCGGCGAGCGCGAGGCGTTCAGTTATCCGACTTTTTCGGCCTATGTCGACGCCGTGAACGCGGCGCGGCCCGCCGTGAACGTGGGCGCGTTGATCGGCCACACGGCGCTGCGCAACAACCATATGAACGACCTCAAGCGCGCCGCCACGGGCGACGAGATCGCGGCCATGCGCGCACAGCTCGAAGATGCACTGGACCACGGCGCGCTCGGGCTTTCCACGGGTCTCGCGTACGGTTCGGCATTCGAAGCATCGACCGAGGAAGTCGCTTCGCTCGCGCAGCCGCTCGCCGCAGCGGGCGCGCTCTACACGACGCACATGCGCACCGAGTTCGACGCGATTCTCGAAGCGATGAGCGAGGCGTACCACATCGGCCAGCATGCGCGTGTGCCGGTGGTGATTTCGCATTTGAAGTGCGCCGGGCCCTCGAACTGGGGGCGCAGCACGGAGGTGCTCGCCTCGCTCGAAAGCGCGCGCAAGTATCAGCCGGTGGGCTGCGACTGCTATCCGTACAGCCGCAGCTCCTCAACGCTCGACCTCAAGCAGGTGAGCGGCGACATCGACATCACGATCACGTGGTCCACGCCGCACCCCGAGCAGGCGGGCAAGCTCATCAAGGACATTGCGGCCGAGTGGGGCGTCTCGCAGCAGGAAGCGGGCAAGCGCCTGCAACCGGCGGGCGCGGTGTATCACAACATGTCCGAAGACGACGTGCGCCGCATCCTCTCGCATCCGGCCACGATGGTCGGCTCCGACGGCTTGCCCAACGATCCGTTGCCGCACCCGCGCCTGTGGGGTGCGTTTCCGCGCGTGCTCGGGCATTACGCGCGCGATGTGGCGTTGCTGCCGCTCGAAGAAGCGGTGCGCAAGATGACGGGCCTTTCGGCGCGGCGCTTTGGTCTCACGCAGCGCGGCGAAGTGCACGTGGGCTGGCATGCCGACCTCGTGCTGTTCGACCCCGCGAAGGTGCGCGACGCGGCGACTTTCGAGAAGCCGCAGCAAGTGGCCGAAGGCATCGACGCGGTGTGGGTGAACGGCGTGCTTTCATACCGCGACGGTCAGACCACGGGTGAGCGCGCGGGCCACTTCGTCGCGCGCGGCAAACGCGAAATCCAGGCTGAGACGAACGCCTTTTAAGCAGGCGTCATTGATCGAATTTCGACCCCCGGCGTGCGTGGCTCACGAAGCCGCGCACGCCGTACGATTGCAAAGGAGCAAACGATGAAACGAATTGGAGCGGAAGGCGGCAAGGGCCAGGGCGGACAACATCTGCCGTTCGCGCGCGCCGTGGAAGCCGACGGCTGGCTGTACGTCTCGGGCCAGACGCCGATGGAAGGTGGCGAGGTGATCAACGGCGGCATCGTCGAGCAGTCGCACAAGGCCATCCAGAATCTGTTCGCCATCCTGACGGAAGCGGGCTACGGCGCTGAGCATGTGGTGCGCTGCGGCGTGTGGCTGGACGACGCGCGCGACTTCACCTCGTTCAACAAGGTGTTTCGCGAGTATTTTGGCGAGCATCCGCCGGCACGCGCCTGCGTGCAGTCGAGCATGGTGGTGGACTGCAAGGTCGAGGTCGACTGCGTGGCATACAAGGCGCCGGCGGGGAAGTAAGCGCGCCTCGGTTCGCGATGTGATGTGACAGGAAACGGCCGCCGGAGTTATCCGGCGGCCGTTTTTTCTTGCGTGTCGCCATCGTGCGGCGTAGCGGCGGTAATGCGCATCTCGACCTTCATGCCGGCCGCCACGGCCATGTTGATGAGCGAATCGAGCGAGAACAGGTCGATCTTGCCGCGCATGAGGTCCGACACGCGCGGCTGGGTGACGCCAAAAAGCGCGGCGGCCCGGGTCTGGCTCAGCTTGTTGCGCTTGATGTGCTCTTCGAGCGCGATCATGAGATCGCAGCGCAATGTCATGTTCTGGGCGGCTTCGGGCGTGGCTTCGAGCGCGTCCCAGACGCTGTCGAAGCGCTGATTTTCGCGGCTGCGATGACTCATGGTTGGGACTCCTTTTTTAACACGTCGCGATAGCGCCGCGCGGCAAGCGAAAGATCGGCGAAGGCTGTTTTTTCAGACTTTTTCTGAAAGCAATGCAGCACGTAGATGGCGTCACGGATATGCGTGACGTAAATCACACGAAACGCGCCGTTCGCGTCGCGAATACGGATCTCGCGCGCGCCGCGCCCGACGGGATTCAAAGGCTTCCAGTCGCTCGGATCGAGTCCGCGCTGGACTCGGCGCAACTGCCGCCCGGCCTCCTGACGAACCTGCACCGGAAACGCGCACAGATCCGCGAGCGCACTGCCGCAAAACGCCAGCGGCTTGGTATGGTCAAGATTATACAAAATTTTATATAGCCTCCAGCGCGTTGAGCGGCCCGGTTTGCGCCGGGAATGACGTGGCTCAAGTCTCTGTAGGCTCGGGCGGCCGCGCCTTCGGCTGCGTCAAGGTCGGCCCAGCTTCCGGCCCTCGTTAGCCGTTCGGCAGAGGGCAGCAAAAGCGCGCGATAAACTCAAATTTCCCAATATATGAGCGACCCAATCACATATTGGAGAACTCAAAAGAACCTGCCTACAATCCAATCCATCCGACACGTCCTGTTCGCGCCTTACGCGGCGAACGCGGTCGGCAGACCCAGATAAATCCGGCGCATGCGTCAAGAGGCGCGGCGAACCGGACAGCAAAGGAGACGTTCGCCATGCTTCAGCCAGCGCTTTGCGCGGCCACGCGCCGCCCGCCGCTTTCTGTTCGATGCCCCCTCGCGCATCGCCGTCTCCCGAAGCAGGGTTCGCGCGCCGCCTGACGGCGTGCGCCTCTCATCGATTCCTCCATCGCCCTCGCCATGAACAAAGCGATGTCCCAGACTCTCGCTGCCAGCCTCCCCGACGAGGCCGCCGTCACGGAATCCTCCGCGCAGGCGCAGCCCAAAGGCCGTGCCGCCATCGATGAAATCGGCCTCGCGAGCACGCTGCTCGACGGCTCGATGCAGCAGGCCGGCACCCAGACGCTCCTGCGCGGTCTCGCGATTCTCGAAGCCGCCGCCGCCGGCGTGCGCGACCTGCGCTCGTTCGGCGCGGTGCTCGGCACGACGCGCAGCACCACGCACCGGCTTGTCTCCAGCCTCGTGCAGGCGCGCTACCTGCGCCAGGTGCAGGGCGGTTATCTGCTCGGGCCCAAGCTCATCGAACTCGGCACCATCGCGCTCGAACAGATGCCGCTCACGGCCGTTGCCCGCGCGCACTTGCAGGCGCTCGCCGACGAAACGCTCGACACGATCCACCTCGGCGTGCGCGACGGCGACGACGTCCTCTACATCGACAAGATCCCCGGCCAGCGCGGTCTGGAAATGCGCTCGCGCGTGGGGCACCGCATGCCGCTCGCCTCCACGGGCATTGGCAAGGCGATGATGCTCGACCTCGCGCCGCAGTCGTGGCGCGACCTGTTCGACGCGTCGCGCCGCACGCTCGCGGGCGTGAGCTTCCGCCCCGACCACAGCCTCGAACCCGATACGTTCCTCAAGCGCATGGCGACCTACTCGGCGGGCGGGTACACGTTCGATCTGGAGGAGAACGAAATTTCGATTCGCTGCGTGGCGGCGCCTGTGCGCGACGCGTCCGGTGCGATCGTGGCGGCGCTCTCGGTGGCGAGCACGATTCCCTACATGCCGCTCGAGCGCATGGACGAACTGATTCCGGTCGTGCAGCGCGAAGCGCGCGCGATCTCGCAGGAACTCGGCTGGCGCGCGCCGCAGCCCGCCACGCGCAGGATTCGCCGATGAAGTCGCCCGACAAGAGCGCCGCCGCCCACGACGCGACCACCGACGCCGCCATCGCCCGCAAAGCCGCGCTGATCGCGCTCGACTGGGGCACGACGTCGCTGCGCGCGTATCTCTTCGATGCGGCGGGCAAGGTGATCGCCACGCGCATGTCGACGGCGGGGATCATGAATCTGCCGGTGCCCGCCGAAGCGGGCGGCTTCGACGCGGCCTTCGACGAAGCCTGTGGCGTATGGCTCGGCGAGGCGCCCGCGTTGCCCGTGCTCGCCGCAGGCATGGTGGGCAGCGCCCAGGGCTGGGTGCAGGCGCCCTACGTCGAAACGCCCGCGAGCGCGCAGGCGCTGGTGGCCGGCATCGTGCGCGTGCGCGCGGCCTGCGGCGTGGACGTGGCCGTGGTGCCCGGCGTGCTCGAACCGGGCGCGCTACCCAACGTCATGCGTGGCGAGGAAACGCAGATCTTCGGCGCGCTGGCCGCCACGGGCGACGAGGCCGTGCCGCAAACGGCGCTCATCGGCCTGCCGGGCACGCACGCGAAATGGGTGGTGGTGGAGGGTGAACGCATCGCGCGCTTCTACACCTTCATGACGGGCGAGATTTACGCGGCGCTGTGCGCGCATACGATCCTCGGGCGCACGATGAAGCATCCCGCCGAGCCCGATACCGCAGCGTACCTGCGCGGTGTGAGCGTCGCGCGCGAGCAGGGTTGCGTGGGGCTGCTCGCCACGGCGTTCAGCTCCCGCACGCTGGGCCTCACGGGCCAGCTTGCCGCCGACGAGCAACCCGACTATCTCTCGGGCCTTGTGATCGGCCACGAACTCGCGGGCCTCGAAGCGGCGCTCGCGCGGCGTGACGTGTCGCTCGCGGGCTGCGCGCCGCAACTGATCGGCGCGGAAGCGCTGTGCGAGCGTTACCGGCTCGCGCTCGGCGCATTCGGCTGCGGCGCGCATCTCGTGCGCCACGCGACCGAGCATGGACTGTGGCGCATCGCCATGCAGGCGGGGCTTGTCGCACCGCGCTAGCGCGTGAGCGCCGACGAACCGAATCCGATACGAAGCAACAGGAAGCAACAGGAAGCCGACATGGAAGCCGAACTGAACCTGCCCGCCCCCTACACGCCCCATGCGGGCTTCGTCGCCGCATTCGCCGCGTGCCGCATGATCGCGATCGTGCGCGGCATCAAGCCCGCCGAAGCCGCCGAACACGGCCGCGCGCTCTACGAAGCGGGCTTCCGGATGATCGAAGTCCCGCTCAATTCGCCGCAGCCGCTCGACAGCATTGCGGCGCTGCGCGAGGCGTTGCCCGAGGACGCGATGATCGGCGCGGGCACCGTGCTCACGACCGGGCGTGTGCGCGACGTGCGCGAGGCCGGCGGCGAACTGATCGTGATGCCGCACGCCGACACCGACGTGATCCTCGCCGCGAAGCTTCAGGGCCTCGCGTGCGTGCCCGGCGTCGCCACGCCGACCGAAGCGTTCGCCGCGCTCAGGCACGGCGCGGACGCGCTCAAGATGTTCCCGGCCGAGCAGCTCGGCCCGGCCGTGACGAAGGCATGGCGCGCCGTGATTCCGCCGGTGGTGCCGCTCTTGCCGGTGGGCGGTGTGAAGCCCGACAACATGGGGCCGCAACTCGCGGCGGGTGCGAGCGGCTTCGGCCTTGGATCGGCGCTCTACAAGCCGGGCCAGGACGCGGCCGCCACGCGCGCGAACGCGCTGGCCTTCATCGAAGGCTGGAAGGCCACGCCCGGAGCGCCAAAGTGAATCGGCTCACGGGCAAGGTCGCACTCGTGACCGGCGCCGGACGCGGCATTGGCGCGGCGATCGCGCGCGCGTTCGCCGCCGAGGGCGCGGCCGTCGTGCTCGCGGAGCTCGACGGCGCGAACGCCGACGCCACCGCGTGCGAGATCGCCGGTGCGATCGAGGGCGCGCGAACGCTCGCCGTGCAAACCGACGTGACGCAGCCCGCCTCGGTGCGCGCCGCCGTGGACGAAGCGCAACGCGCGTTCGGCCCGGTGGACGTGCTCGTGAACAACGCGGGCATCAACGTGTTCGCCGACCCGCTCACGATGACCGACGACGACTGGCGCCGCTGCTTCGCCGTCGACCTGGACGGCGTGTGGAACGGCTGCCGCGCCGTGTTGCCGGGCATGGTCGAGCGTCGCGCGGGCAGCATCATCAACATCGCCTCGACGCATGCGTTCCAGATCATTCCGGGCTGCTTTCCGTACCCGGTCGCGAAGCATGGCGTGATCGGCCTCACGCGCGCGCTCGGCATCGAGTACGCGCCGCGCAACGTGCGCGTGAATGCGATTGCGCCCGGTTATATCGAAACGCAGCTCACGCACGACTGGTGGAATGCGCAGCCCGACCCGCAAGCGGCGCGCAAGGCCACGCTGGAACTGCCGCCGATGAAACGCATCGGCCGGCCCGAGGAGGTGGCGATGACGGCGGTGTTCCTCGCTTCGGACGAAGCGCCGTTCATCAACGCGAGCTGCATCACCATCGATGGCGGGCGCACGGCGCTGCATCACGATTGAACCGGACAGAAAAAGCCGTTCGCAGCACGAAGGAAAAAGAATAAGCAGGAATCCACCGAAGCGCTGGCCGCGCGCCTCGGCGGGAACAAGAAGAGGCGGCCGACACCCTTCCCGTGACTGAAGAAGACAGGAGACTGACAACATGCAACGACGTATCTTTCTGACGCTGCTGGCCGCCGCCACCACCACGGCCGCGCTGTGCCATGCGCCCGTGACGCAGGCCGCCGACCAGGTGAAGATCGGCTTTCTCGTGAAGCAGCCCGAAGAGCCGTGGTTCCAGGACGAATGGAAGTTCGCGGAGATGGCGGCCAAGGAGAAGGGCTTCACGCTCGTGAAGATCGGCGCGCCTTCGGGCGAGAAGGTGATGAGCGCGATCGACAACCTCGCGGCGCAAAAGGCGCAGGGCTTCATCATCTGCACGCCTGACGTGAAGCTCGGGCCGGGCATCGTCGCCAAGGCCAAGGCCGACAAGCTCAAGATGATGACCGTGGACGACCGCCTCGTGGACGGCGCGGGCAAGCCGATCGAGTCGGTGCCGCACATGGGCATCTCGGCGTACAACATCGGCAAGCAGGTGGGCGACGGCATTGCCGCCGAAATCAAGAAGCGCGGCTGGGACATGAAGGACGTGGGCGCGATCGACGTGACCTACGAACAGCTGCCGACGGCGCATGACCGCACGAGCGGCGCGACCGATGCGCTGGTCGCCGCGGGCTTCCCGAAGGCGAACATCATCCAGGCGCCGCAGGCGAAGACCGACACGGAAAACGCCTTCAACGCCGCCAACATCGCGCTCACGAAGAACCCGCAGTTCAAGCACTGGGTGGCCTACGCGCTGAACGACGAAGGCGTGCTCGGCGCCGTGCGCGCAGCGGAAGGCCGCGGCTTCAAGGCCGACAACATGATCGGCATCGGCATCGGCGGCTCGGACTCGGCGCTGAACGAGTTCAAGAAGCCGCAGCCGACGGGCTTCTACGGCACCGTCATCATCAGCCCGAAGCGTCACGGCGAGGAAACTTCGGACCTGATGTACACGTGGATCACGCAAGGCAAGGAACCGCCGCTGCTCACGCTGACGACCGGCATGCTGGCCACGCGTGACAACGTGGAGAGCGTGCGTCAGCAGATGGGTCTCGCTTCGAAGTAAGCGCAGGGTGGAAGGGGTTTGAGGTGTTTCCCGCTGCGGGGGCGCTCGCAAGACCAAGGGTGGTGCGAGCGCCAGCAGCGAATCGAATGAGAGGAAACCGAAGTGTCAGCGACACTGCGTTTTGACAATATCGGCAAGGTGTTCCCAGGCGTGCGCGCGCTCGACGGCGTGTCGTTCGACGTGAACGCGGGCGAAGTGCACGGCCTCATGGGCGAGAACGGCGCGGGCAAGTCCACGCTGCTGAAGATACTCGGCGGCGAGTATCAGCCCGATTCCGGCCGCATCCTGATGGACGGCAACGAGGTGCATTTCTCCGATGCGGCGGCTTCGATCGGCGCGGGCATCGCGGTGATCCACCAGGAATTGCAGTACGTGCCCGATCTCACCGTTGCGGAAAACCTGCTGCTCGGCGCGTTGCCCAATGCGCTCGGCTGGGTGAAGCGCGGCGAGGCGCGCAAGTTCGTGCGCGAGCGCCTCACCGCAATGGGCGTGGATCTCGATCCGGCCGCGAAGCTGCGCAAGCTTTCCATCGCGCAGCGCCAGATGGTGGAAATCTGCAAGGCGCTCTTGCGCAATGCGCGCGTGATCGCGCTCGACGAGCCGACCAGCTCGCTCTCGCACCGCGAGACCGAAGTGCTGTTCAAGCTCGTGCGCGAGCTGCGCGCCGATAACCGCGCGCTCATCTACATCTCGCACCGCATGGACGAGATCTACGAGTTGTGCAACGCCTGCACGATCTTCCGCGACGGCCGCAAGGTCGCCTCGCACGAGAAGCTCGAAGAGGTGAAGCGGGAAACGCTCGTGCACGAAATGGTGGGCCGCGAGATCAGCGACATCTACAACTACACGCCGCGCGAGCAGGGCAACGTGCGCTTCGCGGTGCGCGGGATCGAAGGACATCCGCTCAACGAAGCGGCGAGCTTTGAGGTGAAGGCGGGCGAGATCGTCGGCTTTTTCGGCCTGGTGGGCGCGGGGCGCAGCGAGCTCATGCAGCTCATCTACGGCACGCACAAGCGGCGCGCGGGCGAGATCGAACTGGACGGCAAGACCATTCGCGTGAAAAGCGCGAGCGACGCGATCCGCCACGGCATCGTGCTGTGCCCCGAAGACCGCAAGGAGCAGGGCATCGTTGCGATGGCAACGGTTTCGGAGAACATCAACATCAGTTGCCGTCGCCATTTCCTGCGCGCGGGCATGTTCCTCGACCGCAAGAAGGAAGCCGAAACAGCGGACCGTTTCATCAAGCTCCTGAAGATCAAGACGCCGAGCCGCCGCCAGAAAATCCGCTTTCTTTCGGGCGGCAACCAGCAAAAAGCGATTCTGTCGCGCTGGCTGGCCGAGCCTGACCTGAAGGTCGTGATTCTCGACGAGCCCACACGCGGTATCGACGTGGGCGCGAAGCATGAAATCTACAACGTGATCTACCAGCTCGCCGCGCGCGGCTGCGCGATCGTGATGGTGTCGTCGGAGTTGCCGGAGGTGCTCGGCGTGTCGGATCGCATCGTGGTGATGCGCGAAGGCCGCATTTCTGGCGAGTTGCCGCGCAGCGCGGCGAGCGAACACGCGGTGCTCGACCTTGCGCTGCCCAAGCGCACGCAGGCGAGAGCCGCATGAGTGGATGGGGAGGAGTGACTGAAATGCAAGCAAGAGAAAACCTGGCGGCGGAGTCTGCCAACAGCGCCGCCAAAAGCGTTGCCGACGCGCTGATTCCAAGCCCCACCGACAAGCAGAAGTGGTGGCAGCAAATCACCGAGTACAGCCTGATCGTGATTTTCGCGGTCATGTTCATCGTGATGTCGCTGACCGTCGATCACTTCTTCTCGATCGAGAACATGCTCGGCCTCGCGCTGTCGGTCTCGCAGATCGGCATGGTGGCCTGCACGATGATGTTCTGTCTCGCCTCACGCGACTTCGACCTTTCCGTGGGCTCGACAGTCGCGTTCGCGGGCGTGCTCTGCGCGATGGTGCTCAACGCGACCGGCAACACGTTCATCGCCATCGTCGCGGCGGTGGCGGCGGGCGCGGCGATCGGCTTCGTGAACGGCGCGGTGATCGCGTACCTGCGCATCAACGCGCTGATCACCACGCTCGCCACGATGGAAATCGTGCGGGGCCTCGGCTTCATCGTCTCGCATGGCCAGGCCGTGGGCGTGTCGTCGGACACGTTCATCGCCATGGGCACGGCATCGTTCTTCGGCGTGCAACTGCCGATCTGGGTCACGCTCGTGTGCTTCATCGCGTTCGGTGTGATGCTCAATCAAACCGTGTACGGGCGCAACACGCTCGCGATCGGCGGCAATCCGGAGGCGTCGCGTCTCGCCGGTATCAAGGTCGAGCGCACGCGTGTCTGGATCTTCCTGATCCAGGGCGCGGTCACGGCGCTCGCGGGCGTGATTCTCGCCTCGCGCATCACCTCGGGCCAGCCGAACGCGGCCGAAGGCTTCGAGCTGAACGTGATCTCGGCGTGCGTGCTTGGCGGCGTGTCGCTGCTGGGCGGGCGCGCGACGATCTCGGGCGTGGTGATCGGCGTGCTGATCATGGGGACGGTCGAGAACGTCATGAACCTGATGAACATCGACGCGTTCTATCAGTACCTCGTGCGCGGCGCGATCCTGCTCGCGGCGGTGCTGCTCGACCAGTTGAAGAACCGCGGCGCGCGCGATTGAATTTGCCGACGGCCACACAAGGAATCCAGAACGATGTCGCTCAACGCAAATTCGCCCGCGAATTCACTCGTGAATTCACCCGCTAGTGCGCTCACGCGCCACGCGCACGAAAACTACGCGCGTTATCCGAGCCTGGCCGACCGCGTGGTGCTCGTCACGGGCGGCGCGACCGGCATCGGCGCGTCGTTCGTCGAGCACTTCGCGGCGCAGGGCGCCCGCGTGGCGTTCTTCGATATCGACACGAGCGCGGGACAGGCGCTCGCCGACGAACTCGGCGACTCGCGCCACAAGCCGCTGTTCGCCAATGTCGATCTCGCCGATATCGCGGCCCTGCGCGCCGCCATCGCCGACGTGAAGGCGGCGCTCGGGCCGATCCAGGTGCTCGTGAACAACGCCGCGAACGACAAACGGCACACGCTGGCGGAAGTGACGCCCGAATCGTTCGATGCGGGCGTCGCCGTGAACTTGCGCCATCAACTCTTCGCGGCGCAGGCCGTGGCGGAAGACATGAAGGAGGCGCGCGCGGGCACGATCATCAATCTGGGATCGATTAGCTGGATGCTCAAGCAAGCCGAGATGCCCGTCTATACGATGAGCAAGTCGGCGGTGCAGGGCCTCACGCGCGGCCTCGCGAAGGACCTCGGGCGGTACGGCATTCGTGTGAATTCGCTCGTGCCCGGCTGGGTGATGACGGACAAGCAGCGCCGCCTGTGGCTCACCGACGAAGGCCGCGAGAGCATCAGGCGGGGCCAGTGCATCGACGCCGAACTGTTGCCCGCGGACCTCGCGCGCATGGCGCTATTCCTCGCCGCCGACGACAGCCGGATGATCACCGCGCAGGACATCGTGGTGGATGGAGGCTGGGCATGAGCGCAAACGAAAACGAGAACGCAAACGCAGGCGCCGGCGGCGACGCACCGGACGACCCGGTAGCCGAACTGCTCGTTCACGCGAAATGCGAACTGGGCGAGGGCGCGACCTGGTGCGCGCGCAGCGGGCGGCTGTACTGGGTCGACATCTCGGGCAAGCGCCTGCAACGCTACGACGTGCGCGAAGGCAAGCATCTCACGTGGGACATGCCCGAGCGCCTCGCGTGCTTCGCGCTGTGCGAGGACGAGCGCACGCTGCTGCTGGGCCTTGCCTCACAGCTTGCGTTCTTCGATCTGGAAACGGGCGCGATCGAGCCCATCGTCGAAGTCGAACCCGGCGTGCCCACGCGCCTGAACGACGGGCGCTGCGACCGCCAGGGCCGCTTCGTGTTCGGCACCAAATACGAGGCGACGCCCCGGGAGGCGATCGGCGGCTTCTATCGTCTGAACCATAACCTCACGCTCGAGCGGCTACCGCTGCCCGCGCCCGCCATCTCGAACAGCATTGCATTCAGCCCCGACGGCGCGACGATGTATTACTGCGATTCGCCCACGCGCGAGATTCGCGCCTGCGACTACGGCACGGACGGCACGATTGCAAACGAACGTACGTTCGTGAAGCTCGGCGACGCCTCCGGCGTGCCAGACGGCTCCACCGTCGATGCCGAAGGCGGCCTCTGGAACGCGCAGTGGGGCGGCGAGCGAGTGGTGCGCTACGGTGTGGATGGCGTGGAAACCGAGCGAGTAAAGATTCCCACAGCGCAGCCAAGCTGCGTTACGCTCGGCGGTGCGCTTCTGGACACGCTTTATGTCACGAGCGCGCGCGAGGAGATGGAGGAGGAGACACTCGCGCGCGAGCCGCACGCAGGCGGCGTGTTCTCGGTTCGAATCGGCCGCCAGGGCCTTGAAGAACCGCGGTTTCAGGGGCGCCGGCGTGCTTGAGGCAGGCTGTATCAAGCACTGCCCGCAAGCGCACCCGCATCGATTCGGGCAGCGGCCCGCGCGCGCCGCACCGAAGCAAGCTGTAAGCCTCAACCCCGCGCGCACACCGCAAACAGACGGATAGTCGTTGTTCTTCGGCAACAGATGCAGTCGATCGGAAACACGCAGTCGGCCGTACCTGCAAGACCAGAAGGTGAAGGGCAAGCACAAGAAGCGGCCGCCGGACCCTGCGAGAGTGAGCGCACGGCATCGGCAGGCCACCGGTGAGCCGTCGTTCGCGGCGGCAATCAAACATGCCTCTCGAGGAGCAGCTTATGAGCGTCGCGAATTCCGCTGTGCGTCAACCCGACCGTTCCACCGCGAGTCCCCGTGCGTCGGCCGCGGCGTCGAACGCCGCCGCTTCATCGCCAATGCCCACTTCCCCCACCTCGACGGCTTCGCCTGCCTCGCCCGCAGCCGCGCGCCGCGCGCGGCTGGAAGCCACCACCCATCCCGTTCTGCCGGGGCCCAGCACCTCGGCGGTCGCCATCGGCGCGGCCGGCACGAGCGACGTGGCCTGCGTGACGCTGGCCAACGCGTATCTGCGGCTCGACGTTGCGCCGCAACTGGGCGGCGGGATCACGCGCTTCGACTGGCGCAGCGAAGGCGCGCTCGAACCCGTGTTCCGCCGCTGCGAACGCGTGAGCGCGCGCATGGACCCGAACGAGCTGGCGTGCTACCCGCTGTTGCCGTATTCGAACCGCATCGGCGAAGGGCGCTTTCACTTTGGCGGCCGCGATGTCGAAGTCCCGCGCAATCGCGCAAGCGAGCCGCTGCCGATTCACGGCGACGGCTGGCTCGCGCCCTGGAGCGTCGCCAGCGCCGATCGCGAGAACGTGACGCTCGTGCTCGACCGCAGCACGGGCGAGCCCTATTCGTACCGCGCGACGCTCACCTATGCGCTCGACGGCGCCACGCTCGGCATCGCGCTGGAAGTGGAAAACACGGGGCGCGACGCACTGCCGTTCGGTCTCGGCGTGCATCCGTTCCTCGCGCGCGACGCGAGCACCGAGCTTTCCGCGCCCGCAAGCGGCCTCTGGCTCTCCGGCGACGACTGGCTGCCGGTGCGCCACGTGCCCGCGCCGCCCGCCTGGCAGTTCGGCGTGGCCTATCCGCTGCCTGAGCAGCTCGTGAATCACGCCTTCAGCGGCTGGAGCGGGCGCGCGGCCGTGGTGTGGGAGCGCCGCCGGCTTTCGCTGTCGATCTGCGCCAACACCGACTACTACGTGCTCTACACGCCGCCCGGCGCGGACTTCTTCTGCTTCGAGCCGGTCGACCATCCGATCAACGCCGTGAACCTGCACGGCGGCGCCGACGCCAACGGCATGACTGTGCTCGCCCAAGGCGAGCGGCTCGTGCGGCGCTTTTCCTTCACCGTGGAGCGCATGGACATGCGCGCGATGGCGAGCCCCCATCGCGCCGGCGCACGGGGCCGGGCGGGCGGTCGGGGCGGCAAGGGCGCGCGCGGGCGCGGCTGAGAACGGCCTGCCCGGCGCCGCGCTCGCGCCGGAGCACGGTCGTCTGATTCGTCTAACGATAATGCGCCGCGCAGCTGGGCAAACCGGCGGCGCGGCGGCCATTCGGCTTGCAAGAGCGCGCCGATGGCCGCCGCCCGGAGCGCCGCCCGCCAAGCCGGGTAAAATACGCGCCGTTTTCCCTTCACCGGCTCGCCGCGAGCAAACACCATGACTTCCTTTACCCAGACCCTCGGCGCCGCCTGGCAGCGCACCGGCTCGCTGCTGTGCGTGGGCCTCGACCCCGAGCCGACGAAATTCCCGGCCGCGCTCAACGGCCGCAGCGACGCGATCTTCGAGTTCTGCCGCGACATCGTCGACGCCACGGCACCCTACGCGTGCTCGTTCAAGCCGCAAATCGCGTACTTCGCCGCGCATCGCGCCGAAGACCAGCTCGAAGCGCTGATCGCGCACGTCCACGAGAAGCATCCGGGCCTGCCCGTGATCCTCGACGCCAAGCGCGGCGACATCGGCAGCACCGCCGAGCAGTACGCACGCGAAGCGTTCGAGCGCTTCAAGGCCGACGCGGTGACGGTCAATCCCTATATGGGCTTCGATTCGATCGAGCCGTGGCTCGAACACAAGGGCAAAGGGGTGATCGTGCTGTGCCGCACCTCGAACCCCGGCGGCTCCGACCTGCAATTCCTGACGGTGGATGGCAAGCCGCTCTATCAGATCGTCGCGGGCCTCGCCGCGCAGAAGTGGAACGCGAGCGGTGAACTGGGCCTCGTGGTGGGCGCAACCTTCCCGAAGGAAATCGAGACGGTTCGCGCGATCGTGGGCGACATGCCCCTGCTGATTCCCGGCATCGGCGCCCAGGGCGGCGATGTGGAATCCACCGTGAAGGCCGGCCGCACGGCCAACGGCACGGGCATGCTCATCAACTCGTCGCGCGCGATCATCTACGCGAGCAAGGGCGAGGATTACGCTCAGGCGGCTGCAACGGCCGCGATGGCCACGCGCGACAAGATCAACGCATACCGTTGAGTGTGTTTCGAAGAAGTCCTATTCGATCGAGCGGTTTCAGTGATTAGCATCAATGGAGTGGGCTGACTCAGACGATTTACGCGCGGCGCGACGTGTTGCGCTGCGATCCGTTTGATAGGCTCACGCCCCCGCTCGAAATGGTTTTCAGGACTTTGACGATGATGAAACGCACGCTTATGAAGCTGTGCGCCGCGCTCCTGCTCGCAGGAGCCAGCGTCGCACACGCCACGCCGCAGGCCGATCAGGCGGCATTGCTACAGCTCGAGCAAAGCTGGGTAGATGCCGCGCCTACGCATGACCGGACAGTGCTCGATCAACTGCTCGACGACTCCTACATCGAGACGACGCCCAGTGGCGTTCGACGTACCAAGGCTGACGTCATGAACGCTCCGCCGCCGCCCGCCGGCGCTACGCAGACGCTGCGCGACATGCAGGTGAGTCTGAATGGCGATACGGCCATCGTGCAGGGCATCAATCGCTATCAACCTCCGCAATCGACGCAGTACATGGACTTCACGTTTACCGACGTGTTTGTCCGGCACGATGGCCGTTGGCGAGTCGTCTCGTCACAGTCGACGCGCCGCTGAACGCTGAAGCACCGGTCGCCTGCCCGGCCGGTGACGCCTTCGCTGGCGCCTCGCTTGTCACCGCGTGTCTCACCGCTTGCTCTTCTGATTCTGAATTGGCGCGCGACGCGCCGCTTCCCGCATCCTGCGGTCGCATTCTCCAGCCACAAGACGATTGGCGCGGCATGGTCCATCACGGGCGCCGCGATTTAAGTCGATCGTCAAAAGAATTTAAGAAAGATCGATGTCTGGCCTGGATGATTGTTAGGAAATCTTAGATATTCATTTGAAAAATAAGAATCGGCTTATGTAAGAAACGCCGACGTCATTCTATTCTTACCTGTCAGCTACAGTCGGCTTCCCCTGCGTCGAAGCGCGTGCTCACAAAGGGGCTCCGTGCGACCCGCCGCGATCCGCAGTTCATGAGAGGTCGGCGGTAGCTGCGATTCGCCGCGTCGAAGGTTTGCGGCGCGTCCTGATGATCGGTATGCCGATGACCTGACTCGACCTGGTCCGCCGCTCATTCTTTTTGAACGCGTACGAGAACCGGATGAACAGCGGTTGGCGATCACTCTCGCATTTATCCGATATTTTTCCGGGCAGGTTTCCGTAACACTGTTTATGAAACATCGCGGTTTGAACGGGTAAGCGCCTGCCATGGCGCCAGTTGGTAAAGGCGACTACATAAGTAATCCTTGTTAGAAATATAGGATTGCAAAATAAATTGGTAAATCTCCTGTCAGTGAAAGCGGGCGGGTGTGGCGGAAATTCTGGTTGATCGGCGCGCTGATGCTGCGCTCAGGCCGGTTGAATATTTATATTTCGAAGGATTGAAAGTGAACAAGACCTATCGCTCTGTCTGGAACGAGTCCACGGGAACTTGGGTCGCGGCGGACGAAAACACCAGAGCGCGTGGAAAGAAGGCGTCAGCCAGCACCGTGGCCCTGGCGGCCGGTGTTGTTCTTGCCGGTTACTCCGCAGCGGGCTTTGCGGGCACGCTTGATGGCGGCTATCTCGACCCCGCCAATGCCGCACTCAACGGGTATGCTGTTGCCTATGGCCAAGGCGCGGTTGCCAGCACGTCGTTTACGACTTTGGAGCCGACGGCGATCGGTGGCAATGCGACCGCGGGGGCGAATGGTTCGGTAGCAATCGGCTACAGCAGCAATGTCATTGCGGGTGGTGTGCCCGGGTCGTTGTCGGCTGCCCAGCCAGCCGGGGTGGCGATCGGCACCAAGTCCAACAGTAATGGCTCGCAGGCTTTGGCCGTGGGCTACGGGGCAAACGCGCAGTACGACTATTCGGTCGCTTTGGGGGGGCAAAGCCTCACAAACGCAAACGGCGCGGACACGTTCGGTGCGGCCGCCACCGCGGGGGGAACCAACTCGCTGGCCATTGGCTATGCCAGCGTTGCATCGGCCACCAACTCCGTCGCGCTGGGCGCTGGTGCGACGGCGAACAGGGCGAACGCAGTGTCGGTGGGCAATGCCACCACGCAGAACCAGATCATCAATGTGGCGAACGGTATCCTGAGCGCCACGAGCACGGATGTCGTGAACGGCTCGCAACTCTACGCGTTGGCCAATTCGGAAGCGAATGCGTTCGGCGCCGGTTCCACAGTGAACAGCAACGGCTCGATTTCCAGTCCTCAGTATGTCCAGAACGGCACCACCTTCACCGACGTAGGCAGCGCGCTGAACAATATCGCCAACGGCGGCGGTATCGAGTATTTCCATACGAACTCCACGCTGGGCGATTCGTCGGCCAAGGGCACGAACAGCACGGCAATCGGACCGGTGGCGACTGCGGCCGGTACGAACGCGATTGCCATCGGCAACGGTGCATACGTGGCTTCGACCGTGAGCAACTCGGTCGCGCTAGGCAATGGCGCAACGGTTTCCGCCGCGGCGACCCCGACGGCAAGCGTCACGATCAGCGGCAAGTCCTATACGGTTGCAGGCGCATCGCCCACGGGCGTGGTGAGCGTGGGCGCGGCCAACGCGGAGCGCCAGATCACGAATGTGGCGGCAGGAAACGTGAGCGCGTCGAGCACCGACGCGGTGAACGGATCCCAGTTGTTCGCAACGGATTCGCAGGTCACGCAGAATTCGACGAACATCTCGAACCTGCAAGGCTCGGTGACGACCATCCAGGCGCAATTGCCTAATGTCGTGCTGTACGACTCGTCGGCGCACAACAAGGTGACGCTGGGCGGCACGGGCGCCAGCGCCGCGGTGAAGCTGACGAACGTGGCGGCGGGCGACGTCAGCGCGTCGAGCACGGACGCGGTGAACGGTTCGCAGCTCTATGCGACGAATACGAACATCTCGAATATTTCCGGCGATGTGACGAACATCGGCGGCCAGCTCACGAGCATCAACAGCCAGCTCACGACGATCAACGGCCAGCTTGCCGATGCGGTGCTGTACGACTCGTCGGCGCACAACAAGGTGACGCTGGGCGGCACGGGCGCGAGCGTGGCCGTGAAGCTGACGAACGTGGCGGCGGGCGACCTGAGCGCTTCGAGCACGGATGCGATCAATGGCTCGCAGCTGTACGCGACGAATACGGACGTGTCGAACCTCGCAGGCGATGTGACGAACCTCAATGGTCAGGTCACGACGATCAACGGTCAGCTTGCCAATGCGGTGATGTACGACTCGTCGGCGCATGCCTCCGTGACGCTGGGCGGCACGGGCGCCAGCGCGGCGGTGAAGCTGACGAACGTGGCGGCGGGCGACGTGAGCACGTCGAGCACCGATGCGATCAATGGCTCGCAGCTGTACGCGACGAATGCGAGCGTCTCGAATCTCGCCGGCGATGTGACGAACCTTGCCGGCGATGTCACGAACCTCAACGGCCAGGTCACGACGATCAACGGTCAGCTTGCCAATGCGGTGATGTACGACTCGTCGGCGCATAGCTCGGTGACGCTGGGCGGCACGGGCGCGAGCTCGGCGGTGAAACTGACGAACGTGGCGGCGGGCGACCTGAGCGCGTCGAGCACGGATGCGGTCAATGGCGCGCAGCTGTACGCGACGAACCAGAGCGTGTCGAACCTGTCGGGCGACATCACGAGCATCAGCGGCCAGCTTGCCGATACGGTGATGTATGACTCGTCGGCACATGCCTCGGTGACGCTGGGCGGCACGGGCGCAAGCACGGCCGTGAAGCTGACGAACGTGGCGGCGGGCGGCGTGAGCGCGTCGAGCACGGACGCGGTGAACGGCTCGCAACTGTACGCGACGAATGCGAACGTCTCGAACGTTGCCGGTAGCGTGACGAGCATCAACAGTCAGCTCACGACGATCAACGGCCAGCTTGCCGATGCGGTGATGTACGACTCGTCGGCGCATGCGTCGGTGACGCTGGGCGGCACGGCTGCGAGCGCAGCGGTGAAGCTGACGAACGTGGCGGCAGGCGACCTGAGCGCGTCGAGCACGGACGCGGTGAATGGCTCGCAGCTCTACGCGACGAATACGAATATTTCGAATATCGCTGGCGATGTGACCAACCTTGGCGGTCAGGTCACGAGCATGAACAGCCAGATCACGACGATCAACGGCCAGCTTGCCGATGCGGTGATGTACGACTCGTCGGCGCACAGCACGGTGACGCTGGGTGGTTCGGGCGCGAGCTCGGCCGTGAAGCTGACGAACGTGGCGGCGGGCGACCTGAACGCATCGAGCACGGACGCGATCAATGGCGCGCAACTGTATGCGACGAACGAAAGCGTCTCGAACCTGGCGGGCGATATCACGAGCATCAACGGCCAGCTTGCTGACGCGGTGCGGTACGACTCGTCGGCGCATTCCTCTGTGACGTTGGGCGGGACGGGTGCGAGCGCAGCGGTGAAGCTGACGAACGTGGCGGCGGGCGATCTGAGCGCATCGAGCACGGACGCCGTGAACGGCTCGCAGCTGTACGCAACGAACGAGAACGTCTCGAACCTCGCCGGCGATGTGACGAACATCAATGGCCAGATCACGACGATCAACGGCCAGCTTGCCGATGCGGTGATGTACGACTCGTCGGCGCATGACACGGTGACGCTGGGCGGCACGGCAGCGAGCGCAGCGGTGAAGCTGACGAACGTGGCGGCGGGTGATGTCAGCGCGTCGAGCACGGATGCAGTGAACGGCTCGCAGCTGTACGCAACGAACGAGAACGTTTCGAACATCGCTGGCGATGTGACGAACATCAATGGCCAGATCACGTCGATCAACGGTCAGCTTGCTGACGCGGTGATGTACGACTCGTCGGCGCATGGCACGGTGACGCTGGGCGGCACGGCAGCGAGCGCGGCGGTGAAGCTGACGAACGTGGCGGCGGGCGATCTGAGCGCGTCGAGCACGGATGCGGTGAACGGTTCGCAGCTGTACGCGACGAACACGAACGTGTCGAACGTAGCTGGTGATGTGACAAGCATCAACGGCCAGATCACGACGATCAACGGTCAGCTTGCTGATGCCGTGATGTACGACTCGTCGGCGCACGCCTCAGTGACGCTGGGCGGCACGGATGCCAGCTCGGCCGTGAAGCTGACGAACGTGGCGGCGGGCGACCTGAGCGCGTCGAGCACGGACGCGGTGAACGGCTCGCAGCTGTACGCGACGAACGAGAGCATCTCGAACGTTGCTGGCGAAGTGACGAGCATCAACGGCCAGATCACGACGATCAACGGTCAGCTTGCTGACGCGGTGATGTATGACTCGTCGGCGCATTCTTCGGTGACGCTGGGCGGTACGGGTGCCAGCTCGACGGTGAAGCTGACGAACGTGGCGGCAGGCGCGCTGAATGCGTCGAGCACGGACGCGGTGAACGGCTCGCAGCTGTATGCGACGAATGAAAACATCTCGAACCTGGCGGGCGATGTAACGAGCATTGGCGGCCAGATCACGGACATCAACGGCCAGATCACGACGATCAACGGTCAGCTTGCCGATGCGGTGATGTACGACTCGTCGGCACACGCCTCGGTGACGCTGGGCGGTACGAGTGCCAGCTCGACGGTGAAGCTGACGAACGTGGCGGCGGGCGAACTGAGCGTGTCGAGCACCGACGCAATCAATGGCTCGCAGCTGTACGCGACGAACGAGAACATCTCCAACCTGTCGGGCGACATTACGACGATCAACGGTCAGCTTGCTGACGCGGTGATGTACGACTCGTCGGCGCATTCCTCGGTGACGCTGGGTGGTTCGGGCGCCAGCTCGACGGTGAAGCTGACGAACGTCGCAGCGGGCGATGTGAGCGCGTCGAGCACGGACGCGATCAATGGCTCGCAGCTGTACGCGACGAACGAGAACGTCTCGAACCTGGCAGGCGATGTGACGACCATTGGTGGTCAGGTCACGGACATCAACGGCCAGATCACGACGATCAACGGTCAGCTTGCCGATGCCGTGATGTACGACTCGTCGGCGCACGACACGGTGACGCTGGGCGGTTCGGGTGCAAGCTCGACGGTGAAGCTGACAAACGTGGCGGCGGGCGATCTGAACGCGTCAAGCACGGACGCAATCAATGGCTCGCAGCTGTACGCGACGAACGAGAACATCTCGAACCTGTCGGGCGACATCACGACGATCAACGGCCAGCTCGCTGACGCGGTGATGTACGACTCGTCGGCGCATGCGTCGGTGACGCTGGGCGGCTCGGGCGCCAGCTCGACGGTGAAGCTGACGAACGTGGCGGCGGGCGAGTTGAGCGCGTCGAGCACGGACGCGGTCAATGGTTCGCAGCTGTACGCGACGAACCAGGGCATCACGGACATTAACGGCCAGATCACGAGCATCAACGGTCAGCTTGCTGATGCAGTGATGTACGACTCGTCGGCACACGACACGGTGACGCTGGGCGGCACGGATGCAAGCTTGGCGGTAAAGCTGACGAACGTGGCGGCGGGCGAGTTGAGCGCGTCGAGCACGGACGCGGTGAACGGCTCGCAGCTGTACGCGACGAACACGAACGTGTCGAATCTCGCTGGCGATGTGACGAACATCAACGGCCAGATCACGACGATCAACGGTCAGCTTGCTGACGCGGTGATGTACGACTCGTCGGCGCATGACACGGTGACGCTGGGCGGCGCGGGCGCAAGCTCGGCGGTGAAGCTGACGAACGTGGCGGCGGGCGATCTGAGCGCATCGAGCACGGATGCGGTGAACGGTTCGCAGCTGTACGCAACGAACGAGAGCATCTTGAACCTGGCGGGCGATGTGACGAGCATTGGCGGCCAGGTTACAGACATCAACGGCCAGATCACGACGATCAACGGTCAGCTTGCCGATGCGGTGATGTACGACTCGTCGGCACACGACACGGTGACGCTGGGTGGTACGGGTGCAAGCTCGGCAGTGAAGCTGACGAACGTGGCAGCGGGCGAGTTGAGCGCGTCGAGCACGGATGCAATCAATGGCTCGCAACTGTACGCGACGAACCAGAGCATCACGGACATCAACGGCCAGATCACGACGATCAACGGCCAGCTTGCCGATGCGGTGATGTACGACTCGTCGGCGCATGCCTCGGTGACGCTGGGCGGCACGGACGCCAGCGTGGCCGTGAAGCTGACGAACGTGGCAGCGGGCGACCTGAGCGCGTCGAGCACGGACGCGGTGAACGGTTCGCAGCTGTACGCGACGAACCAGGGCATCACGGACATCAACGGCCAGATCACGACCATCAACGGCCAGATCACGAACATCAACGGCCAGATCACGTCGATCAACGGCCAGCTTGCTGACGCGGTGATGTACGACTCGTCGGCGCATGACACGGTGACGCTGGGCGGCACGGGCGCAAGCTCGGCGGTGAAGCTGACGAACGTGGCGGCGGGCGATCTGAGCGCGTCGAGCACGGACGCGGTGAACGGTGCGCAGTTGTACGCGACGAACCAGAGCATCACGGACATCAGCGGCCAGATCACGTCGATCAACGGCCAGCTTGCTGACGCGGTGATGTACGACTCGTCGGCGCACGATTCGGTGACGCTGGGCGGAACGGGTGCCAGCACGCCGGTGGCGCTGCACAACGTGGCGGCGGGCGATGTGAGCGCGTCGAGCTTCGACGCGGTGAACGGCTCGCAGCTCTACGGCCTGGCCAGTTCGACGGCCAGCTCGCTGGGTGGCGGCTCGACGGTGAACGCGGACGGTTCGATCTCGAATCCGACCTACGTGCTCAACGGCGGGACGTATAACAACGCGGGCGACGCTTTCACGGCGCTCAGCGGCGACATCACGAACATCAACGGCCAGCTTGCCGATGCGGTGACGTATGACTCGTCGGCGCACGATTCGGTGACGCTGGGCGGTGCGGGCGCAACCACGCCGGTGGCGCTGCACAACGTGGCGGCGGGCGATGTCAGCGCGTCGAGCACGGACGCGGTGAACGGCTCGCAGCTGTACACGACGAACCAGAACGTCTCGAACCTGGCTGGCGATGTGACGAACATCAACGGCCAGATCACGACGATCAACGGCCAGCTCGCTGATGCCGTGATGTACGACTCGTCGGCGCACGACACGGTGACGCTGGGCGGAGCGGGCGCAACCACGGCGGTGAAGCTGACGAACGTGGCGGCGGGCGATCTGAGCGCGTCGAGCACGGACGCGGTGAACGGTGCGCAGTTGTACGCGACGAACCAGAGCATC